>NZ_JBIWCZ010000005.1:0-214681 GCF_044761765.1 Peribacillus sp. NPDC097284
AAGCATCTTTATCACCTCAAGTTTTAATACTTTTATTTTAAAATAAAAAAGACTGTAGGCAAAGTCGATTTTCATCGAGTTTGTCTACAGTCTGAACACTCCGTTAGAGTGTTTTTACGATTTATTGATTCAGATTGGAGTGTTTTCGTGAATATACAAAGTACACGATAATACCGAGGACCATCCAAATCAAGAAACGAATCCATGTATGGCTCCCTAATTGGAACATCAGAAACACACAGAAAACGATTGCTAATCCTGGTACGAGAGGCACCCATGGGCAATAAAAAGCACGTTTCAAATCTGGTTTGATTTTTCGTAATACGATGACTGCAGCGGATATCATAGTAAACGCCGTTAGTGTTCCTATATTGACCAACTCAGCTAAATCACTCAATGGAATAAATGCACCAAGCAACGCGGCAATGATTCCGAACATCCAAGTAACGGCATAGGGTGTTTTATATTTCTTGTGCAGTTTAGATAATGGCTTCGGCATTAAACCGTCACGAGACATCGCAAACATGATACGGGATTGTCCAAATAACATAACCAGGATGACCGTCGTCATTCCAATAAAGGCTCCAACATCAATGAATCCTGCAATCCAATTTTGTCCTACAACTTGTAAAACCAAAGAAATTGGATGATCCAACGCAGTTCCGAATTGTGCATACGGTACCACACCAGTCATGATTAAACTAACAACCATATATAAAGCAACACAGATGATCAATGAACCAATGATTCCTCGGGGTAAGTTTTTTCCGGGATTTTTCGTTTCTTCAGCTGCGGAAGCTACTGCATCGAATCCGATAAACGCAAAGAACATCAATGCGGCAGTTGAAAACACACCACTTATTCCAAATGGCATAAATGGTTGCCAATTCTCTGGCTTCACATAGAAAATAGATGAAATGATGAACAATGCTACAACAATCAATTTAATGATGACCATGATGTTATTCACTCGTTTGGTTTCTTTGGTACCTCGGGAAATTAATAACGTGATTGCTATGACGATTAAAAATGCCGGAAGGTTCATATACGTTGTGGTGCCTTCAATAGAACCAGGTGCTGCAGTAATCCCTTCTGGTAAGTTAATCCCGATTCCATGTAAGAACGATTGGAAATAACCAGACCAACCGGCGGATACCGCGCTAACTGCCAAGAGATATTCAAGAATTAGGTCCCACCCGATAATCCAAGCAGCGAATTCACCAAGTGTTGCGTAAGCATAAGTGTAAGTCGAACCCGAAACTGGAACGGAGGATGCAAATTCAGCATATGAAAGAGCGGCAAATAAACAAGCTAGACCTGCAATGACAAATGAAAGGGATAGTGCAGGCCCGGCGTGGACCGCTCCAGTACCCGTCAATACAAAAATGCCTGTCCCAATAATGGCGCCTATACCTAGCATCGTTAAATCCCAAGCACCTAGCTCCCTCTTCAAACCATTGTTATTGGAACCTGTGTTCAATAAGTCCTCGATGGACTTCTTTCTAAAAATGTTCATCTTTTCTCCTCCATAAAAAATAAAAAACATTCAATAAGTAAATAATAGAATGGCTAAAAATATTGTTTAGTTAAGATAAATTTCGACAAAACTCAACAAATCCTGAATTATCAGACTTTCAAATTATACGCATTACCCTTTTACCCGTCAATGGTTTTATTATTGTAATAGTATAATTTTTAAAGAATACTATCCTTATTTTCATTAAAGCTTACAAGATTTATATACACTATTAATATACTCACAAAATATTAGACATTTAATATTTCTTAATTATAAGGCAACTTTCACTAGTAATATGTATATAAATTTACTTCATTACAGGGCTCACCTTCGGAGCATAATGTCCTAATACCATGTTCAAGGTGACTAGATTAATATTGACGGATGAGACTGGCATCTCTATACTTATTAAGTCTTAAAAGAGGAAATATATATAATGGAGTAGGTGACTTTCATGGATTTTGCGATTACCTATCTGTCTTTTTATTTAATACAAGTCGAAGGAAAAGGCGATCAGGCGGACAAACGTTTTAAACACTTTCAAACACTTGATACCCAGGAATATGAAGATAGTCCTTTAAAGGATTTTCTAGATGGTGAATTGATGAAAATCTCCAAACGAAAAGTGGACCGTCATCCTAAAACTGAACAAATTCCGACGAAAATCGGTTCATTTATAGTAGAAGAAGGTCATGCGCTCGACTCAAACCCAAATTACAATGCATTCAATCGAGTCCGATATGCACGATCAAAAGAAGAGTTTCAAAAGGAAAATGAACTTTTTGCCCAATCTTATATAGATACAAGTGCTGTACGTGGCGGGGTTTTCCTTATTGCTTCGGCTAAGTTGACGCAATATCTTGATGAACCTTTCATCTTTCTATTGAAATGTGATTTCGAGCCAAAAGTCGCTTCCATTTCCGACGAACGAACATTAATTCGACATGTGGAAATGGCCATTACCACAAAAAATATGAAATCGATTCAGTACCCCTTCATGCCCGAAGAAGGAATTGTCGAAGAAGGTGAACTGAAAATCCACCAGGCTTCACATGCCCGCTACTTCGAGGATTTCCTTAAGTTCGTAGAATATGGGGAATCCATGCCAGAAATTATGAAAAACCAGGTCATTCATATGGTCCATGAACATGTATCTGCACAATTCGAAGAAAACAGCGACGAACTGCAGAAATTCGAGCAAGACCTCGAAATCTGGGAATCAAGTGAAAAACGGGAAATCCAGGAACGCTTAGAAACCCACCAGGTCGTCGAAGCAACTGCCCAAATCGTCGAACATACACCAGAAGCCGAACTGCGCATGAAGCTTGGCAGTACCTCCGTTAAAGGACTTCTAGCCGATTTCGGGGAAAGCATTCATTTAGGCAAGATTAATGGGAAGTATGTATTAATGATAGAAGCCGACACGATTCAGTTCGATAAAGGCGTTTCACCGATTGAATTCCATAGGCCAGATGATTTGATGGAGATTGTGGAGCGGATTAGTAAGAAGAGTATTGGAGAGTATTGAGGGGTTTTATATAGAGTTTGAAATTTTGGTTTCCTAACGCCAACAGTATGAATATAACTATAATTTCTCGCATTTTTGCGACCGCAGTTGTGATCATAAAAAATAAAAATTAAGGATTTAGGGCTTATATTTTAAAGGATTTCATTTTATAAAATATCATTCTAGCCACTCCGCTAAAAAAGCAGAGTGGTTTTTAGCTATAGAATTTCATTTTAAGCGAATCATTTGGATCCTCCACGGTTTGATTTCAACCTGACTATTGGCCTTCTTTGGAAACTATACTATCAGAGATTGTTAACTGTCCATTCAAAGCTAACTACCCCCCTTTGATTGTAGAAGAGACCAATAATAATTTGCATTGCCATCCAATGCTTACCAACATATAATAGAAGTAATACAGTTTAAGGGGGAATATAAATGAGTGAAAGTAGAGATCCAATTGGTACTACGCTGGCTTCTCATTTAAACATGCGACTCACTCGTTTAGCCAAAGAAAGGGATATCCAGATGGAAAAATTGCTGGATAAGTCTGTGGAATTACTACTTGAATATATGGAAGATCATGAAAACCTTAACGATCATATTAAATTAAATAATGTGGAAGCCATCAATAAAAATAGGGAAATTATCCTTCAAAGCAGGCAATTATTAAAGGATAAATAATACAAATAAAAGCACAATACCCGTAGGTAAGGTGCTTTTTTCTTCACTACAAAATTTTAGCTCCTTCGCAAAAAATCTTACAAAATAGTCTTTTTTAATCCAAGTAAAAAGGCAGTCCAAGAACTGCCCTAAAAAATATTCATTCACCTAATGATGAAATGATATTAGTAGTAATAACAACTTTTTTTATTCTTTTTACAAGAACAAGGTCTTTTTGGAACCCAGACTGAATAAGGGTCATTCTCCTCATAGCATTTTTTCACAAAGCAGCAATTTGTACTCATAACTATCTCCTCCTTACTAAATTATATGCATGTACTTATCGGAGTGTGTGGACAAGTTGCTTATATAATTAGTGAGAAATGGTGACAAGAGTACATATTGATGTCTGTTTCTTAGGCGTACAAGACAATCACCTAAATAAAGAATGGCTTTATATCACCCTTGCAGGAGAAATCCTTGAATATGAGAAGGTCACAATATTTTCTGCTCAGTTAAATTCACCTTTATTATACCGATTAATCAAATTATCCCTAACAAATTCTCTACTGGAAGGTGTTAGCTTTGACCTTTCTGGATGGATCAAATCTCCAAATGGTCTCTCCCGAACAAACTTGATTTCTCCTTCAAACTCCACTTGTGCATCCGCATCATATCCTACCACTTTCACGAAACAAGTGTTATGTCCCGTTTTTATAAAATCGATTACATTTAAAATATGTTGGTTTTCACGATTCATATTTCTTCCCCCAAAGCTTGGTTGTTATTTGTAAAATATACATATCAAAACGGTTCGTCCTACCCATATTTAAGATATTACACCTTCCCTCTATTTAAGCAATGATAAAATAAATTGAATTTGGTAATCCTATTAAAATCTGTTTGATGTACCCTTTTTATATCCTTAATCCTTCTCTATGAAATTACAACCTGCTATAATTTAGAAATTGGAGGTGCACTATTTGAAGGAAATTATTCTGGTTTTAACCGAGATCATCAATAACATTCATGATTTCATCCTGATATTTGTAAGTGATACACTAAACTTAAATGCTACGGATAAAGATCTACACTTTTGGATAATGGGCATTATAGGGATTATCATATTCATCTTTGTGCTAGTTTTATCTAACATCATATCAAGACTACGATTTGGCATTACCATACTTTCTTTCATTTATACATTCACCGTCATGGTGGTATTGGTTTTTGCAATTGAAATACAACAGGCGTTAACTAGTAGAGGGAATATGGAATTTCAAGATGCTGCCATAGGTCTCTGGGGTTTCATCGTCTTTTTCTTAATTTTCGTTGTTCTATCATTTTTATACTTATTCATTAAAAGAATTTTGAAACAGACTAAAAAAAGATAACAAGATACAAGCCTGAATATATCTCCACCACAATGAGAAAACGTGCACGCTTGAAAGCGCGTTTTTTCATTTTTTCCTTTCTTCTACAATAACTTCCTATCAAATTACATCCGTTTCATCGTCTTATCTATGTAACATCTTGTCGCCCCCCTATTTTATTAATGTATATATAATCACTAGCCACCAGAAGAATGATATTAGTAGATACTTAGCGATATTATTCAAAAGTTTGAAAATGAATTTCATTTATTACTCCCCAAACCTTATTAATTATCTATCTACTATTATGTATGTAAAATGCAAGTAAATAGTTTGTACAAATATGTTAATTGGACTTGCCAATGTAATCATTCTGGATGAATGTTGGGTACGTTCGAATCGATAAAAATGTATGAAATGTAAGTTTTAATTCAGTTTCCTCCATGGAACATTTAATTATCTACTAAATTTTAACTTAGATGTGTGGATCCCCTATGCTATAAAACATCTTATTACCTCTTGTATTTTTATTATGTATTCTATCGAGGACTATTTTGGAAGATATTATACGATTTTATTAACTAATTATTCTTGGTTCATAGGGACACGCTGGTGTAGAACCTATCATAAATAATAGTTTGAAAAACCCCGGCTAACTAGTGAAAATTACTGTTAGCATAAGAAAAAGCCACCGCTATGGTGACTTAATTTATCCTAGGAATATCATTACTTAACTTGCAATAAACCCTCTATCTTTTAAAATCGTTTCAGAAAGATCATCCACAGCTACGTATTCTTTTTCTAATAACTCATTCAAATAAATTTTATTATAAATAAACATGAATATAAGACCAGTAAAACCGAAGGTAAAAGATGCAGCTAAAAAAATGATAATCCCCCATTTCCAATCTCCTCTAAAAAGAGGAGGTAAAAAACTAAAGAAAAATACTGTCCAGCTAAAACCCACTTTCACTGTTTTAACCATATTCGTTTCTGGATGCTTTAAATTAACTTTCACTTATCTCACCTTTTCTATTATATTATTACTCCCGTACACATGGCTTTTCTATCAGTTTACTAATACATCATTCTCATTACAGTTACCTATTATACCATTTGAAAACGGTTTTGGAAGAAATAACATAAATCTTTTGGACTATTATTTATAACTTGAAACGTATTTGGATATCTTCGGTTGATTCGTTGTAAAGTTAGATAAGCGTTCAATTAAATGCTTCATTTATTAATAGATGTATTTTGCTTATATTACCTAAAACCATATCATTGCTATAAATCCTTATCCCGACATCTGAGAGTAAGTAAATCGTTGCGTTTGGATCTAAATCAGTATTGTTTTTAAGTTTATAATTATCCTCCATATTGTACGAAATAATCTTATGAAGATGCATCTGTTGACAATCACATACTAACCCGTAACATCCATTGGTAATACAAAAAAGTATATAAGGCATCAATAACTTTAAATCCCTATTACTTTGTACTTGGAAAACTTTCAAGCTTATATTTTCTATATCATTTAAATGAACCAGCTTGGATAGTTTTAAGTGTTCAAAATCTTCATAAAAACCCATGCCATCATTCATTACAATAAAGAAAGGGAAGTTCACAGTATTCAATAGAAAAGTATAGGTTAAACCATTATTTGAATCATCTCTAAAAAAGTATATAAGATCTATTGGAGGATTATAGATCCTATCCAATACTTCATCCTTTTCTATGGATTCACTCACTTCGTAATCAAATGTACGCATTTTTCTCCCTCCTTTATCTTACCATCCAGAAAGCGGTTAGGAACTTTTCGTTAGGGGGCGACTGCTATAGAATTAGGATATTGGGTGTGGCTTTCCCTATTGCCCCTCTAAATAATTGTATTTTATGTTCCTCATAAATAGCTTTAATTTCCACCTTTACATCAACATTTGGAATGGAACAATTCATACACTTCACTAAATCATAATACGTACTACGCGGACTCCCAGCTTTACGAGTCAGTCAACGGATATTATACCTTAACTCTTAGACTATTTGTGCTTGTCCTGTTTGGTGATTTTTCCTTATTTTGAACTAAGGCATTCAATTTTTTTATGTATCGTTACCCATACGTAAACAGTCAATTTCAGTATGAAGCGCTTCAATAGAGCCTTCCACTAATTTTGTTTTTTAATATCTTTCTTCATGGATATCGTTCAACAACCTGTGGTTTTTTCTGCATTAAAATTAGACAAAAAACTGCAACGCCAATTGTTAAAAGGGTGTCTAGCAATTGGGGTGCAGTTCAATGCAGTGTTTTTTATTTTATCATTTTCCCTTTAACATATCCTGTGCCATTTCTGCCAAATAACTTGCATGAGAACTGATGTCCATCATGGTTGCTGAAATTTCTTCTGTTACCGCCGATTGATTTTCTGTTTCTTCATTTATGGACGTAATGGAGGTACTTAGGGTTTTAATCAGATCTTCAATATTGTTGACGGATTTCTTTATTACCTCTGTATGGCTTCTGGAATTCCCTGCCAATTTTCTGATTTCATTTGCAACTACAGAAAACCCTCGCCCAAACTCTCCAGCCCTGGCTGCTTCGATTGAGGCATTTAAACCTAGAATATTGCTAAGATCAGAGACTTCCCTTACCATCTTAGACACTTTCTCGATTTCACTAACACTTTGCAAAACAGAACTCGATTGATTGGAAATATGCTGCATGCTCTCGGATAAAACAATAGTGCTGGCAGCAAGCTCTTCAATTGTCCCGGTTACTTGTTCGACTGCTTTTGATAATTTAGAAGCAATTCCAAACAATGCATGATATTGCTCCATACTTGCACCAAGTCCAATTCCGCCAATCACCTGTCTCTTTTCATCAAAAAGAGGGATTGCACTTGCAATAATCGGGACACCGAAAACTTCTTCTGGTACAAAAACTCTTACAGTTCTTCCAGTTCTAATGGCTTCCGTTATAGCATCATTTTTTTGAAGTGGATAGCCCGGCTCGATACCAAGGGAAAAAGTCTTGCCCGGTACACTTAACAAAAACTTTTCCGTATCGCATACACCAATTGTAATGTCTTCAGGCATTAACTCGTTAAGGAGTGGTGCGATTGATACAAAAGCTTCCAACTGCGGTTGTAAAGAATAAAGACCCATTTTCATCGTTGCACACCTTTCAATTATAAGTTAAATATGAGTCTTTTTTGAATAATATTAAATTAATAAAAATTTGTTACTCAGTATAAAAGAACCCTTGTTTTTTATCGACCAAAACCAAAATGTATTTATGATAGCAGTAGAAGTTTAAATATTCTAACTATTAGAAACTTATATTCACACAAACCTTACCTAAATAGAACCTATCCTCATGGAGTAAGGTTCTATTTTCAAATCCTTCGTTATCCTATATAAAGTTTGTTTGCCTCTTTTGATGTTAGATACCCATACTTTATTGCCTTTTTTAATAATCCTCTATTTATCGCACATAAGCGAGCATCTGTGCCTTCGTTATTAAACTACTACGTGTATATCTTCATATTTCAAGTTAAGCTTCTAATTTATAAGTTAACCACGCAACTAAACCTCCTGTAATTGCGCCTACTACCATCCAAGCTACATTACCGTTCGGATTCACATTCATAACCGGATAATTATTCCCATACGTATACCCATTCTGTGACAACGGCTCCTCATCGTCTCCTGGATGTGGATCTAGGGCTAAAATGTTCCGTGCTCTGAGTTATGGTTAATATAAACCCTTTTTTCTTTACAACTTCCATATCCAACACTTCATCGGTATAGAAGTATTCATGAGTTGTATCACCCACTTTTTTGGTTAAACTCAAACCATTTTCGACATAGGTGTTTGAACACTTGTTATGGGCTGTGCTTCATTCATATTTTGTGCTCATCTTGTAATAATTTGCCACCTGCATCACATTGGTAGGCTGTATCATATTGCTTTTCTTTGTTTAACTTCATAATTATATTAAAAAGAATCGGGATCAGCTTTTTAAGCAATCGACTCTTAAAACTATCTTTTTGATATTTTACGTAATAAATATATACCGTATATAATTGCAGGTATAGCTATTAACCGAAGAACTATGTCCAATATTCCAAAAATCGCATACAGAGGGGAAACGCTTACATCGATACTCATTTTATCATCGCTCCTTGTTCTAATCGCTTACCATTAAGGATTCTATAAATGGCTTTAAAGTTAATAAATGGACATTTTGTACTATGAAATAATCAATAAATCATCTTCCTTATATGTGAAGTTTTTATCTTCATAGTATTCCTCTTCAGTAATCCCGACTGAGTCAAAAAAACCGCACACTCTTAGTTAAAAGAGTTGTACGGTTTTTTTGGGGCTCTATATTGAGTCATTATCTAGTATGGCTACCTTTTACTATCATTTCCACCATGTATCATACACATTAATGGCTTCATTTCGTTTGTGTTCCGTTTTTGTATACCAGCCTTCAATGATTTCGGCCGCTTCTGTCCTAATATCTTTACCTTCTAGGTAGTCGTCAATTTCATCATAACTTACCCCTAGGGCAACTTCATCAGGAATCAATGGTTTATCATCTTCTAAATCGGCTGTTGGAATTTTCATATATAGTCGTTCAGGTGCTCCCACGAATTTCAGGATTTCTTTGCCCTGTCTTTTATTCAAACGGTAAAGCGGAATGATATCAGCTGCACCATCTCCATGTTTGGTAAAGAATCCCGTGATGGCTTCTGCTGCATGATCTGTACCGAGGACTACACCTTTATACAGTCCTGCTAAATCATATTGGACCTTCATTCTCTCGCGTGCCTTTGCATTGCCTCTTAGGAAGTGTGTCAATTTTTTTCCTGTCGCTTCCTCTACTGCACGTACAGATGCGTCAACCGCGCCCTTAATGTTGACGGTTACGGTCATGCTTGGCTTGATAAATTTCAGAGCTAGCTGCCTATCTTCTTCGTCAGCCTGGATACCGTAGGGGAGGCTGACAGCGATAAATGTATACTCGATGGTCTTCAACTCTTGATTCAATTCATTGATCGCTACTTGGGCCATGTAGCCAGCTATGGTTGAGTCCTGACCACCTGAAATTCCAAGTACGAAACTTTTTAGAAATGAATTCTTCTTCAAGTAGTTCTTTAGAAGATCGACGCTCTTCCGGAATTCAATTTCTGGATTGATCGTTGGTTGAACAAGTAATTTTTCTATGATTTCTTTTTGTAATGGACGCACTGTATAACCCCTCTTCCCAAATAGATTCGTTATTTTGTAAGCTTTCTATCCACATTGGCTTTCACTTCATCTATATTTCTCATTTTATTATCCCAACATTCCTGGCTCAGGTCGACGGGGTATTCTTCCGGATTTAAGGCCCTTAAGTATTCTGGCCACAATACTTGAATGTTTCTTAACGTAAAAGCTTTAATTTCATCAATCGATGGCAATTCGTACGTTAATGTACCATTTACAAAAATGTCTTCGTGCAGGTCAATTGCATCGAAATCTGTGACAAATTTACTTAAGAAAGTGTGCACGGGATGAAACATTTTTAGTTTTTCCTGTTCCTGTGGCTTTTCAAATTCCATCGCCAAGTAATCACCTTCTGCATGGTGGTTGACCTTATTAATGATCCGATAGATCCGTTTAAGACCAGGTGTCGTTACCTTTTCAGGGTTGGAAGAAATTTTGATGGTATCTCTCATATTCCCGCTTTCATCTTCTATTGAAACCATTTTATAAACGGCACCCAATGCAGGTTGGTCAAAAGCGGTGATCAATTTTGTACCGATACCCCAAATATCAATCCGCGCTCCTTGTTGCTTCAGGTTGATAATCGTATATTCATCCAAATCATTCGATGCTACAACTTTTGCATCTGGGAAACCAGCTGAATCAAGCATGCGTCGTGCTTCTTTTGAAAGGTAAGCTAGATCCCCGCTATCAAGACGGACTCCGATGAAATTGATTTTGTCCCCCAATTCTTTAGCAACGCGGATGGCATTTGGTATGCCTGAACGCAATGTATCATAGGTATCGACCAAGAACACACAGTCTTTATGAGAGCTTGCGTATTTATGAAATGCTGTGTATTCGTCTTTATAAGCTTGGATCATAGAATGTGCATGTGTGCCTGATACCGGTATTCCGAATAGCTTTCCTGCACGGACGTTGCTTGTGGAATCAAACCCGGCGATATAGGCAGCACGTGCTCCCCAAATGGCTGCGTCCATTTCTTGTGCACGGCGTGATCCGAATTCCAGTGCAGACTCATCGCCAATAACCTGCTTAATTCGTGAAGCTTTCGTAGCAACGAGTGTGTGATAGTTCACAATGTTCAGCAACGCCGTTTCAATGAGTTGTGCTTCACCAAGAGGTGCCTCTACACGTAATATCGGTTCGTTGGCAAATACAAGCTCGCCTTCCTTCATGCAACGTATCGTCCCAGTAAATGAAATATTCTGCAAATAATTCAAAAAGTCCTCTTCGTAATGCAATTCTTTTTTCAGGTATTCAATATCGCTTTCTGAAAAGCTAAAGTTCTGAAGATAATGGACAATCTTTTCTAGTCCCGCAAAAATTGCATACCCACTATTGAAAGGAAGCTTTCTAAAAAAAATTTCAAATACTGCCTTTCTGTTATGGGCATTATCCTCCCAATATGTTTGAGCCATATTGATTTGGTATAGATCAGTGTGTAGCGCGTAGCTATCGTCATTATATTTGTTTTCCATGATAGTTCCTCCCAAAAGAGAAGCGGTACCTCCCTTTTTTTCTGTGACGTTACTTTATGATCGTTGCGCCTAAGACCCCTTCGAAATGGGTAAGTGCCCAATCGTGTCCTGTCTGATTAAATGAAGCGATTGCATTTTCATAAATGAAAATATTATAACCTAAATTGTAAGCATCCATGGCTGTGTGAAGAATGCATATATCACTGCATACTCCGACTAGGTATACATCTGAAATATCCCGCTCCCTGAGTTTGATATGCAGGTCCGTGCCTGCAAAGGCCGAATAGCGTGTCTTATCCATATAATGTACATTTATTAGATTTTTATTGATTTCATATTCATCTTTAAGCTTTCCATATAAATCTCTACCAATTGTACCCCGAATATTATGAGGGGGAAACAAATCCGCTTCAGGATGATAACCGTCTCCTTTTTCATGAAGATCGATCGCAAAAACTGTATAATCGCCTTGTCTAATAAACTCTTTTGTAATACTGACAAGTGCATCTTCTATCTCCTGACCAGGCTTACCACAAGTCAATGCACCATGATCGGCTACAAAGTCATTCGTATAATCGATATTAATCAATGCTTTTTTACCCATTTTTCATTCCTCCTCAATAATAAATCGAGTCCGTGACTATCTCAGCATTAAATCGGTAAAGTTGTGAGGGACGAAATGAATTACGTTTCGTTTTCTTCTGTAATCCCTTTTCATCCAAAACCTTTTCCAAGAATGGGAGCTTTGGAGCTTTAGAAAAAAACAATGAATCTGCGCTGATTTTTGCATCATCCCGTACTGTCAATAGAACTCGTTGTAGCTCCGAAAGCGTAAATTCATCCGGCAAGAAGTTTTTTGCAATGGTCGTTTGCATCATTTCTTTTTTCAGTAGTTCAATCGCTTCATTAATGATTTTATAATGATCAAAAGCCAAATCCAGTTGTAAGACTTCCTTAATCGTAAATAAGTCGACCTCTGCGGCATCATCGTTGGCCTTCCTTTGATGGAGAAATTTCTCCTGAACAATTGCATAAAAAGCATTTGAGATGATCCACCCTCTCGGATCACGGCCCGGTTGGTCATACATACCAAAATGTTTCACTTGAAGTCCTGAGACTCCAGTTTCTTCATTTAACTCCCTTTGTGCGGCTTCATAGGCCGTTTCATTAGCATTTACAAAGCCACCGGGCAAGGCCCATTTATTGCCTTCAACATTTGGATTTCCTTCCTTATCTGTAGTCGCTCGTTTAATTAATAATAGTTTCAAGAACATTTCAGGTGGTGCTTTTTTCTCGGTTTTTTTAGCCGTTATCGTAAAGATAGCAATGTCTGCAGTGTATCCATCTGGAGTGATATATTTCTTTTTACCTTGCTGAACCATGGCAGCTCTCACTTTCTTTCTTTTAAATAAATGGATGAGTAATTAGTAAATCCTTAATTACTAATTATAATACTCTCGTTTTCACTTTTTTGCAACATTTAACATTTAATTATTTCCATTTTTAAGGACAATTATTTTCTATTGCTTCTGAAAGTTGACTCGTAGCTTTACAGTAGTAAAATTGTTGACATACAAGAAAGAGACTGTCTCATTTAAGGGACAGTCTCTTATTGAATTCTTAAACTGAGTATTGATTACTCATTTCTTCTAAATCTTCAGAAGCAACGGCCAAATTGGAAACTAACTGTTTCATCTCTCCAGTCATTGCGTTAATTTCTTGAGCAGATGCTGATACTTCCTCGATACCAGCAGCATTTTCCTCAGATATGGCCGCAACTTCTTCAATGGACCCTTTCATTTTTTCTTCTTTATTTGTCAACAGGATTAACTGTTTTACCATGGAATGAACCAATACATTCATAGTGGACAATTCCGTAGAAATATCATCGAAGGTTTCACCTGTCTTATGAAGGTTTCCTCTTCCCTCATCCACTTTCTCTAAGCCAGATGTAAGGATTTCCACCATGTTTTTTGAGTTATTTTTAACGTTACTGACTATTGTAGAAATGCCGTTTACAGAATCAGAAACTTGTTCTGCAAGTTTCCTTACTTCATCCGCTACCACCGCAAATCCTTTACCCTGCTCTCCTGCTCGAGCCGCTTCAATCGCTGCATTTAAAGCGAGTAGATTCGTTTGATCAGCTATATTGCTAATGAGCGTAACAAGCGTGGTTACTTCTTTATTTTGCGATTCCAAAGTTTTCACCTGATTTACTGACTCCGAGACAATATTATAGATTTCCTGCATTTTCTCAATTGATGAGCTCATTAATTTCATGCCAGTCTGTGAATCATTAATTACTACTTCTGTTGACTGGGTAATTTCTTGACCTTGCTTATTTGTTGCGGCAATGATTTCGGAAAACTCTCTCATATCCACCGAAAGTGTAGAGGCTAAGTTAGCTTGAGACTCTGCACCAACCGCCATTTCATCCATCGTGACAGACACTTGAGTTGTCCCTTCATTTACTTCGTTAGAGGAATTATTCAATTTACTGCTCTGCTCATGTAATGATGATGATAGACCATGCATTTTTTGTATCATTCCAGATAAAGTCTCCGTCATTTTTTCAAAAGATGTATAGAGTAATCCTATTTCATCTGTAGATTGTATTCTATTTTCCCGCGTTAATGTCGAGGCCTCTTCAAGCTGCCCCTTCGTAATAGCATTTGCAATATCTGATAGTCGCTTGAGAGGATTAAGCTTCTTACCAAGATAATAGTAGACGATTCCCAATATGAGTACAGTAAAAATAATCGAAATTGCAATGACAATCGGTAAAAGGCTGGATAGTACGCCATTTTTAATCGATTTAATAGTTTCGGCCTCCGTATCGACACCGAGAATGCCTATGACCTTTCCATCTTTGTCTTTAATGGGTGCGAAAGATGACATATAGTTTCCGTACTTTTCATCTTTAATGATATCTGTACTCAACGTTTCACCCATCAAGACAGGTGATAACTCTTCATAAGTAATCGTCTCTATAATTTCCCCAATGGGTGACCCTTCACCAGAATCTAAACCGTTGATCATCATTTTGACCTTGTTGTCTTCCACTGCATATGTATATACATACAGAACACCGGACTTAATTCGAAAATCATTTAATTGATTTTTAATTTGATTGTATGTGTCATTGACTTTGGGCTCATCAAGAAATTTCTGGTAGAGGACTGGATCGATATTTGAAGCTACTCTTGTTGCGTCTTTTATACCTGTTTCCTTAAAGGTTTGTTCAACCGATTGGGAAGAATCATAGTATAATGTTGCCAGATTGAATAGTAACAAACATGCTATTAAAACAAATAACAACTTAATTAGCGATGTTTTTATAGATTTACCTTGAAATATATTAATCAAGATGTTTCACCTCATTATATGATTTAAGAACAGTAGGATGAGTACGTCTTATACCTATTTATCGTCTCTGTGAAAATTATATGAAGATTATTGAATGGATTTCAGATTGGAAAATAATGGAGTTAAAAACGAATATATAGTAAAGCGAGGTTTTCCAAAACATAGGAATACCCCCACTTATCAAGCTATTAGTGGAGGTATTCTCATCACATTTTAATGAGCATTACCACTATTAATAAAGGTGCTTTTATTAATAGTGATTAATTAAACCGGATACACCCCGTGTTTCCGATCAGTAAATGTTAGCTGTTTACTGCTATATGCTTCAAAACGATTACTTAATTCATCACGCAAATCATTAGGCTGGATGATTGCGTCGACAATCATCTCGGAAGCCAAACGATAGATATCGATATCTTTATTATATTCTTCTCGTTTTTGTTGAATAAAAGCAGGTCGTTCTTCTGCTTCCAATGCGTTAATTTTATTAGCGTAGACTGCATTAACAGCAGCTTCCGCACCCATAACGGCAATTAATGCGGTCGGTAAAGCTAATACACAATCCGGTTCGAAAGCAGGACCGGCCATTGCATACAATCCAGCTCCATAAGCTTTTCGGACCACTACAGAAATCTTTGGTACTGTAGCTTCACTCATGGCAGAAATCATTTTTGCGCCGTGTCGAATGATGCCCGCTTGTTCCACCTTGGTACCAATCATGAAACCTGGAATATCCGTAAGAAACAGTAGCGGGATATGGAACGCATCACATAAGTTAATGAACTTGGCTGCCTTATCAGCCGAATCATGGAATAATACCCCCCCTTTGACTCGTGGCTGGTTAGCGATGATCCCGATTGATTGACCATTCAATCGGGCGAGACCTGTAATCAATTCAGGTGCGAATAACTTCTTAATTTCACAAAATGAGTCACGGTCTATGATCCTGTCGATTAAGTCATACATATTGAATGGTGCATTCTGATTTTTGGGAATCAAATCTTCAATCGTTTTTTCAAAATCAGCAGGCAATTCTGATTGGCACGCTTTTGGCTTTTGTTGATAATTCCCTGGAAAATAACTTAAGTACCGACGGGCAAAGGCAATTGATTCTTGTTCTGACTGTACCAGAACATCGCCACAACCTGAAACGGAACAATGCATTTTTGCTCCTCCCATTTCCTCCTCGGTCACTTTTTCTCCGATGACCATTTCAGCCATTCTCGGTGAACCTAAGTACATCGACGCATTTCCTTCAACCATGACAACAATATCGCAAAAAGCTGGAATATATGCCCCACCAGCGGCTGAAGGACCGAACAGGAGGCAAATCTGTGGTACTTTACCGGACAGTTTTACTTGATTATAAAAGATCCGCCCAGCCCCACGGCGTCCTGGGAACATTTCGACTTGATCCGTGATACGGGCACCTGCTGAATCCACTAAATACAGAAGGGGTACCTGTAACTTATCGGCCGTCTCTTGAATACGGATGATTTTTTCAACCGTTCTTGCTCCCCATGATCCGGCTTTCACAGTTGAATCATTGGCCATGACACATACCGTCTGGCCATTGATTTTTCCAATCCCTGTGACAACTCCATCTGCCGGAAGGCCATCACTCGTACAATTGGCAAAAAAGGCATCCTCAATATCTATTCCATCGTCAAATAACAGCTCTAATCTTTCACGGACGAACAGCTTCCCTTTTTCTGCATTTTTTTGATGATATTTCTCCAAACCGCCCTTACTTATTTTTTCAACATGTTCACTTAGTTTATCGGTTGTTACCATTTATCTTCCTCCTTCAACTGAAGTTAATGACCAGTAAATATCGGTTTGCGTTTTTCCTTGAAGGCCGTCAGACCCTCCAATCGGTCATGGGTTCGTAGCGTCGTTTGATAACAGTCCTGTTCGATTTGCAGCCCCGTCTTTAAATCTGTTTCTACTCCCTGGTTGATCGACATTTTTGCAGCTCGCAGGGCCAAAGGGGCGTTGACAGCGATTTCCTTCGCCAGTGTTCTTGCTGCTTCAAGCAAGAGCTCGGAATCGACCACCTGGCTGATGATTCTCATCTGTTTTGCTGTTTCGGCGTCCAGTCTCCTTGCCGTATAAATCAGTTCTTTAGCTGTCGCTATGCCAACAATCCTAGGGAGACGCTGGGTCCCCCCGCCCCCCGGAATAATGCCAAGTGAGGTTTCCGTTAGCCCCATCTTTGCTGTGCTTGATGCAATACGAATATCACACGCTAGAGCTAACTCGAGACCTCCACCAAAAGCGGATCCATTAATCGCAGCGATGACAGGAACCGGAAGACTTTCAACTGCCGATATCGTGTCACCGATCAGTTTAAGCGTTTCCTTGACTTCCGCCTCATTCATCCCAGCCCGTTCCTTTAAATCTGCGCCTGCGCAAAAAGCCTTATTTCCAGCCCCTGTTAAAATCACTGTCCGAAGATTGGACAGCATTTTCAATTCATTCAGAGTTTCATATAAATTATGAAGAAGTTCCCTGGATAACGCATTGGCTGCATCCGGCCTATTCAATGTCACAATGGCTATTCCATTTTCCTCATGGCTAACCTTTACATTCGATAACATTACTTCACCTCTCGTGCGTTTATTGTGCGTTGTAAATGGCCATCTGATGGCTAGGTAAAGGCTTTTCCAAACAGGATTGCATCATAGAGGCTGACTGGATCAGTTTTTTGGAGTCGATTCCCGTATCAATGCCCATATTATGAAGCATGTGAACTAGATCATCTGTGGCCACATTTCCACTCGCACCCGGTGCATATGGGCATCCCCCAAGCCCTCCTAGCGCCGAGTCGAACGTGTCAATTCCATAGTCCAAAGATTTGAGGACATTGGCAAGGGCCATCCCTCTAGTATCATGGAAATGGAGGGCCAGACTGTCCTTGTCATACCGTTTCACCGCTTGCTCTAGGAAAACATCCACTTGTCTAGGAGAAGCGACACCAATCGTATCTCCTAGTGATAGCTCATTGATCCCATACTCGAATAATTGATCGCATACCCTGAATATCTGATTGATATCAATTGGTCCTTCATAAGGGCAACCAAACACAGTGGAAACATACCCTCTTACCGTCTTTCCTGAATCTTTTGCTGCATCGATGACTTCCTTTAGAACAGGGAATGTGTCAGAGATTGTTTTATTAATATTCTTCAGATTATGGGTTTCACTGGCTGACATGAAAACCGATATTTCATTCATATTCGCTTCAAGGGCAGACTCTAATCCCTTTCGGTTCGGAACGAGGGCCGCATATGTGATAGTTGGATTTCGCTTAATTCCTTTACCTACCTCCAAGGCATCCCCCAATTGAGGAATCCATTTAGGATGAACAAAAGATGTCGCTTCTATATAAGTAAGACCGGTTTCGGAAAGCTGATCGATCCACTCTATTTTTCTTTGCGTCGGGATAATGACCTTCTCATTCTGAAGTCCATCCCGAGGGCCTACTTCCTTAATAGTTACGCTTTCAGGCCATTTCATCCTATCCCTCCGTCCCTTTATTCAATGACGGCCAAAACATCGCCTTCATTCACAAAATCTCCTTCATTTACTTTAAGTTCTTTGAGTGTGCCCCCCTTTTCTACTGATATGGGAATTTCCATTTTCATAGATTCCAAAATGATGATATCCTGTCCGTCAGCAACACTTTGTCCCTCACCTGCTACGATTTTCCAAACGCTTCCTGCCATGCTCGCTTTTAATTCTCCCATTTTAATTCCTCCTGTTCTCTTAATGAAAAGTATAAGACCCAGTAGGCCTCACCCAACTTATACCGTGATTTTTTTAATATACTTATTGATGAAGTCCGTCGTCGTATCCCCTTTATGGAAAGCCGCATGTTCAATGATTTCCTTGAGCAAGGGAAGATTCGTTTTAATTCCTTCTACTTTATATAAATTCAATGCTTCTTTTAATCTATCGATTGCAATCTCACGAGAAGCTCCGCTAACCACCAACTTGGCGATCATCGGGTCATAAAAGTGGGAAACGACCGAGTTATCCTGAACCGCGAGCTCATGACGGATCCCTTCACCTTCAGGTAAGGACAAACCGGTCATTGTTCCTGGTGCTGGATAGAAGGTCTTAGGGTCTTCTGCATAAATCCTCACTTCTATGGCATGCCCCTGTCTTTTAACATCCTCTTGTGTAAAAGAGAGTTTTTCTCCGTTGGCTATTTTGATTTGCTGTTCCACAAGATCAAGACCCGTAATTTCCTCTGTGACCGGGTGCTCCACCTGAAGTCGTGTATTCATTTCAAGGAAATAAAATTTCTTGTTGGCATCAACTAAAAATTCCAATGTACCAGCATTGTGGTAACCGATGCTCTTTACAGCTTTTATAGCCGCTTCACCCATTTTCCTTCTTGTTTCCTCATCAAGAAAAGAAGATGGGGCCTCTTCCACGACCTTTTGATGACGTCTTTGTACCGAACATTCCCGTTCCCATAAATAAACGGCATTCCCAAATTTGTCAGCCAGCACTTGAATCTCGATATGACGTGGTTTTTCAATTAACTTTTCAATGAACATATCCCCATTACCAAAAAATAACTGAGCCCTTTTTTGATTGCCTTCGAATGCTTTCGAGAGCTCTTCCTCGTTAGTAATCATCTGCATACCGATGCCCCCGCCTCCGGCTGACGCTTTCAGCATAATAGGATAACCAATCTTTTCTGCAACAGCTGCCGCCTCAGCACTATCGATTAATGGGCGCGAAAAACCTGGGACTAATGGGATCCCCGCTTGTTCCATCTTTTTTCTGGCTTCTACTTTATTGCCCATCTGTTGAATGACATCTGGATTGGGACCGATGAAAATCAGACCTGCTGCTTCGCATGAGCGTGCAAAATCTGCATTTTCGCTAAGAAATCCATAACCAGGATGTATGGCATCAACCTTGGCCTCTTTAGCAATTTCTAAGATTTTTGGGACATTCAAATAACTTTCCTGAACGCGGGATCCTCCTAGAAGATATGCTTCATCTGCATATGAAACAAATGGAGATTCGGAATCAGCTTCTGAATAGACGGCAACAGTCCCTATACCCAATTCCTTACAAGTACGAATGACACGCGAAGCAATTTCACCTCTGTTTGCAATAAGAACCTTTTTAATCATCCAATTACCTCCTTATTTAGTCTGTTCCGCTAATAAATCAAGAGTCTGCTCCCGTAACTTATACTTTTGGATTTTTCCGGATGCAGTCATTGGATAGACATCCGTAAAATGAATGTGACGTGGTATCTTATGATGAGATATTTTCCCTTTGCAGAATGTCCTCAGCTCCTCTGCAGTCAGGCTTTCTCCTTCTTTCAAGATGATCCATGCCGTTACCTCTTCGCCATATTTCTTATCCGGTATACCCAAGACCTGAACATCGACTATTAAAGGGTGCCGATAAAGAAACTCTTCAATTTCCCTGGGGTAAATGTTTTCTCCACCTCTTATTATCATATCTTTCAGGCGACCGGTTATCTTGCAATACCCGTTTTCATCCATTACCGCTAAATCTCCTGTATGAAGCCACCCCTCCGGATCAATGGCCTCCTTCGTTGCCTCTGGGTTTTTATAATACCCCTTCATGACATGATAACCTCTTGAACAAAGTTCTCCCTGTTGGCCCCGCTCTAGTTCCTCTCCGGTAGCAGGATTTATGATTTTCACTTCCACATTTGGCAACGCCCGACCGACGGAAGAAACGCGAAGTTCAATGGGATCATCTGTACGGGTCATCGTAATTCCTGGTGACGATTCCGTTTGACCATACGTAATCGTGATTTCTGAAATCCCCATCTTATTCACTACAAGTTTCATGACTTCAATCGGACAAGTGGAACCGGCCATGATTCCTGTCCGCAATGACCGCAAATCATACTGATCGAAGTCATCAAGGTTCAACTCGGCGATGAACATCGTCGGTACCCCGTGAAGCGCAGTACATTTTTCTGCCTCCACGGTTTGAAGTACTGTACGTGGATTGAATTCAATAACAGGCACCATCGTAGCCCCAACAGTAACGGAAGCCATCGTCCCAAGGGAACATCCAAAACAGTGGAACATCGGGACCGGGATACAGAGCCGATCTTCATTTGTGAGTTTCATGCAAGACGCAGTATTCAACCCATTATTGACCAGATTTGAATGGGTCAACATGACCCCTTTAGGGAAGCCCGTCGTACCCGATGTATATTGCATGTTGATTACATCTTCCGGCTTCAGGTCCTTCATCCGATTATCGAGCATTTCCTCTGAAATCTGATTACTTCCACTTAGGACATCCTCCCATGAAAAAGTACCGGGATAACGAATTTCACTCAGCATGATGATATTTTTCAACTTTGGTAGTTTCTCAGATTTTAATTTACCAGGCTCCGCAGTCTTTAGTTCAGGAAGAATCTCATAAAGTGTCTCTATATAGGAGTGATCCCTATATTTATCCATCAAAATGATTGTTGTCGCATCCGATTGCCGGAGGAGATATTCCAGTTCACTCGTCCGGTAATTCGTATTGACCGTGACGAGCACCCCACCCATCTTGGCGGTTGAAAATTGGGAAACGACCCATTCAGGCTTATTGGTAGCCCAAATGGCAATATGTTCACCTTTCTCAATACCAAGTGACATAAAACCGCGCGCTGCCTGACGACAAACCTTTTCGAATTCACTATAGGTATATCGTAAACCTAGTTCATGATATACCACCGCTTCATTACTCCCGTATTCAGTAGCGGTCTTTTCAAGCAGTTTGCCAATCGTAATATCTTGCAGATCTGACATCAAACTCCTCCTATCAAATAAAGGTAAGATGAACGCTTTTTATTAAAAGTGATAAAATCTGCAGGACTCCTCTAAGAACCTAGTTTCAGCTTCCCCAAAGATCAGCAACCCAATTGTCTAGCTATTACCATTCTTTGAATCTCGGAAGTACCTTCCCCAATCTCTAGCAGCTTGGCATCTCTTAAGTAGCGCTCCACTTCATATTCACGCATGTACCCTGATCCTCCGTGGATTTGAATCGCTTGATTGCTCGTACGGAATGAGGTTTCACTAGCAAAAAGCTTGGCAAATGCCGCTTCTTTCGCAAATGGCTTTTTATTATCCTTTAGCCACGCAGCTTTATAGACCATATTTCTCGCCAATTCTATTTCCATTGCCATATCAGCCAGTTTGAACTGAATCGCTTGGAAGTTGGAAATCGTTTTACCGAACTGAACACGTTCTTTTGAAAACGCCAAAGCCCTGTCGAACGCCGCCTGTGCTATTCCGACTGCTAATGCAGCGATGGAAATCCTTCCTCCATCCAAGGTAAATAAGAATTGTTTGAATCCCTTTTCCGGATCACCCAACAGATTCTTTTTTGGCACCCGTACATTATCAAGAATGATTTCACATGTATTAGAAGCTCGCACTCCCATTTTTTCGTAATTACTATTTATCGTTAATCCCGGTGTATCTGTTGGGACGATGAAAGCCGAGATGATATTTTTCCCCCTGCTATCTTTCCCTGAAACGGCTGTAACTGTGATGGTCCTTGAATAGCTTGCGTTCGTTATCCAGGTCTTCTCGCCATTGATTACATATTCATCACCTTCCACTACAGCCGTCGTTCTCGTACCACCCGCATCGGAACCTGCATTCGGTTCAGTCAAACCAAATGCTGCAAGTGTCTCACCAGTGGTAATCGGGATTAGGTATTTTTGCTTTTGCTCCTCGGTACCAAAGTAATAAATTGGGCTCGCCCCTAGCGAAACGGCCGCAGCATAGCTTAATCCTGTCCCTCCACAAGCTTTACCAATTTCTTCAACAGCAATCGCATAGGAAATCGTGTCACCGCCTGAACCCCCGTATTCCTCCGGGAATGGAATACCAAGTAACCCGAGTTTCCCCATCTTTTTGAAAACGTCTTCTGCAAACATGGACTTCGCATCCAGTTCTATAGCAATTGGTTTAATCTCTTTTTCTGCGAATTCCCTTACCATTTCCTTGATCATTTGCTGCTCTTTCGTTAGTGAGAAATCCATTTATTCATTCCCCTTTCATAGTGAGACCAACTAGTCGGTCTGTATCGAATGTAAACGCTTTAACTTTAATCGATATCCATTTGATTCTTTAGTAAATAAGGTTGGATGCTTGCATCATTTTTGAATTCTTCAGTTAATAGGCTCTTTAAAATTAAATCGACATAGATTCGTCCGATTTCTTCGATTGTCTTTCCGCCGTCCCGTTTATACCATTTGTAGGTCCAGTTCACCATGCCTAGGATGGACATCCCGGTAATTTCCACCGGTAACTCGCTACGGAATTCTCCCTTTTCAATTCCTTCTTGAATAACGGAGAATACAATTTCTTTATACTGGTGACGTTTTTTTTTGATTGCTTCTACATAAGGTGGTTTAAGATATATGCTTTCTTGATAGAAAACCGAAATATGTGGTTTATAGAGGTCAAACACTTTAACAAACGATAGGATGATCTTTTGCATTTTTGCTGAAGGGTGTATGTTATCTGAGGTGGCTTCCTGTGCTTTCGTTAAAACATAGGATATAAAGCAATCATGAATGACAAATAAGAGCTCATCTTTAGAGGAAAAATGGTGATAAAACCCACCCTTGCTAGTTCCGCATTCTTTCACGATTTCGTTCACAGAAACTCCGTGGTATCCATTTTGTTCAAAAAGGTTCAATGATGTTTCAATGATTTTATCTTTTAACTCCGTAAGGCCATCACTCCTTATGTATCCGCTTACATAAAATCCATTAAACACAAACGTGTTTGTTCACCAAGTGGATTTAATTAGATTTTACCAAATATTATCAGTTTGTCAATTTTTTAATATATAATCCTAGTGGATGATTCGAATCTATACATTGAATCCCCCACTTAACTCATGAAAAGTGATAAGCGGGGAACAATTCAATTGATCCAATAGCATCGAGGTGTGTCGTAAAAGATACGCTGATTGAATTCGGGGAAACCGGATTGAAATTGAACATGAATCGGGCAATCAATCAACCATGGGAAAAAGCAATAAAATTCTTTATCTCCATTAATTATCGCCGTAATAGCTAAATCCAGGTTTTGCTGAAAAATTGTATATCGGGCTTTTGCCTGATCATACTCATTTTCCAAACCATCTACAAACACATTGACCGTTAAGAGATATTGACCAAGAGATGCATCCCAATTAGCCAACACTTCATCTCTTTTTTTTGCATCCAAGGCAGAACACTCATATTGCGTACCGATGGTAAGGTATAGATCACCTGTTTCATCAGAATGAGTCAGTGTATATTTCCTTCCGTCTACAGGGAGACATGGGGTCGTGGGTGGCATAAACTTAACCGTTAATTTTTCCGGATGAAATTCTGGCATCCCTTCATACTCCTTTTGAAAAATACAGGTTTACCTTATACTATGACAGTCGCCCATCCCTGGTGAATATCTACTTTTTCTTGACGGGTTTCACCACTGTTTTCATCAATTTCCACCCATTATTATATGACCAAACCGATTTGATTTCTAACAATGGATCTCTCCCATCCATTCCCATTATATATTGGACACCCGATAATCCCTTCCCTTTTCCAAAGATAGTCTTTGGTTTCAAAGAAGTGTATGAATGAACCAATAACTCCGTCGACTCATTTAACATGCCATCCTGATAAATCCCCAACTCTTCATACTCTCTCTTCCTTGAACTGACATCTACAATCACAGGCTTTTTCCCTTCAATTTTGAATTCCGCTTTGTACCCATCGAGAAATTGGGCGGTGATTGGAACGGACGGCGGAACATCCAAATCCTTGGCCTTTCCATCTTTGAATGTATAAGCATAACACTTTAGTGTACGCTCTATCCCTTCCGTCAGGACAGTAACAAGCACATCTTGTGTCCCATCTTTATTCAAATCGACCAGTGAAAGTTCCGGCTTATACCCGGCTTCGAGTGGGACAATGATTGAGTTGCGATTACTTTCTACTCGCAACTCGATTTTTTTAAGGAACTTGCTACCTTTGTCGAAAGGTGTGCCTTGGACCTGGATTATGTCAATTTTTTTATCCCCCGTAACATCCCTTTTCGAAGAGATATAGGTCCCATTCTCTGGGAAATTTTTATCATGTGCTTCGACCGCTTGATAGCTTAAAAAGATTGAAAGTACTAAAACCGAGTATTTTAGTAATTTTAACTTTTTCATGGCAATTCCCTTTCTTATATCAAATTGACTAATTCGAAATATTCCGCTTTTTGAACTTTCTTCGTTGATCTTTCATGAAAATGGACCAGAAGTAATAAAAACCAGGAACTAATATCGCAAATCCCACAATATAGGTAGCGAACACGGCCCTGAATGAAGTCGGGTCTGTAAATGCTTCCATTATCCTGACATTCGGATAGATGATATATGGTAAATGTGCGACCCCATAGACATAGCTTCCTATCATATATTGGATGATAATCGCTATTACGGCGAGCCTTGGCATTCCCTTTACCTCTTGTTTGGAAAAATAGGGTAGGTAAAGAGCTACACCACTAATGATAAAAAAGACAAGGGAGACCAATAGCAGTGTGGAGTTCTCCATCATTCCTTCGTAAATCCACGATGCTTCTTTTTTCAGTGTGAACATTACGAGAAATGCCATGATTAACACCAATGGACCTGTAATCATTGCGTCACGGCGGTAGATCTTATACGACTTTAGCTCATCAGCCTGTTTCGAATAATCAGACAGAAGCAAAGATGAGAGAAACAATGTACTTAAAATACCAAAGCCTAAAAAGGCATATTCATTTGCGCTAGTGAATAGTTTAACTAAATTTAATTCCTCATTCCCCCCTACATTCTCGAGAAATCCAAGATGGGTAATCGGTAAAACACTGATTAATAGGCCAGGTATAATGAGACCCGTTATTCCAGATATATAAGTCAACATCTTTGCATACTTGTCCAGGCTGTGAGAGAAGACGAGAAAAGCACTTCTAATGCAAAGAAGAAGTAAAATTAAACTGGCGGGGACAATTAATGCAACTCCAATAGAAAATACAGCACCTGGAAATAGGCTATAAATGGCAATGACAAGGCCTACAACAAATGTATTCGTCACTTCCCAAGTCGGAGATAAATAACTATTTGCTATCTTTGTGGCATTCGTATGCTCTTTCTTGATATAGATCATTGCCCAGAATCCTGCACCAAAGTCCATGGACGCCATGATGGCATACAAGAAAATAAAGCCCCACACAAGCGTTATCGCTAGAAGTGCTTCATTCATTCACTATTCCTCCTTTTCATGAATTGGAATCGAATAACTGGACATCCTTCTGTTCAGCTTTATAAAGATCATCCGTTATGGAATGACGCTTGAAATAATAGGTAAGTGTAAATACAACAGACACACATAATATGATGTAAACGATAATGAATAATGTGAATAGGTACCCCAGATTTTCATAGGTGGTTACCGAATCTGCCGTGGTAAGCATTCGATAAATTGTCCATGGTTGCCTTCCCGTACATGCGAATATCCAACCACATTCGATGGATAGTACGGCCAATGGTCCCGAAGCCACAAACAACCATAAAAGCCACCTTGGATATCGCGCTTTCTTCAAGACCTTATTCCACACTAATGCGAACAAGGACAGTACTATTAATCCCCCCCCAATGATCACCATTGCATTGAATAATGTGTGAACATATAGCGGAGGCCAATATTCCTCTGGAAAATCATTCAAACCGGTAACTACCGTATCAAAACTATTTCCTGACAAAATACTCAGTACCCAAGGAAATTCTATGCCATATTTCACTTCCCGTGCTTCTCGGTCTGTCCAACCGAATAATGTGAGACCTGCATGATCCTTCGTTTCGAACAGGCCCTCCGCAGCTGCTAATTTTTCTGGTTGTTCCCGATATAAATGTTGGGTCGTCGAGTGACCATTAAGTGCGGTCAAGAATGAAAAGACCAACCCCAATACAATACTTAACCTTAACGCCTTTTGGTGGAAATTATACTCGGTGGATCCATACTTATTTTTAAGCATTTTATAACCAGCAACAGCCGCAATCGCAAATGCTCCTGTCATATAAGCAGTGAGCGCCGTATGTCCTGCTGTTACGAAGAAACTCGGATTGAAAAAAGCTGCCCACGGATCCACATCGACGATTTCACCATTTTCGAACCGGAAACCAGCAGGTGTCCCCTCGAAAGCATGGACATTTGCAATAAGAACAGCTGACGCCAAAGCACCAAATGCGACAAAGGATAAACTCAATATTCTAGCCCATGGCCTGATTTTTTCAGCTGCATATACATAGATGGACATGAATAGTGCCTCAACCATAAAAGCATAAATCTCAATTTGGAACGGAAGGGCCATAACTCTACCTATGACCTCCATAAATCCAGGCCATAAAAGAGAAAGCTGCACACCGGCAATTGTACCTGTCGGGATTCCCACTCCCAACAGAATCCCTAGTGTTTTGGTCCAGCGTTTAGCCATGACCACATATTGTAGATCTTTCGTCTTTTGATACATCAATTCCGCTGCCAGCATCATCATAGGTAATCCCACACCTAGAGTGGCAAATATAATATGTACGCCCATATTAGTCCCGAACATCGCCCTTGCCATTTGTAAGTGATCCATACTTATTTCCTTTCTAACCTAATTTATTCTTGTTAGCTTCTCCACACAAAAGGAAAATATTAAAAAAAGTTCCATACATCTTCTTTATCTTTTGTTACTGACATTTTTTTCTTATTTTAAATCCTATTTATTCTGACGAGGTTTATTGTGAGATACTTATAATCTTGTTTTTTCGGAATTATATATATACTATCGAGGTCGATTGTAAGATATAACATAGAGGAGCGACCTCGAAAAATAACGGGTTTGTTGCTGGATGCTATACCATAGGTTTACGCTGTTCCCCATAAAAAAAAAAAAAAAACACCGTTCAAAGTGAACGGTGTAAGCAATTGAACAATATTGAAAACTCCATTGCATAAATAGAACAAAATAGTCTTCCTCTTTCCTCACTATCGTTATGAAAGATTCATGTACCTACTTTGTCGATTTTTATCATTTAAAGTAGATAAGTAGTTAATAAAAATGATATGCCGTTTCAAGGACATACCATACAAGGTGAGTTTTTGGCTTAAAACTGCATGCATTTCCCTCAATATTTTTTTATGATCCTGATTTTCACCCATAAAAAAGACAACCAAAAAATATTTAACGATAGGATTTTATATTATCCTAATTTTCAATTATCTCAATGGTCATTTAACCAGTTTTCATTCTTGTAGTTTCTTTTCTTTATTCCAGTAGTCATATATAGCTTCTTTCAATATCCCATTTAGATTTTTTCCTTGCTTCGCTAACCATTCCGTCTGATCTATCGGTAATAGTAGTTTAAGGTTTATTCTTTCATTTGGCATTTCCACTTTTCTTATTTCTTTCAGAGTAATGCCCTCTTCAACATTCGGGAAGGATGTTTCATTCTCATGTACTATCTGGAAATCTTCATAGCCTTCTAGATCATATATCTCACAATATAGGTTAAGCTGGGGCAATCCTTCCCCCACTAAACCACGCAGATGCATAATCGCACTGATTTCTTTACCATCTTCCAATTTTATTTCGATAATTAAATTTTCGTTATTGCCGAATTTTTTTAACACTATTTCACTCACTATTATATCCAATTCCAATGTATACCTTGAATCTGTCTCGAATATATATATAGCACTATTAAACATAAAAACACTTTCGCCATCTATTTTTACTGACTTAACCTTGCGCATACACACTCCACTTTCAAGTATTATTCTCCATGAATTAAATGACGGTTATCATGATGATAAAGAAAATCTATAATTTAAAGTGATGCTCACTGTATTACCTATTCAACCATCAACCGTGATTCCAGATACTTATCCAACTTCTTTTTTACACGTTGAAGTGCATTATCTATTGTCTTTACTTGAACATTCAATTCTAGTGAAATTTCCAAGTAGGTCTGTCCGCCCATATACAAGCCCACGACTGTACTTTCCAGGTCACTAAGGAGTTCCGTTAATTTCAGTTCAATTTCACTGAATTCTTCTAATCCTATTAAAATGGCAACCGGATCCATCTGCTTTTGCTCAGGAACGACATCAATAAGAGCTTGCTCCGATTCCCCTTGGTAAATAGGTCTAAACAGTGAAACATAGGTATTCAAAGGAGAATGCTTTTGTCTAGTGGCCGCTTTGACAGCAGTGATAATTTGTCTAGTAATGCAAAGTTCAGCAAATGACTTAAAGGAAGCCGAATTTTTGCAATCTCGATAATCCCGGATAGCCTTATACAGTCCAATCATGCCTTCTTGAAAAACATCTTCCTTATCTCCACCCGTTAGAAAATACTTCATTGCTTTAGTTTTGACAAGACCTTTATACTTCGTAATTAATTGATTCAGTGCCTCATCATCACCATCTTGAAATTTGCCTATCAATATTGCATCTTCCATTTGTGTAGGGTTTTCTACTTTTTCCTTATCGAGGATCATACTCATTTTTATTCCTCCACTCACTTAGTTGAGCACCAAATAACTACAAGGTTGCGTTTTAGCTTCAAAATATTGGTAGAGCCTTATAATATTATAGTATCTCAGCTACATAATTAAAGATACCCTTAAATACCGACATTTTCCAACATTATTATATATTACCAATAAATAAATAGGAATATTGAATTATAAATTGGTCCATTTTATAAAGGTATTTATTCACAGGGTAATAGAATATTAGAAAGAGACATAACCTGGATTAAGATGTGTGGTTATATTGGGCTATCAAGAGGTATAAAAAAAGACCTCGAAATAGTATCGAGGTCCCTTTTGTCCATAATTTAGATTCTATTTGAATTCCTTTTTACTGGATTCTTCCACGTAATCGGTTGGTTCACCCCAGCATTCAACATTTTTCAATCCCTTAATGTTACTTACATGGAAAACGGGATTCTTGCCATCTTTCTTTTGCTTTTGATAATCAGCAAGTGCGGCGAAAGCTATTTTCCCTAGCAAGGCTATGGCTATCAGGTTTATGATGGCCATTGATCCCATCAACAAATCTGCTAGATTCCATACAAACTCGAGCGAAGCCATTGATCCGAATATGACCATTCCAACGACTGCTGCACGATAAATATTTATCCAAACTTTCTTTTCATTAATAAAACTGATATTGGATTCTCCATAATAGTAGTTTCCAACAATCGAACTAAACGCAAATAATAGGACAATAATGGCAAGAAAAATCCCAGCCCAAGATCCTAAACTCTCGCTAAGAGCATTCTGCGTAAGAACAATTCCATCCGTTTCCTTTGATGAATATAGGCCGGAAAACAAGATGATAAAGGCCGTCGAGCTACATATGATGAGCGTATCAACAAAAACGCCTAGTGACTGGATTAGACCTTGTTTTACCGGATGGGTGACATCTGCTGTAGCACCCGCATTAGGTGCGCTCCCCATTCCAGCCTCATTTGAGAACAAGCCACGCTTGATTCCGTTCATCATGGCTGCACCCAGTGCACCACTAGCAATCTCCCTTAATCCATCGAATGCACTTTCAAAGATTAAAGCAAGAACACTAGGTAACTCGGTTATATTTAATATGATGACAACTAAAGCTACTAACACATAAGCTCCTGCCATGATTGGCACGATGACTTCAGACACTTTAGCAACCATCTTAATTCCGCCAAAAATGATAACAGCCGTTATGATAGCCAAAATAAGTGCAGTAATCCATTTATCGACCCCAAAAGATGCTTGGAATGCGCTTGTAATCGTATTGGCCTGTACAGAATTGAAAGCAAGTCCAAAAGTCAATGAAATCAAAACAGCAAACGTGATACCCATCCAACGTGCATTTAATGCTTTTTCCATATAATATGCTGGACCACCACGGAATGCTTCTCCGTCTTTGACCTTGTAAATTTGAGCAAGTGTACTTTCAATGAAAGCAGAAGCAGATCCGATCAATGCGATTAACCACATCCAGAAAACTGCTCCCGGACCACCAGTTGTTATGGCTATAGCCACACCTGCCAGATTCCCCGTTCCTACCCGGGAAGCCGTGCTGATACAAAAGGCCTGAAACGATGATACACCTTTCTTATCTGCTGTAGCACCTTCTCCTAATAACCTAATCATTTCTTTCACCATTCTAAATTGTACGAATTTAGTCCGAAAAGAAAAATAAATGCCCATTCCAATTAATAATATAATCAGTATAGATGACCATAATAAATCATTTGTTTCAGTAATAAACTTTTCTACTATCTCCATTTTTAAACGAACCCACCTCTAATTATTTCAATACAATACCTTTAGAGTTCCCGCTTTTACAAAATAGTAAACACTTAAGAATAAAAATGACTCCGTATATTGTATGTAATTATACTATTTTAATATTATTGAAGGAGGTTATTAGTTTTTTGGAATATTAAAGAATTAAAGATTTCGTCTACACTTTCCATTCGAAGTCACTTACCTTACCCTAAAAAAGCCCTGGAGACAATGCTCCAGGGCAACATTCATGATTCATCGATACTCTTCCAACCATACTATTTTTATTTCTTCTTAGAGAACCGGGGAAAACCTATTAAAATGGCTATGATTCCTGAAATCCCGATCAAGACTGGATAGAAAGAATAGGGTAGGATACTGATAGGAGAGATGTGTGCAACACCGGCAGCTAAAAGTAGTTGTGCCCCGTATGGCAATAATCCTTGAATACTACAAGCGAAAACATCGAGCAAGCTGGCAGATTTCCGGGGATCAATTTCATACTTTTCGGCAATGTTTTTTGCGAGTGGACCAGCAATGATGATGGATATGGTATTATTTGCCGTTGAAAGATTCGTTAAAGCAACCAATCCCGCGATGCTGAACTCTGCACTTTTTTTTGATTTGCTCTTTCTCGTCACGAGGTTCAGTAGATAATCGATGCCACCGTTATGTTTGATAACCGAAACCATGCCTGCAATCAAGATTGCTAAGAAGGAGATTTCATACATCCCAGCCATTCCATCTCCTGCTTTTTGAATAACCTCCATTGCATGATAACTACCATCCGCTAAACCGATGATTCCAGCAAAGACAATGCCGATAGAGAGAACCAAGAATACATTGATTCCCGCTAATGCTGCCACTAGAACACAAAGGTAAGGTAGAATTTTGACCCAACTGTAGGCTTCTCCAGAGATTGTAGCTTGTTCACCCATTGTCAGAAAACCAAGGATAACACATGTAATTATCGCAGCAGGTAAAACAATAAAAAAGTTCACTTTGAATTTGTCTTTCATTTTCGTTCCCTGTGTACGTACAGCTGCTATAGTCGTATCCGAAATGAAAGAAAGATTATCACCGAACATGGCGCCACCAATGACCGCAGCCATGGAAAGGGCAACTGAAATATCGGTTTGTCCACTAATTCCTACTCCAATTGGTGCTAAAGCTACTATCGTTCCCATACTTGTCCCCATAGATAATGAGATAAAACAGGCGATAATAAATAACCCCACCATTAATAGATTTTGCGGAACGATCGAAAGTGCTAGATTCACCGTAGACGCTACGGCTCCCATCCCATTTGCCACTTCCGAAAAAGCCCCAGCCAATAGGAATATGACAACCATCAACATAATATTTGAATCCCCGGCACCTTTACAAAAGATTTCTACTTTGTGATTGAATGATTCCTTTCGATTCATTGCCAGTGCCGCAGCAGATGCAATGGCAATGGCAACAATCACTGGAAATGTGTAAAAATCTTTTGTAATAACACCTGAACCTATAAATAATATCAAAAAAACGATAAACGGCGTTAAAGCCCATGGATTCCCTTTATTGTCTAAACTCATGATGTACACCTCTTTATTATTTTTGCATGGTAATGGATACTCTTTTTGGACTCTCTAAATTTTCCGGCATCCCTTCATTTTAATATGGGCTTGATTATAAAATCAGTAACATACCATCAAGAACAGATTCCTATCCTATGAGTACAAAAAGACCTCTTCCGTTTTATTACAAGAAGAGGTCTTTTAATCTATAAACACTCCTCTTATCTTTCAGGTCGATCGCCTGCTGGATTTGGCACAGCACTCTAAATAAGTCTGCTGCCGAGACATCTTCGGGCCAGTCCCTCAGTCTCTCTTGATAAGAAGTAAGAAATATTCATTTTTTCAAAGCAAATATAAGAGTACAGCATTTTAAGAGTTTTCGCAAGGTAAAGTATTAAAGATTTTTATAAACTTATTGAATGCATTAGTTTTTAGTCTTCGGGGCGTAAAGGTAGCTAGTGTGAAAGCACATGACACTTCACTCTTCTACACTGATGGGTACTACTTTCCCATCTTCTACCGCTCCTACAACGACTTTTGCTGCGAATCCACCATTTTCGTCAATCGAAGGTATATTATAAATTTTCTGTTCAGGTGCCGTATTTGTCAGCCCATCCTGCATATGTTCACGGATGGCTTTCACATCATCGACTGTTCCTGCCGCTTTCATTGCCTCCACAAAGGCATACATAGCAATGTAATTCAACCCCACTTCAGAACTAGCATCTTCCTTATAAATTTTTTTATATTTATCAATGAATGCCGGTGCTGCTTCTTCATTGGAGTTGATAAGCGGAAGAACACCTATCGAACCTTCCAATGTTTCGTATGAACCGGCAATAGGCTTCATTTGATCCAGTTTCGCCTGGTCCATAATAATGAAACCGCCTTTAAAACCTAGTTCTCTTGCTTGTTTTGCAACCTTGGCCGTAGGCTCTGACGCCCCACCGATGAAAAGGACATCAGGCTTTTCTTTTAGAGCATTTGTAACAGTCGTGAAGAAATCCGTTTCTTTAGAAAAATCAATTGAGGCATTATAGACGACTTTACCACCTTGTTTTTCCCAATGAGGAAGTAGGTTTTCCGCCCAGTCTTTCCCGTACTGGGAAGATGGTGGCAATGCCGCAATCTTTTTGCCGAAGTTTTCCATTGCATACGTAGAAAACGGTTCAATATACCCTTCATAATTTGGCGGGATCCTCACTGTTAATGAATTTCCGCTTTCCGTGATAGCTGGTTCACTCGAATAGGCACCGATGATGAAATTCTCTTTTTCGTTAAAAACCTGTAGGGCGAGTATCCCTCCGCTATGAGGAGTGAAAATAATCGGAGTTTTATATTCCTGGATTAAACGTTTAGCATTTGAACCCGTTTCATTCGGTAAGTACTTATCATCCAACGAAACCAGGTTGAGCGTATATTTTTCCCCTTCCACTTCGAATCCACCGGCATCGTTTATTTCATTTACAGCCATCTCCATACCATTTAACGTTCGTTTTCCATATAAGGCTGCTGCTCCACTCAAAGGGCCGCTAAAACCGATATTGACAACATTCTTCCCTTTACTGGCCTTTCCTCCCCCACTTGATGCAGGGCTGTCTCCCTTGTTACACCCCACTAGTGCCGTTAGGACGAGTAATAGCATTACAAAGAATACACTCAACTTTTTCATAAAAATCCCCCATTCATTTTTAAACTCTTATGCTCCGATATAGGCTTTCCGTACTTCATCGTTAGACAATAATTCTTTTGCGGTCCCTTCAACGACAATTTCCCCATTTTCAAAAACATATCCTTTATCTGCAATGCTAAGAGCAGCATTCGCATTCTGTTCGGCTAGTAGAACGGTTATTCCTTCCCGGTTTATTTCTTCGATGACTTGGAACATCTGTTCAACAATCAAAGGAGCGAGGCCCACAGAAGGTTCATCTAGCATCAAAAGCTTCGGTTTAGACATCAAAGCCCTGCCAATGGCCAGCATCTGTTGTTGTCCACCACTCAGGCTTCCGGCTTCATCATGGAGTTTTTCTTTTAAAATAGGAAATAAATGATAGACATTTTCCAACGAGGACTTGATTTCCATCTTTTTTTTTCGATGTACGTAAGCTCCCATCTTCAAGTTTTCCTGGACAGTCATCTGAGGAAACAGTTTCCGCCCTTCTGCACATTGCACGATTCCAGCTTGGACATTCTTATCCGGAGCCCTACCTCCGATAGCCAGTTCCTCAAAATGAATTTCACCCTGAGCCAGCTTGCTTATGCCGCTGATAGAACGGAATGTCGTGCTTTTACCTGCTCCATTCGCCCCCAATAGAACGACAATTTCTCCCTTTTCCACTTCAATATTCACTTGCTTAATCGCAGTGAAGCTCCCATAACATACAGTAACATCAGTTAACTTAAGCACTAGCACTACCTCCTAAATAGGCTTTAATAACCGCCTCATTCCCCCTGATTTCTTTTGGAGTGCCCTCAGCAATTTTTTCCCCGTAATTCAGGACCATGATATGGTCAGCTAAGTTCATGATCATATGCATCTTGTGCTCGATCAAGCAAATCGTGAAGCCTGACTGATTTAACTCCTTGATCAGTTCTGTAAGCCCTTCTGTTTCATCAGGGTTTATGCCGGCAGCCGGTTCATCAAGAAAGATGATTTCCGGATCCGTCGCAAGGGCAAGGGCAATCGCCGTCCTCTTCTTTTCCTCTTGAGAAATACTCGAGACCATCTTATTTGCCGCATCCATTAAGCCGACAATTCTCAAAACTTCCATCGCTTTATCACGACAGGTCTTTTCCTCCCGTTTTAACCTCTTCGTCCTTAGGATAGCATCTACCAAATTCGATTTAGTGCGAAGCCTATGTCCGACAATCACGTTATCCAAGATGGTGGATTGTTCAAAAAGACTAGTCGTTTGGAATGTTCTTGCTATGCCAAGTCCCGCTATTTCATTGGCAGGAAGCTTCGTGATGTCTTTCCCTTTGAAGAGGACTGCTCCAGAACTTGGACGATGGAAGCCGCTGATCAAGTTGAAAAACGTAGACTTCCCGGCTCCATTAGGCCCGATAATCGCATTGATCTTTCCTTTTTCAATGGTGAAATCCACATTTTTTACAGCTGCCAATCCCCCGAAACTCTTTGTTAAATTCTTCGTTTCGATAAACATCTTCATCCCTCCTCCGCATTAACCGGAACGTCCTTACTCATAATCAGTTGTTTCTTATCTCTTCGTTTAATTTTCCAATCAAAGAATGCACCCGAAATACCGCGTGGATAGAAAATGATGATCAACGTAAGTAAAGGTCCAAAGATCAACATTCGATACTCTTGGAGAAATTGTAGATTCTGGGATAGTATGACGAGAAGCAAAGTTCCAACCAAAGGTCCCGATAGAGTTCCTATTCCGCCGACCAGTAGATACATCAACAAGTCGAACATTATGGCCGTAGACCCGATATCCGGTCCGATAAACCGCACGAATGAAGCATATAAGGCACCTGCCAAGCCTGCAAAAAATGTAGAAAGAACAAATGCGGTCAACTTATTCTTCATCGTGGATATGCCTATCGTTTGGGCAAGTTCCTCACTATTCCTGATGGCCATATAGGTTCTCCCTGTCAACGAATGAACAATACGATACATGACCAAAATGACGCCAAGTAGGAAAATGAGCACCAAATAATATTGTGAAGCGGCCGTCTCGAAAGTGATGGGTCCGATATTTCCAGGGGCCGGAATCCCAATCAAGCCTCTAACTCCTTCTGTAAGACCTTCCCATTTATCGATGACCAGGTAGATGATATATCCGACGCATAAAGTATAAATTGCGAAAAAGTGTTCTTTTGTTCTCAATGCTATTAAGCCGACCAAAAAACCAAGCGCCCCTGAAATTAGGCAAGACAAGACCAGTGCCAACCAAAAGTTCATTCCCGCTTTTACCGTCAATAACCCCAATGAGTACGCCCCAATGGCAAAGTATCCAGCATGGGCAAGCGAAAGATAGCCCGTATAGCCCGCTAACAGATTAATTCCATATACCGCGATTGCCCAGATGAAAGACAACGTTAACATATGAACGTAATAGTCATTCTGCGCGATGATTGGAAATAAGAAGGCCAGGATGATCAAAATTAAGATGACATTTCGTTTTGATAAGATATTCAAACTACCTCTCCCCCTTTGCGAAAAGACCCGTCGGTTTGACCGTTAAGATGACTACTAAAAGGAAGAAGGCTATGATATCCTTATAATCATTGGATATATAGGTTGCGCCAAGGCTTTCACTGAATCCAAGAATATATCCACCAACGATTGCACCTGGAACGCTTCCCATCCCTCCTAGGATGATAATCACGAAAGCCTTTAATATCACTAAATGACCCATGCCTGGAAAAACTAGATTGATGGGAGATGCAAGGGAGGAAGCAATGGCGGCTAGCCCCCCAGAAATCATGAAGGTCAGCATGGCAACTTTATTGATGTTAATCCCGACTAGCGAAGCCCCTTCACGACTTTGGGACATCGCGATGATCGTGGAACCTGTATACGTCTTCTTTAAGAACAGATAGAGAACCGACATGACCACGATTGCCGCCACAATAATCAACAAACGTTGCATCGTGAACGTCAAGCCCATGATATTGACTACTTGTCCATAAGGAGATTGCATGGTTTGAAAATCAGCTCCCCAGACAAATTGTGCAAAGGCTTCAAGAAAAAGTAAAATTCCAATGGCTGCAATTTTATCATGCAACGGTGGAGCATCCCTTAACAAACGGAATACGAATCTTTCCAATAAAACCCCAAGAAGGCCCACGACAATAACGGACACGAACATAGCAATCCAGTAATTCAGCCCAGATAACGTCATCATCGACAACGTGACATACCCTCCTATCATATAGAGAGCACCATGGGCAAAGTTAGGGATATGAAGAATCCCATAAACCAATGTCAACCCAAGGGCAACTAGGCTATATACGCTTCCGATCGTTAAACCATTAAACAATTGCTGAACTAAAATCTCCATTTCCTGCCTCCCTTATCCCAATGAATTGTTCGTAGGTAATCCTTTACTTTAATACAACACCCCTAACCATAAGGAACTCTTCTCCATGACCCTATCGAATTGTTAATGCCAACCTTTTTGTTAGCGCTTTCATTATTTCATCGCGTAATCCATCGAAAGGCTACCCGCTTCTTCTGTAACCTCGTTTCGACCCATTTTTCCGTAATCTTTATCTACTTTTTAAGTTGTCTGCGTCCCATTTTATGATTTCATGAATACTATCTTCATATCTGTCAACTGAATAACGCTGTGCAATCGTCGGAAACGTTCCACAGTCACCTCACATTCCCCATAAATCATTTGTAAAGCATTTCCTTAATAACAATGCAAGTACTATGCCATCTTGAAAAAGCCATACTAAGTCACTTTACGAAATAAGAATGATTCACTTTTGATTCAAATAATTGAATCCACATGGCATGACCATCATTCACTTTTGACTGAATGAACCACTTTTGAATTAGAATGGATTGTCTTTGCAAAAATAGATTTTATCCAGATGACTACTAGGGAAGAAATGAAAAGGGGCATTCCCCTTACGGAAATCCCCCTTTGCTTACCTATTCTTTTCACTGACTCTCAAGCCATATTTTTTTAGTTTCCTGACAATAGTAGCCTGGCTTGAATCAAGAGCTTCAGCAATTTCATATGTGGTCTGATAAGTTTGCGCTGCTTTTGTCAATATTTCTTTTTCAGCTCCCTCCACCGCTTCCTTTAGAGACTGAGAATCACGAGAGTTGGTTTGGCTCATGTTTTCTTGCTGATATTCTACAGGCAAGTCGCTTACCGAGATGACGGAACCATTCGTTAACACGACCAGTCTTTCCACTATATTAATCAGTTCTCGGACATTTCCCGGCCAATCATAATGAAAAAAATAATCTTTTAACGCTGAATCTAACTTTTTGGTCAATTTATATTGGTTGTTGGCCTTGGTTAAAAATAAATCAGACAATGCGAGGATATCTTCTCTTCTTTCCCTAAGAGGTGGAATCACAATGGGGATGACATTCAGGCGATAATATAAATCTTCGCGAAATTCTCCCGCTTTGACCATATCCAATAGATTTCGATTTGTGGCCGCGATAATACGAACATCGAATTTCTTCGGTTTCGTTCCTCCGATTCTTTGTATTTCCCTTTCCTGAAGAACACGAAGTAATTTTACCTGAAGCTGAAGTGGGAGTTCACCGACTTCATCCAAAAATAATATTCCGTTATCAGCTATTTCGAACATCCCCGGTTTCCCCTTGTGATTAGCCCCGGTAAACGCTCCCCCCTCATAGCCAAACAGTTCAGACTCCAATAAATCGGCAGGAATCGCCCCACAGTTTATCTTAACGAAATCCCCTTTTTTTGAACGGATGCTCCCGTTAAAGATATTGCGGGCCAATACGTCCTTTCCCACACCCGTTTCCCCTAATATAAGGACTGTCGCGTCAATGTCTGAAATCCTTTCAGCAATTTCGTAAATCTTCCTCATCTTTTCACTAACAAAAACGACTCCATCTTGATTTGTAATCTTTCTTAGCTTTTCGATTTCCTGCTTATACTGATTGTTCAATTCATTCACTTTCGTCAATTCATGCATCAGTTCATTCAAATCGGATAAATCACGTATATTCGTAACGATCTGTTCAATCTCCCCTTCACCATTAAACACCGGGCTTCCCGTGATCAGCGTCTCTTTTCCGGCGAAGTTATCCTGTACGACTGATACAGTCCTCCTCTGCTTTACCACTTTATGTGTAACCGAGGCATTCAGTATTCCACGCTTAATCAACTGATTTACTGATTTGCCGATATAATACTCTTTAGGAATCCCCGTAATTCTCTCAATAGCCGGGTTTGTATATATTGTCACTCCATCAGGATCGGTGATATAAATGCCATCATAGGAATTCTCAATGATGGCATCCAATGCTCGGTTCATTTTTTTGGTTTCCCCGAATTCTTCCATTACATCATCGACATATGAAGTTTGACCCCCTACATATAAATGCTCGCCTTTTTCCAATTGCATCACTGAGATAAATACATATCGATTGGTGCCATGGTATGCTGTTGCCAGCCTATTATTATCAAAAAATATCCATCTATCAAATAAATCTGAAAGGGTATTTCTATTCTGCATCTGTTCCTTAAAATATTGGCTCCATTCTTTAATCTTGCCTTCATCATCAAGGATAATGGCAGGAAATGGCCATTCTTTGATCCATTTGATCTGGGAATCCTGTTTCAGTTGATTCAATACATTCACCACCGCAAAAGAATTCTTTCTAATTCAATTCTCGATATCTTTCGAATCCCCTTTAATAATGTCGAAATTCCAATAAAAAATAGTGATGAAATAACTTCATCACTACCTATCATTCAATATACTTTGAATATGACCTCCCCACTGATTGTTTCCTTGCCTACTTGATTGACGGCAACTACAACAAAATGGTACGTATCTTCATTTTTCTCTTTTAAATAGGCTTGAAGCGTGATGACATCATCTAGAAAAACCATACTCTTGAATCGTATTTTATACTCTTCAATAAATCCGATGTCATAAGAATCACTGAATAACTTTGCAAGGTTTCCCATCGTCCACATTCCATGGGCAATGATTCCAGGTAGACCGGCCTTTTTAGCTTCTTCATCAATGGTATGAATGGGATTGAAGTCACCGGAAGCACCAGCGTATTTAATGAGATCTAGGCGTGAAACAGGATCCAACTTTATCGATTGTACAGAATCTCCAGGATTCAATTCTTTTAACAAACTCATCGGCTCCCCACCGACTTTCTTACCGTATCATTGATGATGACCAATTGATCGGCAGTAAATACTATCTCACCATTTGCATCGGTTCCATAATTTTTTAATGCTAGAAACCCCAAATCCCCCTGTTTTCCACTCTTCTCATAATAATCCTTCACTTCTGTATAACACGTGATTTCTTCCCCTACCAGAAGGGGCCGCTTATAATGATAAATCTGCTCGCCGTGAATTAACCCTTTAGCAGGGAGGTTCAACCCTTCAATCACTCCATAATCAAAGACCCGTGGGAATGTAGGAGGGGCAATATTCGTGCCGTACCTTGATTGTTTTCCTATCTCTTCATCAATGAAAATAGGATGCAAGTCACCGATTGCTTCCGCGAATTTTTTCACGGCCCCACGTTCGACTGAATTTTTGACCGGTTTGGAACGTTTTTCGATACAATCTTTAAACATATCATCCCCACCTAATCAGTTAATTTTTTGGACCACCTGCAACGTAAAGAACTTGACCATTAACAAAGGAAGAAGCTTCATCAGCAAAAAAAGCAACAGCATTTGCGATATCACTTGGCTTCCCGCTTCTAGCAACTGGAATCTTCTTCACACTTCCCTCAACGAACTGCTCAAAACTGACCCCCACACGACGTGCAGTTTCTTTCGTCATCTCCGTTTCAATGAATCCAGGGGCTACCGAATTAGCTGTGATTCCATATTTACCGAGCTCAATCGCTAACGTTTTCGTTAACCCTTGCAGCCCCGCCTTTGCAGCTGCATAATTCGATTGTCCTCGATTGCCGAGAGCCGAAGTGGACGAAATATTGATGATTCTTCCATATTTTCTTTCAACCATGTATTTCTGAGCAGCACGGACTGAATTGAACGTACCCTTCAAATGTACATCCATGACTGTCTGCCAATCCGAATCGGTCATTTTGAATATTAGGTTATCGCGAATGACCCCCGCGTTATTGACAAGGATATCAAGTGAACCGAATGTTTCCGCTATTTCCTTGACAGCAGTTTCCACCTCTTCTGCCTCGACTACATTTGCCACTTTTGTATAAATGGTATAGCCTTGGTCACGTAGTTCATTTCCCGCTACATTCAGGACCTCTTCATTAATATCGATGATTCCTACCTTTGCTCCTTCACTTGCTAGTAGTTCAACGATTGCCCTTCCAATCCCCCTGCTTCCACCAGTTACTAATGCTGTTTTTCCTAAAAATCTTCCTGTCATGTTTGTTCCTCCTCATCTATTATAAAAATTGTCCTAGTTTAACATGTCCTTTAATTAAGTTCCTTGAAATGATCATACGCTGAATTTCATCTGTACCATCGTATATTCTCCAGAGCCTTGCTTCACGGTACCAACGCTCAATAGGCAGTTCTTTTGTATAACCCATGCCACCATGGATTTGCAAAACACGATCGACGACTCGATTCCCCATATTCGAGCCATAAAGTTTAGCCATCGAGGCTAGATGACGATTGTCTTCTCCATTATCAAGTGTGAAAGCTGCATTTAAGACTAACCACCTTGCCGCTTCAATTTCAACAGCAGAGTCTGCAATCTGCCATTGAATGGCCTGACGTTCCGCAATAGGCTTCCCGAAAGTTACCCGCTCCTTTGCATAGTCGATGGCCATTTGGAGTAATCGTTCAGCTGAACCCACTGCCCTTGCCCCAACAATCCATCTTGCAAAACCTATCCACTCGAGACCCAATTTGTAGCCACCATGTATTTCCCCTAATATATTCTCCTCAGGTACCCGTACATTGTCGAACACTAAACCGGCAGGTCCCCATTCGCCCATCGTATTGATATATTCTGATTTCCATCCCATGTCCCGATCCACGATGAAACAGGTGACGCCTTCCGTCCCCGTTGCCTGGTGACGTTCTTTGTCCGTAACCGCAATGACCATGACAAAATCTGCATCATTTCCACCGGTGATGAACGTTTTTTCGCCATTCAGCACCCACTCGTCTCCATCCTTAATGGCCGTCATTTTTATGTTGCGTGTATCGGATCCAGCCCCTGGTTCCGTCATCGCAAAACAAGACTTCTTCTCCCCATTGATCGTTGGAATCAGATATTTCTTCTTCTGTTCTTCATTTCCATAATACAGAATATTATCAGCTGATCCACCGAAACTGAAAGGAACGAATGTCTTCGAAACTTCCATCAGCACGATGGCCATCATCATTTGCCCTAAATCAGCCCCACCATATTCTTCAGGTGTATTAACTCCCCAAAACCCCGCCTTTTTTGCTTTTTCCTGTAATTCCTGTAATGTCTCTGCAGGTAAACTGGGCTTTCCGGCTATTTCATTCCGGAGCACTTCATTTTCCAGTGGAATCAGTTCATTTTCGACAAACTTACGAATCGTTTTTTGCACCATTCTTTGTTCATCCGATAAACGTAAATCCATTACAATCCCTCCAGCTTCCATTAAAATTATTTTGAATGCGCTTTCTTCAATTGCCCTGTAATGATGTTTTTCTGGATTTCCGACGTACCTTCATAAATTCTAGTAATTCTTGCATCCCGAAAGAAACGTTCGATAGGAAAATCCTTAATATATCCGAGTCCTCCATGAATCTGGACCGCTTTATCCGCCACCCGATTATATACTTCCGAACCGAAAAGCTTCAGCATGGCCGCTTCCTTAATGATTTTCTCTCCCTGATCGACCATCCAGGCCACTCTATAGGTAAAAGAACGAAGTGCCTCTATTTCCATTGCCATCTCAGCTATCATATGGGATACAGCCTGGTGTTCAATAATCGGTACATCAAATTGTTCCCGTTCCATTGCATAATGAATGGATAAATCCAATAAGTACTGACATGAACCTAAATTGCGTGCTGCGAGTCCTGCTCGACCGTTTGCCAGGATTTTAAGGGCATTGACGTATCCTTGGCCAACTTCCCCCAGTACATTTTCCAAAGGAACCTCGCAATTTTCAAAAATCAGTTCTGCAGAATGGGAACCTCGTAGCCCCATTTTCCTTTCCATACTACCTACTTGGAATCCTGGGAATCCCTTTTCTACGATGAATGAAGTGATTCCTTTTGCTCCTTTTTCCTTATCCGTAACAGCCATGACGGTGAAAATATCTGCCACATCCGCATTCGTTATATAGTGCTTTGTTCCATTCAGGATATATCTATCACCTGATTTTACCGCGGTCATTTTTAAATTTGTGGCATGTGATCCTGCAGCTGGTTCCGTTAAAGCAAATGCTCCGATTCGATTTCCACTTGCCATGTCAGAAAGATACTTTTGCTTTTGTTCTTCATTCCCCATCTCCACAATACCGACTGTTCCGATACCGGTATGGGCTCCTATCAACGTCGTATACCCATTATGCGTTTTTCCTATTTCCTCATATAAGGCACATTTTTCGACCATACCGATACCTAGTCCATCATACCTCTCAGGGATACTAAGACCGAATAAGCCCATTTCTTTAGATAATTGAATGAGAGAATCAGGGATACGGTCTTCCTCTTCAATCTGCATGGCAAATGGTTCGATTTCGTCTTGAATAAATTGCCGGATATTTTCTTTCAAAAGTAGAGTCTCTGCATCAAAGCGAAAGTCCATGCCGTTAGCCCCCCTTTTTTTAAAATTGGTTTCTGCCGATCGAACCTTTTTCACATGAGTTGTTTCTTAACTTAAAGCACTATGTATAGGCTTTTGTTTAAATGAACCGCAGTTTAATAGAAATACGAGTCGAAGATTAAAAAATATGTCTTTTTGACGAGCATGTAGGAAGGTCATTTCAATTTTTTTCAAGATTAGAATTCTTGTTATAAGATCTATCCATTTTTGCTCCCTTTCCTAATTCACAAAAATCAAGAAGATACAATTATCATATGCAAGTAATGTGCCAAATTAAAAACGCTACCAGGCTAGCAATCTGGTTTCATTAAAATTCAAATTTGAATTAATCATCCAATTATTGAGATTTTCTCATGGACACTACAACGATTTAATTTTGACTTAATCATTCACTTTTGAATTAAGAACATATTAAGTAGTTAGTGAGTAAAGAAGGCATCGGGGTAAATGTAAATGGTGTTATTTGACTACACGGACAGTAAGGGACGAATGAGCCTAGATTTGAACACAGATCAACCATAGAAATAAAGAAAAGGGATGCTGACCAAGTCAGCATCCCTACTATAAAATGAATGGATGTTACGAATCTTTTACAGATTCATCTTCTAATGAAATTTTCCATAATTCTTTTGCTTTTCCGCTTTCCGTTTCGTCAAAAATAAAGGAACCATTTGTGTAGCGATCATGATTTTTCAATGATGATGCATGAACGGTTTCAATTTTGCCTTTTTCAGAAAGAATGAACAAACTATCGGTTTTATTGACTGTATCAAATCCAATGACACGATGAGGATTTGATTTAAGTTCCCTTAATACGACAACCCCACGTTTAGCACGGCTTGTTTTTTCGAACTCCGTCAATTTCATTTTCTTGATGGCCCCGCGTTGTGTGACGATCAAAATGGATTCCTTACTATCCTTGGCTAATATCTTACCGCCAATGACATAATCATCTTCTTTTAAATTGATTCCCTTCACACCAGCAGCACGGATGCCTACAACACTCACTTCTTCTTCATCAAACCATAAGCCATAACCATTGTGGGTGACTATGAATAGATCAGCCTTGCCATCGGTGTGGTGAACATCAATCAATTCATCATCACCCTTTAAATTGATGCCTACTAGGGTTTTGGAATGACGCTGTGCTTTATAGGAAGCTAGTTCGGTCTTTTTGACCATGCCATTTTTCGTTATGAACACTAAAAACTCTGGTTGATTGAAATCTTTTATTGGAATGGCCTTAATGATTTGCTCATCCCGATCTATTGGGATGATATTCGCGATATGTTGGCCCGTTTCTTTCCAACGAATATCTGGAAGCTGATGGACTGGACAATATAGGAAATTACCTTTGGAAGTGAACAACAGCAGTACGTCTGTCGTATTCATTTCCAGTTTCTGAAGCATGCGGTCTGAATCCTTCATGCCAAAATCAAGCCCACCGGATGCCGAATAAGATCGTAGCGATGTACGCTTGACATAGCCCTCTTTCGTTACAGTGACCATAACGTCCTCACTTGCTATCAAGACTTCAAGATTGATCTTGATTTCTTCAATCTCATTCTCGATTTTCGAACGTCGGCCGTCATCAAACCCTTTTTTAATAAATCGTAATTCTTTTTTAATGACTTGAAGTAGAACCTTCTCACTACCAAGTATTTTAGTCAATTCCTCAATCTTACTGTTTAACTCTGCTGCTTCAGCTTTTAGAGCTGTAATGTCCGTGTTGGTCAAACGGTAGAGCTGTAAAGATACAATGGCTTCGGACTGAGCTTCGGTAAAGGTAAACTTGGCAATCAGGTTATCTTTAGCATCTCTTTTATCCTTAGAACCTCGGATGACAGCGATGACTTCATCTAAAATGGATAGAGCCTTTATTAAGCCGTCTACAATATGTGCCCTATCGTGTGCTTTTTGAAGTTCAAAACGAGATCGGTTAATTATAACCTCTTTACGATGGTCAATATATGCATCAAGCATTTTAGGCAGGCTCATCAATGTCGGCCGTTTTTTATAAATCGCCACCATATTAAAATTATAAGAAACCTGGAGATCGGAATTTTTATATAAATAATGCAAGACACCATTTGCATCTGCTTCTTTTCTCAATTCAATTACGATTCGAAGTCCCGTACGGTCGGTTTCATCACGAACCTCCGCAATTCCTTCAACTTTACGATCAAGCCGGAACTCATCTATTTTCTTTACAAGATTCGCTTTATTGACTTCATAAGGGATTTCCGTAACGACAATTTGTTGCTTTCCTCCACGTATCGTTTCCACATCAGCCAAGCCACGGACGATGATTTTACCTTTGCCGGTTTCATAGGCTTTACGAATGCCTTCGATTCCCTGAATGATACCGCCTGTTGGGAAATCGGGACCTTTGATAACTGTCATCAAATCCGCGACTGTCGCTTTCGGGTTATCGATCCTCATAATGGCTGCATCAATGACTTCGCCTAATTGATGTGGAGGAATCTCCGTTGCATAACCAGCAGATATACCTGTCGAACCGTTTACGAGCAGGTTCGGGAACATTGCCGGTAATACGATAGGTTCTTCGGATGTATCGTCAAAATTGGAGACAAAATCAACAGTCCGCTTGTCTATATCACGTAACATCTCGGAGGCAATGGCTGAAAGCCTTGCTTCCGTATAACGCATTGCAGCTGGTGGGTCACCATCGATACTACCGTTGTTTCCATGCATCTGAACCATGACCTTCCGCAACTTCCAATCCTGACTCATCCGTACCATGGCCTCATAAACTGAGGAATCACCGTGTGGGTGATAGTTACCAATAACATTACCGACCGTTTTGGCAGATTTTCTAAACCCTTTTTCCTGGGTATTCCCTTCTACAAACATGGCATATAAAATCCGGCGCTGAACCGGTTTTAATCCATCTCTTGCATCTGGTAATGCACGATCCTGAATAATATATTTACTATAACGCCCGAAGCGATCTCCAATAACCTCTTCTAGCGGTAAATCACGAAATGACTCTTCAAATACCATCGTTATTGACCTCCTCTTCAATCGACATATTTTCATTATCTAAAATATTCGATTCCTCTTCGAGACCAAAAGCAACATTGGCTTCAATCCATTTACGGCGCGGCTCTACTTTGTCACCCATTAACGTTGTTACACGTCTTTCAGCACGTGCCCCGTCATCGATTTTGACGCGAATCAATGTTCTTGTTTCCGGATTCATGGTCGTATCCCATAGCTGATCGGCATTCATCTCACCAAGACCCTTATAGCGCTGGATCATATAGCCTCTGCCTATTTTATCAATTGCACCCTGAAGTTCATCATCGCTCCAGGCATATTCTATAATCTCTTTCTTTCCCGTGCCTTTACTCACTTTATATAATGGCGGCAAGGCGATAAATACCTTTCCTGCCTCTATTAATGGCTTCATATAACGATAAAAGAATGTAAGCAGTAATACTTGAATATGTGCTCCATCCGTATCGGCATCAGTCATGATGATGACTTTATCATAATTGGTATCAGGGGTATTGAATTCCGCCCCCACTCCTGCACCTATGGCATGAATAATCGTGTTTATTTCTTCATTTTTGAAAATATCGGCAAGCTTAGCCTTTTCGGTATTGATGACTTTACCCCTTAGCGGTAGCACCGCTTGAAAACGTCGATCCCGACCTTGCTTGGCAGATCCTCCTGCAGAGTCCCCTTCAACAAGATATAATTCATTTCGCTCGGGATTTTTCGATTGGGCTGGCGTCAATTTCCCCGAAAGATTACCATCGGATTTTTTCCGTTTCTTTCCGCTTCTAGCATCTTCCCGAGCTTTTCGGGCCGCTTCACGAGCTTGGAAAGCTTTGATGGACTTTTTCACTAATAGTGTGGTAGTCGTCGGATCTTCTTCAAAAAAGTATGCTAAATGCTCTGAAACGATTGAATCGACAGCAGACCGCGCTTCACTGGTACCCAGCTTGCTTTTAGTCTGACCTTCAAATTGCAGGAGCTCTTCCGGAATGCGGACAGAAATAATTGAAGATAATCCTTCTCGTATATCCGATCCTTCAAGATTTTTATCTTTTTCCTTTAATAACCCCATCTTTCTGGCGTAATCATTAAATGAACGTGTCATCGCTGTCTTAGCCCCAATTTCATGGGTCCCGCCATCTTTCGTGCGGACATTATTGACAAAGCTTAGGATGTTTTCTGAATATCCATCATTAAATTGAAAAGCCAGGTCGACCTCAATTCCATTCTGTTCCCCTTCTAAACTGACAACATTATGGAGCGTCTCTTTTTCCTCATTTAAATATTCTACAAAAGCTTCTATCCCAGTTTCATAATGGAATATTTCATGCTCATTTTTCCGTTCATCTATCAACTCTATTTTCATGCCCTTTAAAAGAAAAGCAGACTCACGAAGTCTTTCAGAGAGCGTATCATAATTAAATGTGGTAACCGAAAATATTTTAGGATCCGGCTTAAAATGAATTCTTGTCCCGGATTGATTGGTTTTGCCGATTTTCTCCAAGGTGGTTTCCGGTTTACCCCCGTTGAAGAAACGTTGTTCATAAATGAACCCGTCTCTTTTAATCGTGACGACAAGCCATTCAGACAATGCATTCACAACTGATGCACCAACCCCGTGCAGACCGCCACTTGTTTTATATCCACCTTGTCCGAACTTACCTCCGGCATGAAGAATCGTCAAAATGACTTCAGGTGTAGGTTTCCCCGTTTTATGCATACCTGTAGGCATCCCCCGACCCTTATCCGTTACACTTACACTATTATCTTTATGTATTTTCACACTAATGTGGTCTCCATAACCGGCCAAAACCTCATCTACGGAGTTATCCACAATCTCATACACTAAATGATGAAGTCCACGTGCATCCGTACTGCCGATATACATACCGGGACGTTTTCTGACCGCTTCGAGTCCTTCCAGTACCTGAATTGCATCATCATTGTACTCGATTGTCTTTACTTTCTTTGCCACAGAAATTCCCCTTTCCTTACTAAACACAATTTCCGGGCCAAATCATACTGCAATGAAATGACTCTTAACCTTAAACCAAATAATTTATATGTTCGTTATCTTTACATAAAGTATAATGGTTTCGAACAAAAAGAACAAGTGTTCTATTTTTTTCGTCCCTTTATTAAACGTTAATATTCTTGATCGGAATTTATCATGTTCGTTTTATTGTAAAATCTATCTGATCCACCGTTCTAATTGTAGCCGTAAATTTTCATTTGGCAAATAGCGTTTTACTATTTCTCTTAAATTTTATATGTAGTTTAATTGCGATAACTATGTTTCGTTTTCAATTCAAGCTATGTTTTCCAAAAAATTTAATTCCCCACTTATAAAAAAAAGAGCGGAAAAATCCGCTCTTTACTTTATTTTGTAAGAGCGTGTTCAACTTTTATACATCGATTCATAATAACAGTATAGCCTTTTTCTTTTAGAAAATTATATGCCTCTTCGTTTTCAACCCCTAGTTGTGCCCAAAAGATATCCGCATCAATTTCTGCGAATTCTTTTGCAATCTCCGGTAGGTATTCAGAGCGGCGAAAAACATTGACGATATCGACATGTCCAACAATATCTTTTAGTGATGCAACCGCCTTAACCCCCATCACTTCGGATACGGCAGGATTGACCGGAATGATTTCATATCCATTATCCTGCATAGCTTTTGAAACCATATATGAAGTTCGATCAGGATTATTCGATAGTCCTACCACAGCAATCCGTTTCGATTTTTTTAACATCTTGCCCATTTCTTCCCTACTAGGATTTTCAATCACTTTTATCAGTCCCCTTTAATATAAAATACAATACTAACGAATAGTTTTGCCTCATTAAGAATATTTTACAAAGAAAAGCAGTTTAATACCATTATTAAGAAAACCATTATACAAAAATTCATTCTTACCGAACAGATATTTCGTCGATTAATTTCATTTCAGACATAAAGGAATGGTTATCCCGATACTTGGATGGAAGTACATGTTACATTTCTTATATTAACGATAAACCCTTCTTATAAACCATTCAAATCATAGAATTCGAAGATATATCAAAAAAATTCATAAGGATTTTTCCAGACAGCCATGCCATTTTATCATGAAAATGTTACAATAAGATAAACTTATCAGGTATTTGAGGCTGATTTGGTCCTTCTATCACTTTCAGCCTGTTCATGCACGATAAAATATGAATATTCTTCTTTAAGAAAGGGTTATCGAATGCTTACAATCATCATTATTCTGGCTGCCTACTTAATCGGATCGATTCCATCAGGTTTGATAATCGGAAAAACCTTTTACAACATTGATATTCGGGAGCATGGCAGTAAAAACTTAGGTGGCACGAACACCTTCAGAACGCTTGGTGTCAAGGCTGGGCTGACCGTAACGATCATGGACATACTTAAAGGTACATTAGCCACGCTCCTCCCATTCTTCCTAGGTGCGGATATGCCTGAATTACTAGCTGGAATTTGTGCAGTAATCGGTCATATGTTCCCCATCTTTGCGAATTTCCGGGGTGGAAAAGCAGTTGCAACATCAGCTGGTGTCATACTGGCTTATGAACCTTTATTTTTCCTTTTTGCCGTTCTCATATTTTTTATATCCTTATACATAACCAAATATGTATCACTATCATCAATGATTGCTTGCCTACTGGCCCTCATATACAGCCTAGTATTCCATTTCGGCGACTGGGCTCTTATCATCGTGATCGGTATACTGACCGTTTTCATTTTTTACCGTCATCGTGCCAATATTAAACGAATTATCGATAAGACGGAACCGAAAGTGAAATGGCTATAATTCAGCAAGAGAAAAAGCCCATTAGATGGGCTTTTCATCACTTTTTCACCATTAAATATTGAATAGAAGATTAGGAGAGAAACCGTGAAACCTTTACAAATCTCATCAGATACCGCAATAAAGCTATCTGAGACACTTAACCTACCTTTAGAGCAAATTATGCATATGCCTACACCCATCTTGTTAAAGAAACTAGCCGAGGCCGAAGAAAAAGAAAACAAAAAATAGCATGATCCGCAGGTACGATTTAGGCATGTTTTCTTTTTGCATGGAAAGCATGCCATCTTTATCAATATCCATTACATAATTCGATTCCGAAAAATACATCCCTATAAAAACACCGTTTTTTCATCTCTCACTTCTCCGTACCCTTAACTCCCATGTGTGATGTTAGGAATTCTTCATTACCCCTACTTTTATATTCATCTACATATGTACAGGAAAATTCATTTTAGTGCATGATTCATAAATAAAAAATGCTCTTTTATTTAGTAAGTAGTAGCGGATAATTATCAGGTAAGGATTTTTTTTCAAAGGAAAGTAGTCGTTCATTTTCATATGTCAAAGCAAATTCGTATAAAGACTGCTCAAATAAAATTTCATTTAAATAATATTTAATATTCGACACAGCTTCATCAGTCTCCATGACCCACTCGTAGGGCTTCCAGGCAAGTTCACCTTCATCACAAGCAATGAGTTCTCCACCTGTGTCTTCGGCCCGATAAACGTACATTCCACTCGTCTCGTTCCATGTTACGATACCACGGAAACACAGATTGTTCACTTTCAGCCCTGTTTCTTCGATTATTTCTCGAGCCATCGAGTCATTGATGGTCTCTCCTTCCTCGATTTTTCCACCAACGCCATTCCATTTATGTTTATTAGGTTCATTATTACGCAAAAGCATAAGAATTTCGACCCTGCCTGATCTTACTCGGGTAATAAAACAAATCGTATAGGGTATATTCATTCTTGATTTTCCTCCACAACATACTTTATTCGCATCTTTACTGCATTTATCTTATAATGAACATGTTCAATTAAAGGGAGGAGGTTCACTTTTTGAAACTACAAATTTCCGACCGGGCTGCCAAATGGTATATCGATGAGTTAGAATTGCCTGAAGGGGCTTATCTGCGCTTTCATGCACGATACGGAGGGGTAAGTACTGTCCAAAGCGGATTTTCATTGGGCATCATTCAGGAAGAACCTGAAGCCATAGCAGCTTCAGATACAATGAGATCAATCACCTTTTATGTAGAAGAAAAAGATACATGGTTTTTCGATGGACATGATTTATTAATCACTTTCAATGAGAAATCTGCTGAACCTGAATTCGTATACAAAAAAGGAGCTTGACCATGCAGCAGGGAACCCTGCTGCTGTCAGTTTCCCTTGTTTCGCCTTTTACTTGACTAATCTTTCTTTGATATCCTCAGCTTTAAGAATGTCTCTTTGCCGATCCCCCAACAGGTCAAAGTGGGAATAACCATCCTTCCTGTGATGAATCCATTCTTTTCTCAAACCATATTTATCTCCCCACTCCGCTAAACGATCCATGTCCTTACAGCCGACTTTGGTCACTGTCTTGCAACCAGGAAAACGATCATCAAGCCAATAGTGAGTTAAAAACGCAATTTTTCCTTGGTCGATTTGACGTTTCCAGTTAATAACGTCGACCCGCTTAATCCCGAACGCCATACTGTTCACCTCGGTTATGTAAATATCACTTTTTATTTTTTTCATAGGCTTCATGCCACGCTGGAAATAGCCTTCTGATGGACACAGGTTTAAAGTTTTCCTTTTTTACGCAAACATGCACAGATTGGCCGGTTGCCGCCACTTTATTATCCTGGTTCATGATTTCATATCCATAAACGACACGGAGCCCATCATATTCTTCAATCCATGTCTTGATCAGTACTTTTTCACCGTAACGTACAGGTATTTTGTAAGTAGCCTGTATATCCATCACGGGGGAAAGGATGTTCTCCGCTTCCATATCTGCATAACGGAAACCTAAATCATTAATTAATTTCGTCCTGCCAAGTTCCATCCATACAAAGTAATTAGCATGATACACGACTCCCATTTGGTCCGTTTCAGCATACCGAACCTCTATTTCATTTTCTGCTATCCACATTTTGTTTCCCCACTTCCTTTTCAATCGTACTGTCATCATCTTATCATAATTGCAGAATACCTTTAAAGAATAGCGTCTCCGTTCTTATTCGGTTATTGAAATAGAAAAGGTAGAGAAAGAATAACTCCCTTCTCCACCTAGCCTTTAAAGACATGAATTCTTACTTACTCACCTTTAGTTTGAATGACTTGGGCATGCTTTCCTGAAGTATCTTGCATTTGCTTTCCTTTATTTCCTCCACCTGTTCTCGGTTGTGTACCCAGATGGCTCGGTCTAAAGTGTTGTGAATCTTTTTTTGGGTTACTCATTATAAATCGCCTCCTATTTTTAGGATGGTTTTAAAAATGAAATTCATGAGTTCCAGTTTTTGAGTGGTTTTCCGAGAATTCAAATGTTTTTACCACTGCATGTAAAAAAGAGCCAACAATGAAATATTCATCGCTAGCCCTTCTTTTTCATACCCTTATGCTATTATTCAGCCTTTTGCATATGTTTTTGTTCAAGTCGTTCTTCAAGTCTCTCCATCAGCTTTGTATCCATTAACAATTCCTTTTTATTTTCATTAATCAGTTCTTCAAAAGATCGTTTTCTTTTCTTCATATTTTCACCTTCTTACTATATAGTGTATATTCCATCTTTTCCAAATTAACGTAAAATTATGACTATACAGACAGTCTGATATAAAGTCTGAATAATCAGTCATTTTAGTTCGTACCAAACTCATTTCACGCGTCTTCTATACTTTAACCCAAATTGGCGGAGTGTAATCTATTTTTTGCAATGTTTTTTGATTTTTCTAAAAACTTGTGACAAATTAGACACATTTTTTAAATCCTACTAAATAAACGGAATCTTATTGATTCCGTCATTTCATACTATTGATGTTTTGTTCCATTTCATTAAATTGCATCGCTTTAACCATTTTATTTCGAATAATGCCCTCACTGTCAATAAAGTATGTTGTAGGTATGGCCATAACCTTATATTGATCGTTTACCGGTTGTTTAGCGCTTTGACTGTCCAATGGAATGGTAAATGTTATCCCATTATCATCAATAAATGCCTGCACATCATTTTCTGGATCAATGTTAACAGCCAATATAACGACATCTTCCCCAGCCTGCTTTGAGTATTTCTCCATATCTGGCATTTCTTTTTTACAAGGAGGACACCAAGTTGCCCAGAAATTCAACATCACTTTTTTTCCTTTATAGTCAGATAAATTCACCTGTTTCCCATTCAAAGTTTCTAAGGTGAAATCAGGTGCTTTGGCACCAATTTTCAGCCCCCCCATCGAATTTCCTTCTTCATTTTTATCAGGTTTATCATCCATTGCTTGAACGATTGCCACCGCTATCAGCGATAGTAAGACAACCGAGGCAATAATTTTCTTTAACATGACCCCGTCCCCCTAATTCCGTTACAATAAAAATATTCATTCGCCAAAAGAAATAGTACATATTCCATATCTGTCAGCCTCTTACATCATCTTACCAATAAAATCATGCTCAGAAAAGGTAAAATCGAAGTCCCTTGTTATATTTCATAACTTTGACACAAAAAAAACGACAAACCTGACAGGCAGGTTTGTCGTCTTCTAAAAGTTAATTAACCTTTAAGTTTGTTACGTAATACCATTTGAAGGATACCACCGTGACGGTAGTAGTCGATTTCGATTTCAGAATCGAAACGAACCAATACATCAAATTCTTTTACGTTGCCAGCTTCATCAGTAGCTGTAACAGTTACCATATCGCGAGGTTTAACTGTTTCGTCGATCTTAACAGCAATCGCTTCTTTACCAGTTAAGCCAAGAGTCTCAGCGTTTTCTCCTTCTTTGAATTGAAGAGGAAGAACACCCATCAATGCAAGGTTAGAACGGTGAATACGCTCGAAGCTTTCAGCGATAACTGTTTTAATGCCTAGAAGGTTCGTACCTTTTGCAGCCCAGTCACGAGAACTTCCCATACCGTAATCTTTACCAGCAATGACAGCAAGACCTGTTCCATCAGCTTTGTATTTCATACATGCATCATAGATAGCCATTACATCGCCTGTAGGCCAGTAAGTAGTGTAACCACCTTCTGTACCTGGAGCAACTTGGTTACGGATACGGATGTTGGCGAATGTTCCACGCATCATCGCTTCGTGGTTACCACGACGAGAACCATAAGAGTTAAAGTCACGTGGTTTCACTCCGTTTTCACGTAAGTAGATACCAGCTGGAGTATCTTTACCGATTGCACCTGCAGGAGAGATATGGTCAGTTGTAACTGAATCACCGAATTTACCAACTACGCGCAATCCAGTAAGTGGGTTAACTGAACCTGGTTCAGGTGATAATCCTTCAAAGAATGGAGGATTTTGAATATATGTTGATTTAGAATCGAAAGCATAGATAGCTTCATTGCTTGTTTCGATATCATTCCAACGTTTGTTATCGTTGAATACAGTTTCGTATTCTTTACGGAATAATTCCGGTGTAACTGTTGATTTAACAGCTGCGTTAACTTCTTCTTGTGATGGCCAGATATCAGCAAGGTAAACATCGTTACCGTCTTTGTCTTTACCAAGAGAATCATTATTAAGATCGAAGTCCACAGTACCAGCAAGTGCATAGGCAACAACCAATGTTGGAGAAGCAAGGTAGTTTGCTTTCACTAATGGGTGAATACGACCTTCGAAGTTACGGTTACCAGAAAGTACAGATGTTACAAGAAGATCTGCTTCAGCAACTGCTGCTTCGATTTCGTCTGCTAATGGACCTGAGTTACCGATACAAGTTGTACATCCGTAACCAACGATGTTGAATCCTAATTGATCCAAGTATGGTTGAAGACCTGCATCACGAAGGTAACCAGTAACAACTTTAGAACCTGGTGCTAATGATGTTTTAACATAATCAGGAACAGTCAAGCCTTTTTCAACCGCTTTTTTAGCAATAAGACCTGCTCCAAGCATTACGTATGGGTTAGAAGTATTTGTACAGCTTGTGATTGCAGCAATAGCGATCGCACCTGTTTTCATAGTAGTTTCTTTGCCATCAGCAAATTTAACTGTTACTTCTTTATCCAATTCAGCATCAGTCATGCCAAAACCTTGGTTACCCATAGGTGCATTGATTGCTTCAAGGAAAGATTTTTTCATTTGAGAAAGTGGAATTAAATCTTGTGGACGTTTAGGTCCTGCAAGGTTTGGCTCAATAGCTGAAAGGTCGATTTCCACAACATCATTGTATGCTGGGTCTTCGTTTTCAGGAGTATAGAACAATCCATTTTCTTTGCAGTATGTTTCAACCACTTTAATTTGTTTTTCATCACGGCCTGTTAAGCGCATGTAATCGATTGCTTCAGCATCAACCGGGAAGAACCCAACTGTAGCACCGTATTCTGGTGCCATGTTAGCGATTGTTGCACGGTCAGCAAGTGGAAGGTATCCAACTCCTGGGCCGTAGAACTCAACGAATTTACCAACTACGCCGTGTGCACGAAGAACTTGAGTAACTTTCAATGCAAGGTCAGTAGCAGTTGTTCCGTTAGGAAGTTGACCAGTAAGTTTTACTCCAACTACTTTTGGAACTGGGAAGTATGAAGGTTGTCCAAGCATACCTGCTTCAGCTTCAATACCACCGACACCCCATCCAAGAACACCGATACCGTTAATCATTGTAGTATGTGAATCTGTACCGAATACAGAGTCAGGGAATACTTCAAAGTCTCCGTTTGGTGTTTCAACAGCATGGACTACGTTCGCAAGGAACTCAAGGTTTACTTGGTGAACGATACCAGTTGCTGGTGGAACAGCACGGTAGTTGTTGAATGATTTTTGAGCCCAGCTTAGGAACTGGTAACGCTCTGCATTACGTTCAAATTCAAGATCCATATTGGCATCAAGAGAATCAGAAGTTCCTGCTTTATCAACTTGTACTGAGTGGTCAATTACAAGGTCAACCGGAATTTCCGGGTTAATTTTATCAGGATCTCCACCAAGTGCAGCGAATGCATTACGTAGAGAAGCTAAATCTACGACTACTGGTACACCAGTGAAATCTTGTAGGATAACGCGTGAAGGCTTGAATGGAACATCTATATCTTGTTGCTCGCTTGTTCCCCATTTAGCAAGGTTTGCAACATGTTCTTTTGTAATAACTCTTCCGTCCACTTGGCGAAGTACCGCTTCAAGTAGGACTTTAATGGAATATGGTAGGCGTGATACTTTGCCGTCCCCTGCTTTTTCAATAGCATCTAAGCTGTAGTAGTTGTAGCGTTGTCCTTCAACTTCAAAAGACTTACGCGCTTGATATACGTCATTCTTTGTCATGAATATTACCCCCTATTAAACTGTCAGAACAATTCTGCACATAAAAGTAAAACCTGGTCATTAAAACCATGTTTACAATGGATATAAGTAAAAAAGTTAGTTTGATGAAATTTATCTCTCTTCTCCCACCCTAACTCTTCCTTCTACCTAATAGTAATATAGAATTCAGCATAAGTAAATAACAAGAAAGTTATTGTTTTTGATAAGTTTAGCTTATGTGAAATCCCTTACTTCTTATTAAGATGCCCATAGCACGCCCATTAAAGGCTTCATCATTCTTAGCTTTTCGCAAAAACAAGCTGATAAATTATTCCAACAAAACATATTTGAAGTTAATACATAATCATCGTTCCTTATGACACTCTATGAAATGGAGGTGATCTAATGGCAAAGCAAAAAGCAAATCATGTAATACCGGGAATGAACGCAGCAAAAGCACAAGGCAATGGCGTGGGCTACAATGATGAATTAGGTAATGAACCACCCTTAACCGAGGTACAAAGGCAAAACAATAAAAAGCGCAAGAAGAATCAATAAATAAGAAGGAATCCATAAAAGAGGCTTTTTGAAGGTGCTAATCTTCAAAAAGCCCATTTTATTAGGTAAACGCACATCTAAATCTGGGCCTATAGGATTCCTTTTTCAATAGTCATCTGAATTGACTTCGTTCACGATTTCCTGTATATCCTGTTCATACTGCTTCAATTGTTCACGCTGGTGTTCAGATGCGTTGACTAAAGCAGATTGAATTTGCTGATAAGCTTCATTCACTTCCTGTTTCACATGTTTCAGTTCCGTTCCATAATTCGGTGCCGTCTTTTCAATCGAAGAATAGGCATCATTTACTTGTTTGTAGCTTTGCTGGGCTTCTTGAAAAGATCTCCGCTTATCTTGTTTGTCCTGCATCAAATTCAGCTCCTCAATAAGTTTTCATCTTTAGGATGTACGATGCTTTTATAAATATGCTTGTGAATAACTTTCAACGAACTGATTATCTTAATAAGTAGGAGGGGATATCATATGACTAAAAATGATGGAAAAGGCATGCAAAAGAATCAAGGAAAAAAATCAGGTCAGCCTGAACCTCTAAGTGGTTCTCACAAAGTGAAAAACAGACAGCACTCTCGACAAAAACATAACAGTAGTCACGATATGTAAACACCCGTTTTAAGAAAAAACGGTGCAGCCACTAGCTGGACTGCACCGTTTTTTTGTTTGTTTACTTCACCTTTATTTTATATGCTCCGCTCCCATATTGAATCAGAACATGATAACTCCCCTTTGGTAAAGACAAGCTGAATGAACTAGTACTAGGTTTTTTAACATGATAGTCGGTGTGTACCGTTTTATAGACCTTCCCCTTCGCATTCACTATCAAGATATCTCTTTGTTCTTTGGGTGTATTGTTATAAGTGATTGACACTTTCCTTTTATTCTTCACGGTGAACTTCAAATAATCTTTATCCGTAAATTCTTGTAGGGCACCATAATAGTTTTTACCTGTTTTTATCGTGTTTGCTGTTTTTACTGTATTGTTACTTTCCCTTTCATAATACTCGCTTGCTTTGAACTTAGCTTGCACCTTGTAAGGCTTATCTTTATTTCCGGAGATGACAATATAGTATGTACCCTTCTTTAATCCGATTTCGTTGGTTTCGGTACCATTGGTTGTTTTTGTGTAATAGTCATCAAGTCGGCTGCCCTCGCTGTCCAAGACTTCAACATACCAACTTCTACTTTTATACGTTTTAACAAAAACTTTCAAATTTCCATTTTTCTTGAGTTTGACTTTGAAAACCTGTTCATAATTAGTAATAGATAGCTGTCCCGTATAGTTTTTGTCAAGGCTTATCGTCTTCGCTTTTTTCAAATCCGTCGCTGCTAAAGCAGGTTGCAAACTCGTTAGCGATAGCACAAGGACGGCTAACGCACAAAATATACTTTTCCAATACTTTTTCAATGAAACATCCCCCTTTTCGGGAATAAATTAGATAATATTCCCAAAATTAAAATAACCCATTTTCCCATTTACCACACTAATCTTCTTGTACTATTTTAGTTCTGATCCTTTATCTTTTTTAAAAATGCCGGGCCTTTATACCCATTTAAGATGTAATAGAGTTGTTTTCTTCACTAAAAACCCCCATGAGTAGAAAATCTCATGAGGGTTAGGTTATACAGTAAGGACTTTTTCCAAATGTTTAACTGTCGGTGTCAAGTTTGCAAAGAAATACGCTTCCCTAAGTTTCCTCGATGGTGCGCTGTCTTTCAGATAACCGGCACTCCCATTATGAAGCATATTCGTTTGAACAGCCTTAAGGGTTAGGTAAGCGGTTTTAAGGCGAATATCTGCAATCTCTTTCCAGTCAAGTGAATCATTATTGAATAAGGTTAAAATCTTTTCCTGTATGTGTCGCTCTTCTTCTTGCAGTTCATTTGATTGGGTTCTCAAGAATTGATTACAGCCATTCTGCTTTTGACATACCTTTTCAATCGCCATGATAGATGATTGGGTGACGCCCAGGCCGAGAGGAATTTGATAGGCAATAAATGCCGGACGAATTTTTCCCACGAACAAATCGGCATTTTCAGACAATACCCATTCTTTAGGTATAAATACATCATTAAAGGAACATGCATATGTAGAACTCCCGTTAATCCCCAGGTAATCTACCTTTTCTTTTAGCTTTAGGCCGTCTAATTTACAAGGAACCACGGCCATTATTCGTTCATTTTCGCTAACACCTGCGATTAATCCAAACCAATGGTTCTCTCCAAGATTGGAAACGGACGCCAATACACCATTAACAATATAGCCACCTTCAGTCGGTTTCGCGCTCAAATTCAGTTTTTCTAGCCCCGCGTAATACTTCATTGGATTGGATAAACCTGTTGCCCCTAGGACTTCACCGTTTTCAAAAGCTGATAATAACCTAGTTTTCATTTCTACATTATCGGTTTTTCGGATATAGGTTAAGGCAGCCAAATGACACCAGAGACAAAACGCTGTTGTCATGCATACTTTAGCTGTTTCTTTAACTACATACATTTCATCTAATAAAATTTCTTTTTCCGTTTTATTAGTGGAAGAAAACAGACCGGCCTCACCGAGCTTTTTCAAAAATCCTTCAGCATAAAAAGCCTCAGCATCTATTTTCTTTACGAATGGTCTTAACTCCTTTTCAATTAATTGTTCGATCATAGGTTTTTTATCCACTACGCATGATTCCATGACCACAACTCCCCTATTTTCATTCCGCCTTTGTATAAAACCTTAAAAGTAATGACTTTAATGATGGTTCTTTTATGTATAGGATCGGACGACTATATTAACCTGTATTTTTTAAATGCTTTGGAAAAACACTTATTCATATTAGTTTAGTCGGTTTAAGGTTATTTTATTATACTGTATATAAAATTGCAACCATCCAATCAAAATTTTCAGATTATAATTTTAAGTAAAAAAGGACACCCAAACTTAAAGTTTAGGCGTCCCTCGTTTCTCAAATAAAAATTATTTAGTTTCTGTATGAATTTCGGTAATGGAAGTAATGGGTGTTTGTACTGCTTCACGAGCACGCTTAATTGCAGCTTCATCAGGTGCATCATAGAAGCAAAGACATTTAGTCATATCTTCACACACATACGTTCTTGAGAATGCCACTTCAGGCACCTCTTGATAATGTACGGAATTCTTTTTCTTTCTTGCCAAGTATTGATCCATCGTAAGATTTTCCGGGATATTCCATTCAACTAAATAATTGACGACTTCATTGTTTTTCTTCACATCTTCTAATTCCTTACCAACTAGGCGAACTTCTTTCACAAGTTCCACAGGAATACTTGAACCTTTTAATGTCTCAGTTGCAGCATTTTGGTCTTCCCCTTCAATAATGAAGAATGAACGGGAGAAATCTTTCGATAGTTGAAGCTCCACTAATGAAGCGTTTCTCTCCTTTAAATCCGCTTGAAGTTTTGACACCTTTTGATCCAGTTCTTCTTTACTTGACACGATATCTTTCAATGATGATTCAATTAAAAATAGTCCCATGATAAAACCCTCGCTTTGTATTTTTTAAGTGGAAATCTTTATAAGGTTATTTTATTATACTTAGTTAAAAAAAGCAACTTTGTTGTTTTTTAACTAACTATGGTAAAATCAAATCAAACATTGGAGGGATACTTATGAAAACTAGGTACGATTTGCCTTGTAATATCGCACAGTCACTTAATATCATCGGTGATCGATGGACCTTATTGGTAGTACATGAAATACTAAACGGGCATACCATGTTTAACGAAATAAAAAAAGCGCTAAATGGAATTTCTTCCAATCTTTTATCAGAACGGTTGAAGTACTTAGAAAAGGAAGGTCTCGTTACAGCAGAACTTTATACGGACCACCCTCCTCGTTACCGTTATACATTGACTAAAAGTGGCGAAGAGTTAGAAGATGTCTTCAATTCACTTATCATTTGGGGAAGCCACCATCTGCAAAAATGCTATAAACAACTAATCGACCCTGTAACAGGCGACGAAGTGAGCATAGGCTATTATTCTAAAAAAACGGGAGAACTAGTTCAGGACATAAAAGTTGTTCCAGTAGAGAAAGAATTTCAAAGGTAAGCACTTATCCATCACCATAAAAAAAGAGAACGTCCTAACACTTGAAAAGTATCAGGACGTTCTCTTTTTATCTTCCCCAAATAGCCAATCTCTCGTTGGCTTAATCCAACCTTTATTTTCCCGCTATACATTCAATTTATCTTTCTTCTACAACACTTAAGTGCTGTATAACACGCTAGACTTCATTTACATAAAAAAAGAATAATAGAACACTTTGAAAGAACCACTTTAAGAAATAACTTCTTTTAGTAGCTTTCTATATTCGAAAGGCGTCATTTGGGTGAATTTTTTAAATTTCTTATAGAAATGAGAAGTATCATAGGAACCGCTTTCGGCAATATGCGTTTCTAGATTAAATGTGCCACTATAGATTTCTTGAAGCGTGTATTGGAAATTCAACAGTTCCAAAAAAAGTTTTGGTGGTATCCCGACCTCATTTTGAAAAAGCGTACGCAAATAACGCTCAGAGTACCCTGTATGCGCTTCAAAATCCTTGACGTGTATATTACCTTTCGAACGTATGCTAATGTCCATGCAACATTTCACAATAGCACTATTAGGTGAATGGGAAGTACAGTTACTTAGAAGAAATGATTCGAGTGTGTGTAGTTTTTCCTTTAATGTAGAAATTTCTAGGAGTTGATTATAAAGTACGGAAAAGGAAGGGGCAACCTCAAATAAGGCTAACTGAATATACTGGTTGATTTCTTTCATAGATAATACAAAAGAAAACAATGTCTGGAGTGGAAGTGAACGAATGCCAAAGTATGTCGTGTTTGTTTTAAAGCTATAGGCCTGCCTTATTTTGGGACTTGGAATCAAGAAACAATCGCCCTGATCCCCCTCCATATTAAAGATAATATCGACACACCCATCAGGTATTCCGGGTAATAAAACGGTTGGTTCTACATTTGATGACACTTTAAATTGGTATACATATGCAACAGAACTTTTTAAAAATAATGTAGGTTCGAGCAAGTTGATATGTTGTAATCTTTGATTCCACTCAGGTTGAATAGGCTTAAATACTGTATCCATAGGTTATACCCCTCTAGAAATATATTTTTAAGGAAATTTTATATTCATGTCAAAAATACTGACTATTTTCTTTGGGATTTTCAATCTACTATTAGATACTATTAGTTCCGTTTTTTACATTGTAAACTAAATATTCTGACTATAGAATAAATTTATATACGAAAGGAGATGTTACATGTGGATATTTTAAAAGAAAAAACTTTAAAGGTAAATCACCCGTTAGCACCACTTACCGTTGAAGAGATTCAAAAAGCTGTGAGCATAGTGAAAATCGAGAAGAATTTAAGCGAAAAGGTGCGCTTCCCAACAGTAACATTACATGAGCCTTTAAAAGAAGTAGTATTAAATTACACTGATGGAGATGACTTCGAACGAGAAGTTTTTATAGTATTACTAGATAACGAATTAAAGACAACGTTTGAAGTCGTTGTCTCATTAAATACATCGTCCATTGTTCGATTTGAAGAAATCCCAGGTGTACAGCCGGGAATAATGCTTGATGAGTTCTTAGAATGCGAGAATTTGGTTAAGGCAGACCCTGACTTTAAAGTAGCTTTATCTAAACGGGGAATTGATAACCCAGATTTAATCATGGTAGACCCATGGTCGGCAGGATACTTTAATATTCCTGAAAATGAGGGTAAACGGATCGCTCGTGCTATCTGTTGGCAGAAAAAATTCGCGGATGATAATGGGTACGCTTATCCATTAACAGGAATTGTCGCGTACGTTGATTTGAATAAAATGGAAGTTGATCGTATCGAAGACTACGGTGTACGTGAGATACCTACTGTTGATGCTAACTATTATCCTGAAACAAGTGATTCAATAGAGTTTAGAACGGACCTGAAGCCACTAGAGATCATTCAGCCAGAAGGTGCAAGTTTTACGGTAGAAGGAAATTTAATCAAATGGCAAAAATGGAGTTTCCGATACGGGTTTACCCCTCGCGAAGGACTTGTGCTTTACACTGTGAATTACAATGATAAAGGAAAGGACCGGCCCATCCTATATCGCGGAGCATTGTCTGAAATGGTCGTTCCTTATGGAGATGCATCCTTTGCACATAACACACAAAATGCTTTTGATGCCGGAGAATATGGAATGGGTCAATTAGCTAATTCGCTTGAGCTAGGTTGTGATTGTTTAGGACACATTCATTATTTCGACGCGGTATTAACGGATGGGGCTGGCAGTCCTCGTACGATTAAAAATGCAATTTGCCTACACGAAGAAGATTATGGAATCGGATGGAAACATACAGACTGGCGTACTGACCATGTAGAGGTACGTCGCTCACGGCGCTTAGTCATTTCATTCTTCTGTACAGTAGGAAATTATGATTATGGTTTCTATTGGAGCTTCTATCAAGATGGTACGATTGAGGTTGAAGTTAAGCTAACAGGTATATTAAATACCGGTACATTTAACGAAACCGGGCAATCAAAATACGGTACGGAAATTGCCCCTGGCTTAAACGCTGTACATCATCAACATTTCTTTAACTTCCGGTTGGATACATTGCTCGATGGTGTGAAAAATTCAGTGGTGGAAACCGAAACACTTGCTGAACCAGAAGGTCCGAACAATCCATATTCAAATGCATTTTATCCAGTATCACGTACATTCCAACATGAAAAAGAAGCTGTACGTATTTTAGATATGCCAACCCAGCGAACATGGAAAATCATCAATAAAAACTCAAAGAATGTCGTTAATCAGCCGGTTGGTTATAAAATTATGGCTGGTGAGAACTGCCTTCCATTTGCGCATGAAAGCGCAAGCGTCATCAAGCGCGCAGGATTTATCAAAAATCATTTACATGTAACACAATTTAACCGTAATGAATTGTATGCAACAGGAAATTACCCCAATCAACATAAAGGTGGAGACGGGCTCCCCAAATATATTCAAGCAAATCGATCGATCGATAATGAGGATATCGTTGTATGGTATACAATGGGACATCATCATATTACACGTCCGGAAGACTGGCCGGTTATGCCTACTGCCTATATAAATTTCCAATTGAAACCTGTTGGCTTCTTTGATCGTAACCCCGCGCTTGATGTACCGCGTGCCGCAAAACAAAATTCATGTTCCGTCAAGAATACTTCTTCAACCTGTTCACATTAAGAAACCATTATTTCACTTCTTACACAAACTGAATGGAGGAAGTTTATGATAGGACTAGTCAGTCTTAGTATTGTTGTAATTTTAACGGTGTTAACTGGCTTCACCTTTCGACAACATTATAAACAAAATCATATGGCTAGTTGTTTAGCTATGTTTGTGACAATGACCATGAGTACAATTATCGGAATTTTAGTAGCTATATGGATTCCAGACATGGTGCTATCCACCATAATCGCTATGATAGGAAGCTTGGTTTTAGTTATAGCATTAACCTATAAGTTGCCTGTAAAAATATTCATCGAAAGCCTAGGGGCACTATTTATGGGAGCGATGATGGGAGCAATGCTTAGCTTTATGACAACAAATTATCTAGAACTAAGTATTGTATTTTTTACAACAATCTATATTGCGAGCGTAATCATGGCAATCGGGCTATGGAATAAAGAAGAATACCCCATTTTCAGGAAAGCCATTCCTTCCACAATTATTGTGACCGTGTCGTTGGCTGTATTAATACTAGGCGTATCCACAGTAGCTACAACTTTAGGTACGTCTGACGAAAAGGAAAAGATTGAGCAGCACCATCACTAAGAATATCATAGACGAAAAAACTGAAAGAAAGGCTTAGCACTGGGCTAGCGTTTCTTTCAGTTTTTGAACTATAATCACTGTTTAATTTGAAAAGCTTCCCCAGTGCTTGCCTACCCAGCGCTCAAACAAACCAATCAATCGATCCAATAGAAAGCCGCAAACACCGATGAAGACAATTCCAGCCAATACATAATCAAGATTTAATGTATTCCTTGCATCCACGATTAAATAACCAAGACCTGATTGGGCACCTACCATTTCACCTGCAACCAAGAAAATCCAGGCCGTACCAAGCGCAAGGTGAAGACCACTCACGACGGAAGGAAAAGCCGCTGGAAAAATAATCTTCATCATTAATTGCAGCTTCTTGATTTCTAGGTTTTCCGCGATTTTCAAATAAGAACGATCAATTTTCTTGACCCCCGCTACAGTCGTTAATAGTACAGGATAAAACGCTGCTATGAAAATGATCGCAATTGCTGGCATGTTTCCGATGCCAAACCATAGGACGATAAATGGGGACCAGGCTACCGGTGAAACCGGCCTCAGCACTTGTACGATGGGATCCACTATATTCCAGAGACGAGGAGATCTACCTAGGAACATTCCTAAAAGAACCGCTGGAATGACCGCCAATAAATAACCTGCAATAAACCTCCCGAGGCTCACTTTTAGGTGGACAAATAACGTTCCATTAACTATGAGAGCAACGATCGCTTTACCAACACTTAAAGGTGTAGGTAAGAGGGCTTCTTCATACCCCCCTATCCAAATGATCAATTGCCATAGTAGAACTAATACAACCATTCCGATAAAAAAATTCATTAGTTTTTTTAATAGTTCCATCATCATAATCACATCGCTTTATCAATATATGTATTGTCCACGAATTCTTCAAAAGATGGCGGGTTTTCAAATAAATCCATCTCGATCACTGAATTGCGGAGCTTATTGTATTCATCTTTTTCAATGCGTAATCCATCAAATGATATCCATTCAAGTGATAAGTCGAGTACTTCTTTCTCTACCTTCATATATTGATCAAATGAATTAAATAAATCTTTATCTTTATGTTCTGCCTGTTCACTGGTTTTTACGTATTGTGTCACCAGTGATTGGGTGGCGGTTTGGTTGGATTGAATAAAGTCATTCCTCAAAACAAGTACACAACAATACGAATTAGGCCATATTTCATCCGATTGGTGTAGCACTTTCCCTTTATCAAGTTGAACGGCCATCGCTCCAAACGGCTCGGCTACTGCATAACCCGAAATTCGATTTTCGGACAGTGCTGCCGGCATCTCAGCAGGAGGCATCTCGACAACGTCCACATCCTCATAGTTCAATCCTTCTTTTTTAAGCATTTTATTCAACAAAATATTCTGAGTCGAGTATTTATGAGGAATCGCAAATGTTTTACCTATTAAATCTTTTGTACTTTCAATCTCCTTCGATGAAATGATAACATTCCCATCTTTATGACCGAGTGCAACAGCTTTTAAATCAATACCTTTCACTTTCGCCTTCATAGCTAGCTCCACTAAAACAGAGGCACCTTCCACCCGACCCGTATTTAAGGCATCCATTAAATCGGGCCAGGAGCTGAACTTAACAAGCTCGATATTGTACTCTGCAAACTCCCCACCATACAGGTGGTTATCCATATAGAGAACACCAGCATGAGTAATGGGAAGATAGCCAATTTTAATAGTTGGTTTGCCTGCTGGTTGCTGTGTAGGCTGTGCACATGAAGTCGTAAACAGCAAAATGAAAGCCATTAGTATCGAAGCACCCCACCTTTTCTTGCTCAAAACCCCACTCCCTCTCAGATGTTATACTCCGGAACGAATTGATTACCACTCAACTTGAATTCTTCTAGAATCTTCTTTCGATAATAATGAAAATCCCCATGTGCCCGATCACGTGGTTTTACAAGCTTAATAGGAATATCTTTAAATATTCTCCCTGGGTGTGACTCCATGATCAATATTCTGTCCGACAAATAGACAGCTTCATCTATATCATGAGTAACAAGTAAAATCGTCGTCTTCTTCTTTTCTTGTATTCGAAGAAGTTCGTCTTGTAAATGATACCGGTTGAATGTGTCCAGTGCCGCGAAAGGCTCATCCATTAAAATGACATCAGGTGCAATGGAAAGTGCACGTGCAATCGCAACACGCTGTTGCATCCCGCCAGATAATTGATGTGGAAACTGATGCAGATGTGCTTCAAGCCCTACTAACTTCAATGCTTCCATCACCCGTTCGTTTTTTTCCTCATTAGATAGCTTTTCTCCAGTAAGACCAAGCTCGACATTTTTCAGAACCGAACGCCATGGAAGGAGATTGATTTGTTGAAACAGCATGACACACTTTTTAGTTGGGCGATTTATAGATTTACCATCTAGAATCACGCTTCCTTCATCCGGCTTTTCAAAGCCTCCAACCATATTGAGAAGTGTACTTTTTCCACATCCGCTTTTTCCGAGTAACGTGACGATTTCCCCTTTTTCCACATGGAAAGAGACTTGATCAAGAACATGAATTGTTTGTTTATCAGTTAAAAACGATTTATTTACATTGGTTACTTCAATGATTTGCTGTTGCAAGAGCTATCCTCCTAAAATATATAAATATTCCAATTAGTTTAGTTGGTTTTAAGTTATTTTATTATACTGCATTCAAAATTACAACCTTAATTTCTGTTTATTTTCAATAATCCGCATATTTAATAGGAATCAAAGTGATTCCCATTTAAATGTTCTACTACAAAATGCTTTTTCTTTGCAATCAAAAAAAAAGGATTCACCAATATCCTGGTGAACCCTTTTTTAGAGCGCTATATTATACGGTTTGAGCAAGAATCAATTTCTTATATGCTCCTTCGTGATGAATTAATTTTTCATGAGTTCCTTGTTCTTTTATTTGGCCGTTTTGGACGACGATTATCCGATCAGCATGCTTAATCGTCGCTAGCCTATGTGCAATGATAATGGTCGTTCGATTTATAGAAAGACGCTCCAATGCCTCTTGAACGGCCTTCTCTGTTTCGGTATCCAATGCCGAGGTGGCTTCATCAAGTATTAAAATGGGAGGATTTTTCAGGAAGATACGGGCTATTGAAACCCTTTGCTTTTGCCCACCTGACAATTTCACACCGCGCTCCCCGATTAGCGTATCCAACCCCTCAGGCAAATTATCAATCACACTCATTAATTGAGCATCCTCGATTGCCTTGTTCAATTGTTTGTCTGTAGCATTCGTGTTCCCATACATGATGTTCTCACGAATCGTTCCTTCAAAAAGGAATACATCTTGCTGTACGATTCCGATATGCTTTCGTAAAGAACTTAATGTGAAATCCCTGATATCCATGCCATCAATTTTTATGCTACCTGATTGAATATCATAGAAGCGAGGCAATAAACTGCTTATCGTGGTCTTTCCACCACCAGATGGTCCTACCATGGCAATCGTCTCCCCAGCTGGCACACTGAAGGTAATATCGTTTAGGATGTTTCTATTTGAGTCATACCCAAAAGAAACATTTTCAAATGTCACATCACCTTTAACCCCCTCGATGGTTACTGCCCCATCCCTGTCTTGGATGTCCGGCAGCATATCAACCAATTCGAGGTACCTCTTGAACCCTGCATACCCCTTTGGTAACGTTTCAATAATGGCGCTTATTTGTTGAATCGGCGCTACGAAAATATTGGATAACATAATAAAGGCTACAAATTCACCGTACGTCATTTTCCCGTGAATCACATACCACGCACCACAGCCCAATACTGTTAGGGCGACCAATTTCATCAGAAGGAAATTTATCGAGGTACTCCATGACATGATTTTATAGGCTAACAATTTTGTATGACGGAATTCTGAGTTTGAGCGGTTAAATAACTCTATTTCGTGAGATTCCTTGGTGAAAGACTGAACAACACGAATGCCACTAATATTATTTTCAATACGGGCATTGTAATTTGCAATGTCACCAAACATGGAATGGAACGCCTTAGTCATCTTACGGCTGAAGTATACCGACAAAACGATTAAAAAAGGAACAACGGCAAATACGATGACCGCTAGCTGCCAATTGATTTGAAACATGACGAAGAATGCACCAAAAATGGTCATGAATGCAATGAATAAATCTTCAGGACCATGATGGGCAACTTCTCCTATATCCATTAAATCACTCGTCATCCTAGAAACTAAATGACCCGTTTTATTATTATCAAAGAATGTGAAAGATTGTTTTTGAAGTTTTGAAAATAAATTTTTCCGAAGGTCCGTTTCGATATTAATTCCAAGTTTATGTCCGTAATATGTTACGACATAGTGCAACCCTGTACTCAACAAGTAGATACCAAGGAGCCCTACACAAGATAGGATGATGATCCTCCAGTTATTGCTCGGTAGTAATTCATCAATAACCTGGTTTACGGCCAAAGGGAATATCAATTCCAAAAGGGCGATGAAAACGGCACTTGAAAAGTCAATGATGAATAGTCCTTTATAGGGTTTATAATAAGCAAAAAAACGCTTGATGACCAAAAACATGCTATCACCTCATTTATTCCGAATTAAATCATACGTCATGCATAATGGTTTTCCTGTACGAGGATCCTCTACGATCTCCGCATCAATATTGAAAACTTCTTTCAATATTTCTTTTTTCATCACTTCTTCACTCAGCCCTTCTTTTACAAGGACACCATCTTTTAATGCAATCATGTTGTGTGAAAATCGCGAGGCATGGTTTAGATCGTGCAGTACCATTATAATCGTCCGATTTTGCTTTTCATTCAAATCTTTCAACAGCTCGAGTACCTCAAGTTGATGTGCCATATCCAAATATGTTGTCGGCTCATCCAAAAAGATGATTTCCGTTTCCTGAGCTAATGCCATCGCAATCCAGACACGTTGCCTCTGTCCACCGGAAAGAGAATCGACGGGGCGAAATTTGAATTCTGCCGTATTCGTGGCCTCCAGGGCCCAATCTATTATTTCATAATCTCTTAAAGATAATTTACCAAACCCTTTTTGGTATGGAAAACGCCCGTAAGAAACGAGCTCCTGGACAGTTAAACCAACAGGAGCATCTTGGGTTTGCGGCAGGATGGCCATTTTCCTTGCCAATTCTTTAGTATTTTCCTTTGCTATCGACTGACCATCTAGCAACACACTTCCTCTCATATGAGGAATGATTCTAGTGATAGCCTTAAGCAATGTAGATTTTCCGCATCCATTCGGCCCAATTATAGTAGTGATTTCGTTACTCTTGAATTGAAGATTCATATTATCGACGATGATGTGATCTTGGTAGCCTACATACAAATCTTTTGTTAATAAGTGGCCCATATCATGACCTTCTTTCAGTAGATATTCACTCACAAAAACAGGAAGAGCAATTACACACTTCCGCAAAAAATAAAGGCTATCCTCGCAAAAGTGATAGCCTTTATTACACTATACTATTTTACTAAACTTTTTAAAATATTATCAATGATTTGCCCGTTAGCAATGGCACCTGTATACAACCAGCTTTCATTAGGAGAGAACTCATGAACATTCCCAGCCTTGACAGCAGGTACGCTTTTCCATAACGTATCGCTTAAAGCTTTTGAACCAGCGGAATCATCACTATTGATCAAAAATAGGTGTTCAGCATCCAACTCAACTAGTTTCTCTAAAGAAATTTCACTCCAGTTCCCAGTTGCGTTAGCGGAGATTTCCTTCACAACATCCGGTTCTTTTAACCCTAAGTCACCGTACATGACAGCTCCACTTGAAAGGTTATCGCTGACAATGAAGAATTTCCCGCCAACTAACCAAACTGCAGCTACAGAAGGATTCCCCACTTTTTCCTCAAGGGTTCCCTTTGCTTCTTTTGCTTTTTTATCATAATCCGTCAAAACCTTTTTGGCTTCGTTCTCTTTGCCGAATACTTCCCCGACGCGTTTCAATTCATCTCGCCAGTCATTATTAACTTCGTTTCCGATTACATATGTAGGTGCAATTTTATTATATTGGTCATATTTACCGCCTTCAACCATGGTGGCAGAATCCATAATGATTAAATCCGGTTCCACTTTTTGTACGGATTCAAATGGAAGATCATATGGAATGGTTGGAACGTCCTCTAGTTCACTTTGTAGATATCCTTGAACTTCTGCTCCATCACTTACACTCCATTGAGCGGCTGGCTTGATACCAAGAGCCACCAAATTATCTTCAAGATATGAAGCGATGATACGTTTCGGATTAGCTGGAATGACCACTTCATTTCCCATGGCATCCGTCAGTGTTTTTGATTTAACTGCTTCTTTACTTGATGTTTCATCTGTTTGACTTGTCGAAACATCGTCTTTAGTTGCATCATCGTCACCACATGCAGCTAAAGATATTGCTAATAGGCCGGCGCCTAGTAATTGAATGATTTTTTTCTTACTCATGACATTATACATTTGAATCCCCCTAGAGATATGATAGACTATTATTTGTTTGGTAATGATAATTGTTATCAACTAATTTAATTATAGAAAGGTAATATTGTCAATCATTTTTTAGAGAGTAGTTGTTAATATGGATTCAAAACTAAAGGAACACACCACATTGCTTCATACGAATAAGAATCTCTTTGTGAGTATGGTTATCTTACTAGTAGGTTTGGGCGGTATGGTCATTTCCATTATCTTGTCCGTTAATTTTGGAGCTGCAGATTTAAATTATCGCGATGTGTTTAATGCCTTATTTGAATTTGATCAGAATAATTCATCTCATGTCATCATTAGAGAATTAAGATTTCCCCGGGCCATTGCTGCAGTATGCGTAGGAGCTGCCTTAGCCGTATCTGGAGCCATTATGCAGGGTATGACAAGAAATCCATTGGCCGATCCTTCCATTATGGGAGTAACCGCAGGATCTTCCTTTTTAATAGCGATTGCCCTCGCTTTTCTGCCTGGCATGACCTATATAGGTTTAATGATGTTTTCTTTTGCTGGTGCAGGATTGGGTGCTGCCATTGTCTTCGGAATCACATCGCTTTCCAGGGGTGGAAGTACTCCAGTCAAGTTGGCGTTGGCCGGTTCAGCCATTGCTTCCTTACTAAGTTCCCTTTCCACAGCGATTGGTATCAAATTTAACGTCTCAAAAGATATTAGCTTTTGGTTTGTAGGGAGCATCTCGAGCGTCCAACCACAGCACATTTCATTTGCTCTACCCTTTATTCTGGGAGGGCTTTTGTTGGCTTTATTCCTTTCACGTTCCATATCCATCCTTAGCCTGGGTGAGGAAGTGGCACGAGGGCTTGGGCAAAACATTCCCCTGATAAAGTTCATTGGTACGATTGTGGTGTTATTATTAACAGGTGCAGCAGTATCGATTGCCGGAATGATCGGCTTTATTGGATTGGTCATCCCGCATATTGTGCGATTTTTAGTAGGAAATGATTATCGTTTGATCATTCCTTGCTCTGCTGTTTTGGGCGGAACCTTATTGCTAATTTCGGATATCTTAGGACGCTTGGTTAACCCGCCGTTTGAAACACCTGTTGGAGCCATAACGGCCATCATAGGTGTCCCTTTCTTCCTATATTTAGCTCGTAAAGAAGGGAGCGGAATGTAATGTACAAAAAGGGGAATCACTTTAAGTCTTTGCTTATTACAAGCATCCTTTTAATCGTACTTGTTTTTTTCATCAGCATTAATGCAGGCTACATAAAAATTCCTTTAGGGGATGTTATCAAAACTCTATTGGGCGATGGCACCCCTCAGAACGAGTTAACCATTTTTGAATTTCGTTTGCCGCGTATAGTCATGGCAATACTTGTCGGAATGGGAATTGCCATTTCAGGGGCCATTTTACAAGGACTTTCCCAAAATCCCTTAGCAGACCCCGGGATTATCGGAATCAATTCAGGCGCAGGGTTTGCCGTTGTATTGTATATGTTCTTCTTTCGGGGAACTACTTTCTTAACGGGCTGGGCATCCATATTCATCATGCCTTTCACCGCTTTACTTGGTGCATTTCTTGCCGCTTTCTTAATCTATGTACTATCGTGGAAAAATGGAAGAGTGACACCTGTAAGGTTATTGTTGGTCGGTATCGGTATAAATGCAGCATTTGGGGCAGGCTTGGTCATTTTTCAGATGAAAATGGAGCCAAATGATTTCATGAAGACCATCGTTTGGCTGGCAGGGACCATTTGGGGGACGAACTGGACATTTGTTTGGGCTTTATTACCATGGTTGCTCATCCTGATTCCGATAACCTTCTATAAATCAAGAATACTTGATGTTATGGGATTAGGTGACCAAATTGCCATAGGGGTTGGTCTCCCTATCGAAAAAGAACGCAGACTATTATTGCTTATTTCAGTGGCCTTAGCAGGCGCGTGTGTATCCGTTGGTGGCGGTATTACTTTCTTAGGCTTGATTGCTCCACACATAGCCCGAAAATTAGTGGGACCAAGGCATACGAGATTACTGCCAATGACGGCAGCATTGGGCGGTCTTCTTCTGTTATCCGCTGATACGATAGGCAGAGTCATCCTGGCCCCTATGGAACTTCCAGTAGGTATCGTTGTCTCCATTTTGGGAGCACCTTATTTTATTTATTTACTAGTTAAAAGCATGTAACAATAACAGGATCATAACTCCATTAAATAGAAAAACGAACTTCTATGCCAGCAAGTTCGTCAGGCTGTCGAGAAAATCTCGACAGCTTTTCTTTTGTAGAAAAGAAAACCCTAGGCTAGGCCTAGGGTTCTAAAAAGCTTTCAGCATGGTATTAAAAAAACTCTCCCATGGTGCTAAAATATTTTTGGTTCGCCAACCAAAATATCAGCATCACGGAGGAGTTTTATGTCAAAAGACACTAATAGTTTAGCACACACTACCTGGAATTGTAAGTATCATATCGTATTTGCACCGAAGTACAGAAGACAAGTGATTTACGGAAGGATAAAAAAGGACATCGGTCAAATATTGCGCACGCTATGTGAAAGGAAAGGCGTGGAAATCATTGAAGCAACGGCATGTAAAGACCATGTACATATGCTCGTGAGCATTCCACCAAAAATAAGTGTATCTTCATTTGTGGGTTATTTAAAAGGGAAAAGTAGTTTGATGGTATTTGACCGTCATGCCAATTTGAAATACAGGTATGGAAACCGAAAGTTTTGGTGTACGGGATATTATGTAGATACAGTTGGACGAAACAAAAAGGTAATAGAAGAATACATACGGAACCAGATACAAGATGATATAGTCGCGGAACAATTAAGTATGATGGAATATATTGATCCATTCACAGGTGAAGAGATACAGAAAAAGAAAAGGAAGTGAGTGGAAGGCCTTTAAGGTCTGGCCAGTAAAAGTAGTACATTTGGCGAACCAATCAGGGGCCCTTTAGGGCCTGGTCAGTAATAAAGGCTTTCAGCCGCAGAGAAAACCACCCGTTATCACGGGTGGTCGTTATTTTCCCTAGTAAAATGATGAAGCCTGCTTTTTATGAACACCTTTAAAGGATACAGAGTTACCCGCATATTTTCTAACCGATCATACTATGTCCTCCGTTTACAGGAATAACCTGACCGGTTATCCAATCAGACCAATTGGACAACAAAAAGAGGGTAATTCCAATCACGTCATCCACCTTTCCTAATCGTCCCATCGGGTATTGCTTGATTAGCTTTTCTAACATGACGGTATCAAATGATTGACCTTGATCGATTAATCCTAGTGAAATGGTATTGCACTGAACATTGCTCTTGCCTACTTCTTGGGATAGGGATTTTAGAAAAGAGATAGTCCCACTTCTCGCTGCACCTGATATGATTAGGTTCTTATCACCAGTCCGGGCGGAGTCTCCCACTATATTAATGAATTTGCCCTGATTGTTATCCATCATATCCGGCATAAATGTATGTGCCAAATGAAGGACTCCATAAAAACAAACCTCCATTTCCTTTTTCCATTCACCCGGTTCATATTTAAAAAATGATTTAAATTGTGTCCATCCTGCATTATTAATGACACCATCAATGATTCCCAGTTCACGTTTAGTGACCACTTTCATTTCTTGGACTTCCTCTAACCTGGAAAGGTCAGCCTGTACAAGTACAAGTTTCACTCCACATTTTTTAATGTTTTCTGCTGTTTCTGCTGCCTCTTTCTGTGATTCATGGTAGTGGAGAGCAATATTGGCACCAGCTCTTGCCGCTGCTAAAGCAATTTCCTTACCTATCCCTTTGGCTGCACCCGTTATTAAAACATTTTTCCCCTTAAGGTTAAGATCCATAGCTCTATACCCCTATCCTTTGACTCCCTGATTTTCTTTGGTATTGCTTATGCAGCTGTGCCGCTATGATATTTTTTTGAATTTCAGAAGTCCCTTCATAAATCCTGGTAATACGTGCATCCCGATAAAAACGTTCGATTGGATATTCAGATATATAGCCAATCCCTCCATGTATTTGGAGAGCTTTGTCTGCCACCCGATTATACGTTTCCGACCCTAATAATTTAACCATGGCTGCTTCTTTAATAACGTTCCTTTTTTGATCTACCATCCACGCTACACGATAAGTCATTGAACGGAGAGCTTCCGTATCCAATGCCATCTCGGCCAAGTAATGTTGAATGACTTGCTGCTCAAAGATTGGCTTGTCGAATTGAATTCGCATATGAGCAAATTCAATCGACATCTCAAGTAACTTATCACACGAACCTAAGTTTCTTGCTGCCATTCCCGCACGTCCATTTGCTAAAATTTTCAATGCATTAACATACCCTTGCCCTACATCACCCAAAACATTTTCAACAGGCACCTCACAATCTTCGAAAAAAATCTCTGAAGAATGCGATCCATGAAGACCCATTTTCTTCTCGATTTTTCCTATGTGGAATCCAGGAAAATCTTTTTCGACAATAAAGGAAGTGATGCCCTTTGCCCCTTTTGATGGGTCCGTAACTGCCATGACTGTAAAAATGTCCGCAATAGGCGCATTGGTAATATAATGCTTGCTCCCATTCAAGATATACTTATCACCTCTTTTAATCGCGGTCGTTTTAAGATTGGTAGCATGCGATCCTGCGCTGGGTTCAGTTAAAGCAAAAGCCCCGATTCTTTCACCCGATGCCATATCGGGAAGATATTTTCGTTTCTGTGCATCATTTCCCATCTCTACTATTCCGACGCCACCGATCCCCGTATGTCCGCCAATGACAGTGGTATAGCCGTTATGCGTTCTCCCTAGCTCTTCCAGAATGGCACATTTTCCCACCATATCAATTCCCAGTCCACCATATGACTCAGGAATACTAAGACCAAATAGACCAATTTCTTTGGACTTCCGTAAAATGCTTTCTGGAATTTCATCACTTTCTTCAATTAACATAGCATGTGGCTCTACCTCATTATCAATAAACTCTCGGATACCCTGTTTTAACAAGGTGACCTCGTCTGAAAATTCAAAATCCAAAAAATCCACTCCCTTCATAAGTCATTCCCTATCTAGTTTCCTTCCATTCTATGAAACATGCATTCTTTACAGGTCATTCAACTCTACAAGGAAAACCCTTACTCATTGGGCTTGTTAAGCCATCGTTAATCCTCCATTGACAGATAGGGTTTGCCCTGTGACGTATCCCGCTTCATCCGAAACAAAATACGCAACAGCACCCGCAATATCCTCCGGTTGAGCCAAACGACGGAATGGTATCGCCTTTACCAAGGCCCCTGTGATCCCTTCATTGTACGAACCAATCTCTTGAAATAATGGAGTGTCCGCTGGTCCTGGGGCAATGCAATTGATGTTAAGCTTATAACGGGCCATTTCTCTTGCAATTGTCTTCGTGAAAGCAATGACACCACCCTTTGCTGCGGAATAGACCGCTTCCCCGCTAGAGCCGACCCTTGCAGCATCTGAAGCAATATTGACTACTTTCCCATAATTATTTTCTATCATAAGCGGTAAAATTTCCTTACACGTATGAATTTGGCCGAGTAAATTAATATCGATGAGTCTTTTCCACGTGCTTGGATCACTTTTTAAGAACGGTTCTACCTTGTCCCACCCTGCGTTATTGACCAATACATCAATCTTTTTATAATGGCCCACCGAATCTTCCACAGCTTTTTTTACACTATCCAAATTCGTTACATCACAATAAACGGATTTAGCTTCATGCCCCTCCCGCTCGATTAAAGTAACCGTTTCATCCGCATTCTGACTATTGATATCTGCCACAATCACTCTCATATTTCTTGAAGCCAGTTTTTTTGCGATTTCTCTACCTATGCCACTTCCGGCCCCCGTGATAAATGCGACTCGTTTAGTCATATCAATCCCTCCAATTTCTCATTATCTTTTAATCGATCATTTACCCTGGCCATAAATGTTGTCTCCAATCTTTTCATTTATCATTTCCCTCAGACGAAACTTCTGAATTTTCCCGCTTGGGGTACGTGGAAATTCCGTCAAAATTTCGAGCTGTTCTGGCCAATATTGTTTAGCTAAGCCTTTCTTCGAGAGAAATTCCTTCATTGAATCCATTGTAATGGGAACCTTCCCTGGTTTCATGCTGATACAAGCGCATGCTTTTTCCTGAAGGCGTGTATCAGGTACAGCAATAACCTGTACGGTTGAAACATCGGGATGTTCGTATAATACGTTTTCTACATATGCAACCGGAATATTTTCTCCGCCTCGAATGATGATGTCTTTATTTCTACCGGAAATTCGGATATATCCATCCTCGTCCATTACCGCCCGGTCCCCGGTAATGAACCAACCATTCTTATGTTCCGCTATGGTGTCTTCCATTCGTTTGAGATACCCGACAAACATCGCAGGGCCTCTTGCGAGTAAATCACCTTCTACATTAGGAGGACAACTTTCTCCTTTAAAATCGATTATCTTGAGTTCCATATGGGGAAAAGGGGCTCCATCCGTACTCGTTAACTTTTCTTCCGAATCATCAAGTCTTGTCAATGTCACTAAACCATTTTCCGTTTGTCCCCATCCCGACAATATTTTGAATGGGACTTTTTCTTTCGCTTCTCTCACAAGCTGTCTAGGAATTGGGGCACCTAAAGCTACAAAGGCTCGAAGAGATTGAATATGACCCCTTTCTATCCCTTCCAATTGAACGGTATCTTGCAGGAAGGGTGTTGCACCCGCAGTAAACGTTATCTTCTCCTTCTCGATCCACTCAATAAACTCATTCGGGTTCCAAATGTCTTGATAGACACCAGTACCTCCAAAATGGGTAGGTAACCGCACACCATACCCAAATCCCGTTTGATGGGCAAAGGTGGATGCCATGAAGAGCACGTCATCCGATGTTAAACGCAGATGGTCAATCCAATAATTTGTTGATACACAAAGCGTATTATGTGTATGCATGACCCCTTTTGGACTCCCGGTCGTTCCCGAGGTGAAGATGATTTCTGTAATATCGTTCGGATCATGCTTGATGGCATCTAGAATGGAAACATCCATCCGCTCTTCCCATGGTTCCTCAAGTAGGGAAGAGAACGCTTTCATTCCATTCGGTACTTCTTCACCGACCACAAAAACATGCTCTAATGAAGGCCACCGATGAGCTAGCCTCTCAATCATGTCAGGATAATAGTAGTCACGGAAACGATCCGGAACCACAATCATCTTAGATTCCGCCATCTCCACCATGAATCCAATTTCCCTATCACGATAAATGGGAATCAAGGGATTGCTTATCGCCCCTATCCGAGTGACGGCATAATGGAGAATAATGAATTCATTCCAATTTGGTAGTTGAAAAGAGATGACGTCTCCCTTTCCCATTCCTATATGAATGAGACCTAAAGCGACCCGATCGACCAGCTTTCCTAACTCCTTATACGTATAACGGCTTTTTTTATCAATGATTGCCGTCTTCTCCGGATTGTTCTCTATCACATCATGTAAATAATCCAGAATCGTTCGATTTGGCCAAATAGATTGGTATTTTTCCACATATTCCTGACTCAAAATCGTATCGAATTTCAATAGAGTTCATCCCCTTCATCATCTTCTGAATTGTTTAAAATCCACTGGCCTTTTTTCAAGAAAAGCATTTTTTCCTTCTTCTGATTCTGGTGTGTTATAAAACATCGCTAAACTACCCATCGATAACTGGGATATCCCTTGGATGTTTGCACTATCAGCATTAAAGGAATACTTAAGCATTTTCAATGCAGTCGGACTCTTCTCAAGAATCTTCATCGCCCATTCTTTTGCCGCATGTTGCAACTGATCTGCAGGGACGATTTTATTCACAAGTCCCATCTCTTTTGACTCCTGTGCGGAATATTGTTCACACAAATACCAAATTTCCCTCGCTTTCTTTTCACCGACTATCCGGGCAAGATACGCAGAACCAAATCCTGCATCATAACTCCCTACTTTTGGGCCACTTTGCCCGAATTTTGCCGTTTCTGATGCAATTGTCAAGTCACAGATGACGTGTAGGACATGGCCTCCTCCAATGGCATATCCATTCACTGCCGCGATGACAGGCTTTGGGATGTTTCGAATGGTTTGGTGCAGGGTTTCAATTTCTAATCCCATCCCACCTCCTAAGCCACCGGAATGATCATACCCTCCTTCTTCTCCTTTTTCTTTTTGATCACCACCGACACAAAACGCCTTTTCACCGGTCCCTGTCAAAATTACTGCACCAATTCTGTTATCATCCCATGCGTCACGGAAAGCCCAGATTAGTTCCTGGATCGTTCTTGCACGAAAAGCATTGTAGACTTTAGGACGGTTAATCGTAACTTTTGCTATGCCCTCCATTTTTTCATATAAAACATCAGTTAATTCCATCGTTTAATTCCTCCCTCACTTAATAGCTTTATCATGATTTTCCCTTGAATGACGTCAATACGCTGTTCATTCATACATCTCACTTTCATCGTTATCCAATGTCGCTGGATATCGACATCAATGATCTCTATTTCGGCAGTAATCGTGCTATCTATTTGTACCGGTTGAATGAACACCAGTTCTTTTTGAATGATGACACATGGTCCTTCAGGTAATTCCTTACTGATTGCCTCCGTAATGAGCCCCTCACTTAAAATTCCTGGGACCATCGAGGACCTTCCATCCCTTTTAGAAATATCAAGACCATACACATCATTGTAATCATGTGTCAGTGAGCTCCACCCTGTCACATCATCTTCTGTAAAGGTTTTTTGCACTCTGGCGATTTGACCGATAAAATAGCGATTTAAATGATCCATTCCTTCGTCCACTATCCTAATAAGACCGGAATTCTTTTCCGATAATGTCTTTTGCAATGACCATCATATTGGCTTGTGCAGTTCCATCACCAATCTCTAATCCAATCACATCCCGCATACGTTGTTCTAAGGGCATTTCCTTCGTATAAGCATAGTGCCCATTCAACAATAGGCACTCATGAATGGCTTCCACACTATATTTGGGGCCTAACCACTTTACGGAAGCCGATTCTTTACTATGTTTCAATCCTTGGTCACGAAGCCAAAGTCCACGATAAGCCTGCCATCTCACCAATTCCAATTGGGTAAAATGAGTCACGATGGGGAATGAAACCCCTTGATATGTCGCCAATGGTTTACCAAAAGATTGTCTTACTTTAACGTGTTCAATCGTCTCATCGAGACTTTGCGAAGCAGCCCCTACACATTGCAGCCCGATTAATAAACGACTTAGGTCAAACCCATTCATCACTTGGGAAAAACCTTTATTTTGAAGTCCAATCATATATTCCTCTGGAACTTCAACATCATTCAAATAAATGGAGCCCCTGCCAATTGGTATATTCCCCATGTCTTTGTACCCTTTGCATTCCACTCCAGGAAGATCGGATGGAACAATGAATGCACTTATTCCTCGATTCCCCAAATCAGGTTCTGTCTTGGCGAATAAAACGAAAGCATCTGCACAAGTCGCTACACTTATTCCCGACTTTTCACCATTAAGGACATATACATTTCCATTATGTACCGCAGTTGTTTTGATTCCCCCGGCATCTGTACCCGCTGAAGGCTCCGTAATGGCAATGCCAACAATCTTCTCCCCACTTGCAATCTTGGGTAACCATTCGTTTTTCAATTCTTCTCTAGCATGATTGGTTATAATTTCGCCAATCAATGCATTCAGCATGACTGCATAGGTTAGATTGAAATCCCCACGCCCTATCTCTTCAGCAGCAATCCCGGTGGTGACGCAGTCAGCTCCGCTACCCCCATACTTAATGGGGATGCGCAAACCATTTACCCCTAATTCACCAAGCTTCTTCCACAAATGCCTTGGCGTGACTTCTTCTCGGTCCCACTTAGTATAGTGTGGCAGCAATTCTTCTTTTGCGAATTCCTTCAACATTTTTCGAAAATACTCTTGTTCTTCCGTAAATGTAAAATCCATCATCTTATTCCTCCCTTTTTTCAGAATTGTAAGTCTGGTGAAAAACATCAACTGTTCAAAACGAATCTACATATCCCTCTTAAACGGAAGAGAGAATTCCCCCTTGTTGCTATTCTATATTGCAAGATGCGTGCCAAGATGGATTTGTGCTTTAGAGGCTTTTAAAAGAAAAGTATTTTATCAGTTTCACTACTTTTCGCAAACTTGCAAAACAGAAATGCGAAACACAAAGGGGCTGTCCCAAAAGGTGTAATTACACCGAAATTGAATAAATAGTAAAAGGCAGAAACGTTGATTTAACAACATTTCTGCCTCTTTGTTTTTGCGAAATTCACTGGAATAAGGACTTATTAGACAGCCCCTTTGTGTAAAAACCATTTAATAACCATGCTATTTCAGGTTATACTTCGATATTTTTCTGTATAAGCTCGCAATATGAATCTTAAGTTTTTGAGCGGCTAAAGAACGATCTCCGCCACACTCCTTTAATGTATGCCGGATAGCCAATGCTTCAGCATTTCTTACCACTTCATCCAAACTCCCAAAGTAAGCGTTTTCTTTTGAGCCGTCATATGAGTCTCGCACATTCATGTGAGGAGCCAGAAGTGAAGAATCCATTTTCAATGTCGCCCCCTCAGCAAAATTCATCCCGCGTTCGATAAATGCTTGATACTCACGGACATTCCCAGGCCAATTATAGGAAGTCAACCATTCTTGAAGCGTGGGATCTATCTCCCTTACATCACATCCTAAAATCTTATTGAAGTGATTGATAAAATAATAGCCTAATGGAAGAATATCTTCCTTTCGCTCTCTCAATGATGGAAGTTTCAATTCAAACACATACAAACGATAATATAAATCCTGACGAAACTTTCCTTCTTGTATGAGCGTTTTTAAATCCCTATTCGTTGCCGCAATAATGCGAACATCGATATTTTTACTCCCTGTTCCACCCAGTCTTTCTACTTCCCGTTCCTGCAAAACACGTAAAAGCTTTCCTTGGGCCTGGTAAGGAAGCTCTGATATTTCATCCAAGAAAAGCGTACCGTTCTGAGCTAATTCTATTTTCCCTGGCTTCCCCTCCTTTTTTGCTCCACTAAAGGCACCAGGTTCGTACCCAAAGACCTCAGATTCAAATAATTCGTCCGGAATGGCAGCACAATTTATGGGTATGAAAGGGTGGGCCTTTCTTGTACTCAAACCGTGTATTGCTTGAGCAAACAGTTCTTTTCCTGTTCCCGTTTCCCCAGTTATGAGTACAGTTGAATTGCTTATTGCAATTCTAGCCGCAAGTTCCTTAATCCGTTCGATTGCAGGACTATTTCCTATAATCCCTTCGAAATCATACTGATTTGTTTCAACACTGGATTTTTTCCTATTTTTGTATTTTTCCAATGCATTTGCATAAAATGACAAATCGGTATATTCTAACTCTTCTTGCCGTATGATGACGTGATAAACGTTATTTTGATCTTTTCTAGTAATCTTAATAAAACACGCATGTCCAAAAATGACACCAGAGAAGACTTTCCTCGGATCACGACTTTCTAAAGGACTTTTCAGAGAGGTTTGAATGATATTCATGATTGATTTACCTATTACCTCATCCTTCATTACACTAAAATGTTCTAAAAAATCTGGACTAGCACCAAGTACTTTCCCTTTTAGGTTCACTTCTATTGAGCCCCAACTTTTTAATTCATTTATCACTTTTTCCATATACATCACAAAACAACTTGATCATTTTTTAAGAGTAGAATCACAACTTGTCCTTTAATCACTTCGATTCCCGTTTGATTATAGCAAGTGACCTTTTGTGTAACCCAATTTCTATCGATATTAATATCAATTACTTCAAGTTCCGCCGTAATTAAATCACCAACGTGCACTGGATGATAAAAGATTAATTCCTTTTGTAATAAAACACAGGCACTACCCGGAAGTTTTTCACTAATCACTTGGGTGATTAACCCTTCCGTTAGGAGACCAGGAATGACTGGCTGGTCGTAATTGCTTTTCCACTCCTCTTTATTCAATTGATAAATCGGGCTATAGTCATTTGTTAATTCACTACATATCCTTACGTCTGAAATACTAAATGTACGTTGCAACCTTGCAATCTGCCCGATGAACATTTCAGAGATCGATAAGTTCATGCTTCCCCTTCTTCCTATTTGAACTTTCAAAATATTCAATTATATAACAATAACTATACATGGTTTTCAAAACAAAGGAAAGCCGAAATAGAATGCAAATTACAACGTTCCGAACAAATAATAAAGCAGCATCCTTAATGGATGCTACCTATCCAGGCACAGTAAGAAAGCGTTTACAAAAATGAGTTTATTTCTTTTTCGACCAGCGAAGAGAACCTACATCATTATGTGGATGGTATTCTAACAAAAGTTTGCTATGCATATTTTCTAATTCAGTTAAAGATAACTTCAACAGTTGCTCCATGCTTTCATCTTGATAAGCGATACACAGTTTATTAATTAACTTTTTTCGTCTTTCTTCCATACCCTTCCTTATCGTATCCCCCACACAACCCTCTCCTTTTTTATCACATATTTAAAATACCTACATGTATTTCCACGTCCATAATCTATTTATTTTCTTGGATTTGAATTTTAAGATACTCTTCTTCTAATTCACATAACCTTAATTCATATAGATGTATATTATTTTTTTTATAAATGCCTTTACTTATTAATTGATCAATTAGAAACTTTTTCTTTTCTAAAGTCTTTTCAAGCAATATCCCCAATATTTCTTTCCTCCTTTGATTCGTCCTTTGTTCCCATATGAATTTAATCATTCAAAGGCATAAAAATGCAAAAGGCTTTCCATTCAACCATTAATCCTCTTGAATGGGAAGCCTCCAGTAATCTGGTCAGCAGTCTTAATAATTGTAAGTAAATACTAAACTCATTAAACCCATTTGTCAAGTATGGATTACAGATTGATGCATGATCTTGTCCTAAGAAATTTCTATCTTTTCCACCTATATCGCTTAACGAACACCTGGAAGGATTCACTAAATCTTTAACGCCCACATATATTTAATTGAATATTAACTATGAAAGGTGGAGGTAATACTGAAAACCAGTATTGTTATTCTCACATATATCGAATTACCTTTAACCAAACAGTGCCTTACCAGCATTAAAAAACATACCGATGACAAAGATATAGAAATTATCGTCGTTGATAATGGCTCTTCAGATGGGACAGTCGACCATTTAAAAAGTATTCCCTCTTTAAAGACCATCTTCAATGAAAAGAACGCTGGGTTTGCAAAAGGCTGTAACCAAGGACTTAATATTGCAACGGGCGATACGGTTTTATTTTTAAATAATGATACAATCGTGACACAAAATTGGCTACAATCCATGCTCACCTTGCTTTATAGTGACGAAAATCCCCTACATAAATAACAGGCTAGGCTAGACCATATTCTATTTGGCAATTCGAGCTGAAAAATCGCTCACAACAAACCCTTCCGCTTGACCAGTCCCAAAACGATTAAAGGGTCTAACATGTACTAATGCTAGTTTGTTTTTCTTCGCTAATTGCAGCCCCACTTCACCAGCTTTCTATCCGAGAAGTCCTTACGGATTAGCAAAGCTATACAGTCATTGGATTTCATGGATTCAAATAGTATCGAAGAAATTTTAAATAAGGTGGATTTAGATGCAATCAGGAGTGGATTCGGATTGTTTTTCTTCTTGGATCAATCCAAACATCTCGCTTGTCGATGCTTGATAAACTTTACGGCAGGATTGGTAAACCATATCGCTTCCAATAAATTGACGACACCACCCCTGTTACATCTGCTGTAAGCATAGGTTATTCCCATTATTTTCCAATGAAACTCTATGCTGCTAAATTATACAATTCATCTGTCTTGGAAATTTCCATCGCCTTTATTAAATAAGCTAGGTCAGTCATATCTCCTTCAATTAATTCCACTTCGTCTTGAATTTCCAGAAATGCTAATCTCCAAATTGTACTTGTACTTCTCCGAGCCATTAGCCCATATACTTTGTTTAATAAAAAGCGAGCCAAATAAGCTCCATCCTGCCCAGTAATTATTGCACTTTTCATCTGCTTCTTCTACAAATCGTATGCTTTTTTAGTTTACATAAAAAAATCATTCGGCTTTAACGATAACAGTCAATAAAAATAAGCAGAAGGTAACCTTTATATATGAATTTATTACTGTTGAATATCTGGAGTTTAATTAAGGAGAGGGGAGACGTCCATACTAACCATTAACCTTCTGCTTTGAATGGAAGTAGGACTATAAAGAACCCGGATTATATCATTAAGAACAAATAACCCAGTTCCATTGATAATTGTCCAGACTTCGCTACGATGGAAGTGTCTCTGATAACTGATGTTTTTATTAGCTGTTATACCAATTCTCTTAGTTAGAACTTCATTGGCTTCATCAAATTTTGTATAATCCAATACATGGTACCAACCCCATCGACGCTCTTCATACATCGGACGCTCTTCAATTTGAAGAGAAATTTCCTTGACTCTTGGGCTGGCCTCTTTATCTGTAACAAGAATTCCATCAGGGCTAACCACCACAACAAGATCTGAAACACCCAAAACAGATACAGGTATATCCAATTCATTAATCACATGGACATTTCGACAATCCGGACCAATACTTCCTTTGCCAACTATCGGCGTTTTCATTTCCTCTGTAAGAGTATTCCAGGTTCCAAGATCTTTCCATTCACCGTTATAAGGGACAACAATAATATTATTTGATTTTTCAACCACTTCATAATCAAAAGCTATTTTTCGGTAACCGATTAAACTGGTTAAATACTTCAGCATAGCTAAGTGGAAGTCCCTGCGTTTTAATATAATTTAATAAAAATCCCAGCTTAAAGGCAAAAATCCCACCATTCCATAATGCTCCCTCTTTTATCAATTGCTTAGCTTTGTCATGATTTGGCTTTTCTGTGAAATAACTCACTCTTTGAAAAGCTTCTTCATGTTTTGTATTTTGTGAGGCAATAGGAACTATATAACCATACTTTTCTGATGGGTAAGTAGGTGCAATACCTACTAAAGCTAAATCAGCCATTGATTGTTGCAAAACCTTCTCTAAAGTAATCATATGCTCGAAAAACTCATCTCCTGCAAAAGGATCGACGGGCATAACTCCAACCACTTCCTCAGGGTCTACACTTTCTACTGAATATAAATATAGAGAGGCTAAAACAATAGCCGGATAAGTATCTCTTCGACTTGGTTCCATAATCAGAGGTACATCATTACCTAATTGGCTAATTATCATATCAACCTGAGATTTATTTGTGGAGATAATCGTACGATCAGCTAGATTGACGTTTTCCAGTTGGTTCCACACACGTTGAATCATAGATACTTTTGAATTTGTTTTTTGCTCAGATGGCAATAGTCTTAAAAATTGTTTAGAACGGGAACTATTCGACAAAGGCCAGAGGCGCTTTCCCGAACCTCCAGATAATAAAATAAGGCGCAAATCTTTCACTCCTATAGACATTTAGTGTAAAACGTTTCACATTGATATGACAATTTACCTCTTCTGATATAGAAAGAGCAAATTTGAATTTCTCTGAATTATGTATAATATACTTCTCCTGCTTATATTTTATATATTGTCATTCATTTTTCACATTCATAGCTATTTTCCAATACTATCTAGCCTAAATACAAAAAGGAAGATCGCCCACTAAGGGATATCATCCTAACATTAGAAGCTTATTAACAAGGTCTTTCTCTAATTTGAATGAGGCGATGAGCTGACCAAACAATACTATTATCATCTCGGCCTAAATCAATTCCTAAAGTTACCCCATCAGATTCATAAAATAATCCGACGAAATCTCCAGCATTTAATAAGACGTCACCTGCTAATGTCACTGTTCCATTGCCAAGAATCGCTATTAATATCTAATACCAAGGCAACGTTTACATGGTGTTAAACCACTTATCAAATCAGTTACGAATGGAATTTATTACATTTCATTTTATAACGTTCAAAAAAATACTTCATCATAAGAAGAAAAAGTAAAGAAATGATCTACCTTTATTTGAAGGAAATTTATTTTTTAAGTTTAAATGCTTTTAAAATGGATATTATAATGATGTAAGATAATAATGCAGGTTTTACCATGCTAGGAGGTACTTAAATGGAACGTGGAAAAGTAAAATGGTTTAATAGTGACAAAGGATTTGGATTTATCGAGCGTGAAAATGGAGACGACGTATTCGTTCATTTCTCAGCTATTCAAGGGGAAGGGTATAAATCTCTTGAAGAAGGCCAGGAAGTTGAATTTGAAGTAGAATCAGGTCAACGTGGGCCTCAAGCAACAAACGTAAACAAACTTTAATTAAACTAATAAACAGGCCCTGAAAATCAGGGCCTGTTTTTATGCTCTAAATCAATAAAATCCACTTATGTAGCAATTAAAAAACAAAAAAATCTCTGGAGACTAACTAACTCCAGAGATTTGAAAATAAAGGGAACCCCTTATTTTACGGCTTCTTTTAATTCTTTACCCGCTTTGAATGCAGGAACTTTGCTAGCTGCAATTTGTATTTCTTCACCTGTTTGCGGATTTCTACCAGTACGTGCTGCACGATCGCGTACTTCAAATGTACCAAATCCAACTAATTGAATTTTTTCTTCTTTGGCTAGCGTAGTCGTGATTGTCTCAAACAATGCATCCACTACTTTTTTAGCGTCGTCTTTTGTTAATTCTGCTTGTGCTGCTACAGTTGTGACTAATTCTGTTTTATTCATATTAAAACACCTCATCCTTTTAATTCTATAAAGTATGTAGAAAACACACCATACCATATTAACTAAAGGTCTGTCACTTAATATGGCCGAAAAAAGGAAATTTAATCCTTATCTTATGCATTTTGATGGTAGAAATCAATTTGAAGCAAAATACCGGCAAGTCATCCTAATTTATGTAATAATAGATACATGACAAAAAAGTATAAGAACTTGAGGGATTTTCATTGGAAAGTATGGAACTACTACATACAAAAATAGAAATTTTGAGGAAGGAATTAATCTATACAGCTTTTAACCATGGATTCACCGCTCCAAAAACTTTACATATAAGCCAAGAACTTGATAAGCTGCATAACTTACTTTTACATAACCTTTACATAACCAAGAACCAATAAGCTATCAGTAAAATAAAACGTTTTATATCTATGTATAGGCAACAGGGCTCTTTCCATTACAAAATTACATACTCTAGACTCTCTTCTGCTAGAGTATGTAACCATCTATATTTCCAGGTGTCATCTTTAATTTTCGATTTGCAGCCATTGATAGATTGTATCCATATCAATATCTTCTTCCAAAAGGGCAGCCAAGAGGTCATACGCTTCCTCTCGTCGCTCTGAATCACTTTGCACATTATCCTTTACTTCATCCAACCCTTTTTCCCGACGAATTTGATTGAATAAAGACCTAGTAAACAGACGATTATGAAAGATGCCATGAAGATAGGTGCCCATGATTTTACCATCACTGGAAATAGCCCCGTCTCCTCTTCCATCCTCTAACAAAAGGAAAGGAGTTACACTTGAAGATTCTAATGAGGTTCTCCCTAAGTGTATTTTAAAGGCTTGTCCCATATACAACTCATTTCAATATGTGTGTGGTATCTAAATAACAGTGAACATCCTTGATTTGAATTTTACTACATAGGCAAAAACAAAACCCTAACTGCAAGAGTTAAGGTTGAATTAACTAGATATGAATGATGAATGTAGTAATGATCTACACTCCCATTTATCTTATTGAAACAGAAAACACTACCGGTTTAAACCGGATTGTCACATAGATAATTTTTTTCTGTCAACTATATCATATAACAACTTTTCAGCAATTCAATAGGCTAGAATTGGTATGGACCGATTTCTATCAAAATATGCCGTATATTGTTTTACATAATAAAAGTTCTCAACAAATCCGTTCTATGAGGTTGGAGGAATTGTTTTTAGGAGAATTCACATCCGATGATACCTCAAACGCTTCCATTTGTTCGGCGTCAAAAGACTTTAGGAATTGTTGGAGATAGTTCGTATTCTGAATGGTCGGGTCAAGCCAAACCTTTTCATCTTCAGGATTAAGAATGACCGGCATACGATCATGAATGCTTGTCATCAATTCATTTGACGTCGTGGTGATAACTGAACAAGAATAAACCGTACCTTCCTTTGATTTCCATGATTCCCATAGACCTGCCATTCCAAATGGAGCATTATTCTTAAGTTTAATCCGCATTGGTATTTTACGTTCAGGATCCTTCTTCCACTCATAAAAGGAGTCGGCAAGAATCAAGCACCGTTTCTTTTTATAAGCATTCCTGAAACTGACTTTCTCGGCAATTGTCTCGGACCTGGCATTTATCATCTTGTAGCCAACTTTTTCATCCTTAGCCCAGAACGGAATTAATCCCCATCGGAGATATCCTAACCGGTTCTTATTACCATCATTAATGACAGATAGAACGGAATGCGTCGGAGCTACATTATAGCTTGCCTGGTACTCTTCATTAAAAGCAGACTGTATATCAAAGCGATCAATGATTTCTTCAATGCCCGTAAAAAGGGTAAACCGTCCACACATACTATCACCTACTGTATTTTATGTTAAAGCTCTAAAATATTAATATCGGTAAATGATTGATTGAACAATTCACTGTTAATCAATAGTGTACCTAGAACTTCCCTTTCATCTTCAGCTTTGATAACATCCGTCAGAATTACCATACTTCCATTCTTCACTGTCACTTTATATTCATTCATAATAAGTCTCCCTTCAATTGGTTGTTACCCGTATTATATACATTATCCACCAAAGGTAAAAACAAAACGAATTAGTGATCGTCCCCCTTGTTTCATTGCTCCTTGTTCCTTTTCAAATTGGACAAATATGACCATGTTTCCAGGACCCATTCCTTATCATTGGGCATGAAAAAGCCCTCCATAAAAGCATGGCTGGCTTTAATGGAGGGTTTTTAATCAACTTAGTTTGTGATGGACCCATCATCGTCTATATCCTCGTAATCAGTTGGATCCTTTTCCAATAATACTACTTTATCTTCTTCGTTCCACTCCACTTTAAATCCTGTTACTTTTCCGACCCTTAAAACGGGTAGGAATGATTTTTGATCTGGTTTATAGGTCTTTAAATCTTTTGTGCCTATTACGCCTAAACCAAGTAGCAATTTATCCGATTGAATATAAGGCTTACCATCTATTATCTTCATTTGTTTAGCTGTATACGGAAAAGGTACACCATTTACTTTTAATGTGAATGGACCTGGCTTCTCTTCTTTAATTTCTGGAGCTTTTTTCGACTTATAGTATCCCTTATCTACTCCAAGAACTGTTCCTTCTCTCGTATTATCCGCCCCACCATACATTTTTCCCGTTTCATAATCGAATACGACGGCCTGCACATTTCCAATATGCTGAGGTTTTTCTTCATAGACATGACCTTTTGCCATTAACTCCAATTTTGTATTTTGTTCAATTCCCGGCTCCCATCGAACAGTGGGATAGTTCGCTGAGTATATACGAGGTGATAAGATGGCTTCTTGGATTGGTAGCCCATGATCGATTACATTCATGATGGTCTCAGACACGGATGCAATAATGGTAGCTCCCCCAGGAGAGCCCAAGGCAAGAAAAGGTTTTCCATCTTTTAAGACAAAAGTTGGTGACATACTGCTTCTAGGGCGTTTTCCTGCTTCTACCTGATTAACGCCCCCCGGTGTAGCATCGAAATCTGTCATTTCATTATTTAGCATGAAACCATAATCCGGTACCATTATGCCAGTACCGAACACTTGTTCAATCGTAGTCGTATATGACACCATATTCCCCCACTTATCCATCACCGAGAAATGGGTGGTTTGACCTTCAGGATGATTCTCCACCACAGTTGGCATGGAAGAAGGTTCTTTTCCTTCATATTCCCATGGATCTCCTTCTTTTACTTCTGCAGTTGATCTATTAGGATTAATTAGTTTTCTTCTTTCCTTTATATACTCCTCATCTAAAAGCCCTTTTTTAGGAACTTCATAAAAATCTTCATCAGCCATGTATGCTGCACGGTCGGCAAATGCCAAATGCATGGCTTCCGTTAAATAATGAAGATATTCAGGGGAATTAATTCCCATCTTCTTCACATCATACCCTTCCATCAATTCTAAAATTTGTTGGACCGTCAAACTACCTGAACTCGGCGAAGCGGCACCCACGACTTCAAATCCCCTATAATTCGATTGAATCGGTTCCCTTTCTTTCGCCTCATACCTTTTCAAATCATCCGTGGTCATGACGCCCTCTCGTTTTTTAACTTCCTTGACAAGCGCTTCACCGATTTCCCCTGAATAAAGTGCATCCGGCCCTTGTTTCTGAATAATTTTGAATGTCTTGGCAAGATCCGGTTGGATGAGCTTATCACCTTCTTTTAATGGTTCTCCCCCGGGAATGAACACTTTGGCAGCTGCAGGATTATTTAGAAGCTTCGCTTTATTTTCATCAATATATTGAGCTGCGGACCAATTTACTTTCACTCCTTTTTCCGCTTGTTTGATTGCAGGATTTATTACTTCTGATAAACTCATCGTGCCATAGTTCTCAAGAGCCATCTCCATTCCCTTTAAAGTTCCAGGGACCCCTACCGCCTTTCCTGTAATATGACGTTTACTGAAAGGTACAACTTTTCCGTTTTTATCTAGAAAAAGTTTAGGTGTAACGTTTTTTGGAGCCGTTTCACGGCTATCAATCATCGTAATTTTATCTTCCTCTTTACTGTAAATCATGATGAAACTCCCTCCGCCAATTCCCGACATCATCGGTTCCACTACATTTAATGACAGCTGAATGGCTGCTGCTGCATCAACAGCATTTCCGCCTTGCTCTAAAATCTTTCTACCAGCTTCCGCTGCTATGGGATGGGAAACCGAAACGATTCCCTTTTTTGTTCCTTGCTTCATTGACTTATCTACCCCGGGCACACTTGCAATAACGGTAGAGACAACTAAAAAGATACTGAAAACAGCTATAATTAAACTCTTAAAATAGGTCATATAAAGTCCCCTTTCAAAACGGATATTAATCCTGTTCACTTAGAAAAACCTATACCTTTCTTCTGGTTAAGATTCTAAAGTTGGAGACAGTTCCTATGTGTATCATGGAGATAACTCAAGTAGACTTCAGACTTTTTAAACATCAAAATTATAAACTATATAAATTAAAGACGGTGGCTCAACCTCATATTACACACTCACCTCCTTAACTGATAAATGATGTAGTTGGGTAAAAGCCACCGTCTAGTGTCTTCAGTCCATTACCTAAATATTATGATTATTATCTAAAATGGTCGGCATGTTCCTTTTGTCTTGCTTCTTGAAATATTGGAAAGCAAGCAAGACGGCAAAGGAAGCTAATCCAATGATATCCGTAATGGTTTCAGGATAGATTAATAGTAAGCCGATAATAATGGCTGGGAATCTTTCTAACCAATGCATTCCGCGTATCCAATAACCGATGACCCCGGCCCCGATAGCAATCATTCCAGTCATTGCCGTAAAAACGACCCATACCACTTCCATCCAAGTTGAATCAATCATCAGCATTTGTGGGGATAGTACGAAAATGTAAGGAATAATAAAGGCCGCTATGGCTAATTTAGACGATTGGATCCCCGTCTTTAAGGGATCTCCACCAGAAACCCCGGCTGCTGCGAAAGCGGCTAATGCCACTGGTGGTGTTATATCTGCAATAATCCCAAAATAGAAAACGAATAGATGCGCGGATAAATCCGGTACACCCAGTAAAATGATGGCAGGTGCCGCAATGGTAGAGGTAATTACATAGTTAGCAGTTGTCGGTGACCCCATTCCCAATACTAAGGCCGCGACCATTGTAAGCATAAGTGTTGGTATTAAGTAGCCACCAGCCAAATCGATTAATCCATTCGCCAGCTTTAGACCTAGCCCTGTCTTTGTGACAATCCCTACGATAATACCCGCACTAGCCGTTGCAGCCGCTACTGCCAATGCCGTTCGAGCCCCATCTACTAGGGCATGAATGATATCACTAAATTTCATCCGTACATCTTTGTTAATGAACCCTACAATAATCGAGATAAGAATGGAATACAATGCGGCATGTGTAACTGTTATATTCGACATCAGTAGGAGAACGATAGCAACGATTGGTATCAATAAATAAACTTTTCTTATCACTTCTCTCTTGTTCGGCATTTCTTCTTTCGTCAATCCCCTTAATCCAAGCCTTTTTGCTTCAAAATGGGTCATGATCCAAATCCCTGTAAAGTAAAGAATGGCTGGAATGGTGGCTGCTTTTGCTATATCCCAATACGTGATGCCATTCCCAATAAACTCCACCATTAGAAACGCTGCCGCTCCCATTATCGGTGGCATTAATTGTCCACCTGTTGAAGCAGATGCCTCTACTGCCCCAGCAAATTCCTTTTTGTAACCCAGATTTTTCATCATGGGAATCGTAAATGACCCTGAAGTGACAACATTCGCTACCGAGCTACCGCTGATTGTTCCTTGTAATGCACTTGAAAAAATGGCAACCTTCGCAGGTCCGCCGACTCTTCTACCTGCAATCGCAGTTGAAAGATCATTGAAATATTGACCAACCCCGGTTCGTATAAGGAAGGCACCAAATAGTAAAAATAGGAAAATGAAGGTAGATGAAATCGCCAGCGGTGTTCCTAAAATCCCCTCTGTAGAGAAAAACATCGTTTGGACCATCCGTTCGAAAGTTAGACCGCGATGCGAAAGGAAACCAGGCATATATTGACCAAATAGACCATATAAAATGAATAGCACCGCTATTGTCGTTATAGGTATCCCTACTGCACGCCTCGTTGCCTCTAACACCAGTAAAATGGCCAGTAAACCAACCGTGAAATCCAACGTACCTAAACGACCGACATTCATGACCAAATCGTCGAAAAACAAGGGCCAGTACGCTCCGACTCCGATACTTAATACTGCTAGAATCATATCGTACCATGCTATTTGAAGCTTGCCTTTTTGGCGTTTCTTCCGATTTGCAGGAAATAATAAAAAGATTAAAGATAGCGCGAAACCTAAATGAATCGTCCGTTGAATTTGTGCTGTAAAAACCCCAAAGATGGCTGTATACAATTGGAATAAAGAAAATGCTAAGAGACCGAAAAAAGCAATATACCCCAATATGCCTTTTAATTTCCTGGTCCCTGCTTCAGGATCGTATTTCTCTAAAAGTTTCTGCTGCTCTTCCTCCGTTAAGTACTGCACTTTTCCTTTATCATCATCCATTGATATTCACCCCATCCAATTGCTCCCAAAAGGAAATTTTTTTAGTTGAAATTCTGATCCATGTTCCCGGCTTAATAAATCGTGATAATAATACAGTTTGTTTTCTATAGATTAAGCGATGATTGGCCTCAACCTGCCCTATTCTTAAATCAATATATTCAAATGTTCGATTCATATTTTTGATATGATATACACCGTCTTTTTCTTCAAAGACTTCCTCTCCCTCTGCATTAGAAGGCATGCCTACAGCAAAGTCTTCATATGCCAGCTCGGTTTGCTTAATGGAGTCCCTTGATAGCTGATAGGTTTCAAAAACGTCCGAGAGGTGAATGGAATGTGTATACTCTATTTGAAACGTCTTTTCTCTTTTCAAAGGTAAATAAGCCAACAACTCTTCTTGATCTTGATAGGAAAACGCAAGGACTTGTTTATATGGTATGAAACCAAGTAAGGCACTGAACAGAAAGAGAGGGATAATAAAAAACACGAATCTCTTAAAAAAATTGCTGCTCATCGAAACCTCCAAACTTCAAGAAACAACGAAATCGATAGCGAACTATCGATTATCGTAGCATTTATTTGGTAATTCCCTTTTCTTCGAAATATTTAGCTGCACCAGGATGCAACTCCATTTCCCCTAATCCTTCAAGTGCCGTCTCTGCCGTAATTAATTTTCCTTTTGCATGCGTGATTTTGTCTGTATTGTCATAAATAGCCTTAGTCATTTCGTACACCAAGTCTTTGTCCATGTCTTTTCTTACAACCAACATGGCTTTCACGGCAACGGTCTTTACATCTGATTTAATCTTATAAGTGCCGCTCGGAATGGTATCCTCCGCATAATATGGATATTTCTTAACCAACTCTTTAATCTTTTCATCCGCAATTGGTAGGACAACAATATTATTTTGAACAGAAAGTGCCTCTACTGCACCAGTTGGAGTACCTGCTGTTATAAATGCTGCATCAATATTCCCAGCTTGTATTCCGTCCGTTGACTCGTCGAAGGAGAGGTTTTGGGCTTTTATATCTTTAGCTGATAACCCATGAAGTGCTAGAATTTGCATGGCATTAATGTATGCACCTGATCCAGGGGCACCGACCGATACTTTCTTTCCTTTTAAATCTTCCACTGATTTAATCCCACTTTTAGCTGTTGTTACAAGCTGTACAGTTTCTGGATATAAAGAGCTAATTGCCTGGATATTATCAATGGGGTTCCCCTTGAACATTTCTTTGGCCTCAACTGCATATGCAGCAATATCCGTTTGCGAGAAAGCTATCTCAGCTTCTCCAGCTCTTAAGGTTTCCATGTTTTCTGCAGAAGCCCCGGAGGTTTGTGGTGTAATATTCGCATTGGTATTATCCGTGATGATATTTCCGATTTGACCACCGAGTGGGTAATATGTACCACCAGTCCCACCTGTTAATAGACTCAAGTTTTGTCTTTCGTCTCCAGAGGCCCCTTCATTCCCCTTACTGCAAGCAGTAATAAGTAGTAAGGACATGATCATTCCGAATAAAAAAAGGCTTTTACATCCCTTCACAAAAATCCCTCCTTTTTCAATTTCATCATCTTTAAATGCGACGATATTAATAGTATTCTGTGACCAACTCTAATTTCCTTCATTTTACATATGGGAATTTAACCCATATCCTTACAGTCATAAACGCGCGTTTTTTAACCAACTTTATATTTTACTAAATTTTCAGTTTTTTTACATCCTTCTTTAAAGATAATATTGACTCTTGCATTTGAGAAATATATTATTGTTATAAACTTATAACTATTGATTATAAAATACCTTCTTATTGGCTGTATCCAGTTATTCTGATACCACTTAAACAAAAGGAGTGATTTTATCAATTTCCTATCCCTACGTTATTTTATTGAGGTTTCAAACCACCTTAGTTTCAGCAAAGCCTCCAAGGTCCTTCATATCTCCCAACCTGGCTTAAGCCAACAAATCTCATCACTTGAAAAACAATTAGGTTTTAAGCTTCTAAATCGCACAACAAGAAAAATCACATTGACTGAAGAAGGGGAATATATCTACAAGAAGCTCGCTCCTTCCTTCGATGACATCGAAAAAACAGTTAGCAATATCGTTGAAAACAAAATTGTCCCCAAACCAAAAATAAAAATTGCCACAATACCATCAGCAGCAAGTATTTATATACCAAATTTATTGAAAAAGATACGTATTGAATTTCCTGAAGTAGAAGTGGATCTTCAAGAGACAACCTCCGCAAGAGCAGTCAAGCTAGTCAAACAGCAAAAATATCAAATTGGTTTTATCCGAACACCCATACATGCCAATATACTGACAAATGAAGGGCTAAATATGATTGAATTCAACAAATCTCCATTGCAATTAGTCGTTTCTTTTGAACACCGGTTAGCTCAAAAAGAATCCATACATTTAACTGAGGTAAAGAATGAACCCTTTATTCATTATCATGCAGTACAAGCCCACTCTCTTCAATTTCTTTTGGAAAAGGCATGTTCGATTGCTGGGTTTTCTCCAAAAAAATTATGTGAAGGATCTGAGCTATTAACGATTGCAAACCTAGTTTCGAATAATTTAGGTGTTGCCCTCATGCCCAAAGATATGATTGATTTGTTAGGGGCTAAAAAGGTGAAGGCCTTAAACATCAAAAATATGAATCTGTCTAGCTCAATATCAGCTGTTTGGAAAAGTAGCGAACATACACCTTTCTTGATAAATCAAATCATACATACCCTCCAATCCAATGCTTCGTTGTGAGTTATAAGGATAAAGAACTAAAGTAAGTACAACTTGTCCCTTTTATAATCAAGGTTTATATGTATATAAAAATTTACTATTTTTGTTATGTTCCCTTCAATGTTAGCATTTGGTTATACAACATTTGAAAGGATGATAAATAAATGGTAAGTGGTATTTCGAAATTTTCCGTATTTGGCTTGGGTCCTATCGGCATGGAAATTCTGCGTAGTGCATATCTTACAAATCCTCAATCGATTATTGGTGCTGTAGATATTGATCCCCAAAAGGTTGGAAAGGATATTGGGCTGATCATAAATGAAAATAAAATGGATGTACATGTGGTCTCCAGTATTCATGAAGTAAAAACCAGTGTAGAGCATCCAATTGCCCTTCATGCGACCGGTTCCAATGCAAACCACGTTTGGCCACAAATCAAGGAACTTTTAGATCATGGGTTCTCAGTGGTTTCTACCTGTGAACAGCTTTCTTTCCCGTGGCAGCGCTATCCTGAGCTGGCAAAGGAGATAGATATATATGCAAAGAGCAAAGGGCTCAGTGTCATCGGGACTGGCATTAATCCAGGTTTCATCATGGATACCATGGCAATCTGTTTTTCAACGGTTGTTACAACGGTAAACAGAGTCCTTGTCAATCGTAAAGTGGATGTTTCGAAACGCCGCCTCCCCTTACAAAGAAAAGTTGGAATCGGTATGACAAAAGGAGAATTTGAGGCACTGGCTGAACAGGATAAGATCGGGCATGTTGGGCTTGAAGAATCTGTTAGATTAATTGCATATGGGCTAGATTGGGAACTTACCAGTATAAATAATACCATTGAGCCAACAATTGCCACCGAAGTTATAACCGTTCCACTTACGTCTCTAAAAAAAGGGGCGGTTAGTGGGCTACACCAAGTATCAAGAGCTTTGACCTCTACCGGAAAGGAAATCTGCTTGGACTTGAACATGTCTGTAGGAATTAACCAAGAGGATGAGATTATAATTGAAGGAAACGAAACACAAAGATTAATCATACCAAATGGAGTATTCGGTGATACTGCTACTGCCTCCATGGTTATTAATACAGCTAAACAAATTGATGCGATTCGAAAACCAGGGTTACTTACCATGGCTGACATCGGCCTGCCAAGAAACAGTCAGCAATCTGAATTTGTACCAATATGAGTCTAGACAAACGACATATCCATTTATAAGTAACTGCTATATGAATGTCTCTGCTATTCTTTAAAAATATCCTAACCTAAAGATAGCGTAAACCATGGAATTGTCGCATCGTACGGGATAAGCAGCTTTTCTATCTCCAGTTCATTACTTTTATTTATATTTTTTCCAGACATATCCCCCCGGCGACTTGCCGGGGCACTCTTATATATGAAAGCGGTAAGAAGAGAATATAAAGGTCAACTTCTTCAAGTAGCCTAGTAGTTTTGAAAATTATAGTTTACATACTATTAATCCTATATATCTTCCGTGGTCGTCCTTTTGATATGGGAGCTTCTTCTCCAATTATTTCAGCCATATCTTGTTCTACCAAATTATTAAGTATACGTCGTGCATTTCTTGGCGTCATTTTTAGCCATTCTGAAAGAAGTGATGCTGTTATAGAATGATTACCGGTTCTTTTCTGAACTGACAATATCTTATTAAATGTAGTAATTGTCACCCCACACAGTTTAAGTTTTCCACTCATTTCTCGGTCTTCTATTCTATAACTAAAAGAGATGCTTTCCTGTTCCTGAAGGGGTCCCTCTATCATTCCTTGATCGTCAACAAGAAATGCACAAAAAGAAGCATACGTTTGCGCATTAAGTAAGGCTATTCTTGCGTGCTTCTCTGCTGCTAAGGCTGTATCACCATATCCAATACCAATATGTGTAGGATAGTCGGTTACTAATGAGACCTTATCCAATAAGTCTACTACATGTTCTGATGACTCCTGTAAAGAGCCTCTCGTTGAAAAAATGATAAAGCTACCCATTCCAAGGTTTACAATTGAACCTGAAAGAGATTCAGAAAAATTAACAATGACTGACTGTAATTGTAAATTCAATCGATACTGATTATAAGATAATGTAAGTTTATCATTTTCTTCTCCATCAGTAATCTTAATCAAAATAACGGAAATTTGAGATTCCTTAAAATACTTTGTTTCCCAATATTGAATCGCATTTGTTAATGTTTCACGAATATTAGTACGTGTAGGTGTGATCCAATATGAAGGTATATCTTCCGATTGTAAATTTTCAAATATAGCATACAAACATGTTAAACAAGTATCTACTTTATTTTCGTTATATAATTTTTTATGAAAATCAAGTAGCTCTTCTATAGAAATACCCTCATGAAATTCCTGAGAATAAATAGATTGACTCGACAAATTAAGATCTTCAAAAGTCTCATATACATCACGTTTAGGTATAATATCTATACTCATATTTTGCAAATGTCGCTGATCACTATAACCGATTTCAATCATTGCCTTTGTCAAACTCGCACCATCCAATTGAAGAAAGAAAAAAGGTTGGTTAGACCCACTTGCTCTTACAAAAGGATAAAGAACTGGTCCACCAAGCACCCAAATATCAACTTCACTTTGTTTTTGTTGTATTATGGATGTTGTTTCTTCAGGATTCTTATAAATAAAAGGAATGACCTGTAAACGGTCCTTATAATCCTCTGCAAGTTCTACTACCATTTTTACTGTACTAGATGGACCAACTATCCCGGCTCTTGTTATCAATTTTCTTTCCCTGCCTTCCTCTAATCACTATGTATATCAACATTCACATAGTCATTATAGTTAAAAAAGGCACCCTCTCTTGAATGTATATCAATATTACTTGAAATACATTTAGAAAGAAGCCTTCTCATTTAAATTATTATACCAAAATATACAAAAAAATTAAAAACACACCATTTTCACGAAACTTACTTTACAACAATAAATCAGGTTCTTCCTTTACGATTTTGTTCCATAAAGGTTGGAAATTAAGCCATCCTTCATACTCTGTTCCAGTCTGCTCAGCAGCTATTAAAGCACTTTTTTCATCAATCAATATTGGTTTTTGAACTGATTCTGCTAATATTTGCGACTGACATAATCGTTCCATTGTAATAAACCACCAAGCTGCTGAATCAACAGATTGCCCCACTGTAAGTAAGCCATGGCTTCTCAGGATAAGCGCCTTATACTTGCCTAATGTTTCTGCAATGCGCTTCCCTTCTTCCGTTTCATACACTAATCCTGTATAGTCATCAAAGAGCGCGTGATCGTTGTAAAACTGGCACGCATCTTGAGAGATTGGATCTAATAATCTTCCAAAAGAAGCCCACGTTTTTCCATATAAGGAGTGTGCATGTGCTGCAGCTATAACATCTGGTCTAGCTTTATGAATTTCAGAGTGAATAGCAAATGCTGCTCCATTTAATGATTTTTCTCCTTCCACAATATCACCATTTTCATTTACAAGAATCAAATTAGATACAGTAATCTCACTGAAATGCTTGCCATACGGATTTACCCAAAAATGATCTGTATATTCTGGATCTCGTACAGTAATATGTCCTGCCACCCCTTCACTAAAACCAAACTTTGAGAACAGTCGAAAAGCACCTGCAAGTCTTTCTTTCCGATGCTTACGTTCCGCTTCCATATTTTCAAACTTTATGGGATTTAAATACGTAACATTCGACATACACATTTCTCCTTTTCATATTATTTATACCTAAAGGGTTTCAACAGATCGAACCATTTAGAGTTACTTAGTATTTAAAAATTCTCAAACAGTTTGATTATTGGTTTCATAAATATCATTATAAAACTTCATCATTTCATCTCGAAAACTACGAATTCCTTCCGTTGCGTTTATAATTTGTTCTTCTGTAACCATGTACTTTGCAATGATGGTTTCTCCTAATCCCACATGGAAATTTTCATCCTTTTTTATCTTTTCATAACACTTCGCTAAATCCTCCAAACCAATCCGTCTGCAACTTTCAATGACGACATCATGTGTAGTTGTCGTGGATGTCTCTGAGCAATTCCAAACAGCAATTGCACAAACTGCATCTTTCTCAAGGGCTGCCCAATGTATTTCCTCCCACCCTTTGTTCAATTCTGAAGTTGCAACAGGCGCTGTATAACCATGTTTTTCTAAAACACGACTAAGAATTTCATAATGATTTGCTTCTTCTAGCATATGTCTGCATAAAGCTGTAACAATTTCTCTATCAAACTCGTTCCAGTATTTAATGATCTCTGTTCCGAGGAATATAACATACTGCATTTCAAGCCAATCTCTCTCCCTAATAGCTTCAAATACTTCCTCATGGGTAAGATCTTCCCTTGTCCAGAATTCCAAAGCCCTCACGTGTGCATGTTCCTTAAGCTCTTGTTTAATTTGATTAAACTCAACCATAAAATCCTCTTTCGTTACCATGTATATTCCCCCTTATTATTTAACTTCTAATTCCATTGCTTTCAAACTTTCATCTCGAATTAATTCTGTCAGTTGTGCTTTCAAAGTAAGAAATTCTCCTTCTGTTTTAATCTTATAAGAACGAGGATGCACTAAATTTATCGGAATATCTGCTTTAATGCTTCCTGGTCTTGATGTCATTGTGATAACACGACTACCAAGAAAAATGGCTTCTTCTACATCATGGGTAATGAATAAAATCGTTTTATGTGTTTTCTCCCATATTTCAAGGAGTAGCTCTTGCATAATCAATCTCGTTTGATTATCAAGTGCCCCAAATGGTTCATCTAATAGTAAGATTTCGGGATCATTTGCAAGGGCACGAGCAATAGCCACACGTTGTTGCATCCCTCCTGATAATTGTTTTGGATAGTGATGCTCGAAACCTTGTAAGCCTACTAGCTCAATATATCGTTTGGTAATATCTTTTCTTCCCTGAGGATCCATTCCTTTGATCTTTAAACCATATTGAATGTTTTCTTCTATGTTGAGCCAAGGGAACAAGGAATACGCCTGAAACACCATCCCTCGATTAGCAGAAGGTCCAATAATTTCTTCCCCTTGCAAGTAGATTGCACCTTCTGTTTGTTCTTCTAACCCTCCAATCATCCGTAACAATGTAGATTTCCCACAACCAGAAGGTCCTAAAATTGTAATAAATTCATTTTTGATTATTTTTAAGTTAATGGTATCTACAGCGAGGACATCGGGTTTCTTACCAGTTCCTTCATACACTTTTCTAACATCTTTTACATCCACTAAAAGCTCCATATATCTCCTCACCTCCCGTAATTCCAAGAAAACATTTTTTTACCAAAAAATTTCAAGATTAAATCCGATAGTAATCCAAGCATACCAATTGTTAATATTCCAAAAATGATATTGCCAATTCGAAACATCCTTTGTGATTCAATGATGACACTACCAATACCTGAAGCCGTCGCAATTAATTCAGCAACTATGATATAGGACCATGCCCATCCTAAAACGAGGCGAATTGCATCTAAAATACCGGGCATCGAGGCTGGCAATATGACGGATCGTAAAACACCTATATTAGAAGAACCCAGTGTATACGCAGCTTCTAATAATTCACGGCGAACACCACTAACTTCTACTGCAACCATTAACACAATGGAAAAGATACTACCGAAAAAGATGACGGATATTTTTTCTAATTCACCTACACCAATCCATAAGATGAAGAGGGGGATAAATGCTGAAACAGGCATATAACGCACAAATGAAATGATGGGTTCAAAAAAGGCTTCTACTACTTTATAGCTTCCCACGAAGATGCCAAGGGGGACACCAATTAGTAACGCTAATCCAAATCCTACAAGTACCCGACTAAACGTTACGAAGATATCATTTACAAAGTTAAATTGTGTAAAAAGAGTAATACCAGAGGTTATAATGCTTGTGGGTGTTGGTAAAAACAGTGCATCTACAATATTTGTATAGGTCAATAAAGACCAGATGCCTAGCAATAAGATGAAGCTACTCATAGTCAATTTGAAATATAAGCTTTTGGGTATCGGTTTTTGCGGTTCAAAATAACGGAATTTTTTCTTTTTCTTCTTTTTCGTCTTCACAGATTCCTCTAATATGACAGTATCCATGTCCAAGATCTTGTTCCTTTGCATGTCTACCACCTCCTTCATTCAATAAAAGAATAATCTATTAAATCTTCAATGTTCGGCTCTTTATCAATAATCTTTTGTTCTGTCCATAATTCAGCGCCCAATTTTGTTAATTCGTAAAGTTGACCTGGATTTTCTTTTGTACCAACGTATTCGCGTGCTTTCTCTTTATCGTATAGAGTAACGCCACTTAAAGCTTCCTTAAATTCCCCATCAGTTTGTCCCATTGCTTTTGCCATTATCGAAATAGCATCTTCTTCATTTTTCTTGAAGTATTCAATGGCATCAAACCAAGATTTCACAAAACCTTTTACCTGCTCTGGATTTTCCTCTACATAATCTTGCTGAAGAGCAAAGGAACTAGCAATGATTCCAGGTGTTTCTGCACTAGTCATTAACACATGGCCAAAATCTGTATTCTTTACATTCGTTAACCACGGTTCCCAAGTAATAGCTGCATCTACTTTATTTGCGATAAACGCTGCACCCGCATCGCCACTACTCATACTTTGGATATCCATATCACCCATGCTCATGCCTTCTTGTTTCAGCAAATAATTAAACCAAAAGAAACTAGCTCCTCCATCTGTCTGTACAGCTACCTTCTTACCTTTTAAATCTTTAAAACTTTTAATCTCTTTCTTGGCAACAATACCATCACCACCACTTGATTCTTCCGTACTAATTACTTGCACCAGTGGGATATCACGTGCCGCAGCTACTACCTGAGAATCAATCGTTCCACCAATTCCTTGTATTCTATTAGCTGCTAATGCACTCAAACGATCTGATGAGCTTTCAATCCGCGTTATCTTAACATTCACACCATTTTTTTCAAAAAATCCTTTTTCCTCTGCAATATAGAAAGGAGCATACCCAACCCACGTTGAGAAAGCGATACTAAGCTCCTCTTCATGACTGACTGAATTTTCAGTCTTTTTTTCTGTTGAAGAGCTACTAGATTGACAACCGGCACTAATTAGCAGTAATACAATCAATGTTATGAATAGAAAAGATTTATTCATTCTTTCATCCCCCTCTAAATTAAATCATTCGTAAAAGGAAATATTCCGACCACGAATCCACTTTTTACTATAGCTGAAATACAGAGAAGGTTGAAAATCATTAGATTTAGTAGAATTCTTCACAAACTGCTGTATTAACTAGCGTCACTCTAAACATGTAATATTTAATAACATTATTTACAAAACAGGAAAATAAACAACCTCCTTTACAAATAGGCTATAAGTACTGTTGATGCAGATTTTCCAGATTGTATATTCCAATATTGGAACATAAAGGGAAATATTCTTAAATTATTTATACTTCTTCAAAACTGCTTTGTCAATCATATTTGTAATGTTTTATAACATAGAAAATAATTTTGTTAATTTTTATGACATTTAAAAATTAATAAACTTAACACGAATTATATTGACTGTATTTTCAGAATTTTATATATTTAATTTAAGGAACAATTAGAGAATTATTCCTTAAATAATTATAAATGGAAAGAGTGGTGAAAAACGTACATGAGTGCTAACCAAGCAACAGGCAATGTTACTTCCGAAACTTTTAAACCCATAATAAGTAATTTCGCAACTGGTGTTTCTATTATTACAGTACGACATAATAAAAAAGATTTCGGTCTAACAGCAAGCGCTGTTTGTTCCGTATCATTGGATCCTCCCATGCTTCTCATTTGTGTCAATCAAAATACCGGAACACAAAAAGCTATTATGGAGGCCGGATCGTTTAATGTTCATATTTTAGGAAAGCAACAAGGAGACTTAGCATTAAAATTCTCAAAATCCCATACTGACAAGTTTGAAGACCTTGTATACTCATATAGCGATTTGGGAAATCCTCTTTTACCTAACGTAGTAGCTCAAATTGAATGTCAACTGCATAAAGAGATGTATGGAGGTACACATTCTGTCTTTTTAGGAAAAGTTCATTCAGCTAAGTCGATAACAGAAAATCCATTACTCTACCTTAAAGGTCAATTTGGTGAATTTACACATCTAAAACAAGAAACTTTTAAACCGAAGGAGGAGACAGTATGACTTTAATGACAGGAAAAGATTACAAAGAAACTTTAAATGACGGCCGTGAAGTCTACATAGACGGTGAAAAGGTTACAAACGTAGCTGAACATCCAGCATTTAAACCAATTGTTGATGTAAAAGCTAGAATGTATGACATGGCATATGAGCCACATCATAAAAACATCTTAACCACTACATTAAAAGACGGCGAAATAGTTTCACGGGCGTACAAAGCCCCAAAGACAAAAGATGATCTATCAGCCATCCGCACACATGTAGAAACCATTCTTGATGACCTTGGTGGAGTTGTTTATCGAGTCGGTGATGAAACAATTGGCGAAATGTGGTCATTATACGATGCTAAGGATAAATTGAATGAAATTGATCCGACCTACGCTAAAAATATCGAATACCATATCGATCGTGTAGCAAGAAAAGATTTATTCCATGTATCAGCCAATACAGATCCAAAAGGGGATCGAAGTAAATTATTTGCTGGAAAAAATGGCGGTACACTCCTTCATGTCGTGGAAGAAAATGATAAAGGGATTATCGTCAAGGGGGCTAAATTTGAGACTGCTGCTGCCTATGCTCATCAAGCATTCGTCAAACCCACTATATTAGATTGGAATGCCGGTGAAGATACAATGGCACCTTTTGCATGCGGCTTCATTTGCGACATGGGCTCTCCTGGATTAAAACATATTTGTCGTACCTCTCTTGGTCAAGATAAAAACCCTACAGACTATCCAATCTCTACAAAATTTGAAGAAATCGACACATTACTCATTTTTGATCACGTTCTAATCCCTTGGGAAAATGTCTTATTTCATCGCTCATTAGCATCTGCTGCCTATATCCGTTCCACGCTACATCGTTACTCAGCTTTTAACTACGTCCTTAGAATGTTGCGAAGAGCTGATTATTTAATTGGGACAGCTGCATTAAATGTAGAACAAACAGGGCTCACACAATTGCAAGCAGTAAAAGAAAAGCTCTCTCAACTAATCGGCTATAGAGAAGGAATCAATGCTTTTCTAACAGCAGCTGTCGCAAATGCAGAACAAAGTCCTGGCGGATTAATGATGCCAAATCAATCACTCCTATATAATGGTAGAGTATTCGCTTTATCACAATTCCCTGCCATGGCACATTTAACTAGAGAACTAGTAGGCGGCCAATTAGCTGTTACACCGGACTACAATACTATGTCTGATCCCGTCATCAAAGATTATATCGATGAATATTACGCTGTGGGCGATTGGGGTGCACAAGAAAGAGGGAAGTTATTGTACTTTGCGAGAGACTTATTAAATTCCTCTTATGCAGGTCACAGAACAACCTTTGAACTATTTGCTCAAAGTCCTCCATTCGCACAACAACTAGCAGCTTTCACTAATTTCGATATGGAGAAACAACGCGAATTAGTTCGTAAAGCAGCAGACTTAACCCCCTCTATCCCCGTGACTAGCGCCTAGGAATCGAATGGGATCCGAAAGGAGACGGTGTCCAGTGGAAATTCATGATCCAGGCAATATTAAGCTTCCCGAATCCATTCTTACTATTGGTGCGCTAGATGGTATCCATAAAGGGCACCAATTATTATTAAACACAGCAAAAGAACGCGCCAAAAAACTTGGCGTTCCCTTTGTTGTATATACCTTTGATCCACCTCCGAAAGTCTATTTTACCGATTGTTCACTTTTAACTACGTTAGAAGAAAAACTTCAGCTCCTTGAACATTTAGGAGCTGAGCATGTCATAATCGGAAAATTTAACGAGGCTTTTACTAGACAGGAAGTTCCCATATTTATTGAAGAAGTAAAACGACTTCATCCAATTGAAATATGGGAAGGACCTAACTTTATGTTCGGTAAAGATCGAAAAGGAAATAATGACGTTTTACGACGCTATTTTAGAGTGGAAGTTCTACCCCCTCTTAAATGTATAGATAATAAAATGATATCTTCATCACGTATCCGTCAGCTATTAGATGAAGGTCGATATTCTCAAGCTCAAGATTTGCTTGGATGGGATACTTTACGCATTATCCTATAAAAACTTATAGCCTCTGAAAATAGAAAGGAGAATATCTAATGGAAATTAAACGATACCATAAATTCGAGACAAATAAATTTTATCCTTCCAACATGGGTGAAGAATCTCACCATGTAACAAATGAATTTAGTATGGTCGTCCGTGCTGGAAATCATATTTATATGAGAGGTCAAACAGCTTTTGATTTAGAAGGTAATTTTCATGGGGAAAATGATGTTGTAGAACAAACAGAAAACGCCTGTCGTTGTATAAAGCAGCTTCTTGAAGAAGCTGGCGGAAAGATGGAAGATGTTTGTAAACTAACTACCTATGTAACAGATCGTTCTTATCGAAAAGAAGTATACAGTGTGATTGCCAAACACTTTAAAGGTGTGTATCCAGTTAGTACTGGCCTTGTCGTTCAAGGCCTAGCACTTCCAGAAATGTTGGTAGAAATTGATGTTGAAGCCGTAATTAGCGATAAAGAATAGTAAAATAGAAAAATTTTATAGAACATACGAATAAAAGAGAAGTAATCATTTCTTGCTTCTATTGGAAGGAGGATTTTCCATGAAAATAACTAGCACATTTTCCATTGCAGGACGTTGCGAGTCTACAAACGCTTTAGGCGCTATCGTTACCTCAAGTAGTCCAGCTGTTGGAGCCAGATGTCCTTGGATTAAATCCAATGTAGGAATAGTACTAACCCAAAATGTAACAGACCCTCGTCTAGCAGACATTGGACTTTCTACTTTAGAGCAAGGTTATAATGCACATGCCGCAATTCGAACAATGAAAATTGCCTCAGATTTTCCAGAGTTTAGACAACTAGCTGTCGTAGACTCTAATGGCGAAGCTAGTGTGTTTACTGGTGAAAAAGCCCTCGGGATTCACGGAGAATTTTATGCAAAAAACGTAGCATGTATTGGAAATCTTTTAAGTGTTGCGGTAATACCAACAGCGATGGGGAATTACTTTATAAAAAGGACAGATCTTTCTCTAGCCGATCGCTTAATAGCATCACTCGAAGTTGGTTTTGACATGGGGGGTGAGTTAGATCAAGAACGCTCCATCTCCCTTCTTGTTTATCTACCGGATATCCCTTTTGCTTATATAGATTTACGTGTCGATGACAGCGACCATCCTCTTAAAGATTTAAAAAAGCTATGGGATATTTATAAACATCAAGCCGAAGACTATAAAACAAGAGCAATCCAACCAGAACAAGCCCCTTCCTACGGTGTAATAGGTGATAAATAGATTAGGAGAATTGCAGGTGAAACACTTGAGGAATTTAACAAACAAAGTAGATGTTCAGATAAATAGTAATAGATTATTGTCTGACATCCATAAATATGCACAATATGGAAAAAACCTTCAAGGTGGTGTGACACGACCTAGTTTCTCTATAGCTGACCAAGATGTACGAACTTTATTTATCCAAGAATTGGAAAGTATTGGATTAGAAGTAAACATAGATGGTGCCGCCAATATATGGGGAATAAAAAAAGGAAATCAAAAGAAAAAAGGCAGCATTGTTATCGGCTCCCATTTAGATTCTGTTCCCAATGGAGGGGAATATGATGGACCCTTAGGTGTTCTTATGGCAAAAGAAATAATACAAACATTGATTGACCATAATATTACGCTTAATCATGATGTTGAAATTGTCTCTTTTACTGCAGAAGAAACAAACGATTTTAATCTATCCACTTTTGGTAGTCGATCATTTGTGGGGAGCTTAACAGCTGACAAATTACAGAATATCTATGACACAAAAGGAAATTCACTTCATTCGGAACTTAAAAAAGTTGGCGGGGATCTTAATCAATTTGCAAAAATGGAGGAAATGCGAAAAAGTAAAAAGGTGTTTATTGAACTTCACATCGAACAAGGTAAGAGATTAGAAAGAAATAACATTGCCGTGGCAGTAATAGATAAAGTGGTTGGGACGTATCGAAGTAAGGTAAAAGTGATTGGAGAATCGAATCACTCTGGAACAACATTGATGGAAGATCGGAAAGATGCACTAACAGCTACAGCAGAAATGATTCTTTCAATCGAACGTTATTGTAATAACATTGACAATGGTGTAGTCGGAACGGTCGGTACATTGAATGTATCTTCAAATACAGCGAACATTATCCCCGGATTAGTTAACTTTATCTTTGAAATAAGAGGAAGTTCAGAAGAACAAATAGAGAAGGCGATACAAACAATTCAAGAAAGTTGGCAATCCATCGCTAAAAAAAGAAAAGTAAACGTTCACCAGGAAGTTTTCCTAAATCAAAAAACGGTTGTTTTAGATTACGACCTTGTTCACATCCTCCAGAAAACAGCACAGGAGATGTCAGAACCATATATGACTTTCTCGAGCATGGCCGTACATGATGCTGCACATATGTCAACAATATCAAAGTCAGTCATGATTTTCGTTAAAAGTATTGATGGAAAAAGTCATTGTCCAGAAGAATATAGTCATGCTGATGACATTGAAAAAGCCGGTAACCTAATGTTACAAAGCATCCTTAAGATTGATCAAGAACTAGTGTAACAATCCATTATATTTTAAGAATTAATAGGAGGATTCTCATGAATAAATTAACTTTAAAATTAGCAAAGCATTTAATTGCCGCAGCAGAACAAAAAGCAAATAACCTTAATCTATCTATGGTAATCTCTATTGTAGATGAAGGTGGAAATTTACTTGCTGTTCATCGTATGGATGACGCTTGGTTAGCCAGTATAAGTATAGCTCAAAACAAAGCTTGGACTTCTGTAGCATTAAAAATGCCAACATCAGCATTAGCCAATGCCACTACTCCTAATGCTGAACTATTTGGCTTAAACACAACCAATAATGGAAGAATAGTCGTTTTTGGTGGAGGAATCCCACTCGTTAAAGATGGAAAAGTCATTGGTGCTGTCGGCGTAAGTGGCAGTAGCGTCCCAAATGATATTCAAGTTGCCGAGGCAGCAATTAAAGCTTTTGAAGAACTAGCATTAGTTAGCAATTAGTATCATCACAAAAGTTCATGATATAACTATTTTAATTTTAACCGAGTATCTTTGGTTGTAATCGTCATAATAGCCATACTAATGTCTATGCAAGAGAACCAACCTTCTCTTCGCAACATTAAAATAATAAATAAGCTATATATTTCAAAAACACTCTATGATGCCAATTAAAAAAGCTACAGTGACAAAGACCTTATACCTTGTGAAAGATAAATTATACTAATGGTTCTAAAGAAATTGGATTATAAAGGTGCTATCCCAAAAATCATTATCATGACACTTGGGACAGCACCTTACTTTTTGAGAGTGTTTATAACATGTATTATGTAAACTGAATTGAATAAACATATTAGGAAACGAAACTACTCAAATTAGTTGATAAATTTATATATAATCTCAGAGTAGTTCCCACACTCAACGTCTCTTAAGTGATGAGAGTGGCATAAAATTAAGAATTAGAATAGTTTAACTCTAACTACTTATTAAGTTCTTTAAAGGTTTCATCTAAATTTAAAATCTTTATGTTCGACATAGCAGTATTGAATTTAGAAAATATTTTATTTCCATTTTTTACTATAATTATACCTTTAGTTCCTTCTTTATTATCAATTGCTTTTTGCAACCTATCCACAGCTTTATTTACAGCCATTGTATGGACAGTTCCACTCCAAACTTTAACATCAATTAGTATATCTTTATCAGCAATTTTATAATCATAAAAACTATTCTCACTTGGTGTTATATTAAATTTTCTATTTAACTGTCGTACAACTTCCTTTTCGAACGCGATGCCCTCATCAATCACTCTAGTCATATGATTTATAGGTAATATATCTTTTGAAGACTCCTTAAACCTTAAAATAAATGAAATTATTAAAGTTATAAGTGTACTTACGAGAAAAGTTAAAGAGATGATAGTTCTATCTAAATTTAATCCTATATTTAAACTAGAATTTATCAATAATGCTAATAGTGGTCCTAGTAGAGCAGTTGAAATAGGTAATAGATATACTGAAAATCCTCGCTCTTTTTCTGCTTTTATTTTTTCATCTTCATTTATTTCTAATTCCTTTAAATTCAAGATTAAAGAAGTAATTTGTTCAATAACTTTTTTTCTTTGGTTAACAGATAAAAAGTCTGTTTCTAATATCTTGGTGAAAACTGAATTAAGTATTTGCTCTTGCGAATATAAATCTGCTACCTTAATTTTAAAATCCCTGGACTTCCCTTCCATTAACCAATACATATCTCGTAGAGTAATTTCAAAATCTTCATTAACCATTCGTCTTATTAAAATCTTCACAATTTCTTCATTTGCATTAATAGTTCTTTCCTTCTTAGCTCCTATAGTCTGCTTATAAGTTAAAACGTATATTATTATTGATACCACTATTCCAGCGCCACTAAGTATGTAATCTTGCATCTCTTACTCTCCTACTCTTACTGACTTAAGAATCAAATCTTGCAATAAATAAATTATCCGTAGTTTTATTAATCATACTTTTTAAGTATAAAATGCTTCTTTCCCCAGTTCAGCCCATTTATTATATATGCATTTGACAAAGATCTGTAATTACCAAAATTAGCTTTATATTCAACACTAATTCTACCTTCTGGCATAATTAACATATTATAATCAATTTGTTCATCATTTAAAGATTTATTTGAACGAATCTATTCTCCTGTGTTGTAATCGGTAACGGCTACACTATCAAGCTCCTCTTCAATATATTTATCAACCCACTGAGTTGGGGGAACATTCTTATTGGCAAAACATTTACTAGCTGGTGTATGTATGTGTAAATCGGTCCTATACCATCTTGCACCCTTAATACTCAACATTTAAAATCCCCCTTTACTTCAACCTAATTCTACCAAACTTTCATAGTGTAGTAAGAAAAAACTTTCAAATATATATACGTTTTTCATTATCTTCCTTATACTACTTCTTGATTAAACTTTGTAACAGTTAATATTCTGGTTCCAACTACGTATATATTCTTACCCTTTAACGAGTTTCTTCTATTATATTGTCCTATTTTAAAAGTGATTTCCTAACTCTCCTATAAACAATAAATAGAAAATTTAAATTAAGATAAGTTTGCCTTTTGCTTTCTTTTAGCTCTTATAAGAGTACTCTTAGAAATACCAGTCATGTTTTCTACTTGCTTATAGGAATTTGTTTCTAATAACTGTAGCGCATGTTCAATCTGTTTCTTACTAAATTTATTCGGTCTACCTTCTCTAAAATCCTCACGTAGTTTGGCAATGGCTTTCCCTTCTTGAGTTCGTTCTACAATCATATCTCGTTCAAATTCGGCAAAAGCACTCATCACACTAAATATCAATTTTCCCGTTGGTGTATTCTCTACTAGACCCATATTCAAAATATGTACCTTGACACCTTTTTCAAACAAAGACTTTATTGTCTTGAGGGCATCCACCGTTGATCTCGCAAAACGGTCCAGCTTAGTAACAACAAGTGTGTCCTCAGCTTGCAATATAGAAAGTAATTCTTGAAATTGTGGGCGATCAGATTTCGTGCCTGTAAACTTCTCGGAATAGATTTTTTCACATCCTTCTTTTTCTAATGCTCGAAGCTGCGCTTCTAAATCCTGGCTGACTGTACTTACCCTTGCATACCCATATTTCATGTATTTCTTCCCCTTTTTACGCTTTATTTATGACCCTATATTATGACACCGAATAATACCTTGATATTACTACACTATCAAAACAGGGTCAATTCTTTTGAGTTATGCCACCAATCAAAAAAGCCAATTTAATTCATCTTGGATTATTCAATCAATTATGGAGGTACGTTTAATATATTTATATAAGGTCGATTCCCTAACTACAAAGATAAATACAGAAGTCAAAATAAGAAATACCAATTCTATCAAGATACGGAGGAAGGAAAGTTTTACAATAAAAATCGAACTACTCAACGCTACCTTTACCCATTTCAATTTTTTAACCGCCTTATGATTGGGCTTATTGAGAACCAAGTTCAAATGCTTATTGTTCAATAATCGGTCTATCTTCGAGTTTATTCAATATCGGTTTTTCGACAAATACAAAAAAGAGACAGGCACAAGTCCTGTCTCAAATACATATTTGATTATGCATGAAAATTCATACCGTCTGTTGTTGCTTTAATGACTCCCGTGCGGACGACGAAGTTTCCAAAGTGTTCGCCTTCTTGTCGTTCTTTTGCATAACGTGAAAGCAGTACACGCAATTCGCTTAATATTTCTTCTTCACCAATATTTTCGCGATACATTTTACTGAGTCGGCTGCCATCAAAGGCCGCTCCGAGATACATATTGTATTTGCCGGGGGCTTTCCCGATAAAGCCTATTTCTGCGAGGGCTGGACGGGCACAACTGTTAGGACAGCCCGTCATACGGATGGTAATCTCTTTATCCCGCAGACCATTTTCATCAACAATGCTCTCGATTTTCTCAAGTAAATCCGGTAAATAACGCTCAGCTTCCGCCATCGCCAATCCGCATGTGGGAAGAGCGACGCATGCAAGTGAGCTGCGACGGAGTGCTGAATAATGCTTGCCATCCGTCAAACCGTATTGTTCCATAAGTTCATTGATTTCTTTCTTTTTTTGACTAGAGACGTTGGCAATAATCAAATTTTGATTGGCTGTTAACCGGATATCCCCTGTATGGACTTTCGCGATTTCACGCAAGCCTGTCATCAGCTTGTAATCATCAAAATCGGCAATACGACCACTTTGGACAAACAGGGTATAATGCCACTTGCCTTGCACGCCTTTCACCCAGCCATAGCGGTCCCCATTATGATCGAAATGGTATTCCTTCGCTTCAGCCAGGTTCCAGCCAAGTCGGTTTTCCAGTTCAGCCTTGACCGTTTCAACCCCAAGTCGATCAACCGTATACTTGAAGCGGGCATTTTTTCGGATGGAACGGTTCCCATAATCCCGTTGAATCGTAATGACCTTTTCCGCCACATCCAAAATTTGGTCTGGTGTACAAAAGCCGATTACCTTGGCAAGCTGAGGATATGTCGCAGTGTCGCCATGAGTCATGCCCATGCCCCCGCCTATCGCTACATTGAATCCTACAAGTTTAGTATCTTCAACGATTGCTATGAAGCCTAAATCTTGTGAATATACATCGATGTCATTCGATGGCGGAACAGCGATTCCAATTTTGAACTTCCGTGGTAAATAAAGCGGTCCGTACATCGGTTCCACTTCTTCTACTTCCGGTGTTCCGACCACTTTCTCTTCATCAAGCCAAATTTCATGATAGGCCCTTGTTCGAGGCAATAGATAGTCACTCAACCTTTTTGACCATTCATATACTTCCGTATGTATCTCTGATTGATAGGGATTTGAGTTGCACATGACGTTTCGGTTCACATCACCGCATGCTGCAATCGTATCAAGCATGGACGCATGAATATCCTGTATCGTCTTTTTCATATTCCATTTTAAAATGCCATGCATTTGAAACGTTTCACGTGTTGTCAGCTTTAACGTGCCGTTTCCATATTTTTGGGCAAGTTCATCCATGACAAGCCACTGAGCTGGCTGGGCCACACCTCCAGGCATGCGTACACGGAGCATGAATTGATAAGCTGGTTCAAGCTTTTGTTTTTGTCGTTCATTTCGAAGATCCCGATCATCCTGCAAGTAACTGCCGTGATGCTTCATCAAACGATTATCATCATCGGGAATACCGGCACTTATTCGGTCTTGCATCACTTCCATGAGCGTTCCACGCAAGTAATTACTTCTTTCTTTTATCTCCTCGACGTCACTAGGCGGGCCGTCTGGTGCTTTTAGTATTGATTTTAATAAAGGATCCACCATATTATTTTATCTCCTTTCCGTCCGAAATCAGTATACATCTCGCTGATAGCGTTTTTCTTTTTGCATGTTGCTAAGATAGCTTACCGCTTCCTCATGGCTCATGCTGCCTTCTTTTTGGATAATTCCTATAAGGGTTTCATGGACATCATGTGCCATATTTTTCTCATCACCGCAAATATAAACAGCAGCACCCTCTTGCAACCAATTGAATAGCTCGCCACTATGTTCAAGCATGCGGTTCTGTACATATACTTTTTCGTCGGTGTCACGCGAAAACGCAACATCCATCTTAGATAACACACCTGATTTCAGCCACTTTTGCCATTCGGTCTGATAAAGGAAATCCGTCACGAAATGCTGATCCCCGAAAAACATCCACGATTTACCTTGTATTCCCGCTTCCTCACGTTCTTGCATAAACGAACGGAATGGAGCAACACCTGTACCTGGTCCTACCATAATGATTGGGGTGTCTGGATTACTCGGCAGCTTGAAATTTTGGTTAGATTGAATGTAGATTGGCAAGGTGTCACCTGGTTGTAACCGTTCCGCACATAATATAGAACAAACTCCATTTCGTTCACGTCCATACGTATTGTACCGCACTGTTCCGATTGTTAAATGGACTTCATCTGGATTCGCGGATAAAGAGCTCGCAATCGAATAAAGACGGGCCGGCATTTTCCGAAGAGTGGAGACGAACTCCTGTGCCGATTCCCCCCATTGACCAAAGTCGCGGATTAAATCAAGCAAATCTCTTCCTTGACGGTAGGCTTTTAGTTTTTCTTCATTTCCTGGTGACACTAGCTCCCGTAATTTTTCATTGCTTGAAAGCTGTGCCGCCTGTTCAAGAAGCGATTTAGTCAAAACAGTTATCTCCAAATGGGAGCTGAGTGCTTCTTTAAGCGAAAGAACATCTCCCTGTTTGTTTACGGTCACCTTTTCTTCAGGCTCCCACTCGATCTCTTCAAGAATAAGGTCTACAAGTGCAGGATCATTTTCTGGATATACACCAAGACTATCACCAGGCTCAAATGTGAGTCCAGAGCCTTCTAGCGACAACTCCAGATGACATGTTTCTTTATTTGAACCTCGGCCATTCAAATTCAAGTTTTCCAGAACTTCGGCTTTGAATGGATTTTTTCTTGAATATACGGATTCACCAACAACTGATTGCTCAGCAGGAGCAACAATAGCCGCTTCCCCGGCCTCACTTAAGCTCGCAATAACACCTTCTAGCCACTCCGTTGCAGGTTCATCATAATCCAAATCGCAATCAACGCGAGGATAAAGCCTTTTGCCACCAAGCTCTTCCAAACGCTCATCGAAGTCCTTGCCCGTTTGGCAGAAAAACTCATACGAGCTATCACCAAGCGACAACACGGAAAAATGGAGATCATCCAGTTTCGGTGCACGTCTTCCATTCACAAATTCATGAAACGTCAAAGCATTATCCGGCGGGTCACCTTCACCATGTGTACTAACTGCAATAAGAAGGTTTTTGACTTTCTTCAACTGATTCGGCTTGAAATCACTCATGGAGGAAACGGCTACTTGAAAGCCTTTTTCCTCTAACTTCTTAGCCGCGTTCTCCGCAATCCTTTGGGCGTTGCCTGTCTGGGATCCGTAGAGAATGGTCACTTCTTTTGATATTGTCTTTTCTTGTTGTTTAACAAGAAGTTCTTGCAGTGGTGCCTCTGTTATCGCAGAAAAAGACTGCGTCGCAGACAAATAACCGTTCAGCCAAACTTTTTGCGTTTCTGTCAAAGTTGGCAAAAGACGATTAAGAAGTTCTACTTGTTCTTGGTTAAACGGACTGTTCATTACCTGAAGTTGCAACGATTTCCACCTCGCAAAAGAATAATAACTATCATTTTATGTATAACGAATATTCAAATAATTATCGTTATAGTCGCATAACCTTTTATTCTAGTATACAAGCATAACAATAATGAAACGACATTTTTTCAATTCTATATATTTCTAGTTAAACTTTACCAGATGTAAAATCATTAGTAAAATATATATATGTTATTTAAACTATTAGGAATACTAATGATTAGGTGGGATATATTTGTATTACGATGCATTAAAAACGTTTGTAACCCTTGTCGAAGTCAAAAATTTCACAAAAACTGCCGATAGACTTCTAATGTCACAGCCCAATGTTAGTTTACATATAAAAAAACTGGAACAAGAGTTTCAGACAAAATTGCTTCTGCGATCGCCAAAATATATAAAAATCACCCCAACCGGAGAAATTTTATACGAGCGGGCAAAGCAGATGATCACGATTTACGAACAAACGAGACGAGACATCGAGGAGCGTCACAACACGATAAAAGGAGAATTAAAGATTGGTGCTAGTTTTACAATTGGCGAGTATATACTCCCCTCTTTACTCATCGATCTGCAAAATGACTATCCCGAACTCGAGCTTCAAGTCATGATAGGAAATACGGAAGAAATCGTTCAATCCGTCCAGTTATACAAAGTGGATATAGGCTTGATTGAAGGCCAGACCAATGAAAAGGAGCTTTCCGTGCACTCCTTCATGCAAGATGAATTATTTATCGTTTCCTCCAACAAACATGAACTAGCTAATAAAAAAGATCTAACGATATCCGACCTGCAAAATCAGGCATGGGTCACTCGAGAAGTAGGATCGGGTACCCGTGAATACCTGAACCACCTTATCCGTTCAAACGGGCTGAAAGTCAAGTCGCTCCTGACCATCAGTAGTAACCAAGGAATTAAAGAAACACTTATAAAAAATGGAATGGGTCTCTCTCTCCTGTCCCGTAGTGTCATAGAAAGAGATGTACAGCATCATATCCTTTCTATCTTACAGGTGAAAAATGAGACGTTTCCACGTACGCTTTCCTATGTTTACTCTCCTATTATGAAAGATAAGAAAAACGTTCAAACTTTTATAAGTTCGTTAAAACAAAAATGGCCAACACAATAAGAATCAAACGAAATATAAAGGGAGGAAACGTCATATAAGTATTAACTTCCAAATGCAACCTGTTCTTACTGGCATTGAAAAGTAATGTGAGTAATATACATCATGTAGTACTGTTTAATTTCAATTAAACGGGATGGATTAAGGAGGTAAATCATTGACGAAGCCGATTGATTTTACAGTGTATGCGGATAGAATACCTGAACCGATTCGAGCTGACGGTGCTGGTGCAACAGATCTCGGACCACGTGATATTTTACGAGCATTGGAAAATCCGGATATGCTTGTGCCCCCAGTGACGGATGAGGGAACTGTTCCGAATTTACGGTTTTCCTTCTCCGACACGAATATGGTTTTAAAGCACGGTGGATGGTCAAGACAGATTACAATACGTGAATTGCCGGTCGCCACGACACTTGCAGGAGTTAATATGCGTTTAACGCCAGGTGGCGTAAGGGAACTGCATTGGCATAAAGAAGTCGAATGGAGTTTTATGCTTGCAGGCAGAGCGAGGATAACCGCTGTAGACCAGAATGGGAAAAACTTCATTGCAGACGTTGGTGTTGGCGACCTATGGTATTTCCCACCTGGCATCCCCCACTCGATTCAAGGTTTGGAGGAAGGGTGTGAGTTTTTATTGGTGTTTGATAACGGGGCTTTCTCGGATTTAGACACCTTCGCAATCTCAGATTGGTTCGCCCATACCCCTAAAGAAGTTCTATCTGCTAATTTTGGTGTACCGGAAAGTGCATTTAAAGATATCCCGAAACAGGAAAAGTACATTTATCAAGGGGAAGTTCCCGGTCCAATCGATCAAGTAGCGATTCCAGATCCTTTCGGTACCCGGAATTTTACGCATAGCCTCCTTGGTCAAGAACCTGTTACATCTCCAGGGGGATCGGTCCGTGTGGCGGATTCCACCAATTTCCCCGTGTCGGAAAATATATCTGTAGCTCTTGTCGAAGTCTTGCCGGGAGCCATGAGGGAATTACACTGGCATCCGAATAATGATGAATGGCAATACTTCCTGACTGGCCAAGGACGGATGACCGGGTATGCAGCTGATGGAACAGCTCGTACGTTTGATGTAAGAGCAGGAGATGTTGGGTACATGCCGTTCTGCTTTGGACATTATATCCAAAATACAGGCAGCGAGACGCTTACGTACCTAGAAGTATTCAAAAGCCCCAAATATGCCGATATTTCATTAACACAGTGGATGGCATTGGTTCCTAAAGAAATTGTGGAAAGTAATTTAAATGTGGGATCTGAAGTGTTGGACGCATTAAGGAAAAAGAAATGGGAAGTGGTCAAATTCCCGGGATATACGTACAATGATTTCGAATAATGATTAGGAACCTTTCAACTAACAAATACGATTACTTCTTCGAACTGGGTCCCTTTAATAAAGGAACCCTGTTTCTTCTTGTTAGAACGCTCTGTTTCTCTCGAACGCCTGGTGATTTACTTTCTCACTATACTTGTAGGTGGATCTGTTGCTTCGTTAAATGAAGTACTCCAGGAGTCTATTCTCGATAGCCAAACCATTTTTCTTAAGTTTCACAGGAAATAGAGCCCAAGCAGGTTCGCTACGGCTCTATTTTTTCACTTTTACATTTTTTCTGGATTTCCTGTCCTGAACATCATTCACCCGCTTGATCACTCTATCAGGCAGGGTTTGAGCCAATCGCTTCAGAACAAACGAACAAGCTTCTGCTGCTATCCATGCATACAGAATACTGAAAACCGCTATGAGAAATAAGGATGGAAAATGAAAAGACGTACCAAAGCCTGGGCCTAACACAGGAAAGCGGAAAATGAAAAGAATCGCTATGATTCCCATAAATAAGGTAACTCCCGACAAGAAAACAACCATTAGCCTTGTTTTCGACTTATAGAAGGAAACACCAAGTACCCATCCTAGAATACCCGTTGTGAAGGAAAAAATAAGTAGTTCGCTAGGCTGGATAAACAATACCAGAAGGATTGTCACAGAATAAGAAAGAAATCCGTATCTGACCGATACAATCGTTGCTAAACATATAGGTAATGTCGTCATCGCACTTACGACAAAACCAATGCCGGGCATATATCCCCCTGCTGATTGAAATATGGCTGCAAACGAACTTAATATCGCGGTGAGTATTAGTTTAGTGGTAGGTAACCATTCCGTAAAGTCACGTTTGATTTCAAAAAAAGGATGCTGCCAATACTGTACGGCTATACTTTTTACCCTCTTCAGAAATCCCACCTCCATCAAATAGTAACCTAACCTTATACTATTCACTGTTTTATCTAAAAATCACTGGATATCTATCCAACTTAACGATAGATAACTGATTTATGAAGGCATAGTACATTATGACAACCTCTTTTTCTAGCTGGCTACGAAAAGATGGTCAACTCCTAGTTCGCTCCTTCATTATTTGGTATTAATAAAACAGGTCTAATCATATCTTAATAAAAGAAAAACGAAGAAGGAGTGTAAATTTATTGAAAAGAGTGAAGGTTGGTTTACGGCCCATTGTAAGTAAGATAAATTTACCGACTGTTTTGAAAACAGCGATACTCCCGGGTGACTCAAAAGAAACAATATTCATCGCAACCCAAGTAGGGGAAATTTTTTATATAAGAGACGGAGTTATACGGACGTTTATTGATATTCGCCTGCGTATCGTAAAACTAGGTGCTTCTAGAGGTGGATATGATGAACGCGGTTTGCTAGGACTAGCTTTTCATCCCCAATTTTATGATAACGGTCTGTTTTACCTTCATTATTCAGTAGCTGGAGCACAGGGCCCTGGTGCTCTTCCTGATTCTTTTTCACCTAACCCGTGCGATTTAAGGACGTTAAACCTAAAGTGGGACGATAGAGAAACTCAATATGACCATATTGATACTTTGGAAGAATGGGTTTTACCTTCGAATGGTGAACCTCAACAACGACGTACATTACTAAACATAAGAAGACCATTTTCTAATCATAATGGTGTAAATAGCTTAAACTTTTCACCTGAAACAGGAAAACTCGTTTTAACCACAGGGGATGGTGGATCAGGCTTTGATCCATTCAATTTAAGCCAGAACGACATGGAAATCGCCGGTAAAATAATTGAAATTGATGTAGGTAAGAATACATTCATCCGAAATGCCCCCATCGTCACACGGTTCAATGAACTTCCCCTACCTATTCAGGAAACACTTACGATGATTGTTAAAGGCGTACGGAATATACCTGGCATTTCATTTCAAAGATTTAATAATCAGTACATCAAATATGCGGGAAATGTCGGACAGGATGTGGTAGAGTCCATTTTTTCATTCGGTCCGTATAAACCAATACCGGTTACCCATCTTGCTCGAGCTTTCCTCATGAAATCTGAAGCGGGCCAAGAAGGATTGATTAACTTTGGCTGGCGAGCGTGGGAAGGTATCCTCCCTACTCCAATTGTAAAGGGTTGCTCTGCGAATCCAACTTTGGAAGAGAAAACAATGGCTTATTATGATGAGGCACTAAAAGTTTCAGGAAATCGTCTTGAACCTGTGACTAGTTATTTTCATAAAGATCCCCGACCCGATAAATTTGGAGGAACTGCACTGACAGGAGTGCAACCCTATATGGGGGATAAAATCCCCGCCTTAGCAGGAAATGTTCTGTTTACTGATCTTGCCCGGAAGGAAGAAAGTCAATCTCCGGCTAGAGGGGTTTTAGCTTACACTAGTATAAGGGAAGATTGTAAACGAAATGATTATAACGTGATTCAAACCGATTATAATTTTGGTTCCCGATCAGCTTATTATGTGAGCTTGGGAACGAATCTTGATCAAACTACACTATATTTAGGGGTTTATGGTTCGATGAAAGTGAATGATTATAACCAAGGTACTATTTTTGAAATTATTCCGTGACGAACTTATCAAAGCAAAAACACCCTGAAGCCATTGAGGGCTTGTGAAATCAGTTTATTATTTTCTTATTGTGGAGGGTTTTTATTGAAAACACTTTTCAGATATAACTGGATGGTAAGAAAAGACTGGTATCGTTGGTGTGAAGAGTTAAGTGAAGAAGAGCTTTTGCAAAACCGAACAGGTGGAATGGGAAGTATATTACATACACTTTTCCATATTATTGATGTCGAGTGGAGCTGGATACGTCTCTTACAGGGGAAAACTGATTTTCAGGAGAGTTTCCATAATTATAAAAGCTTGAATAAGGTTCGACAATTGGACGCAGAATTTCATTTAGAAGTGGAGGACTTTGTGAATAACTGGGATGTAAGTATGGAAAATCAATTATTTTATGATACCCTGCCAGATGGAAGAATTGTAACGGATACTTGGGGGGAAGTTATGAGACATACCATTGTTCATGCATCATATAGGACAACTATCCATTTGGGCAAGAGAATTGGGAAGAAAGCCTGTTTCTGCAAACCTTATCGGACGAGGTCTTTCTTCTAATTCTAAAAAATAATCCAAATAGATAATAGTTTATTTTTCTGGTTTATTAGCGGAAACGATGCTCTAAAGTGCATCACCTTTATTGTTTACTGACGGGACTTTTTTTTGTGGAGCAAAAAGTATTTGTGAAGCATTATAATTAAACAAACAGGGACATTAGTTGAATACTCGAGTAGGAGGAGACGCCTAGCCTCCGACCTCTCACACCAGTCAGTACCGTTCTCTATACGGCGGTTCAGGTTATGTCCGACGTAGTTTTGTATATTGTTCATATGAACTTTCTTACCCCTTATTATCAAGGGGTTTTATGGGGTGTTACATCATGCCGCCCATGCTTCCATTTAATCCACCCAATGCATTCGAATAAGTCATGAACGACCGACTACAAACGTAATGTGGCCTGGTTTCGGTTATCTTTCAACACTCTTGCAATTATCGATATACTTGCTTCCCCATTCTGTGAGCTCATTAATCGTTGGAAAGAGCTTTTCCCCCAAATCGGTTAGGGAGTATTCCACTTTTGGCGGAACTTGATGATAGACCTCACGGTGAATAAGCTGAAAGTTTTCCAGTTGTTTAGTCAGTGACGAGTGCGTTAAGCCGTCAAATTTCCTTAACAGTTCGTTGAATCGTATGGGTCCGTCCTTTAGATGAAAGATAATTACGAGGGACCATTTACCCGATAATACTTTCTGAGCTGTAGTGAACGGGCAAGTTAAGTCAGCACTTGTTAATTCAATCATGGAACTCCACCTCTTCCTTTACTCTACGTTCCTATAACCTCTATCCGTCACCATAAAAAACAAGCCTGCATTTAATGGCTGTTCGCCTTTCTTGATAACCCATTTAATCGTAACGATACAAAAATATCGTACTATTCAGAATGATTATAATCTTTTAGTATGGATTATGCATTCAATTTATCTTTAAAGGAGTAGATGATATGTCGACGAATAAAGGAAAATTCAATGGTAAAGTGGCATTGGTTACAGGGCAAGTCGTGGGATAGGGGCGTTTGAAGATGTCATGAATGTTAACCTTAAAGCTCCGTACTTCATTACTCAAGCAGCTAGCCCATTTATTCGGAACGGTGGACGAATCATTAACATTTTTTCTGGCTTTACTCGTGTGGCTGGTCCCATGCATACCATTTATTCTGCTTCCAAGGGAGCCATAGACACACTTACTTTGGCCTTAGCTCCCCATTTTGCATCCAAAGGCATTACTGTGAATGCAGTGGCCCCGGGAATTACGGCTACTGATATGAACGAGGATATGCTCGCCACCCCAGAAGGACGGGCCGGAGCGGAGGCATTTTCTGCATTCTCTAGAGTGGGCACCACTGAAGATGTTGCCGATATCGTTGCATTTGTAGCATCTGAGGAAGCACGATGGATCACGGGGCAAGTTATTGATGCCTCTGGTGGAAGCAGGCTTTAAAAGCAAAAACGGATATAAACTAGAGGATATGGATTTTATGCGAGTTAATAATAGACGGATGATTGCTATTGGTCCATTTAATTAGAAAAGAGAAGAGAAACCTGCATTGTTTGGGGTTTCTCTATACTTCGTTCTTGTGGATATTTATCATTAAATCAAAATATGAATCCTTCTCAAAATAATATTCTGCCATGTTTATGACATCAGAAGACTCATATATTACAGAAAGCTGCCTCGTAGTTACCTAAGCAGATAATTTTCAGTCGTTTAAATACAAATGAAGCTCTATATACATTCCCTATAACTCAATATTTTGACATAAATCAGTTAGAGTTAATTGGAGCGATATTCATTCAAACACAAGCAATCAGAAAGAAAGTGTCTGGGAACACACCGCCTGTTGAATGTTCATTAGGTTTCATTAATGCAGGAACTTCATTCTATGAATATACATCACTCGTGAACGTCCATTCAATCCGCCACAATTAAAACATCGAGGTGTCTTGCTTCTCTTAAAAGTTGTGCGACAATCGAACCTTGAATGATTTCTTGCCACCTTTCTTTTGCTGAATGTCCAATGATGACTTGTGTAGCTTTTTTGTCTTGTAATTGTTTAGTGATTTCACTTACCACCATTCGCCTGTTGGTTGTTGAATACATTTCGAAAGTACCACCTAATCGTTTCGTAAGGTTCTTTATTTTATCCAATATAATTTGCTTGTCATTAGGTAATGTTCGTTGATCCTTCACATACACTACATACCACTTTGCTTTAAGTCGATAGGCTATCCGAAAGCCCCTCCTAATCAAACGCTCAGAGTCTGGTTTAAGGTTAACGCAAACAAAGATTACTTCTGCTTTTCTCCAAGGGCCCCTTACCCCTTCTTTTCGCTTGAATGATTCTAACCTATCGTCTACATCATCTGCTAATTCACGGAGTGCAAGTTCTCTCAAGGCGATAAGATTTCGAGTCTTAAAAAAATTATTCAAGGACTGCTCCACTTTATCCATGGTATAAATATTCCCTTCTTGCATTCGCTGCCTAAGCGCCTTTGGGGAGACATCAATTAATTCAAGCTCATCGGCCAATTGTAGAATCCTGTCAGGAACCGTTTCACGTACGCGAACCCCTGTAATTTGCTCTACACTATCATTCAAGCTTTCTACATGTTGAATATTCATAGTAGAAATAACGGATATCCCAGACTCCAATATGTTCAAAACGTCTTGATAACGTTTTTGGTTCTTACTTCCTGGCACATTTGTATGAGCCAATTCATCTACCAGCACAACTTCAGGATTACGGATGATGATTCTGTCAAGATCCATTTCCTCTAACACGACGTTCTTATACGGAACCTGTTTCCGGGGTATTGTTTCTAACGTGTCAACTTGGGATGCCGTTTCTTTACGACCATGTGTCTCCAATAATCCAATCACAATATCAATTTCACTTTTCTTTAATTGATTGGCCTCCCTCAGCATGGTATATGTTTTCCCTACGCCAGGAGCAGAACCAATATACACCTTTAATGTTCCTCTTTTCACTCCCTGTATTTTTTCTTTTATTTCTTCAGGCGAGAGTCTACGGTATGGATTCTTTTTCTTTTTTTTTGACTGAACGGCAGGCAATACCCTTTCCCCTTCTCCTTTTGTCCTATCCGCTACAACACATACATCAATGTTTTTCGTTTGGCCCAATATCTTATTGACTATAGAACCATGGATGATTTCTTCCCATCTCGTCCTTTTGGATTGACCCAGAATAATCCGGGTTATATAGTGCTTCATGGCATATCCAACGATTTCTTTTGCAATATCACCCCCATTTATGACTCTTTCTTCAAACTTCCCATTTAGCTTTACGATAAGTTTTTGTATAGAACTTTTAAATAACGACTCCTCTTTAGATAGCTCTTTCTGACTTGGAATAAAGCTAACCACCACTAAATCTCCGCTTAATCGTTTGGCTATTTGATCGCCTCTTCGAATTAAAATGGAGCCATTCCAATGGTATTGTACACATACCAAGATTCGTTCAGAAGCACCTGATGGTCCCATTAACCCTTCCTGTTCTCTATGTTCAGTAAGATCTTCTTCTACTTCTCCAGCCAAAAAACGGAGTGACAGCTCCCTAAGAACCGCTAAGTTATCTCGATTATATAGTTTCATATCGGCTTCTGTTTTCTTGTTGTTTTCCATGATTTTTCCTTCTTGCAGACGTTTAAGTATTGCTTCGGGTGTCACATCCAAGAGGCGTACTTCGTCAGCCAGCGTCAACGTATTCTCGGGTAGGATCTCACTTACATGAAGCGGGAGATTCAGTAGGTGTTCAGCAACTTTCTTTACTCCTTTCAATTCATAAATATTTATTGTTGTGATAACGCTGATATCACTTTTTATTAATTCCATAACATCTTCTAATCTAGTCGGATTTTTAGCAGACGGCCGGTTTTTGTGAGCTAACTGGTCAACTAAAACCACTTCAGGATTTCTTTTTTGAATTTCAGCTACATGTAAATCTTTCCTGATAAGTCCATTACTCTTCCATTCAATTGTGGGGACTGCCTCTAGGCAACCTACTTGCTCCATTGTCATTTGGTTACACCCATCACTAATAATCCCGATAACTACGTCAATACCACGCCCTTTCAACTCATTTCCTTCCATAAGCAAATGATAGGTTTTTCCGGACCCACTAACAGATCCGAGTATAATCTTCAGTCTGCCTTTTTTGATGTCGGAAATAGATTGTAGAATTTCATCTGGTGTTTTCCTTCGAAAGTGTTCGTTCATATAACTACCCCCAGATTCCTTTCTAGATTAATAGGAGAAAATAGAACTCTCCTAAACTCGATCATTTTAGATCATCCAAAGCAATATTTAATTTCAACACATTAATATGAGGTTCGCCGAAAAGTCCAAATGAACGATTTTCCGTATTTTCTTCGACTAGATTATATAAACTTTGTTCAGATATATCCCTCTCTTTTGCGATACGCGGAACCTGAACAAGTGCTCCTCTTGGAGAAATATTTGGATCAAGACCTGACCCAGAGTTTGTCATCAAGTCAGAAGGTATTTCCTCTTTTTTAATAGAAGGATTCGCTTTTAGAAATTCAGACATTTCACTTTTGGTTCGTTTGATCATTTCTTCATTAGATGGTGAATAGTTTGGCGACCCTGAACCTGCAGCGTCGTATTCTATAGAAGAAACCCGGCCATGAAAATAGCCAGCCTCTTCAAAAGATTGACCAATTAATTCTGACCCGATGATTTTCCCTTTTTCATTTTTAATTAAGCTGCCTTCAGCTTGTGCAGGCATCATCACTTGTGAAAGTCCCGTTATGAGTAACGGATAAGCCATACCACATATCATGAATAGCACAAAAACTACACGTATATTTTTCAACATCTATTCTCACCCTTATATTTGATTTTAAGCTACTTTAAACAGTTCAAGTATTAGGTCTATACATTTAATGCCAATGAAAGGAACGACCACGCCACCTAATCCATAAAGAAACAAATTCTTAGTCAATAATCTTGAAGCGCTCATTGGAACATATTTTACACCCTTCATGGCTAACGGGATCAGGAGCGGGATAATAATGGCATTGAATATCAATGCTGATAATATCGCACTTTGCGGTGTGGCTAATCCCATTATATTTAAGGCATTCATTTGCGGGATAGCCAGCATGAACATAGCTGGTATGATCGCAAAGTATTTAGCCACATCATTGGCAATGCTGAACGTTGTTAATGCTCCACGTGTCATGAGTAACTGTTTTCCAATCGCCACTACTTCAATAATTTTTGTAGGATCTGAATCCAGATCCACCATGTTTGCTGCTTCTTTGGCTGCATTTGTTCCTGTATTCATTGCTAGCCCCACATCTGCCTGTGCCAATGCAGGGGCATCGTTCGTGCCATCCCCGGTCATCGCGACAAGTTTGCCTTCCGCTTGTTCACGCTTAATTACGGCAATTTTATCTTCCGGCTTTGCCTCTGCAATGTAATCGTCTACCCCGGCTTCTTTCGCGATTGTGGCGGCCGTTAAAGGATTATCTCCGGTACACATGACGGTTTTGATGCCCATTTTCCTCAATTCATCAAATCGCTCTTTCATACCTGCTTTAACGGTATCTTTCAAATAAATGACACCTAGGATCCGATTTCCTTCTGCGACTACTAAGGGCGTTCCCCCTTGGCTTGCTACTTCATCACTAATGTCTTGCAAATCGCTGGGAATGTTTCCGCCTTCTTGCTTTATATAGTTCTTTATTGAATCGACGGCACCTTTTCTGACGATTCTTCCATCGGAAAAATCTGTCCCGCTCATCCTCGTTTCTGCCGTAAAGTCAATGCCTTCCGAGTCACTTTTTTCCAATTCTTTTTCAAGTAATCCTGATCTTTTGGCAAATTCGACAACAGAGCGGCCTTCCGGTGTCTCATCATGTAAGGATGAATAGGCTGCGAATGTAGTAAGTTCCTTCTGATTCACACCCTGTACTGGCAGCAAGGCATGAGCCATCCGGTTACCATGTGTGATCGTGCCTGTTTTATCGAGAATGATAGTATTGATGTCTCCTGCAGCTTCTACCGATTTGCCCGATTTGGCAATCACATTGAATTGTGTCACTCTGTCCATTCCAGCTATGCCTATCGCTGAAAGAAGACCCCCTATGGTTGTTGGGATTAAACATACCAATAATGCCACCAAAGTTGCGATTGGCAATGTCACTTTAATATAGGAAGCAATAGGTACGAGTGTCACGCAAACAAGCAAAAAGATAAGCGTCAAACTCACAAGGAGTGTACTAAGTGCAATTTCATTCGGTGTTTTTTGCCGTTTAGCTCCTTCTACCAAGTCAATCATTCGATCCAGGAATGACTCCCCCGGATCACTACTAACTTTTATTTTTATATAGTCACTCATTACTTTTGTTCCTCCAGTAACAGAACTGAAGTCTCCACCCGGTTCTTTTATGACATTCGCGGATTCACCAGTTATGGCCGATTCGTCAACAGCAGCCACCCCTTCAATGACATCTCCATCACTAGGAATTAAATCATTGGCCTCCACTAAAACCATGTCACCTTTTTGCAGTTCCGTGGCAACGATTATCTTTACAGATCCATCTTTTTGGATTAACTTTGCTTTTGAATCAAGCTTTGTCTTTTTCAGACTATCCGCTTGTGCTTTACCACGACCTTCCGCTAATGCTTCAGCAAAGTTGGCAAACAGGATGGTTAGGAGCAAAATGAAAGTCACTGCACTGGTATATCCCCTATCTGATATTCCACCAAATAAATCGGGAAATATAGTCAGAAAAAGGGTCAAGACAAATCCTATTTCCACCACAAACATGACTGGATTTCGTGCCATGGCTCTGGGATTCATTTTTTTGAAAGCATCTTTTATTGCTTCAAAAAGCATTTCATTATTTACTTTTCCATTACGCATCGTATTCATCTGTACTACTCCTTTTCATCGTTTATCTAATCGTTAACCATTCTGCGACAGGTCCTAGGGTAATCACTGGGAAGAAAGTCAAAGCTCCAATAATTAAAACCGTACATAAAAGAATGACAAGGAATGTAGGATTATCTGTTTTAAATGTACCCATCGTCTCTGGAACACGTTTTTTAGCAAGTAATGACCCAGCAACAGCAATCATGGCTATCATGGAAAAATAACGGCCAAACAACATGACCAAGCCAGTGGAAATGTTCCAAAAAGGTGTATTATCCCCTAAGCCCTCGAAACCAGAACCGTTATTGGCTGCAGCTGAAGTAAACTCATATACAATTTGAGAGAGCCCATGGAAACCTGGATTTGAAATGGCCGATGTCCCCATCTGTGCCGTTAGTGCAATAGCAGATGGTACCAAAATGATTAACGGATGTAGAAGGATCGTCATGGCTATTAATTTCATTTCCGGCCCTTCAATTTTCTTACCTAAAAACTCTGGTGTACGCCCGACCATCAGTCCAGCAATGAATACAGCCAATATGGAATACATAAGAATGTTCATCGTGCCTACCCCATCACCACCAAATACACAGTTCAGCATCATCATGGCCAGTGGCGCTATACTCCCGAGCGGCGTCAGCGTATCATGCATATTATTAACTGAACCTGTAGTGGCAGCTGTAGTCACCGTTGTAAATAGGGCACTCTGAGCCATCCCAAATCGCACTTCTTTCCCCTCTAAGTTTCCACTCTCTTGTGAAAGGCCTATTGCCTCCAATCGGGGATTGCCATTTTGTTCACTAGCGTAATTCACACTTAGGAAGACAAGCATCATGAGTCCCATTGCTGAAAATAAGATCCATCCTTGTTTGTTATTTTTCGCCATATATCCAAATGTTAATGGAAGGGCAGCAGGAATGAGAAACATCGATAAAATCTCTAATACATTCGTAAATCCATTAGGATTCTCAAATGGATGTGCCGAGTTGACACCGAAGAATCCACCGCCGTTTGTGCCAAGGTGCTTTATTGACTCCAGTGCAGCCACAGGCCCTCTTGCGATATGTTGGGTGGCTCCCTCTAAAGTCGTAGCGATTACCGTAGGATCAAGGGTTTGGGGAACCCCCTGGGATACCAGAACCAAACTGACAAAAATGGAGAGAGGCAGTAGCACCCGAGTGATTGAACGAATTAAATCTACATAAAAGTTCCCTAAACTCCTCTGACCGGTCAAACCCCTGAAAAAAGCGATGCATAAGGAAAGACCGGTTGCTGGTGTCGTGAACATCAAGAAGATGATGACAATCATTTGTGATAAATACGAAAGTCCGGATTCTCCGCTATAGTGCTGTAAATTGGTATTAGTAAGAAAACTTGCTGCCGTATTGAATGCCAATAACGGATCCATGTTGGCTATCCCACTTGGATTACCCGGTAAAACTCCCTGAAGCCGTACAATCATGTATGAGATGACAAACATGACTAAGTTACTTAGGAGTAATGCCTGTGCATATTGCTTCCAATTCATATCAAATGTCTTAATACCAGATATTTTAAAAATGCCTCGTTCTAACCACCCGAACATACGATCTTGCCTTGTGGTTTCAAGGGAATATACTGCCGCTAAATATTGGGCCAATGGTATGGCTAGGACCACTACCAAAAACAACACCACACTGATTTGTAAAAAATCCATTTACATTTCCTCCGTTATCGTTCTATTAATATTTCTCTGGGTATAATAAAGCGTGAATTAAATACACGGTAACCGCTGGGACAATAAGAATGAATAACATGTTCTACTCCTCTCCTTTTTTCGTTATAACTTTGTTACAAAAATGAATGAATCCATAGAAAAGTAAAAAGGGTGTACCCATTAGAAAGATAGTTATAGCATCCATCCGAACCTTCCTTTCACTTTTTTAAAAAACTTTACAATTTACCTCCTTCACGATTAGTGGAGAAATTGGTGCCAAAAGAACACAAAAAATAGACCAATGCTTACCCCTTCTCCAATAGTCCGCATTGCATGGCTATCCTAGTTTCAATAGTGAAAAAAATGATTCACAATCCAAACAAGAATATTTGCAAAAGCAAACAGTATTAGTGGAGAAAAAGTACTCATTGGTCTACTTATCGCCCAGCAAGCTTTTCAGCGCTCTTTGCGATCTGTCTTCCAAGAAACCTTTTCATGTAATTATAGGCATAATAAAAAGACCTACTGAAATGACAGGTTGCTATTTTGCTACAAACACAACAAAAAAGCCTCCTGAATCAAGGTGGTCTTATGACCTCCTTCGCTTTAGCCGACGAAGTTAGCTGACGGGTAGGATGGCGAAAGAGTTCACATCCCTTCTGCAAATGCAGAATTAACCCCATAAATAGTGGGTCCTCCGTTCTCAATTACTTGAGATTTGGCCGATATCAAATTGTTATTGATGAGCATATTCTACGCTCATCAGCAAACCTTTGTAAACCTCATTAAAGTTCCATATATTCGCAAATAGATTCATATTTGACCATATACTTCCGTTATTATAATTAAAAGTATTATTTACTCATTAATCCTATATATTTCTAATATTTTAATATATATACAAACTTGTATTGACAAAAACTTGAATCCGGCATTATGATGAATCCCATATACGATCGATGAAAAAAATCGGAGGCATTATGTTAAACCAAAAAAAGAAAATTGAAGCCGAAATTAGTGCAGCATTCATTAAATTCCAGCGTGATTTAATAGGCAGAGGACCACAAGAAGTTAAAACCTACATTATTAATGACATGCTGATCACTCGTTTTAAAGGAGTCTTGACTGTCGAAGAAAAACACCTCGTCAGTCAGGATTCTGGAAAGAAGCTTGTAAAAAAAATGCGCTCTCTTCTACGTGAAATGTACAGTCAGGATTATGAAAAAATTGTCGAGGATCTAACAGGTTGTAAAGTCCTTTCTTCACATAGTGACATTAGTACCAAAACGGGAGAACGGATTGAAGTTTTCATAGTTGATAAGGATTTGGAGAAATACCTAGAAAATAATCTAAAATAATTAGAGTGAATTTAGCCGAAATCGACTCAATTGGAAGAGCAGAAACATGGACAAAATTTCTGCTCTTCATGCTTTTATTATGACAACTCTATTGTATTTCACGCCTTCACCTTATCGGAAACGTGACTATTGGTTTCTCTTTATACTCAAGTAAAAAAAGCAATCCCTTAATCTTACCGATTAAGGGATTAACATCATTTATACCTAAAAATCACTTGGCTAATTTGTTCTTCATTCACGTATTAAAGCCACAATATTTAAGGTGATCTAGTAAACTATAAGACAAAGCGTTACCAAACAAACAATCCAACAATCATGGCACTTAGCATGGAGACTGCCATTCCACTAAGCAATAGCTTCCACACATTTCTTCCAATGATACTCGATTTTTCCTCGTCTAGAATCGAATTGAACGTTCCGTAAATCATGCCGACTGTACTAAAGTTCGCAAATGAGGTCAGGTACGTAACGGCCACAGCTACTGTATGCGGGGCCAAACCGCTGATCTGTGTTTTCAAGTCGAGCAAGGCAACGAATTCATTCGTTGCCAGTTTGATTCCCATTAATTGAGCAACATACATCGTATCATCCCAGTTTAATCCAAACAAGAAAGCGAATGGGCTAAAGATGACAGAAAAGATTTTTTGGATTGTTAACCCATCTACCGCAAGCCCTAAAATACCGTTAAGGCTAGCCGTTAATGCGACATAGCCGATTACCATGGCCATAATGACGATCACCATCTTGACTCCAACTAGCATACTGTTTGAAATGGTTGAAAAGAAGTCTTTACGTTCCTCTTTTGTAGGAATATATACGACATCTTCCTCTTTACTGACAGTAACAGGATTTAACATATTGGCTATAAGTAAGGCATTTAAACAATTCAATGGAATAGCGACGAATACAAATTCAGCCGGAACCATGGATAAATACGCACCTATAATCGAACCGCTTATACTGCTCATACTCATAATTCCAAAGGTCAGCAAACGCTGATCCTTTAAAGAACTTAATTGCATCCTGATAACAGCGAGAGCCTCCGTATTTCCAAGAAACATCATCTGAATAGAAAAGAAGCTCTCCAGTTTCGGTAAACCGGACACTTTCGAAATGAGCCAACCGACTTTATCTATTATCCAGGTCAGGATGCCGAAATACGATAGAATATCAAAAAACGTAATAATGAAGATGATCGGCATCAACGCACTGAAAAAGAAATCCACTTGTTCGTTTGCCATAACAGAAGGAAAAACGAAAGAGATTCCTTCATTAGCACATGCAATCAACCAGGTGAAGAAAGTAGCAATCTGTTTAATGACCCATGTTCCGATGGTAGTCGACAACATGAACCATGTAATAACCAATTCAATGCCAAGCAACGTAAGAATGATTTTCCACTTCACGTTTTTTCTATTAGGTGAGCACAAGTATACGATACCCATGACAACCAATACCCCTAGAATATTCAATAAGAAATACATACGGCACCCTCTTCCTTTATCTTTTACTGTTGAATGCATACATAAAAAAGCCCTTATTTTTCATGCTTTCGGCCACTGGACAGAAAGCATGAAAAATAAGAGCCTCTTCAAAAAAACAAAGTAATAGTGGGACCTTCTGCAAGAATCACAAAGTGACTTACAAAATGCTACCTATAACTGTTTCATCTCTTTTATTCATGCTTCCCTGTAGTCCGGCTTTTTATGGCAGCCAGGTAGAAACTATCAGACCTTATCACTGATATTATACAAGGATATTTATATGATGATGATTCGTAGTAATGGGTATTATTCTAAATGAAAGTATTAACTATTACAATATGCTTTAAAATAGTCGGAATCATTCTACTACTATACTCTTTTCAGACAATTTATGCGAAGTATATCGTTTAAAATATATAAGGCCATCTTGTAGATTGTGTTACATTTTACCTTTTCAAAATTGCAATGTAGCAATCAATCCATTTAAGGGTACCTTTAACAAAAATAAATCATTGACTTGCAATATATATATTTTCTAAATTATTGAAACCTTATAGGTAATAGGGTTCACCCTTCACTTGCTCATATCAACATTCCGACACTTCGTAACATCCCTGTAATATAAGCAATGATAATTTAATGTTTAAATCAGAATTTTTTTCTATTTTTAATATTTTATTGGGTTAATTGCCTTATAATATTATTGCGCTATAAAAATAGTGCAATAATATTATAGAATATCAGGAGGAATCTTCCTTTTTATGAATAGTTCAAAAAAATCTTTCATTATCGCGGGTTCTATCATAGGTACCCTATTTGCCAGCAATTCAGCTTATGCTAGTACATACCATGTTAAGTCTGGTGATAGTCTATATAAAATCGCTAAAGCAAATCATACAACTGTTCAAAAATTAAAATCGCAAAATAAACTTTCTAATAACCTTATTTTCCCTGGACAAGTGTTAAAGATAAATGAATCCACGGTGAAAAGTACAACTTCAACAAAGAAACATGTGGTTAAACTTGGGGATACGTTAAGTGGAATTGCTAAAAAATATAATCTTTCGCTAAATGCATTATTGAAGTTGAACCCTACCATATCCAATTCGGACCGAATTCGTATTGGACAATCTATCATTGTTTCTGGAAAAGCTACTTCAACTAGTGCTACAGCTGCAAAAAGCAGTTCAACCAGTACATATAAGGTTAAGTCAGGAGACAGTCTCTCCAAAATTGCAAGCAAAAATAAAACGACTGTCAAAGCTTTGCTAGCATTAAATCCTAGCATCAAAAATGCTAATACTTTACGTATTGGACAGTCCATAAAACTTTCTGGAAAAGCCACTACATCTAGTGCAACCAGTACAGCAAACAAATCGGGCAGTACATATAAAGTTAAGTCTGGGGACAGTCTCTCCAAAATTGCAAGTAAAAATAAAACGACCGTCAAAGCTATACTTTCATTAAATCCTAGCATCAAAAATGCTAATACTTTACGTATTGGACAGACTATTAAACTTTCTGGAAAGGCAACTACAGCTGCTACAAAGACTGTGTCTTCTGCCTCTTCTGAAGTGGACCGCGTTTTAAACGCCGCTAAAAAATACTTAGGGGCCAAGTATCAATATGCTGCAAGCACATCGCGCACTGATGCCTTTGATTGCTCATCATTTACCATGAAAGCATTCCAAGCAGCAGGGATCTCCTTGCCTCGCACATCAACTGGCCAAGCTCAAATGGGAGTACCTGTTTCTTCATATTCATTGAAAAAGGGTGATTTGGTGTTTTATGATACTAATCATGATGGAGTGATTAATCACGTAGGAATTTATGCGGGGAATAATCAAATGATTAATGCTTCAACTTCCAAAGGTGTATCGTATGCAAACATCAACGGTTCATACTGGAAACCTCTTTTCGTAAAAGCCGTTCGAATTCTTAACTAATGATTTGAATGCCATTAAGCGCATTACAGAAAACCAACTAGAGTAAGCATCAAACACTGTAACTGTTTGATGCTTACTCTTTTTTTACTTCAGATTAGTATATCCCCGCTCTATACATTACATTAGAATGGGTTTCCCAGGATGAGTTCTTTCACCCCGCATACATACTTCGTCATTTGACACGTTATCGTTACATTTCTAAAATAATTAAGGTATGATAAGTTACATAGAATATGTCCAAAGAGTAAGCAAACCAGCTCTTTCATTTAAATCGCATATCGTAGCAAGTAGGAGGAAAGACGTTGAATAGTTTTATTGTCATGCAAGGTACTACCTATCAAGAAGAAAAACATTTAGGGATCATCTGGTCTCCTCAAATCGATAAATCCGGTTTAGTACCTCACTCATCTAAACTGATGCAAGAAGTTAAAAGTGGAGATCGGATTTTCCATTATGTAAAGGGATCGATTGTCGCGATAAGTATTGTAAAAAAGGGATGTCAAGAAGATAATAAACCTCAAAAAATTCGAAATTATACTAGATGGACAGATAATGGTTATCTAGTTGAAACCGAGTATCGTGAATTGGAGGTCCCCCTGAATATACGTGAATACTTTGACGGTATTGCTCCATATCTTCCTATTAAATATTCAGCATTCCAGGAGGATGCAACCGGCAATTCAGGATATCTATATCCTTGTAATGAAGAACTTACACTAAAAATTTTAGAATATATGAGTATGCTTAACATCTTCAATTCGGACGAAGATCAATTAGAACTCTCTGTCGATGAAGTCATTGCTAAAGAGCGGAATCCTCTACAAGCACTTCTTGCTGAAACAGAATCGGAAGCCAAAATGAACATTCGCTGTGGCCAACAAAAATTCAGAAAATCGGTTATGCCTCTTTGGAATCATAAATGCCCGCTATGCGGAATAGAAATGGATGCCCTGCTAAAGAGTAGTCACTCTAAACCATGGAAGGACAGCACCGATGATGAGCGCCTTAACCCGTATAATGGATTATTATTATGCTTCAATCATGATGCCTTGTACGAAAAAGGCCTTATCTCCTTTGACGGTCAAGGCAGACTACATATTTCTAATCAGATTCCTGAAGAAGAATATGAGACGTACCAGCTAAGAAAGGGCATAAAAATCCCCCTTCATCCTGATAATAAACCATACTTTAAATGGCATAAGAGAAATGTATTCGTTGATTGAATACACTATTATAAGTTAACCACAGGAAAAGCCCTGTAAAATAAGCCACTCTTATTTACAGGGCTTTTTTTAATAATATTCTACCGAGATGTATGGAACAATAAGACGTTTAAGTCATTCATCCTCCTTAGTCCGTTTGTTCCTTCTTTTTCATATCTGCTTCATTTCTCTATCCTATCTTAGAAACACTTACATTAGGCTAACTATTACTACTGCCACCATAGATTGGGACTTACCTATATTTAGATTGCACCCAAGCCAGGCCGCACAAAAAAGCCCAGCCATTCCTTGAAATGGTTGAGCTTTTCTTATGAACCCATATCGACCCTAACATTTGTTTTACTTATCAATAAACACCAACATCACTTTCAGTCGTTTTGTAAATGTCTTCGATTTTCTTCCCTCTAGCCCGTGACAAAATTTCCATTCTGACTTTTAGCTGCTTCATGGCAAAATTCACGAATTCATCAGGCTCATTATCGAAGGCTTCCAGGTCAGGTTCTTGAAACCCTTCATCTATAATCTTGAATGCCAAAGGAGTGAGTTCTTCCATTCGTTTCATGACGACATCATCATATATATGGGGATGTTCGCAAATCAATCGTTGCAACAGAAATGTTCCATACCCTATATGGCGAGATTCGTCTCTTTTCAAGTTACCGACTCCCTCAAGCAAACCAGGCATTAATTTCGATTTTTCCAGAGACTTATAGAAAGAAAAATAACCAGTTTCAGCAAGAACCCCTTCTACAAACATGTTATATACAGTGGCTGCATCGGCAATGGCCTCTGGTGACTGATCTGTAATCAGACGCTCCATGGCAGTAGGTAATATAACATGGAAAACTTGCTTGTACGTGTCAGTTAACAAAGGGTTCAGTTCACCTTTTTCACCTATAGCATCCAAAACCGTCCTGAAGAATTCTGTATGTTTCGCTTCTTCAAATAGGAAAGTGGTCAGATACATCTCCTCTTCAATCCGTCCATCTTTTGCTATTGCCATGATGAGCGGTAATAAATCGAGGGTAACGGCTTCTTCTCCGGCCTGAAATTGCGAAAGTAGTCGAAGGATGCTATTTTTTTGTCCTATCGATAAAATCCCCCAGTCCTCAGCATCCTTTGTATAATCAATGGTAGCGGGATTCCATGTTCCCACCTTTTTTGCTTTTTGATATAAGCGATATGGAAATGAATCTATCATTAAGCCTCTTGAAGTTGCGGTAATGGTTTTTCTCATCATTGAAAACCCCTCTCAAGATTGGAAATCATCCTTTTTTAGAATCTGTTAAATCCGTCACATTTACCATTTTTCTTAAATGGGTCTTTAAAATCTTTCCTACTCCATTTCGTGGCAAACTATCTAAAAATATGATTCTCTTTGGCGTTTTATGTTTGGCAAGGTTGTCCTGACAATAAAGAATCAATTCTTCTTCCAATACGCACGAGGACGGGTCTTTCACAACACAGGCAACTAATTCCTCACCCATTCTCTCGTCTGGTACACCAACAACCGCAACTTCTGAAATGCCTGAATGCTTACTAAGGATTTCTTCCAAATCTCTAGAATAAATATTAAATCCTCCCCGAATGATAAGATCTTTTTTTCTATCGACAATGTATAGATATCCTTCATCATCCAAGCGTCCTAGATCTCCGGTATATAACCAGCCTTCCTTTACAGTACGATCGGTTTCTTCATCATTCCGGAAATAGCCAGGTGTCACATTATCTCCACTGACAAGTAATTCACCGATCTCTCCTCTTGGAACCTCTTCGTTCTTTTCATTCACAATCTTTATTGTTACCCCTGGTATCGGAATCCCCACGGATCCTGGTTTAATCGGGCGATTTTTAGTATGTGCCGTTACGATAGGAGCCGCTTCAGATAATCCGTATCCTTCAAACACCTTAGCACCGAATTTTTGTTCAAATGCATTCAGTAATGCTATAGGCAAGGGTGCAGATCCAGAACTTACTGATTCCAAACTGCTTGTATCATAGTTACCGGCTGTGGGGAAAGCTACCAAAGCATGAATCATGGCAGGGACTACAGAAAACGCTCTTACTTTATGGGTTTCAATCGCTGCCAATACTTCTTTCGGTTCGAAGCGCGGGAATACTACAATGGAACTTCCCACTATGTAGCATGTATGAGAAATGGTAAGCCCAAACACATGTGCAAGCGGAAGAATTCCAAGTGTCGTTCCACGTTCTACATTAGAGTGTTTTACTGAGTTTTCTGCATTGGAACATAGATTTCTATGAGTAAGCTTGACTCCTTTTGGATTCCCGGTTGTTCCTGACGTGTAAAGGATGACAGCCGTATCCTCAGGCATCACTTCAATCAACTTCGCATCATAATCAGGTGATGGGGACAGATAATCATAGAAATTCTGGGCTTGTTCGGTAGTAGGTGCATCAACTACAAGTATCGATGGCCGCTTATCCATTAACTCAATCGCCTGTCCAATATTATCAAGAAGTAAAGAAGAGGTAATAATCAACTTGGCTCCGCAATTATCGGCAATAAAGGCGATTTCCTTTGGATGTAAAGTATACATGACAGGTACAATCACCGCTCCCGCCCTTGTGATTCCCTGATAGGCAAATAACACTTCCGGGGAATTCGGCATAATGACGATTACCCGTTCTCCGTTATCCACTCCATGATCTCGCAATCCATTGGCGAGCTGATTGGCATAGTTCATGGTTTCTACATTTGTATACTGTTTGCCCCCGGAGAATATAAAAGGATACTCACCGAACTCTCGAATGTTCTTATCAAGTAATTTTGAAAGCTTCATACCTGCACCCCCTGCAATGATTTTGAGACCAAGCGATTCTCGGTGCTTTTTCATTCTAGATGTACTGTATAGCCCAGTCAGTCAAGATAACCATGAAGTCAGGAAAAAAGAATTTAACCTTCTCCCTATGTTATGGCAGCAATTTGTGACAAATGCCCTCGATATCACTTTATTCGGTAAAATCTCTTTTACTATAGAAATCATCCATAGTCTTTAATTGGTTGGGATAACGCTCATAATTTCTCACACTTAAAATTTTCAAAAAAGGAAGCGTTTACATTATGTTGCGACTAGAATAGCACGTTTCCGAATCATGCCCACATTTGAACATTCATGATTTTTCCCTATGAATCTTTTTCTTTTATCTAAACTAACCATAAAATAAAAGGTATATTTTTACAATAGGTAAAATCATTTATAATTTGGTTTTTAGATGAAATAGGGTAAACGAGGTGGATAAAGCAGGTTTGACCATAACGCCCTTTATACCTACATTAACTAGTCCCCTAACGCAAAAGTAAAAGGCAGAAATGTTGTTAAACCACATTTTTGCCTTTCACTTTAGCAACTTTCGATGCACCTTTTCGATTAATTAAATAGATGCTAAGTAAGATGAGGACCATGCCTTCAAGGAGGGATACAGTAAATGGTTCACCTAAGAATATGGTTCCTATCCCAACGGCTATTAAAGGAACAAGAAATGTAAAAGATCCAACTTTGCTTGCTTCGCCAGAACTCATTAACTTGAAATACACTGCGGTAGCTAATGCCATACTAAAGATTGATCCGAAAATCAAACAGGATATGTACGTTGAATTCCACTCAATATTCGATGCATTTTCTACTGCCAAACCACTGCCTGTCAGAAACAAACCACCAATGATGCTTTGCATCGCCACCAGCCAAAGTCCATGCACTTGTGTACTGGTCTTCTTTACATAGACCACACCGAATGCCCATCCAGTTGCAGTAATAAGTGCTAGTATAATACCAACATAAGAGATTTTACCGGAAATTCCATCCAGACATACAAGCACCACCCCAGTAAAACCAATCATTAACCCCATGATTTTAATGGCGGATAATGATTCTTTCAACCATTTCCAAGCTATTAACACGACTAAAACGGGCTGAAGATAAACGATGACCGAAAACAACCCCGAAGGTAAATATTGAAGGCCAATCGTTTGGACACCATTGAATATGATTGTATTGAAAAATGCAACGATTACATAGATGTACCAATTTTTCTTCCACTGAATCTTCTTCCATTGGGGAAGAAGAGTTAAGGCTAATAACAGTCCGCCTAATAATGTACGCATTCCTGCATAAAGCAGTGGTGGTGAATAATCGAGTGCCACTTTATAGACCGGCCAACATAGTCCCCATATGATTACAACGAAAGCGATGCTTATCGCTGTTACTGGTCGAGAGAGTGATTTCATTCTCTATTCCCCCTACTGAAGGTCTTGGCTACATGAAACTATGAAGTTTTAAATCCCAATTTCCAAGAAATCTGTTTAGCTGCATTCGTTACTTTTTCAATTAATTCTGGTAAACGATCTTCTTTAAATCGTGCTTCGATACCCGCTACACTAATACCGGCGACAATTTGATTATCCCCATTAAGTATGGGTGCACTAACGGATTTTGTATAATTTTCAAGTTCAGAAGAAGTGATCGTATACCCGTTTTTCTTCGCCTCATCCAAAACCTGACGAAGGATTGTTTTATCATTGATCGTTCCTATCGCCATTGACTTTAATTCTACCTTTTCTATATACGCTTCCCGCTCTTCTTCAGGTAAATAGGCAAGGATGATTCTAGAATCCCCTGCATAAAGTGGTGAGCGCCTACCAATGGAGGTATAAAGGCGTACAGGCTGCTTCGTATCAACTTTTTCTATATACATCGCTTCGTCTGCATCCCTGATAATGAGATTCACAGCCTCTTCAACGTCATCCCGAAGTTCTTTCATAATGGGGTAGGCGATTTTCCTAATATCTAAACGTTCACTTACTAGTTGACCAAGCTGTAAGAAAATAAGGCCTAATGAATAATAGCCATCATCATCTTTTGTTAAAAATCCCATTTCTTCTAATGACACAACCATACGATGCAATGAAGTTTTCGGTAGGTTGGAATAATCCATCATTTCGTTAAATGACAGTTTGGGATGATTCAGGAAAAGGGTAAGAATTTGCATGGATTTGACTACCGTTTTATTATGAGCTTGCATACAATGTCCCCATTCTTATTTTAAGTATCCATTTATTTATTGGAAGAGCTTTGTTCACCTCTCCCATATTTCATTATAAGTTATGGAAAAAATAAGTAGAGCCCCATTCCCGAAAGAATGTCTTAAGTAAGGCGTTTATGGAAATTGAACCCTACCTATTTTAATGCTTCATTTAAACCCCTTCAGGGCTAATGCAATCGAAGTCTTCAATTCTTTTAGAAGTTGTTCCTTTTTAAGATATGACTGTTCCGCATCTCTTAAAGTAACCTTAGCAAATTGGATGGAATCCCCTGGTTTGACTTGTCCGATAAATGGGATATCAGCCGTAATGACTTGAGCAATTTTAGGGTATCCCCCGGTTGTTTGGCTATCCGCTAATAAGATGATAGGATTGCCATCCGGTGGAACTTGAATCGAACCATTTGTTACCGCCTCTGACAACAGCTCCCGCTTTTCTTTTAATTCAAGCGAAGGCCCTGAAATTCGATACCCCATCCTGTCAGACTGGTTGGATACTTTAAATGACCCTTGTTCGAATTGAACTTTACTGGACTCCGTAAAAAATCCGTATTGGCTTCCATTTGTAACTCGGATAACCGGCTTATTTTCGGGCATAAAATCCTTTGCGTTAACAAACCATTTGACTGTTGAGAATACGTTTACCCCGTACTTCGCATGATGAGGAGAAGCTTCATTAAAATCTAGCACATCATCCACTTGTAAGGCCCTTCCCTTATATCCGCCCATTCCTGCCCTTAAATATGTACTTTTACTATTCATGATGGAGGGAATGGAGTATCCACCCGCAACAGACAAATATGCGCGACAGCCTGATCGACATCCCGAGAATGCAAGAACCACTCCTTTTTTCACAAAAATAGGTCTCCACATCGGCACGGCTTCTCCATTAATGGTCGGTGATAAATTGCCACCCGTTATTGCAATTAAACAATCTTTTTCTATTATAAGAGTCGGTCCCAATAAGGTGATTTCCAGGGCGGCCTCTCCTTCTTCATTGCCAACCAACATATTGGCAATGCGAAGAGAGTAAGGATCCATAGCTCCGCTTACGATCACTCCGTGCTGCTGAAACCCTTTTCTTCCAAGGTCCTGGATGCTTGTTAACAATCCTGGTTTCATGACACGCATACTCATTTCAACTCCTCCTTACGAGCAATTTCTTTATACTCCACAGAAGAAATGGGAATGAATTTCACCTTATCTCCTGCTTGTATTAAGCTCGGCGGTGATTCATTAGGTAGAAATAATGTAGATGGTGTTTGGCCAATTAATTGCCATCCTCCAGGTGTTGAGATGGGATATACACCCGTTTGCATTCCTGCAATTCCAACGGCACCTTTTGGTATGTTCATCCTAGGTGACCGCCTTCTAGGCGTTGCGATTTTTTCAGAAAGCCCACCCAAAAATGGAAAACCAGGTGCAAAACCAATCATATAGGCTAAGTATTCTCCACTGGAATGGATATGAATGACTTCATCTGTGGTTAAATGATTGAAGCGAGCAACATGCTCCAGATCCGGTCCAAATTCCCCTCCATAACAAACAGGCAGACTGATCGTCCGTTGGTCCAGGGCTTTATCCTTCTTCACCTGCTGTAATTTTGCTTCGATGATTGTCTGGACGAATTCATATGGGGAAATGCTTGCCTCTTTAATTTTTTGCTTTTGTTCGTTATAAATCATCAACGCATCATAATAGACCGTCAAGTTTGTAAAAGCCGGTACACATTCTATGAAACCTATAAATGGTTCTTCTTCAAGCATGTCCTTGAATATTTTTATTTTTTTATGAACGTTACCCTTCATTTCATTTCCAAATGTAATCACGATTGCGGAATCGCCTAATGGAGATAGTACAACATTTGTATTACTTGAAAGCTTTTCCGGCATAGAACTCATCTCTTTCCTTTTATTATAAAACACCCAACTTTTCATCCCGGATATCTGTTATGAACATATGTCCTGGTGCATGCGTAATCATAATGGCTGGTTTTGTTTCCATCGCGATGGATTGAGGCGTCACGCCACATGCCCAGAAAACCGGAACTTCCCCTTCATGAATGGTTACCACATCGCCAAAATCCGGTTGATCAATAGAGGCGATGCCAATCGCCTCTGGGTTTCCAATATGGATTGGTCCACCATGTACGGCAGGAAATCGTGAGGTAACCTGAGCAGCTCGAACGACATCCTTTTGAGGAATCGGACGCATGCTTACTACCATTTCCCCATGGAAAATCCCTGCTTCTATACAAGGAATGTTCGTTTTATACATAGGAACATTGCAGTCTTCCTCAATATGACGAATCGAAATATCATTGTTCAACAAAGCATGTTCGAAAGTGAAGCTGCAACCGATTAGGAATCCCACCATATCATCTTCCCAATAATCCGAAATATCCGTCACTTCTTCTACCCATTCACCGTATTTATAAATGCGATATTTAGGGATATCTGTCCGGATATCTCCTGCTTGAGCAGCGAACTTAGGAACAGGAGAACCTATTTCAGTTACATCCAGTAATGGACAAGACTTAGGGTTACGTTGACAAAATAACAAAAAATCGAATGCATGCTCCTTTTTTAAGATAGCTAGGTTTGCTTGGGCATAACCATTTGCCATCCCAGCAGTCGGTTTGGTCCATTCATTATTACGGATCATGGAGCGTAACTCTGCAGGGCTCGCTTTGGAAAAATCAATCATATTAGACATCTCCTATGTAATTGGATTTTGCTCTTTTATTGAATGCTATTAAAATAGTGATGGTAGTTGGGTAATTAATGTATACCCACCCATTAATGCCATAACAACGACAACGAACACACCGGAAATCGTTAGCCACAATGGATGTTTATAGTCACCTACAATATTCTTCCTATAAGCGGCGATTAATAGTGTTCCAAGAGCTATCGGTAAAATGAGGCCGTTAATTGCCCCTACCACAAGGAGTACTTTAACCGGTTTACCTATTAATAAAAAGCAAATGGTGGAAAGAAGGATAAAGCCAATAATAATCCAATTCGCTTTTTTCTCTATCCTTTGGCTGAATGTTCTGATAAATGAAACGGAGGTATAAGCAGCACCTACTACTGATGTTATGGCAGCTCCCCACATAACAACACCAAAAATTTTATAGCCAGCATTTCCAGCGGCAAGTTGAAATACGGATGCTGCGGGGTTTTCAGAATCAATTTGTAAACCTTTTGAAACAACGCCCAAGACAGCTAGAAATAAAGCAATTCTCATAACGGTGGTAATTAAAATGCCTACTACGGAACTTTTCGTAACTTCTGGAAGGGCACCGACACCTTTGACTCCCGCATCTAATAGACGATGTCCACCTGCAAATGTAATATAACCACCCACAGATCCCCCAACTAACGTAACGATTGCAATAATATCTATCTTATCGGGAGCAAATGTCTTCACTACCGCTTCCCCTACTGGAGGAGAGGTTGTCCATGCTACGTAAACCATCAAACAGATCATTACAAAGCCAGCAATCTGTGTAAATCGGTCCATGGCTTTTCCTGCTTCTTTCACCACAAAAATTAAAACAGCAATGACAGCGCTAATGGCTGCTCCAGTTGTTGGAGACATCCCTGTCATCGCGTTTAAACCAAGTCCAGCTCCAGCGATATTCCCTATATTAAATGCAAGACCTCCCAGAACGATGAGAGCCGCTAAAACGTAACCTAGCCCAGGAAGAACCATGTTAGCAATCTCTTGTCCTCTTTTTTCAGATACAGCAATAATTCGCCACACATTAGTTTGAGCAAAAATATCGAGAATAACAGAAATAAGAATCACGAATCCAAAACTTGCTGCCAGACTTTGAGTATAAACCGTTGTTTGCATTAAAAATCCTGGTCCAATAGCTGACGTTGCCATAAGAAATGCTGCACCCAACAATAAAGTCTTATTGGTCTTTGGCTTATTTGGAATTTTATGTACCGATGTATTTTTGATTGGCTCCAATAGAATCTACCTCCTAGATGTTTGTTATTAAGCGAACGAACTAACTGTAATTTCAGACAACTTCAACGATTTTTTAACATGACTCGCAAAACTTAATGCGTGAGTTCCATCTCCATGTATACAAATCGTATCTGCCTTTATTGCTACTTCCGTTCCTTGCTGGGACAAGACCTTTCCTTCCTTAACCATTTTAATCACTTGAGCTACAGCTTCATCGTCGCTTTCAATTAATGCATTCTTTTCCCTTCGAGATGTCAATGAGCCATCATCTTGATACGTACGATCGGCAAACACTTCACTAGCAGTCTGTAAACCAATAGATTGACCAGCGCGAATCAATTCACTTCCCGACAAACCGAATAATATAAATTCGGGATTAATTTTATATACGGCTTCTGCAATGGCAAGTGACAAATTTTTGTTTTGAGCCGCCATATTATAGAGTGCCCCGTGTGGTTTGACATGTTGCATCCGGCCTCCTTCGGATTGTAAGAAACCATTCAATGCACCTATTTGATACACCACAATATCATAAGCTTCCTGGGGGGAAATATTAATATTCCGTCGCCCAAATCCCATTAAATCTTGTAAACCAGGATGGGCACCAATTTTCACATCTTTTTCTAAAGCTAGCTGAACTGTTTTTCTCATAACTGATGGGTCACCAGCATGAAAACCGCACGCAACATTCACTGAAGTAACGTAATTTAAAATTTCTTCATCATTTCCCATTCGATAAGCTCCAAAGCTTTCTCCTAAATCACAATTCAAATCAACTGTATGCATGATTATTCCTCCATTTCAACGATAATTCCATTACGCTTCTCATAGATTGATAGTTTGTAAGCCAATTAATGTAATTCCGAAATTTGGAATACCAGTTTCACATTTCGGAATTTTCTAAATTGTATCATTTGTTTTTCAATTACACAATATACTTGTTAGATTACCTAACATTATGAAATGTTGAGATATGGAAAACATCACCCATTTTAATAGGTAGTTTTTCCTGAACGTTTAAATCCTGAATGACCCCGTTCTCATAAATGATTCTTGGTATGAGCTATCCGTTACTTCTTCACCCTTCTGACTTTGATCCTATCTATACACCTGAATAATTCCATAGTACTATTAAAAATAATTTTTTTTATTTCAAAAAAGAACAAATTAAAAAACTCCAGGAAAACAACTCCCAGAGTATTAGGTATTAAAAAAACAGAGATAGAACGTATATAGGATGTTACTTTAAGAACCTTTCATTATTAGTCAATCTTCATTGCAGATTATACCGTATTTATTCATGATTAAACTTTTTTTTGTCAATCCAATAAATCATGACAAAGAGTATCAGGAAAATCCAAAGTAGAGTAACAAGCAGATTTCCTAGCAAGTTAGAATTTACTGATTCCACGATTAGCGTTTCCATGGCATGTATACTCATACTAGCAGGATTAAACTGGTCGATTAGTGGACTCAAACCGACGATCAATCTACAACCTATTAGGACTACAATAGAAATCAATGCAATTATCCCTTGACTCGAAAAAATTGTACTAATCATGGTGGTAAAGGCAACAATGAAAAGAATCCAAACAAGGTAAAATAATAATCCACTTATCATCTGTGAAAATGGAACATCTGTAAACAGAAAATTCACGTATAAAAATGAAGTGAGGTATCCAATGGCTACACTAAAAGCCGCTATCAGATAATAGGAAGCAAGCTTTCCAGTGATATATGAAATAACAGACACAGGCCGTGTTAAAATAAAGGATAGCATCCCATTTTCCTTGTCTGATTGAATAATTCCCATCATTGAAATGACAAGTACCATAAGCCCAAGTTGATCAAATTGAGATCCTAACGTACTAGCTAATACTTCCCCTCCTTTTTGATTGGTCAGGTTCGGGTCAATGGTAATTCCCTGACCACCTCCAATTGCTTCCAAAATGGATGGCAAGTAATAAGTGATCACCGGCTGTGTAGCTCCAAGGAAAATAAAGACAATCGGTAGCCAAACCACTTTATACTCGCGGATCATTTGAACAAATTCCTTTTTTACCAATACAAGAAAGTTATTCATTTCTGTACCACCAGTTTCAAGAAGATTTCTTCTAATGTATCATGATGGATTTCGAATTTAACGATGTCCACATCATGCGCGATTGCATTCTCCAGTATCATCTTTTTGTTTTCCTCTATATTTTCAACGTTTATTTTCACTTTATGTCCGATGACCTCTACTCCATTCACATAGGGTAATTTCTTTACAACATCAATCCACATTTGATCTTTTGCTGCAATTTCGATATAGACCTTATTTTCACTGTGGCGGTTTATTAATTCGGTATTTGTCGTATCTTCAATTTTTGTGCCATTTTTTATAATGACAAATCGTTCGCATATTTCTTCCGCGTCACTCAAAATATGGGTTGATAATAAAATTGTTGTCTCCTTTTTGATTTCCTCAATCAGGTTTAACACTTCTCTTCGGCCGATCGGATCTAATGCGGATACCGGTTCATCCATGACAATAAGCGAAGGCTTGTGCAGTAATGCTTGTGCGATCCCAAGTCGTTGTTTCATTCCTCCTGAGAATGTACCAACCTTTGAGTTTCCTTCGCCAATTAGGCCGACTTTCCCCAAAATATCCGGTATCGCATGTGATAATTCTTTTTTATTCAAACCTGAAAGTTTTCCCATAAACGTAAGGGTCTCATTCGCTGACATCCAATTAAAAAAGTTAGGGTACTGTGGTAAGTAACCAATCTTCTTTTTCATTTTTGATATTTTTATACCATTCAACAAGACTTCACCTTTATTTGGATCGATAATATCAGAAATCACTTTAATCAAAGTTGATTTACCAGCACCATTAGGCCCGATTAACCCGACACATTCCCCCGATTGCAATTCCATCGAAAAATGATTTACAGCGATTTTTCCTTTAAATGCTTTCGTCACATTCTTGATTTCTAATTTCATGGTTTCTCCATATCCTTTCGTCCTAATACAAAGTACAAAATGGGTCCAAATGTATTAACAAACAAAATAATCAATGTCCAAATGAGTACGTTCTCTCTTGTCTTTCTATGTTTATATAAATCAAGTAATGCAATCGAAACTAATAGGATACCTATTGCGATAACCGGTAATATGATGGGCAGAATGGCCATGATATCAATCTCTTTAAAATCATCTAATCCATAATGCAATTTCATTTCCAACACTCCTTTCAATTTTCCAATCTCATTATCGTTAATGATAATGACAATGCTAACCTCAAAAGGAATAAATTGCAATACTCATTCTCATTATTTATAATAAGAATTAGATAATTCATAAGTTAATATACAAGGAGAATATAATGATTGATAAAGTAGACGTTTTAATGCATCCCGTAAGAATGAAAATTGCACAGGTGTTGATGAGGAATAAAGACAATGGATTAACCCCATTGGAAATGGTCAAGATCATTAAAAACGTTCCACAAGCGACCCTATATAGACATATACAGACCATGCTAGATTCTGATGTTATCCGAGTGATTAAAGAAAAGAAGGTTAAATCCGTTTCCGAAAAATATTATGCGCTCAATGAAATCGAGGCCAGACTTAGTGTGGAAGAATGGAAAAATGTTTCTAGTGAGAAGAAGCTTGATTATTTTTCCTATTATCAATTATCATTGCTGACTCAATATCAAAGTTATCTTAAAAAACTAGAAGAAAAAAAACAACTAGAGGATGGCGCTACCTTTTCTTTAGTAGAATTAAAGATGGATGAGGAAAACTTTACGCTATTTCAAAATGAATTAAATGAATTAATAACTAAATACTATCAGGTTGTAAGCGATGGAATAGATGCTCCCGTTCGGGCAATCGCCGTAACGATTATTCCTGATGCTTAATAATCAGACCAGAAGATTGAAGGTCTATAATTTCTTAAACCCGAAACCTCTATGAACACAAATAAAGAACATGTCTGGAACGAGACTGTTCCAGACATGTTCTTTATCATTCTATTTATTTTCTATATAACCTTACCGTGCTCAGAAAATGAAGAGATTCATCTCCTGTCATCCTCGCGTACATTTTTTTGCAAAAGGTCACGGATATCCTTTAAATATTGTTCAGTTGCTGGTGCTTCCACCACGACCTCTTCTTGCTCTTTTTTTCTAAAAATAGAATTTGCCAACTTCATAAATATGAAAATAGCAAACGCAATAATCAAGAAATCAATCACGGCTTGAATAAACGATCCATATTGAATGACCGCACTTCCCACCGTTATGGACAGTGAAGAAAGATTGATTCCCCCTAGTAAAATCCCAACAATCGGCATGATAATATTTTCAACTAGTGACGAAACGATTTTTCCAAATGCCGCCCCCATCACTACTGCAATAGCCAGATCCAGTACGTTGCCTTTAGCAATAAACTCCCTAAATTCCTTAATCATAATACCTACACCTTTCAATCTATAAGTGCTACAAGTTTATCAGATTTACACGAAAAAATGAACAAGTCTAGAAGCATCAATAGAAAAAAGGCATAAGCTAAAGTACGTAAAACAATCCTGCATTCCTTTTTCATTAATCATTTCATACTAAAATCAGAAATTTTCTTGCTCTTTACCCTTTTTCGAATATCGAAAAGGACAACTATAAAAAATCCTGTGAGCACTACACCCGTGAGCATAAACCCTCCAGCGATACCAATCCGTAAAAAACCAAGAACCGATGAACCGACAACCACACCGATAGAGAAAAATGCATAAAAATATCCATAAGCCTGTCCACGTGTTTCAGGCGTCGTGGATTGTATCAAGAGTGTATTAATAGACGGGAATAAACTTGAGAATCCAATCCCGTATAGAATCATTACAAGATATAATGTCAACGTCGTCGTCATTTGCCCAATCAGCATTTGGCTAATGGCTAAAACAGCCACACCAATAAGCATTGTATACACAGGATCTACCCGGTTAAACACTCGATTTGTCGGTAAAATAAATAGGAAAACCGCTACAATTCCAAACATGCTCATTAGTGTACCGGACATCCGGGAACTATAGCCAAGTGCTTCTACATGCAAAGGCAGCAAATAAGCCAATGCCCCTTGGGAAAACATCAAAAAGAACGCACCCATAAATGCTTTTTGTACATCCCGGTTCCACTTGAATGAGACATGCGACGCTTCTCTCTCTTGCTTCTTGACGTGTACTTGACGTAATAAAAAAGAGCAAACAAGTAATAAGACACCGAGTGCGCCTATTACGGTGAAGACATTCGGAACGGATGTTTTACTCGCCATTATTCCACTGAAAGCTGGTCCTATAATGGCAGCAATCCCCACGAATGATCCAGTTACCGCACTCTTACTCCCCTGTTTATCATGCGCAGTTGTATTCGCTAGGAGCGTAAATGCAGCGGGTACAATTAGGCCACCAAAAAAGCCGTGTAGAGATCGAACAATAAGCAAAGTCAGAGGGTCATCAACGAAATGATAAGAAAATAATGATGCACTCGTAGCGGCCAGTCCAAATAACATCATCGAGAGTGGACCAATTTTATCCGTTAATATTCCCGATGTGATATTGCCAAATGAGTTCGTAAAAGAATATAAACCGACCACAATGCCTGCAATAAATGCACTCGCCCCTACTGACTTCGCAAATGTACTCATGACCGGAAGCTGAGCAAATAAGTCTATAAATGAAAAGAATATAATGCTATAGATAATCCATGACATTCGGAAAGGCTTAACAGGGTAGCGATCTTTCACTTTTTTTAAATAAACGTCAAAGATAAAATTCCCAAATGGAATAAAAGCGACAAATACAGCGGCAAGTGACCAACTAATCGACCACTGGATGCGAATAGCTGCATATAGAATGCTTCCAATATACAAGAGGAAAATACCCCCGTGTATACTACCATTAATCGTCACTGCAAGCGGTAAATCAGCAAAATATTTTAGTGGCATAGCAATAAGTAATAACGTCAGTAATGAAATACCATCCAAGATTCCTGCTATGCGTAAATAATCTATAGGTGAACGACGCATTTTAGCTCTCCTTATCATTAAAATAGTTTCTTTTCTTAATTTATACAGGTATACAGTAATTTTACTATAATCATATCTTAATTAGATTAATATTTGAATAAGAGTGCTTATAGGTTCTATAAAGATACATTTAAAACGAAACTACGTATTATTATATTATTAAAATGAAAGGAATCGGTTAAAACTTCAAATCACACTATATGGATAGATACTATCGTTCCTTATATATAATCATACACTGTAGAACTGAACATTGTTATTTATTTCAAAACTATATAAAATATGTAACGTAGATAAGTTATCAAATTTTATGGAGGATATGCATGAATGTAGAACTTACAAGATTTAGAGTGAAGGAAGGAAAATCAGAACAAGTAGATGAATGGTTAACGTTTCTTAATGAAAATATGAATGATGTGCTGATAACGCTTGAAGGTGAAAAGATGTATGTAGAAACGATATTTAGAGAGATTCTAAATGGTGAGGAATATCTATATTGGTACTCTGTCCAAGGTGATAATGGTCTCGAAGTGAACGATTCAGATCACTGGATAGATAAAAAACATGTAGAGTATTGGAAAGAATGTATCGATGAAACATTTAGGCCGGTCGATTTAAAAACCGAAGTAGTGATGATCCCTACTAATATAAGGGAAATTATGAAATGACCTCAATTTTTTGAGGTCTTTTTTGTATTTCACACCCCCTATTTTATTGGAAGCAGTAAAACTATCAAACCTTGCCTATCACCGCTTGAAAACATAATTTTAGGTTTATGAATTTTAAATTTAAATTTCCATATGATACATCATTTAAGATTAATTGGTACCTAAACCCATTTTCAACTATCCTATCCAGTTACAAGTAATTATAACGTTTACTCTTCATTATACAGGGAAAAAACCTAATATAAATGAAGAAAAGGAGCTGGAATAATGCATAACTATATACAACAATATATTAATGGTGAATGGGTGGATTCCACAAGTACAGAAACGATTGAAGTTATTAACCCAGCTACAGAAAAAGTCATCGGGAAAATTAGTGCTGGTTCTAAAGAGGATGTCGATCGTGCAGTTGAAGCAGCACGTGCTGCCTTCCCCTCCTTCTCTAGAATGGATATAGAAGACAGAATTAAACTTTTAGAGAATATTGCTAAAGAATATGAAAACCGGAAAGATGATCTTGTTAAAGTTATAACCGAAGAGTTAGGTTCTCCTATTACTCGTAGTGAACAGATTCAGTACGAGATGGGCTTACAGCATTTTAAAAAAGCGGCTGAACTCCTTAAAACCTTCGAGTTTACTGAACAAAGAGGAAACACCTTAATCAAAAAAGAAGCAATTGGCGTTGCCGGTCTTATTACCCCCTGGAATTTCCCGACAAATCAACCCTCTACCAAACTAGCAAGTGCATTTGCTGCAGGTAGCACGGTCGTACTAAAACCTGCCGCCATGACACCATTTGCGGCAATCATCCTAGCAGAGATTTTTGATAAAGCCGGATTACCTAAAGGGGTATTCAATTTAGTAAATGGGGCCGGCTCAACCATTGGGGACGCCATCAGTTCTCATCCAGGTATTGATTTCGTTTCCTTCACCGGTTCTGGTCCCGTGGGTGCGAAAATCATGGAAAATGCGGCTCAAGATATAAAGAAAGTATCACTTGAACTTGGAGGGAAATCTCCGTTAGTTGTTTTAAAAGACGCAAATGTTAAAGATGCGGCACGAACAGCCATTTTAAATGTTGCGATGAATACCGGACAAGTTTGTACAGCGGCAACACGGACCATCATTCCAAAATCGATGCATGATGAATTCATTGAAGCCGTCAAAGAAGCACTTCCTGATTTTTCCGTAGGCGATCCACAAGATAAAAATACCTTCATGGGACCACAAGTTTCTAAAGAGCAATGGGAAACTGTTCAGTCTTATATAAATAAAGGTACAGAAGAAGGAGCCACTCTTGTCGCTGGTGGGCCAGGAAAACCAGAAGGACTTGATAAAGGATATTTCTCACAAATCACCGTTTTCACTAATGTAAAAAACGACATGACCATTGCCCAAGAAGAAATCTTTGGACCTGTCATGTCCATACTGACTTATGAAACCATCGATGAAGCCATCGAAATAGCCAATGACACAAAATATGGTTTAGCCGGGTATGTATTCGGTCAAAATCCAGATGAATTGTTCAAAGTGGCTTCAAACATTCGGGCCGGCCAAATCACGGTCAACAATCCAAAAACAGACTTCTCTGCTCCATTCGGCGGTTTCAAACAGTCAGGAATCGGTCGTGAATGGGGTGATTATGGAATTGAGGAATTCCTAGAACCGAAAGCTATTATAGGTATGCCCTCTTAAGGGTTTATGTGGGTGTCCTTGTCGGGCACCCTTTAACTATGATGGAATTAAACATAATACTTCCTTATAAATGCCCACATCTCAACCAATTTATTTCCTATATCTATCCAGATAAATCTGATTTACTATAGTAGTAGCAATGAATGATTACACTTTGATGGCAATCTATACATTGGTTTCCCTACATCTACTTTCAACGATACCTGAAAGTTCGACCAAAAGGCATGTAATATTTTTGAATGCCCGACCAAGCTAATAGACTTCAATAAAAATCTTAATTATGCAAAAAAAGGGATAGCCTCTCAAAGTTGAGAGACTATCCCTTTTTAATATGAAGCCCTAGCCCTACGTGTCAAACTAATTTTATTTTAAATTAATTGGATTTAAGATTTTTGCTTTTTGATTTAGATAATTCAAAGATGGTTCCTTTAGTTAACATACTGTATTATTAATAATCAATGTTTGATCCAGCGCATTGACCTGTAACACTATAGCACTTGCTTCATCAATCTTTTCGCAGTTAATTACTTTGTAAGATGTGCTTCGAACATGTCAATAATTTCAAGAAATCTTTCAGCTTCACGGAAAACATGGTCTGCTAATAAAGGATGGATAATGCTCTTAATTTTACATTCCTCAATTAGATCCCGAGCTGTTTTCTTGAAATCTCGAAGCGAAACTACAGATACCCTATTCTGATCAAGAAACTGATCTAAAAGAGGACCGGTCTTTGATTGTGGTTTCATAGACTCTAAGTCTGTAGCCTGAAACAACAATTGATCAAAATCATTGCTAAACTCCCTTGCCATATCCACAAGCTTTCTTTCCGATGGATCAAGGAGATGTCCAATGAATTTGGCATGATCGGCCATAATTCTTAAGAAAAAAACATTCTCTTTGATTATTGCATCAGGAAGTGGTTTCAACTTCCCTTCATTTAATTCAATTAACCGTTTTCTAAAATAATTTGCTTCTCGACTTGTATGGTCCACTAAAAGCGGGAAATTGTTTGCTCCTGGTAATTGACCGGTTAGTATCAGTCCTAACACTTTCCTCTTAAAGGCAAATATACCTGTCGCAGCCTGTTGAACTTCCGAATTAAACCTTTTAATTTGTTCTGGATCGGTTTGATTTGTAAAAGAATGTGATTGTTGCTCAACTTTTTCAAACAATTGATAATACTGATTTGCTTCTTCAATTAACTGTGTATCGTCACATCTAAAACCCAATCTAAGAAATAAAGAGTGTTCCTTCATAATTCTAGACCAAAAGCGAATTTCATCTAAAGACCGTGCAACAAACATTCCTGTAGCTGTTCCCATATTTGAACCTTGTGAGTTTTCATTCCAATTCATACTATGCCCCCAATATCATGCATAAATAAAATACCTTTAATATTGTATTAGCAAGTGTTCATAAAAATACTGCCAGCCTGGATAAAATTTATGATTGTACATTCAAAAGGCCTCGAATTGGCAGCCCTATAATGGCCTGAATTCTACAAGATTTCGAATGAGAGGCTTGTATGTTCAACAGTCATAATTAATAAAAAAAGTCGCTCAACTACTGATTTCTCAGCATGTTGAACGACTTTTCCGATTTGGTTACGGCAGGATTTGAATATTCCTTAGTGATTTATTCCCTAAAATTCAACGTGAAGGTTTAGGAGCTGAACAATCTGAACAACTTCTCTGATTGCTCCCTTTAAATTTAGTGAAAGATTTTTCAAAGATATTTCCGCATGAACATTTAAACTGTAGTTTTTGAGAGTACCCAAGATATTCAGTAGAAAGTAATTCACTATCGGAATTCTTCGTGACATAGTCACGGATATTTTCAATAGTCCATTTTTTATTCATATTAACACACCTCCGATAGTGTTTCCGAATTAAACAAAGGAAGAAGTTTCGGATAATTCCCTTTCAATGTAGGTAAAAGGCTACCCAATCTACTTGAGTACCCTATTATAGCATTACTTTTATCATATAACACATAGCTCTTTCATATTTTAAAGTATATGAACCCCTTTCATTCTGAAGGTAGAAGGCTAACATCCTCCAAAGAGTAGAATTGTCAGCCTCTACTATTTTGCCACTTACTCTTTAGCCCTTTTTTTAATGGGTAACTAGGGGGATTTTATCTAGGCAGCTTTTACATAAGATATCTCTTCATTTAACATTTAATGGACACATTAGTTTATAAACAATTGGGTATATGAATGAATAGAATGTTTAACCAGTCGTTTATAATTTTCTTTGTATTGATATTCATGATAAATAATTTTTAACTGGAGTGTTGTTAAATGCATATTGAGCTTAAAAAGGAAGCAGTAGAACAATTAAGAAAAGTGGATTATAAAGAGAACGAAGGTATACGAATCGAAGCCATCTACCTTAGAAGCTGTTCTATTTATGTGGAACACGAACTGAAAATTGATAATCAAACAGAAGAAGATGAGAAATTCATAATCGATGGAGTGCCTATATTAATATCAAGTGAATCCAAAAAGCATTTACCGAATAAAGTATTTCTTAGCTACAGTGATAGTCTTGGATATAAACTATATTCAGACGAAGAAACTTTGAGATATAATCTCCAATTGAAGAGAGTAAATGAATAAATAACTCAAAAAAAACCAACTTCAATTTCAGTTGGTTTTTTGAGTTTAATCTTGTCGTTGGTCTGTTTTAAAACTCTACAGTTTCCAAGTACAACCCAGCTGGGTCTGCCATACGACCCGTTTGGATTCTTTCTTTCGATTCTATAATACTTGGTATATTCTTAGCATCTATTTCATCCAGCCCAACTTCTATTAACGTGCCGACAATCTTTCTAACCATATTATAAAGGAAACCGTTACCTCGCACTCTAACTTCGATGAAGCCTGCAATTTCTTCTATATCAATAGAATATATTTCACGCACCATGGATTTCTTCTTTGACTTTGCATTTGAATAAGCCGTAAAATCGTGGCTGCCTATAAAGTATTGACTACCTTCTATCATGCTTGGTATATTGAGGTTTTCCTCAACATGCATACTGTACTTTCGCATGAATGGATTTGTATATGGTTCGTTCCAGATCTTATACAAGTAGGTCTTATCCTTCACATTATAACGGGCATGAAAACGTTCAGGAACCAATGTAACCTCCACAATACTGATATCTCGTGGTAAATATCTATTCAAATAGTTCATGACATCAGATTCAGTCATATTTAAATTCATCTTAAAATTGGCTATTTGAGAAAGCGCATGTACACCGGAATCCGTTCTGCTGCATCCAATGATTTCAATCGGTTCCCCTACCATTTCCGTTAATACATTTTCTATTTTCCCCTGAATCGTATTTTCACTATCACCGAGTCGTTGCCATCCCTGGTAGCGCCCGCCATCATATTGAATGGTCAATTTATAATTATTCATTTTTTCCTCCTTATTTTATTACTAATAGATAATCTTCAAAGAAAATCCCAGATAAAATACAAGCCCCTCACGCAAATCTTGCAGCATGAGGGAACGAATGATTTTTCATTATTAGTAACACAGCAAATTGTTAATTGTAATGTTTTTGTACAACTCTAAAATATTTTCGAGAAAATTTTCCTGCTCCCCATTTTTATGTTTCGAGAGCTCCACACTGCTTACAAGTACTGATACATGATTTATGTAAAGGTCATACATCTAATTTATGCAATGCTATAATAAATCCCAGTAACTAAACTGAAAAGTACTTCTGGATAGTGTACCAAAGGGACTAACGCCATGCAAATAAACAGAATATTCAAAAAACATTATGTTGTAGCACGAACCAAAGAAATATAAATGAGAGTAGCTCACCCATAGTTTATTGTATTAAAAACATACCTCCAACATGGAAAGAACGAGTGCTTGATTACACCGGTCATATTTTTCAAAAACAGAAGGGAAAAAGTCTCCATTACGTGTTATGGGTACCTTCAATTTAATCTTGCCAATACTCATCGTAAAGTCACGTTCATAATAGCCATTCCGATAATCCTGACACTCGGTAGAGCGCTCATAAGATGATACTTGTAGATAGTTATCTCTCTCTTTCTCTATAGACTCATTTAAGATCAACACAACCGCTGATTTAATCACGGTATCAAGATTAGAATTCAAAATGGATACTTTTAAAAGATCGTCATCAAGGTAAAACTAAACTTTAACTGATTCATTTTATTCCTCTTTTTAATGTTATTTCGGGTAGAAACCATTGTTTCCAAGAGCGGATAAAATGACTCTCTTTTTTTACACAATTATACGGACTTAATCAAAGCTTCTAACATGAATGCTCCTTTTTACACTTTTATTTGGTTGTTCAGAGAAGCAACCACTGGATAAACAGCCTACATCTAGTGTGGAGATTAAGAATATTGAACAGCAACATACACAGCCAATTTAAGCTGTTTCAAAATCCAAAAAATCATTCTGGATGTACCATTAATATCACAAAACCCTGAACTTAAATACGGCTGTGAAGTTACAAGCTTAGCTATGTTTCTACAGTTTGCTGGAATAAAAGTTGATAAAATGCAATTAGCTGACAAAATCAAAAAAGATAACGAACCACTTTTTACGAATAAGGAGGGAGATATTGTCCGTTGGGGTGATCCTAATAAAGGATTTGTTGGAGATATTACTGGAAAAACTAAGGGATGTGCAATCTATGTTGAACCATTTCAAGATTTAATAAAACAATATCTACCACATCGCACAATGAATCTAACAGGAGAATCCTTCAATGATGTACTAAATCAAGTACAAATGAAAAAACCTATAGTGGTTGCGACTACAGGAGATTATAAAACACCCGATAGATGGGAGTCCTGGAGATGCGATAGCAAAGAAATCGTAACTCCACTATATTTCCATGCTGTAGCACTCGTTGGTTTTGAGGGTGATTATGTTTATATAAATGACCCTTTAAGCGGTAAAAAGCACAAAAGGTAAACAAAGAAATCTTCATCCATTATTAGGAAGCACTGGGTAAACAAACCTTATCATATCACTAATGAACTAACACTTCTTTTTTTGTATTTGAAATGAAGTCTTCTCTTATTGAATGCATATTTTTTCTTCTCCATCATCCAATCTAAGCATTTCAATTAATTAAGTAGGGTCCATATGAACTAGAACAATTATTGAAAACCAAGTCGGGACCTAAATACTAATCAGTGCCACACCCTTCATGTAGATATCTTAAACAACACTTCAACTTATATTGCATCTATACCCTTAAAGAAAAACATAATATTTTGAAAGTAATTGTCACAAGGACAAAGCTAAGTATTCCAAAAAACAAAAGAATATTTTGTTCATTTAACGATGAGTATGGAAGTCCACATATAGAAGGATCTAAGGCTACTGCCCCAATCATTGTTCCCATTATCCCTCCAACTCCCCCCTGAAAAAAACCAGCTATGAACGATTGCGTATTGAGCATCGCACCAAATGCCATTCCAATAGCTATTCCAATAAACATATTTATCACACTCATAACTACGAAGTTAGCAGGAAATAATAAAAAGAGATTAAGGGCGGTCACAAGTCCTAAGGCGGCACTGCCTGTAAACGCTACAATAAAACCGAATCGATCACTGAATAATAGCCTTGATTTGTTAAGAAATCGAAAACTTATGAAACCAATCAAACTATTAGTAATAAGAATAATGAGCAAAAAAAACTTCAATTGCAAACCTCCCCAATTCATTAAGCATATTTTGAGGACAACAGTAACATAGCAAATGATCCGATTATAAATAATTCGAGAAATAGTATAAAAATAATGCTATCTGAGGCAGCAGCTCCGATCATTGGAGCCATGATTCCCATTAATAGTCCATTAATATAACCGGTTAAAAGGGTTTGATAATCGAACAAACCTCCAAATAAACTACCAATGATCATACCAATTAATGTTGCTACAACGGTAATCTCCATGTAATGTAATGGGTATTGGCTAATTAAAATGACACCTGTGACAAAAGCCAATCCTCCTCCAGTAATCATAGCAATGTTCATTCCCAGATGAAATCCAATCAATTTACGCCGTTTATAAAGATACATATAAGCAATCAATGTAATAACGAAATTGCCATACAATAAAATACCAAACCATTGTGACATTTCATCACCTCTTTAATAACATATGATGAGCATTATGACATTTGCGCAAATAATAAAAATATTTTAAAAATATTTTAAAAATTATTTTTAATCCACTTCATTATACTTGACCACACCAAAATTCTATTCTTTTAATATATTATATTAATCCTACTAAAAGGATAATATTATAAAAGGTGGAGAAAATATGTCTGACAAAAATAAATTCAGTGATTTTTTCAAGGGAATTCCTGTTAACTACCCTATAGGGGTTGTTTATTTAAATGGTTTTCCAGTAGAAGTTGCTAACTTCTCAAATCTACAGTACGATACAGGATTAGCTTACTTTATCGATGCTGAAGGTCAACTTACAGTATTAGATACAGCAAAAATCGATGGTGTTTCTTTTGGTGAAGCTGCAGAAGCACCAGAAGAAGAATAGTAGCTTAAGCTCGAACAAAATCTCCTTATCGTGATGCAGCTGTATTTATTTTAGTAATACAGTCGAAGAACAAATAAATTGGACGGACAGTAATCATGTAATTCACTGTCCGTTTTCAATCGTATCTATATAAAAGTTCTAAATCGAATTCATCTATGTCTTACACTACGTAAGACTAAGAAAGAGGGTAAGTATTAATGAATAATAAATGTGATGCAAATAAATTAAAGAAATTGCTTATGAGTTTACCAGTTAACTATCCTATAGGACTTATTTATTTGAATGGATTACCTATAGAAATTAGCACATTTATATACCTAAATTGCGATACTGGGATAGCTAACTTTGTAGGAGCAGAAGGAAATGTTGTGTCATTAGACACTGCACAAATCAATGGTTTATCATTTAGACAAGCTGAAGAACCAGAAAAAGGGTGTTACTGATTATTCAAATTATAGGATTTCTAGATTCAATATAATTTGTCTTTTATAACTATAAAGACTAGGAACCCTTTACTTTTTATACTTTAAACATAGTGTAACCGCCAAGTAGAAATAAACACTTTCTTACCTGAAAATGCTGAATCAGGATGCACACCATTTTCCAGTAATGATGTTCACCTTATTTGGAGAGACGGGCATGATAGTCTATTTTAACTGAGCCTGATAAACCTTGGTTTATCTGGCTTCATGGCTCATATCTTACCCGTAGTGGCTCCATGTAAAGTGACATTGTGCATGTTCTAATTTCCGGTAAAGTGGCCACTCTAATTCAGCCAAAAGTGTTCAAAGTTATCTGACGAATCCTATAATACCAACTACTATTCATCTCCCCATACAATCCCATCTATAGTAGAACACTCGAAAGTTTTTACATTTTCATTATCAAGAAAAAAAACAAGTTTATCTTGATTGTTTAAACTTAAAAATTTTGTCACGCTCTCTTTTTTCCCATTTACATAAACACTTTGAAGAGGATAATTACTAGGCAACATTTTTAAAATTGATATAAAAGGATATTGAAACATCTCATTTCTTGTTGACAGCTCTTCTGATAGGATCGAATCGTACTTGGTAAACTGCCTTTTTATTTCTTGAAAACGCTCTAAGCACACATTAAGTTGCTTAGAGAACATAGGAATCGTTTTGTTATTATTATCCAATCCATCACTAAGCTCCTTTAGTTTTCTTTGGAATTCTATAACTTGCTCGGATAGAATAAAAATTATTTCATTATTACTCTCTAATTTATTATTAAGTTTTGTTTGGTTTCTTTGGAATTCTATAACTTGCTCGGATAGATTAGAAATTTCATTTTTACTTTCTAATTTATTATTAAGTTTTGTTTGGTTTCTTTGGAATTCTATAACTTGCTCGGATAGATTGGAAATCATTTCATTTTTACTTTCTAATTTATTATTAAGTTTTGTTTGGTTTCTTTGGAATTCTATAACTTGCTCGGATAGATTGGAAATTACTTCATCATTACTCTCTAATTTATTATTAAGTTTTGTTAGTTTTTTTTGAAATTCAGTATTATAATTTGAATGATAACATTGTTGATTCGAGGAATAAGACATCCCCATATCTAAATATAACTTAGGGGGAGAATTTCGTTTTACATATGAAGGTTTCACTACTTATTTCTCTCCTCTTGCCGTTTATTATAATATATGAGAAGACTATTTCAACGGGAACATAAAAGAAAGTAATATTTATATAAAATAAAGCCGGATATCACCATATTCCGGCTTTTTCACAGTATTATTTTTTGTGCAATTTTGGTATTCTCAGCTAATTCTTATCTAACAAGAAAATGACTTGTCGTACTATATGGTGATAAAACAGATGGAAGGGAAAGGTATGTCCATTTCTTTCTCATTACACAAAGAGATCAACATTGATTCATTCGTTACTTCCACTAAAGTCCCTTCAAATTCTTCATCATTAATCTTGATTTTCAAATTCTTATGCAAAACCGTTAATAAAAAAATAGCTAACGTGGTTTTGAAAAAGATATCGATCAATTCTGGTGAGCAGGAGACTGTTTCTCCAAAATTAAAGGTTAGTGACCTACGAAGGCAAGGGTCTATATCTAACAAATCTGGTTCATTCAAAGGTTGTACAATACGACTATCCGTTTTTAAAGAGATAATTTTTAATAATGGAATGATGATTTGTTCGTTGCTTTGTCTTAACACAACAAAATCCCGACCAACAAAGCAAACGACACCACAAATTTTTATATTATCCCTCTCAATTACTTTTTTCTTGTTTACGACTTCTTTCTTCTTTCTTTTAGAGACCTTTTTAATATTAGTCCTTTTTCCTACACGTGGTTTCTTTTGGATTTTACCTACCTTTTTTCTCCATCTCCATATTTTTTGATTCCTTTTCTCTACACCCTTAATGGCTTTAATCGAAGTCATTTTCAACGTCGGTTTACTTACCTCTATTTCTTCCTCTGCTTCTTCACAATCTAACTCAATTTCAACCAATTGTTCGATTAGGCCTTCAAGTGATCTCATCTTCCCTAATTTTGACTGTTCATTTGATAAACCAAAATTCAGAAGCAATTCATTTGCAGCATCAATCCGTCTATCAAGCTCCATAGTTTGCTCTTCGGGAAGACATGAAGTTGGGGAAGGATATTTAGGAGTATCTAAACGTAGGGGGCAACAATCTTCCGGAATACAAAAGTCATCACACGCACCTGGAGGAACAAATTCTGGACAACAAAATTCACTGTTATTATTAATCACTGTATCACCTCCCTTCAAGAGAAATAAGTTTTTCTATTAGTATTTTATTATTCAGTTAATTTTCTAATTGTTTCCATAATTTCTTCTTTATCTATAGCCTTTTTTGTATTTGCCATATCAAATATTCCACGAATTCTATTTTTCTCATCCATTAAATACATTACGGTATTATGAGAAATAAAGTCGCCACTTACTTTTTTATATTTCATTTTAAATATGCCTGCAACTTCTTTCGTCTCATCTGTGGACCCCCTCATAAACTTCCAGCCATCATCGTTTGCATCGAATGCTTTTGCATAGTCACTAATAACCTCATTGCTATCATTCTCTGGATCTAAAGTAATAGAAAGTAGTTCCACTTTCGTTCCGAATAACTCTTCCTTTTGAAGTTGAAGCTGTAAGTCTTTTAAATCATTCATAGTCATTGGACAGATATCAGGGCATTGTGTATAGAAAAAAGTTACTAATTTCACTTTATTATTATCTAAATTGTACTGTTCACCTGTAATAGTATTCATAACAAAAGGATCTACTTTATCCAAGACAGGTATTTCATTGTTATCTCGAAATATAAATAATAAAAAGAAAAAAACTAAAAGACTAATGAAACAAATAAAAATAGTTAACAATTTCAATTTATCTCTCATCTATCTACACCACCCTATTAACGGTTCGTCAATAAAAATATTATGTTTCTAATAAATCATTTTATGTTTCTGATTCCTAACGGTTACTAAAAAATAGGACAAACATACAATTTCAATCGGAAATTTTTTCAAAAAGGCTAATGCACATTTCAAATGTCACGGACAAGCATAAAATGGGAATACCTTCATGAAAGGAGATATATAAATGGCGAACCTTGAAGATTGTCATTGCTGTAATGAGGCAGTCCGCCAGGCTTTTATACAGCATCACTGCAAAAATAATTTCAGAAACCATAACAATTGCTCATGCCAATCCAGCTGCTGTTGTATCAAGAAACCTGTATTGTGCATTTTTGATGAGTTTTTTGAAATTCAGCCCAAGGAATCTTGCCCAATCAGAAAAGTTTGTTTACTAACTCCTTTAATTCAACGCTGTAATTAAAAAGAATATTAGAAAGGAAGAAAATAAATGAGTATACATCGCGAATGCAACTGCAATAAACGCAACTGTAAAAAATGTGACTGTCATAAGCACGACTGCGATAAGCACGACTGTCATAAGCACGACTGCGATAAGCACGACTGTCATAAGCACGACTGCGATAAGCACGACTGTCATAAGCACGACTGCGATAAACACGACTGCGATCACCATAACCATTGCGATTGTTGTGATAATCGGGAATGTTGCGATAAACGTTTTCGCATCAGATTAGGTGGATTAAAGAATGGATTAGCCTTTCGGTTAGATCAGTTAAGTGGTTGTAACATCAAGCTTTTTATTGAAGGTGAAACAAAGCCAGTAGAAGGAAAATTAATTCTGGTTGGTACAGATTTCGCAGAGCTTTTATTAAAAAATAATGTAGACAAAAAAAATAAAGGCGATCAATTTCTTATCGTTCCTTTTGAATCGATTAAACTTATAGAAAGCTAGATTATAAAGGAATCGAATATGTTTCATCTTAAGTCTTAGGTTTCACCCCACCTTTCAAACCAGGGGAATCATCCCCTGGTTTGTTAGATATTATCTAAACTTGGCAAATGAGTTTGAATTTTGTCATGGACACGGATGATTCCCCACATTCCTTGCTCAATATCCCAGCGAATATTTCCTGATCGGTACATATAATCTCCAGGGCAATTCAATATTCCACCTGCACCACCAATTAACAGTAAATCTTCCGCATGTCCTGGCACTATATGTCCGACATATGAATCAGATCGGGAATCCAATTCTCTAGGGTCAAATTTCCACTTATGTCCATGAATATGAAACGTATGAGCTCTTCTTCGTTCAGATGGATGTGTCAAACGGACAACAACACCCTCTCCCGGGTACGCTTCAAAAACAGGTGTAGCAGGATCGTCAAAAACTTTTGAACTAAATAAATCACTTAAAATCGGTCTTTCTCTAAAGCGGTTAATCAATCTTTCCGACCGGTAATTAAAACCTCGCGAACCATTATCGTACGTATCTACTTCCTCGTCAGGCTCTGCAACTGGTATCACACCCGCTAGCGGATCAACAATTAACTGCCCTTGTTTATCAACGAGTCGAACACCATCGTGCATAATTAGGACGAATTCTCGAGAATTACCCAATAGGGGATTAGAAAGAACTACACTAGCACCTGTGCATACTGGTTCAAGAGTCATCGGGTCTAGATAAGTCGTAAAGCGTGGTTCAGCGATAAAAGCTCCAAATGCACCGAATGAACGATGATTTCGTAAATCAGCCATATCAAACATGACACAGCTTCCAAGATTTTCACTGACATGCCAGCGATAGGTGATTTCTTCTCCAGGTCCAACAGTTTGATCTGGGTTAAAACCGACTGTATCACCACTAGATGTTTTAACATCATAATCAAGTAAACTAACATGTAGTGAAATCCTCAATGACGGAGGATAAAATGCTTGTTCTTTCACAGGTGGATATGGATGGATTCCATCTGGGAAAGGAAATAATTCAAATTTAAGCTGACTTGTTAGCGTAACCTCGACAAGATCTCCTACATTTCCTCTTAAAATGAGTGGCTCAGGGTTCTTCTTCCCGCACAGAATATCTTCAACATCTTCTTCAAGGGCAAAAATAATGCCAAATGGATCATGATCACCAAAGGAATTATAAATAATCGGTGTTTGAAATGCGACAACGCGATAACAACGAACTGGTGGATCATCTGCTATTTCAGGCGGTAATGTGCATAATGGATTCGCAAGGGTAGGCGGTTTTCCCGTCTTTACAGGCAATGGTTCTGTTCTTCGCGGGGGAAGCGGTTTATCTGGTAAAGGTATTAAGTCGTTTACTTCCTGATCAAATGCCCGTATTAAGCCCCACGTACCGTTCCAGACATCTTCTTCATCCTCAAATGCCCATAAATAATCACCTGGAAGCGGAAGATCCATTTCTAACGTAAACGATTCTGAAATCCCGATATGTCGTTGGGATAAAAGAGTTGTATCATTGCTAGGACGCTCCATCTTCCACTTTAATCCATGTAGATTAAAAGTGTGCGACTCCTCATGAGCGCCTTGTAATAAGCGAATGCGAATAGGATCTTCGCTATAAGCTCTTAATATTGGGGTTACAGGGTCTCCATTCACAAATGAACTAAAGGAATAGGCTGGATCACAATCTTTCCCAAGTCGAAACTGAAGCGGTTCATTCTTGTAATTAACCCCAAACACACCAGGATCTTCTTGTGAACCAGGGAATGGTGGCGGCGCAAGAGGATTTCCATTTTCATCAAATAATAAAGTGAAATCTTGGATAAATAAAGCAAAATCTCGATAATCAGGGATTAATGGATTTGTAATGGTTACTTGTGTTCCTACATCTACTTTCTCACCCGTACAAGAGTCGAGAGCTTGCGAGAAGCGAGGTTGAATAATTCCTGCGCCAAATACTCCATGTTGCTGGTGAGAAACTGCAAATAAATGATCGTGGAAGAAAAAGGCTTTCAATTCTGTATCCGCATAATACTCATAACGTATTGTCTCACCTGGTAGAACGGAACTGTCATAGTTCCAACCGACATTTGCACCATCCGCTACAAGAACATCAAACTTAACAAAGTGGATATGAAAACCAGCTTCATATGTTCTCGTTACAAGTTGGAAAGCATCACCATCCAAGACATGTGGCAGCCGATTCGTAAAGTTTAGCCTAATGCATGAACCTGCGTTAATGTGGAGAGCGAGTGGCTCTGGTTCTTTCTTACCCGATAGTACATCATCTAGATCCCGATCTAAAACGTATAACCTTCCTTTCGGATCATGCCATCCCTGTTTGTTGTAAACAAGGGGCATCTCGATTAGTGAGACATCAAATTCGACTACAACTGGATTTCCTAAACATGAATCTACAAAAACAGCACCAGGTCTCGCGTTTGGTACAGCTGCATTTTTTTCAAGATTTGTCATTTCGCGACCACCAACGATTCCAAGAGGCGGTCTTGGTGCTTTACAACCGACTTTTCCGGGAATGAAATTTGGAAAACCAGGCTTTTCTTTCGTCGGTCGAGGGGGACAAGGTCGATCAGGCAATGGCTGCAGAGCAGCAATTGGAACGCCATTAGGATAACATTGACTACCATCTTGAAGCGTATCAAAGATTCGATTAATTCCCCACATTCCTACTTCAAAATGTGGATATAAATGACAATGGATAATCACATCTCCAATTGCTCCATGTAAGCTTCCAAGACCGTATAATGGTATGACATTATAATGAGATTGTGGACTAATTGCCTGAGCATCAATAATTTCTGATTTCACATTCTTTGAATCTCTTAACCATTGATGGACATGGTAGTGAAACACATGTGTTTCTTTTGCACCACCGTGTATCATTCGGATAACCGCAGGATCTCCTTTATATCCACGTAAAATCGGTGTGGCAGGATCTCCAAAAACCCAGGAATCATGATGAACTTCTTCCCCATCGGCTTCAGGAGTTACAACGCCTTCATCTATCAACCTAATACGATTATGAAGTGGCTCATAGCGGTAATTTACGCCGTGAAAAGATTCTGTTTCTTGATTTGTACGAATATTAATAGCTCTATTTCCAGTTAAATCATCCACTTCCATTTCATCATTAAAAACCCAAGCGTACTCTCTAAACGAAGGTAGAAATGGATGATGAATATCAGCAAAAACACCACTATTCAGCTCTCCACCTGTCACCGGATCCGTCCACCAAGAACCTCTTGTTTGTACAAGTAACGAACCAAAGAGTCCTTGAATACTTGAGCCTTCTTCAGTACTAGATACATTACCAAGATCAGTGAAAAAATAAATGCCATCAACATCTGTTAAAATCCTATAAAGAATCTTTTCTCCACATTCAACTAACGAACTTGGGTTAAACCCAACATTCGCTCCGTCTGACGTTAACACATCATAACTGGCTTCCTGAAAATGCATACCAGTTGCAAACGGAAGTTGATTCTCAAAAAGGATTTCTACTGTATCACCAGCATTAGCCCTGATAGTAAGAGGCTGCACAAGTTCTACTGGTTTAAATGGATTTTTTTTAACAAGCTCTTTTACTTTCGCTTCATTTTCTTTTAATACATACATTCTTCCATCTGGATTATGATCACCAAAATTATTTACAACAATTCTGATAGGAATGGCCACCACATGATAGCGTCTGATCATGATATTCCCTCCTCTTGGTGCCTTACTTCATATCATCTAGTTCTGGAATTCTTGGTTTTCCAGGCCGCTCTATATAGAACACTTCAATGTTATGAATATGGACAAACCAATTTCGATTTTCCAACTGGGAAAATTGTGTTATTTCCACACAAATTTTAGCAACATCCTCAACAACATCAAGAATTTCTCCGATAAACATAAACGGATAAGATGGCGTTAATATGAGAGCTCGTAGGCCAATCCCATCTCTAAAATTATTAACAAGTGCCTCATCATGAATTGTATTAATCGACTGACAATCAAAATAATCATTATTCATTCAACTAAACCTCCTTTGCCGCAGAGTATCTCTATTAAACGAGTGGAAACCTTGTATCGCTATCAAAACCTGGTGTGAAATGAGCGATTTTTTCCAAAGGAATAGATAATGGTGTCGGAAATTTAAAGAAAGGTGCATTTAATATTTTTATAGTTACTGGAAATAGAGTAATATGACCTTCTTCCACTTCCACTAACGGACCAACAAAAATCGGTCTAAATGTCTGTCCTAACAGATTTAGTTGTGCTGTTTCTGTTACTACTAACAATTCCTCTCCAATAAATTCATTTAGCTCTCTAAAAAAATCGTCTTCACAACTTTCCTTACAACTTTCTTCCCTACTCTCCTTACAACTTTCTTCACTACTTTCCTTAGAGCAATCACAATCATTCGACTCTCTATCTAATTTGTCATCTTTGTTTTCGTCATTTCGATTTTTTTTTTCACTCATGCTACCCCTCCTCTTTTAAAGTAAGCACCATTCTTCAGGCGAACTATTCACAGATAAGAAAAAATTCTTATTTAAAACAGGCCAAATCGTTTCTTCCCTAAAAGCGATAAAAGATTAATGAACCGTATGCTTTGAATAATTGTAGTATGTGTTAAATCAACTTCGATTTTCTCATTAAATAAAAGAAGTATTAGTTTTTGTTGGGTTACACTCTGAATTTTCCCAAATACTATTTCTTTATCGGTTCGAATTTTCACCCACGTTTTTCGCCAAGATACCAAGTTTGTAGCTAAAGATTCCTCGAAAAATTGCTGAATTAATACATCTCTCTTAGACACCGTCTCACCAAAGTTATTTAGCAGCTTTCGTCTTAAATCGTTATCAAAAATAAAATACTGATGACTGCTTGAGAAATTCGGTATTCCTGTAGGAAGGTTAGCTGATTCAATGGCATGATAAGGTAGCCATATCCGCTCATTCAAGTTGGTTAGCATCACGAAATCGCGTCCAATAGCAGTCACCTTTCCAAGCATCTGAATGATTTTATCATCATTTTTCAAATTAATAACAACCTGTTGATTTCGTTTCATTTTGAAAAATTTCCTCAAAACAAGTATTTTTTTTTTTCTGGAGCCGCCTTAGTAATATTCATTAAATTCACTTGCTCCATATATTCATTAAAAATTCTAATTTCTTCAGTTGATGTGGCTCCAAGAGGTGAAGTTATACCTGTAGTTGTTTCATATATATCATTTTCTTTAATAACCTCCTGCTTTCTTTTTTCCGCTAAATCAGAGATGTAATCACTGAGTCGCATCTTAGTTTTCAAACAACCCCCTCCTCATTTCATTCATAACAATGTATGGGTGAAAACCCTTAAATATTCATTAATAAAATGGTTACTTTCATCAAATTAATTCCCTAATTACCAAAAACCACAGATACAATCCTTATCATTTATTGATAAGGACTAGATAGGGTTCTATTGTCTTGATGAATGACTACATACAATATCCAAGCAACGAAAACCAAAGAAACAGTAAAAAACGCAAAAACAGAGCATAAACTTTGTTTTTGCGTTTAGGTTACCTTGAAAAATAAACGATTCTCTTGTCTTGAAGATAAAATTAATACCTGTACTTTTGATTTACTTCTTAAGAAGTGCCGTCAATAATATCCATCAAAGTACATAAATTATAACCAATAAAATCAGATTCAGTATACAATCCAGAAATAATGTATTTATCGAATTCGATTCACCTGTTACATTAACTTTTACATAAAGAAGTGATGATTGTAAATTTCTTAAATCATGAATCCTCACTTTGCAATTATTTCCGAATAAGTGATGAGATTGACGATGAACAATCAAGATTTGTAGAGGCAGTAGCTGCCGAAGCTTATAAATTAGGAATGGGTGAGCTTGTAACAGCAAGCCATACAACCGCAATGAGCTCTTATAATGATGCCTGTGTATACAAACTTTTCAAGAAACTAAAACAATCAAATATTAATTTTGTAGCACTTCCGAAGGCTAATTTGCATTTACAAGAAAGATTTGACAGCTATCTTGAGCGAAGAGGAATAACAAGGCTAAAGGAACTTTTAGAAGCAGAAATTAATGTTTGTTTTGTACTAGATTCTATTATGGATCCATGGTATCCACTGGGAGATGGGAATTTAATCCGTGTTGTCGAAATGGGTCTACATGCTTGTCATATGACAGGATACAACGATATTGTCACAGCTCTGAAATTGGATTCGCACACTTGATGCATCTTGAACCTACGTCCTATACGTTAGCACTTTGATCATTGACCCTTTCCTGTCAACTTTTGATTTCTTTTAGAAATCCTATAAAATTGTCTAGCTCCTCTCTAGTATACTTAATTAAAAAGCTCTTCCATACGTTTTTAATTTATCTAAAAATACCTGAAGCTGGCTCTCTCCCTATGCCCCAACAACTACTAGATTCATCGTTTTCCTCTTACTGGGAGTCCATGGTCGTTTTTGTAATCCGGAACAGGAACCAATCCGTAAAGTTCACGAAGCCTTGCTACTGCTTCTACAGGTGGTTTTGAATTGTAAAACCCACGTCGAGTCATATAAACACCTGAATTCTTCCTAAGATCCACTAACGATTCACACATCTTTATCCCAGCTGCAAAAGAGTCGATCACTGGAACATCCCCAATCCTTGATATGCCATGGGTTGCCAGGAATACATTCATTGGTCCTTCTCCCGGTACGATTATATCTGCTCCCTCAGCAATGGCCTTTTCAGCAGCCTTTTTAAATGAAGCTATTACAGGTTCTGGATTCTCAAACCCGGCCAGTACTTCGTCAAAACCAACCTCTGTCTGAACAATCGGTCCGAGCTTCCCTCCTAAACCATACCGATCAGCATTTTGACGAAGCTCATCTGCTAGTGGAGCCAGGAAATTCACAACACCGATTCGATCGCCAAGCATGGAGGCGATATGGAAGGAGGCTTGGCCATATCCGATAACCGGTATATCTACCAATGTACGGGCTTCTAACAGACCCACATCTGGGATTGTACCGATGAACATGGCATCATATCCAGCATTTTCAGCCATTATTGCCGCGCGAACAAATTGTTCACGATGCAAGTTTTGTAGATAAGAATAAGTAATAAAGTGTCCAGGGTAATTCGTTGGGTAGGTTTCTTTTTCCATTCCGTGGAGCACAACCTCTACTCCCGGACGGGCTATACGATCAATATGTTTTAAAACAGCATCCCGATATGGAATGACTGATTCAATGCTGGTTAGACTTTGATGCCAGATTTTCATAAGTTACCTCCTATAATAGTAGTTAACGTGTGCAATTTACGAAAAAGGAATGTTACATTATTACTATCGAAGTCTATTATCGGTTTATACTTCCTCGCCAACATTCATCGTGAACTTTCTATGATGTTGATTTAAGGTAATGAGCGTCAGCAAACTAACAAGCATAAACCCTGTAATGACTAGCATACCTTGCTGTAAATTTAAGACACCTAATACCATCGGCCCAATAAAACCACCCAAGGATGACAGAGTACTTACGAGAGCGATTCCTACAGGTGCTGTAGATTCACTGAAGAAAAAGGTTAAATAAGCATAAAATGAACCCGAAATTCCATATAGTCCTGCGGAAGCTATTGAAAGCATTAAAATCATGAATGGTATGGTTGTAACAAATGCACAACCGATTAAGCCTACCATAGCAATCGATACACAAACAGCCAGATGTTGTTTATGCTTATTGGTTCTGTCCGCATTCCAACCAACAAATAAAATCGAAGGTATGGCAACCAATGGAGGTATCATTGCAAGCCAACCGACTTCCATGTTTGAAGTACCGGACGCAGAAAGATTCTTAATAATGGTCGGTATCCAGAAATTCAGACCGTTCACAGCTACAAATCCTGCAATATTAAATACTGACAGTTTCCAAACATTCGAATCTTTCAGCATACCCCTATGCGAGGTTTTATTATGTTTTGCAACTAACTTTCTTTCCGTTTCTAGTTCCCCTTCCAACCATGTCTTTTCTTCATTCGTTAACCATTTTGCATGGGCAGGGCGATTCGTCAAATAAAACAGCACAATTATACCTAACATTACAGCAGGGAGACCTTCGAGAATAAACATCCATCTCCAGCCAGATAACCCACCCCAAGCTATCTTATCGATAATCCAAGTTGAGAGTGGTGCACCAACTAATGCAGCTAATGGGAGGGCAACAAAAAACGCTGCAGTTGCTTTTCCACGTTCCCGGGCACGAAACCAATACGTTAAATATAAAATGATGCCAGGGGTAAATCCTGCCTCGGCGACACCTAACAAGAAGCGTAAGATATAAAGATGCACGGCCGATTGAACGAAACCAGTAAGTATGACTATGATTCCCCAAGTAATCATGATTCGAGCGATCCAAAACTTTGCCCCAACCTTTTGCAAAATCATATTACTAGGTACTTCAAATAGACAGTAACTGATATAAAAGAATCCTGATAGAAGTCCAAACATTTCGGCTGATAACGCCAGTTCAGCATTCATTTCTAACGCAGCATATCCCATATTAACCCGGTCAAGGAAAGCAACAATATACAAAACCAAAATAAAAGGCAAAATCCTTACCATTGTTTTCTTCAGTGTACTTTTTTCTATTTCCTGTATGTTGATATTCTGGCTCATATCTATTCCCTCCCACTGAATGGGTTTTCCAAAAGACTAATTGTCTCTATATAACTGAAACCAGTAAATGTCTTTCTCCTGTGAGGCTCTTCATCCAGACGTCCATTTTTTAAAAGAATGCTGAACAACTGCGTCCATTTTATTTTGTTAATGATTTTTTATCCCTCAACTTATTTATAGCTTGGTTCGCTGCCACTCTACCAAAAATGGCCGCTTTCCCTAAAGAACTCCCTGTCATGTACCCTGCTCCATGGAATCCACCAACCATCTCACCTGCCGCATACAAACCAGGAATCACTTCATTGAATGGATTGATGACTTCTGCTCTGGTATTAACCCGTACACCAGCGTATGTCGCTAGCATAGCCGCAACGGTTTCCATGGCATAATATGGTGCTTGTTGAATTGGCAACGGCGTTCCAAATGTATGAGTTAAAGTTCTTCTACCAAATACATCTTTTCCTGAAGCAATCCCATCATTATACGATGCGACGGTCTGGATTAAGCTTTCAGTAGGTAATTGAAGTATAAGAGCTAGCTCTTCTAAAGAATCTGCTTTCACTATTAAATTTTCTGAATATAAAAGATCAAAATCATATAGAGCATCGTTTTTTACACTTTCATTCATAACTGCTTGATCAAAGACTTGAAAGGTTTTTTGTTTTTGTTGTAATGCTGCATCGCCTAATAATTTGTAAGAAATCGATTCATTCACAAAACGGTTGCCTTCTTCATTTACAATGATGCCACCCTTATAGAATGTATGGGCTTGGCGCTTTCCCTCATTAGTCGATTTTGGATGAAAACCATATGTGCCTTTCAAATTCGGAAAATCTATTAACCATGCACCTGCAGAAGCGGCTAACTTTAATCCATCTCCTTGATTCCCGGTCCCTCCAAGGCGAATCGTCCCATCTAATTGAGGGGCATATAAATGTAGCATCTCTTCACTTTGAGAAAATCCACCAGTCGTTAAAATTACACCAGAATTGGCAAAGCATTCTTTTTTCTCACCTTTCTGTCCATATACCACACCTTTAACTGTATCTTCCTTGATGATCAATCGATTTACAGGACTATTCAAATACAAGATAGCTCCATTTTCCACTGCCTTATTCCTTAGCGTGTAAATTGCTTGCTCCGGTATGATTGTATGTCCTCTTGGATTAGAATGGCCACTCACTGCCTGACAATCTTGAAACTGAATACCATGTGCTACGAGCCAGTTATATGTTTCCAGTTGATGTTTTCCATACGCTTTTACTAGCGCCTCATCATTTTGATGCTGGCCAACCGTTAACATATCTTCTATTAAACTAGGAGTTGAGTCTTGGATGCCGAGACGTTTTTGAAAATCCGTTCCAGCAAAGGCCATAAAACAACCGCTTAAAAGGGAACTGCCCCCAATGGTATCTTGTTTTTCAAAGATAGCGACGCTTAATCCTTGCTCGGTAGCTTCCAGTGCGGCACATAGGCCAGCCATCCCAGCCCCGACAATAATCACATCTACTTGGTTCATTACCTTATACTTCCTTTGTTGCTGCTAACAAAACGCTTAGCCCGGCTTCACACACTTGCATATCATGCGTGTAATGCCCACCGCTAACACCAATCCCCCCAACGCACTCACCATCTACCTGGATTGGATATCCTCCACCAAATACCACAAGGCGATTTGTATGTACTAATCCAGCCATTAATGGTGGATCATCCTTCAAGCGATCATACCATTCATGTGTCGCACGATTATAAGCGGCTGCTGAAAATGCCTTATTTTGAGCGATTTCCAATGCCAAGACAGGCGTACCGTCCATAGCAGAAAACGCCTTTAAATTTCCCGCTTTATCCACGATAGAAATCGCAAAGTTCATGCCTAACTCTTTCCCTTTCTCTTCTGCCTTTTTAAGTATCTCCTTAGCCAAATCCAATGTAATTGTTTGTTGTGTGTAAACCTGTTTCAATTCTGTCATTATAAACTCCCCCATTTCATTATTTTGTAATTCCAACTGGCATTCCAGCACCAAATGCTTCTACAGAAGTTGCCGATATAGCCTTACTCTTTGGTAAAACTAAATCCACGATTACATAGGCTATATCGATGGGATGCAGCCATCCTGCCTTATTGATATTTCCGCCTAGTGCTGCGGTCATTTGCGTGTCGACAGGTCCCGGACATACTGCATTCACTCGCACGCCATAAGGTTTTAATTCTTCTCCCAATGCTTTCGAAAAACCGATTACAGCATGTTTTGAAGTGATATAAGCACTGCGATCCGGACCACCTTTAGTACCCCATATAGATGAAATGTTCACAATAACTCCATCATTTTTTTGCTTCATTTCCTTTACAACTTGTTTGCAGAAATAGTACGGGCCATGCACATTCACATCAAACATCCTTTGCCACTCATAAGTCGATGTTTCAGTAAAAGGTTTTAAAAGCATTGCTCCTGCATTATTAACTAAAATATCAACCTTCCCAAGTTGTTCCCTAACCTTCTCTACAACCGCCTCCACTTCCTCTTCATTCGCTACATCGCATGAAACGGCAATTGCTTCCGTGCCATAAGTGTTTTGAATAAACTCTGCCACGTTTTCACATTCCTGCAGATCTCGGGCGCAAATGGCCACCTTTGCTCCGTAGGAAGCCAGTAAAATGGCGGTTTCTTTCCCAATCCCCTTACTGGCACCTGTTATAAGTGCCACTTTTCCCTCTAGTTCCATTTAAGACCTCCTCCTTCATTAAATCGTTTGATAGCTATCTATATACGACACGGCATGTTTACCCGCACGACGTCCGAATACTAAGCAGCGCAATACGGATGTACCGCCTGGATATTTTCCATAATATATGCCTGACGTTTCACCAACAGCATATAAACCAGGAATCGGTACTGCATCACCTGTTAACACGCGACCTTCGACATCTGTTGCAAGCCCGCCGTTTGTAAATACATTGCAACAATGTATGGGATAAGCAATAAACGGCCCCTCATTAATAGGAATCGACCAATTCGATTTATTTAAAGCTAATGTCGTCGTCGCTAAACCATCTACTTTGTCATAAATGAATTCCCCAGTTGGACAATCAGCGTTAAAATTATCTACCGTTTGCACCAGGTTTTCACGATTTACATTGATTTTGTCGGCTAACTCTTCGATGGTATTCGCAACAATTGGTGGCCTATCGGTTTGTAAGGCCTCTTCATAATTTGGAATCGTATACATCTTTTGATCTGTAATCATATAGGCAACATGATTTTCGCATGTATAAAAGATTTTGCGTGCTACTTCTTCGTACTGCTCATCAATTGTTGATACACCTTCATCGGTAAAGCGTTCACCATTTTGATTCACCAAAATTGCGTATGGAAATAACATAACAGCCGCTTCCTCACGCTTACTCCTAGGGTCTACCGGCTCTGCATGAAAGGAATCGAATTGACCGTTTCCTGTTGCACCAATTCGCATCGCCATTCGAATAGCTTCTCCTTTATTAAACAAGCCACCTTCTGAAACCGGAGGGATTTTGTGTGCATCTCTCCCCACATATTGAGCCATCATTTCTTTATTGCCTTGAAATCCACCTGCCGCTAAAATTACGGCATTTGTTTTCAAGTAGATGCTACTGCCATCAGATACACGTACATGTAGTCCATTTACAGCTCCTGTATCATCAAGGGTTAAGTCCCAAGCTGTAGCCTCATATATAATTTCGACACCTAAAGCACGAGCGCGTAAACTTAACGTATCAACAATCGCTTTACCTCCCCCCACTGGTAATAAACGTGGCCGGGAAGCGGTTAAAAACATTGTAGGTAAGAAATCAAATTCAACCCCCTTGGATTCAACCCATCGTAACGTTGGCCCTGCCTCATTTTTCAATGTTTCAGCATATTCGAGATCAATTAAATTATCCGAAAAATCACGCATGTCACCTACCAAATTAGGTGCCGGTGTATCAATGTTTTCCATTCGCATATATGCAGCAGTCCAACGGGTATTCCCACCCCGTTTTTCAAATGGCGCACGTTCTAAAATTGCAATAGAGAGTGATTGGTTTTGAGCTTTTGCCTCTTCCGCTGCGGCTAAAGCAGCTGCTGTTCCAGCTGCTCCACAACCAACAATAACAAGATCATAATTTACTTCATCCATGTGCATTCACCACTTTCTCACTTTTCAGAATATTTTTCTTCCATTTTATTAATCTCATGTAATTTAAATAATTCTTGACGTTCTTCCCATGAGCAAATATATGGTGCTATATTTTTCTGTGACTGTTCTTGCTTTAAAACGTTCACTGCATCTTTTACTCCTTTAATGGCACCACGTAAAACCGTATTGGCACAAAGCATAACGCGATAACCCATTTCTTGTACTTCCGTTTGAGAAAATAGAGGGGTCTTTCCCCCTTCTACCAAGTTCAAAATAAGTGGAATGCCTGTGACTAATTTTGGAATTTCTACAATCTGTTCATATTCTTGTGGAGCTTCGATAAAAATGGCATGAGCACCAGCCTCTTTGTACGCATTAGCACGCTTGATTGCTTCATCAAAACCTAACACAGACAGTGCATCCGTCCGTGCAATGATTGCCAATCTTTCATCTTGACGCGCATCAAGAGCTGCATGTATTTTCCCTATCATTTCTTCTTGAGAAATCACTTCTTTACCATTAAAATGGCCACATTTCTTTGGCATGACTTGATCTTCAATTTGAATGGCAGCGGCCCCTGCCTTTTCTAATATTTTTATAGTTCGTTGCATATTAATAGAATTTCCAAATCCAGTATCTGCATCTACCACTAATGGAACCTTAGTGATATCGGACATCCATGAAACAACTTGTGCAATCTCTGTTAACGTCGTTAATCCCACATCCGCCCAGCCAAGTTGCGCATTGGCAATGCCTGCTCCTGTCACATAAATCGCTTCAAAACCTGCTTCTTCTAATATCCGAGCTGTCATACCGTCATATGCGCCTGGTAATAACAGTGTCTCTTGCTGCTGTAATAATTGATAAAATTTTTCTGTCTTAAGCATGTACTTCATCCTTTAACTAGTTACTTGTAAGTCATGTGCTACACTCTGATGAAAAATAATTGTAGATTCCTCAAAATGAAAGTTTTGATTGAATTGTATTCTTTGATCAAACACATGCACAACTTGGGAAATAACCCGCTTTCCAATCAACATGGAAACATAATAACTACCCTCATCAGGGAGAGTATAATGCTCTTTCAAACCCTCATGGAAATGGTACTGGACTTGATAAGGTCTTCCGAGTAGTGCAGTCATCGTTTCCACTTTTCCTTTTCGTAAAAGTTCTCGTAAATAAGTGGAACTTACCTTAGTACCATACATTTCATACTTTTCTACGGCATCCACGGATAGAAGTTGTTCACTGTGCTCTGCAATCGTTTTAATCGTTCCAGCACCCTTCGCTCCATACGTATAATCAAAACCAGCTACCACGTGTTTCACTAGTAAGTTGATTAAATATTCTTGCACAAATGTTTTCGGTGTTTGAGATGCAAATGTCTTTGTAAATTCCACAATGTAGAAAATATCTACACCCAGTGTCTTTAATTGTTGTACTTTTTGCTCCATTGGCATTAAATAATCGATTTCTTGATTTGAAAACACGGTTTTGGGATGTGGAAAAAAACTCATGACCGCTAAAGGAAGTCCTCTTAGCTTTGCTGATTTTTTAGCCTTTGTTATGACATGTTGGTGCCCCTTATGAACTCCGTCAAAAAACCCTAATGCCATTACGCTTGAACAACTATTAGATTGAACAAATGATAGATTTTGTTCATTTACAAGAATCACTTTCATCACTCTTGCCTACCTTCCATACATTAGCGAACTTCAATAGTAAAATTGTTCAGTTCCTTATCCTGCACAGTGTCACCCCAATACGTATTGCAGGAAGACCGTTCCTCTAATGTCCACTCAATCGGCTCCCAGTCCGGTTCAAAAATTTGATAACCACCTGAAAACAATTCCACACGACACCCACTTCCTGGGTCTATAACATATAGATAAATAGCTTGTGTTGCACCGTGCTTTCCTGGTCCGATAAATTGCAGTCCATTCTCTTTTAAAATATCCGCTGCTCGTAAGATATCTTGTGAATCATCCAACCAATATGAAATATGATGCAAACGAGCCGGAGTTGGTAATGTATCTTTCTTTAGTAAAGCAACATCATGAACCAAGGATGTTACACTTAACCAAGCTGCTAAAATACCATCATCACCACGCATATATTCACGCATGTTAAAGCCCAAAACATCCATTAAAAACTCGTATGAAGCGTTTACATCTGTAGACGTATGAATATTCACATGATCGAAGCGTCGAGGAGAAATACCCTTTCGCCATGATTGATATACCTGATTTTTTAATACCGATGCATTTCCATTTGTTGCTTTCGGCTTCTCAACATCATAATACAGCTCAAATGTATGGCCACTCGGCATCTTAAACCGGATTGAATCTCCTATTCCAACTGTTGTCCCTTTTGGATTTTCTTCAAAGGCCACTTCGTGTTTTTCCAATATTCCCTTGAAGCTTTCAACGCAATTTGCTGTTTTAGTACGCCAGCCAATATGTTTCACATAGCCTTCCTCTCCAGCTTCCAGGCTTAATGTGTGATGTTGAAAATCGCTATATGCACGCAAATAATGAACACCATTTACCTCCTCAGTTTCTTCCAAGCCGATCACTTCTTTGAAAAAGAATAGTGATTTATTTAAATCGCTCGTAACTAATGCAACATGTCCTAACTTCGCAATTTCTGGTTTCAATGCTCCTCTTCCTTCCTGTATGAAAACTCGATTAGCTTTGGTTCCATCTTACAAACTTTTTTTATTGAAAACTACGAATCATTTTTCTGAAATTCAATCAGTTTTCCATAAAGAACTACCTAATTTTCGCTTTATCCTCATTTGTCATAAACTGATAGTTTGCCACTCCTCGTTGTTCAATCGGAATAGCCAGTAAATATCCCGCAAGAGGTTCCCGCTTAACCTTGTCCTCTGGTAATGGTTCATATGCAGTCGTGACAAACAAGGTATCTAGGTTTTCACCACCGATTGTGCAAGAGGTCACGTGTGATAATGGCAGTTCAATTTCTTGAATGACTTCCATCTTTTTAGGACAGATACATACAATTCGCGTCGGTGTCTTTAAGCGAGCAGCTATGGTCCCACCTTTATATAAAGCTACCCATAGGTTTCCATCTGCATCGATTGCCATACCGTCAGGGAAACCTTCATCCATTTCAAAAGAGTAGATGATTTTTTCAAATTGGATTTCACCATTTTCTTTTAGCTGATATTGGAAAATCAGATGCTTAGAAGAGTCAATATGATAAAAATTATGGGTCTTGCGATTCCAATCCAATCCATTCGAAAATGTTATATTTTCCAGTTTCACAGAAATATTCCCACCAGCATCAACACTAAATAACTTGGAGTTTTCAAAAGGGTAATGTGACAATGCTGTATAAGGAGATTCTTTGAAGCGTTTAAAGAAACCGTCCGACAATCCTACCCAAATCTGTCCATCCGGGCCGCACTTGCCATCATTCAAATAATGAATATCATTGAGTCCATCTGGTAAGACAAAAGGGACTTTACTACCTTTTTTAAAATTCAAATAATACAAACCATCTTTATATATGCCAATAAACTGTCCATCCGCTGATGGCACAATAGATTTGATCCAACCTAGTGCATCATATACACTTTCTTGTTCCGTTTCCGGGTTGTACGTAATGATTTTCTTAGCCGTAATATCCAGCCAAATTAAACCATATCCTTCATGCCAAATCGGGCCATCTCCAAATTTCGCACGGTAGTTTCCACATTTTTTTATATTAATCACCCACTATTTCTATATCGTTCCACCCTGTCTTCCCTTCTGACATTTTAACTCGTTTTCACAAAGGTGAACTTGCATGGAAAACGGATAAAGTTCATAAAATCATTAGTGAATTGTAAAAAAAGAAAGAGTATTTATCTCTTCCTTTTCTTACGATATGAGAGGGTATTTACTTTGCGTGTTGCAATTGCTGTGCTACTTCATAAATCAAGTCTTCCTGACCCCCAACTGCCTTGCGCTTTCCTAGTTCTACTAAAATATCACGTTCATCTACCTGGAATTGTCTTGCAGCTTTTTCAGTGTGAAGTAGAAAACTCGAATATACTCCCGCATAGCCCATCATAAGGCTTGAACCCGATATTTCTTGTGGTCTCGGCAAGATTGGCGCTACAGTATTATTTGCCGTATCAATAATTTTGTATAAATCAATACCAGTTTGAATATGGAGACGATTTAAAACAGCAATCAATGCTTCTGTTTGAGTATTGCCACTACCTGCCCCAAGCGCACGTAGTGAACCATCAATATATGTAGCTCCTGCCTCAATAGCTGCTAGGGAATTCGCCATCGCTAAAGACATGTTATTATGTGCATGGAAGCCAATTTCACAGTGCACATGCTGCTTTAAGGCTTGGATGCGTTCCGTCACTTGATTCGGTAACAAATGCCCTGCCGAATCGGTCACGTAAATGATGTCCGCACCGTATTGCTCGAACAATTTCGCCTGTTCTACAATGACATCGACTTGTGCCATATGCGCCATCATTAGAAAACCTGCTGTTTTTAAACCTAATTCCTTACTCATGGCAATATGTTGTGCAGCTATATTCGCTTCCGTTACATGCGTTGCAATACGGGCCATTTTTGCCCCGACTTTAACCGCCTCTTTTATATCTTCCTTAATACCGATTCCTGGGATTAAAAGTACGGCTACTTCTGCCTGCTGACATTCATCGACAGCCGCTTCAATGAGTTTCAGTTCATCTACCAAGGAAAAACCGTATTGTAAACTGGAACCGCCAAGCCCATCTCCATGAGCTACCTCAAAATACTCCACTCCTGCCTGATCCAAACCTCTTGCAATATCTCTTACTTGCTGCTCGGTAAAAGCATGTTTCATTGAATGACTGCCATCCCGTAATGATACATCCAGCACATGAACATCCCTCATGAAACCGCTCCTCCCTGAGCCAACATACTCTTCGCCATTTCATTAGCCACACGCGCGGCCGCTGCGGTCATAATATCTAAATTCCCTGAGAAGGCTGGAAAGAAATCGCCTGCACCTTCAACCTCTAAGAATACAGAAATCTTATGATCTTCAAAAACAGGTTCTCCGCGTAAACGATAGCCTGGCACGTATTCCTGTACTTCTTGTACCATAGCTCGAATAGAGCTAATGATTGCTTCTTCCTTTCCCTTTTCTGAAACAAGGGCATGCACCGTATCTCGCATAATGATTGGTGGCTCAGCAGGATTAAGAATGATAATGGCCTTACCCTTTTTAGCACCGCCTACGACTTCGATTGCACGAGAAGTCGTACGTGTAAATTCATCGATGTTGGCGCGTGTGCCAGGGCCTGCACTTTTGCTCGCAACCGTGGCAACTATTTCGGCATAATCTACAGCTACTACACGATTGATAGCATGTACGATGGGAATTGTAGCTTGTCCACCACATGTCACCATGTTGACATTATCTTTATCAAAGTGCTCCGTTAAATTAACGGGTGGCACTGTGAAAGGTCCGATTGCTGCCGGTGTTAAATCAATCATCCTTTTACCCGCGGACTTGATTACCTCGTAATTTTCAGCATGTGCGTAGGCGCTTGTTGCGTCAAAAACGATATCAACAAGATCCAGCTGATTTTTCAACCCTTCTATCCCATTTTCAATCGTATGATAACCTCGATCTCTAGCTCGTTTTAAGCCTTCTGAATTCTTATCGATACCGATCATGACCGACATTTCTAATGCATCGCAACGTTCAATTTTATACATTAAATCGGTTCCAATATTTCCGGAACCGATAATTCCCACTTTTAGTTTTTCCATATTGTCACCTCAGTCTGAAAAAGTTACCTTCATATGGCCGTATGGGCCATAATCTATTTCAAATACATCTCCCGATTCAAACGGTACAGCCGCAGTGATTGCACCGGAAAGAATAAATTGTCCTGCTTTTAATGTAATATCATAGGCTTCTAACATGTTCGCAAGCCATGCCACGGCCTTTGCTGGGTTCTCCATGACAGCATTGCTAATTCCTTCATCAAAAACCGAACCATTTTTCATCGCTATAATCTTAATGTTTGCTAATTCATCCATTGTTGGTTGGGAAAGGACATCGCCTAGTATGGCACCGGCCGATGAACCATTATCAGCAACCGTATCCTCAAAACGGAATTTCCAATCTCTAATTCGGCTATCGATTATTTCAATTGCCGGTACCACCGCTTCGGTTGCCTTTAAAACATGTTCCGCCGTAATGTTCGGGCCTTGTAAATCCTCCCTTAATATGAAAGCGATTTCAAATTCTACCTTTGGACTGATAAAATTTGAAACGGATACTACACTATTATTCTCGAAAACCATATTGTTCAAAATATGTCCAAAATCCGGTGAATCAACACCAAACATGTCCTGCATGACCTTACTTGTCAAACCAATCTTCATGCCTACTAAATTAGCATTTTCTAATTTCTTTTGGATCTGCAGCAGTTGAATATGATATGCATCATCTACCGAGATTTTAGTTGTGGATGTAAAAGGTTCAATAGGTATCTTGTTTTTTTCAGCATCTAGTAATGCTTGGCTTGCTGATTGAATGTTCATACCTTCCCCCTAGACGACAGTTTGCAGTGAGTAATACTTTCCTGAATAGAATAATAATGGTTCTTTTTCTTCCAGGAGAATATCCTGAACTTTACCGATAAATAATGTATGATCCCCTTCGACATATGAAGAAACCACTTCGCAACTAATTTGAGCTAAAGCACCTGGTAGCACCGGAACCCCAGCCAATGTATCAAATTCAATATCCATTTCACCCTTCTTCTGTCCAGCAAATATCATCGAATATTCTTGCTGATCTTCGGCTAATATATTGACTCCAAATTGACCACTTTCTCGAATTTTGTTAAGACAGCGAGCATTTTCACCAATTGAAATAACAACTAATTTGGGATTAAGGGAAACGGACATGAAAGCATTTGCTGTCATCCCGTGCACCTTGCCATCATGCTTTGTTGTGATCACGGTCACGCCTGTCGAAAATTTCCCCATTGTATCTCGAAATAAACGATCGTCCATACAGATTCCCCTCCTTTATGCTTTAATGGTTGGATTATTTTCTGTATTCGCATCCATTTGATCTCCCCAATATGTGAAACCGATATCCATTTCATCAACCGTCCAACGAATTGGTTCCCAGTCTGGTTCAAAAATTAAATAGCCGTTTGTAAAAATCTCCAATCTTACACCACTACCCGGATCAATCGCATATATATACATGGCTTGTGAGATACCATGCTTTCCAGGTCCTTTAAAGAAGATTCCATTTTCTTTTAAAATATCTGCTGCTCTCAATAAATCTTGTGCATTATCTAACCAGTAAGCGATATGATGGACTTCATGTGTTGACGGTGAATTGGGATCGAAGCTAAAGGCAATGTCATGGACCAGTGGAGTGACACTCATCCAAGCGCCTACATACGTACCATCCGGTGCCTCTACATATTCACGGAGATTAAAACCTAGGTGTTCTTGCATGAAGTCTACCAATTCATTCGCAGGCAATGAACTTAATAGATTTACATGGTCAATTCTGCGCGGAGACACACCTTTGTTCCAAGATTTATGTGTTTGATTTTTTAGCACAGAACGTGTTTCTGGAGAAGCTAATGTTTTTTCCATATCGTAATAGATTTCAAAAGTATGACCGCTTGGTAGTTTGAAACGGAATGCCTTTCCTTGTCCTTTTTCGGTTCCTTCTTCTACCCATTTGATGGCTATGCCGCTATTTTCGAGTTGTTCAGCAAATAAATCGACATCTTCACGACGCTTTGTACGCCAGGCAATGTGATCTAAGTAAGCTTCCTCTCCAGCACGTATCGACAATGTATGGTGCTCGAAGTCACCCCATGCACGAAGATAATGGACGCCATTCACTACATCAGTTTCCTCTAATCCAACCACTTCTTTAAAGAACCAAAGTGATTTTTCTAAATCCGTACTCACTAACCCAAAATGACCCAATTTTGAAATTTCTGCTTTACTCATACCATTTCCCCCTTATCTAATTTATGCAAAGTATGTGTTTGCCTCTAAATCACACATAACCCGGCCATATGTCTCCAATAAACTTGACGGTGTAATGAAACCATGTAAATGCATGGTGATGAAATCACGATAAAATGTTTGGAATACATTGTTGTTATAAGCGAATATGGATCCTGATCCAGCTAACATCAAATCAAATGCTTCCTTACATAATTGATTAGCATAGCCAAACTGCGCTTTTATCCGGATACTTTCTTTCTGTGTAAAAACTTGCCCTTTTGTCGAATGGCCATCTAAATTCCCAATGGCATTTTCCAGTAACATTCGTGCACATTCCAGTTTCATATCAATTTCAGAAATTTGCAGATGCGTCACTGCCGCTTCATCCATTTTGTTGTAGAAGGTATTACCGATTCCCGCTTTTGCCACGCGCTCCATATGCAAATCAAAGCCACCAAGCGCGATTCCCAAAGCCGGAGCCACGATGGACAACGTTAACGATGGTACAAACGGTGTGCGATAAAGCGGATTATCCTTAAGTTCATCGATAACATAATGTCCTTGCTGCGCAAGACGATCCAATGACGTACGATGTTCCGGAATGAACACATCCTTCACGATAACACTGTTACTACCAGATCCCCGAAGACCCACAACGTCCCAGTCATCTAAAACCGTGACATCTTCTTTTGGAATAACCAGGATTGCCATCTCAACGCCGCCATTGCCATCATCAATTGGTGCACCAAAGTAAAACCAATCCGCGTATGGTGAACCGGAGACAAATGGCCATTTAGCATCTTTAATCATGTAGCCGCCATCTACTTTTTCAATATCAATGTGAATGGGTTTGAAATTCCCAGCTAAGACAACATCCCTATCTTGATTAGGTCCAAAAATATCCATCAGTGCTTTTCGACCAAACGCATACGAAATCATGTAATCCCGAATATTACTAAGCGAAACAAACCATCCAGCTGAAGCATTGCCACGACTAATTTCTGTTACAACATCAAAGTACGTGCGCATGTCCGTTTCATACCCCTTGAACATTTTCGGACGCAGAATTTTCAAAAGTCCTTTATCACGTATAGAATCAACGATCTTCGTAGATAATGTACTCGTTTGATCTATTTCTAGAGTAGCATCGCGTAATTCCTTTCGTAGTGATCGTGCGTTTTCAATAAGCATCTCACTGACGTTTTCTATATTCACTATGGCTTCACTCATCGTAATTCCTCCTTTCAATCATTTAGATTTTCATTTGAACTTTATCTTCGGTAAAGAAATGCTTCGTCTCATGCAAAAATTCTTCTCGTTGTTCAATCATTACCCAGTGTCCACATTTTTTGAAGACGCGCAATTCCACATTGGGCAAATGGTCAAGTGCATATAGACTACTTTGTAATGGTACGAAACGATCGTAGTAACCATGAATCAATAAAAACTCATTCTCCATCCGTTCAAGTGCAGTTTGTGGAATAAGCATTTCTGTCAACGAAGACTTGGTGAAGTTCTCTCGATATGAACGAAGAATTTCAGGACGCTGGAACATTGCAAAACGCTCATCTACTACCTGATCCACAAAATCCTTCATGCGATTCAAATCATGAACAAACCAGCTTAATAAGTTCCTTAAATTTTCTTTTGTCGGGTCTAGATGGAAACCGGAAAGTTTCATCAGTTCTGGAGTAGGCTCTTTTAAAAGGACCCCCGCTCCCATTAATACGATTTTCCCAAAGCGTTCCGGTGCCTGCATGTTCAAGTACATGGATACTACGCCGCCAAGAGAATTCCCTATTAAATTGGCTTTTTTAACTTGCAATGCATCCATCAAATCTAAAATTTGCTGAACTCGCATCGACATCCATTGCACACCATTTTCCGGATAAATTTCAGGATGATCCGTATCGCCGAAGCCGATTAAGTCTGGTGCAATAACATGGAAATCTTGTGCATATTCTTCTAAGACAAATTGCCAGTTGGCTTTTGCATTAGCTCCTGGGCCTGACCCATGAATGAAAATAACCGTTTCTTCATGTTCCTTACCACCCTCATGAAAATACGTTTCAAATTCACCCGTTTTAACTTTATTTTGTTTGATCGTCATATCTATACCTCCTAATTATTTTTAATTTCATGCCTTTTTAAGCTTTGAATATATTGCCCGGCAAGTTCTCCAGCCATTTTTCCAAATACAGCCCCGGAAGTTAAGCCGGCACCACCAGGATAGTTATCATAATACAACCCACCTACGATTTCACCAGCTGCGTATAACCCTGCAATGGGAGTGAAGTCGTTGTGTATCACTTGTGCCTGTTTATTGATTTTCAAACCTCCGTATGTGAACGTGATTCCGCAAGCTACTTCATAGGCCTCAAATGGTCCTTCATCTAATTTGTTGGCCCAATTCGATTTTGGTACAGCCAATCCTACGGCACTCTTGCCATCTAGTACATTGGGATTGAAAGCTACACTTTCAGAAACGGATTCGTTGAAAGTTTCCACTTCTTTTAAAAATCCATTTTTATTGATGCCATCCAGTTTGTCAGCTAATTCTTCTAATGTATTGGCCGTCACTTTGGTAATATGGCGACCATTGTATTCCTCTCGGATAAAAGGTTTAACCTTTGCATCAAAGATTTGCCATGCAACTTGTCCCGGTTGCTTTAAAATTTCTCTACCGACTTTCGCATAAATATAGTTACGGAAATTTTCCCCTTCATCAAAGAAACGCCGGCCTTGTTGATTAACCATAATGCCAAAAGGGAAACTTAACTTTTGAAAACCTTCCTTATAATCTTGAAGATATCGATCTCCACATACTGCATGTGCCCCTGACCAATTGCCAGTCGTACGCGCCCCAAGTGACATTGCCATCCGTAGACCATCACCAACATTATATTTACAACCTCTTGTATGAACCGTATCCCATCCGGGTCCTAAATACTGTGTCCTCATCGCCACATTGGCATGGAATCCACCAGATGCTAAGATGACAGCTTTACAGGAAATTATCCGTTCTTGGTCACCGTTGCGCACTATAACTCCTTCAATTGTGCGGTTTGCGGTTACGAGGTCGATTGCTGCTGTATCATAGTGAATTTTCACACCCAGTCGTAATGCTTCTCGGTGGAGAGCATCGACCAATCCTTTACCTCCACCAACGGCCTCAATGACCATTCCTCCCCAAAAATTAAACTTATTTTCCATTTTATAAGCCTGCCGACCGTAGATTGGAATCCAGTTAACATGATGTTCAGTGAGCCAACGAACGGTATCATAACTCATTTTTGTCATGATCGAAGCCAAATCATAATCCGTTCGATAGTTCGACATCACGGCAAGGTCATCAAAAAATTGCTCTTTCGTATAAGTACCAAAGTCAATTGTATTAAACTCCTCATCCGTCATGTCCGGTAATAGAGTACGGACTTGTTCACCATTTTCATAGGCGAATCGAATGGAGCCATGTGTATAGGCTGTGTTACCGCCTTTTTCTTCCGCGGATGATATTTCTAAAATCGTGACAGTCACGCCTTCTTCAGCTGCTGCAATGGCAGCACATAATGCAGCATTTCCCGCTCCAATGACCACGATATCCGTTATTTCCGACATTCTTTTCACTCCTATAATCTACCTATTTTATAAGCCTTTTAATAAGAGGTTATAAATGCCTATTAAAGAATTCTTGTATAAGATGATTGAATTGTTCTTTCTTTTCGATTTGCGTCCAGTGTCCACATTGACTGAAAACATGTAATTGCGCATCATCAAGATAGTCCATTAAATAATAGCTAGATTCAATCGAACACACTTTGTCATCTCTACCATGAACAAGAAGAATGGGATTTTTAATGCGACCTAGCGCCACTGTTGGAATCGGTACAGCTGCCGTTGAAAAAATGGAATTGTTAGAACGACGTACCTCTTCACGCATCGCATTTTCAAACCGATCATCTGTCAAGCCATCTATAACTGGCTGCATCTTTTCTTTATCGTATACAAACCACCCCATGATTTGCTGTAATCTTTTTTTGGAAGGGCTATCGTAAAATGACTTAGCACGCGCTAATTCTAGGCTTAATTTGGTATTAGGTGTACCACCGGGTCCCATTAAAACAATGCGGTCAAATCGCTCAGGGTATTCTAACAATAGCTCTAGCGCAATAGAACAACCAAGTGAATTCCCGACTAGATGAACTTTTTCTAATTCATAGTAATCGAGAATTTCCATCACTTGTTCGATCCAGCAGTCCATCCAAGCTTGACGATTCTTCAATGGCTCTGCTGGATGGTCGCTTTTGGCAAACCCATATAAATCTGGTGCCAAGCAGTGGAATGTATCGGCACAATCGGCTAAAGCATAGCTCCAATTCGCAATGGATGTTACGCCTGGACCTGAACCGTGTAAAAAAAGGATCGTTTCATCATTTTTTTTGCCCGTTTCATTCATCCAAGTCGTATATTCCCCTGTATTAATGTGCTTCGAAGTAATTAATTTCTCTTCCCTTGTCATTTTCACACTTCATTCCTCCTTTAAGCTTCTATCGTTGGTACTATAAGTGCATTTCCCGTAATACTGTCACCCCAATACGTGTTACCAAATGCCCTTTCCTCAGGTCGCCAAACAACCGTTTCCCAGTCTGGTTCGAAGATCAGGTAGCCTCCCGTGAATAGCTCCACCCGACATCCACTTCCAGGGTCAATGACATATAAATAAATAGCTTGTGAAACACTGTGTTTTCCAGGACCAATGAATTGAAGTCCATTTTCTTTCAATATATCTGCCGCTCTCATCAAATCTCCTGAACTATCTAACCAATAAGAGATATGATGGAAGCGGGCTTTCGTTTCCAATGAATCATGTGCTACAAGTGCAACGTCATGTACTAGAGGTGTCACGCTCATCCATCCAGCTAACAGCTTACCTTCTACTGTTTCAATGCACTCATTGATACGGAAGCCCAATTCTTCTACAAAGAAATCGAAAGCGCTATTTCCTGGGGCACATGTATGGATATTCACGTGATCAAGACGACGAGGAGAAGCTCCCTTTGCCCAAGACTTATATGTTTGATTTTTCAATACAGATCGCCGATGATCGTCCACTTCTCCTTTTTCAACATCGTAATATAGCTCTAGCCTGTGACCTGATGGGGCAACAAATTGAAAGGCCTCTCCAATTCCTGGTGTCGTTCCCGCTGCTACATGCTCTATGCTATAACCTTTCGTTTCTAGTTGTTCTTTGAATAAGTACAAATCTTCTGAACTTTTCGCGCGTAAGGCGATGTATGTCACTTTTCCCATCTCACCTGGTGAAATAGATAGAGTATGATGTTGAAAATCGCCCCAAGCTCTAAAATAATACGTATCTTGTACTTTTTCTGTTAACTCTAGTCCAATAACATCTTGGAAAAAGGTAACCGACTTTTCGATGTCTGAAGACTCTAAAGCTACATAACCTAACTTTGCAATTTGTGGTTTCACACCTAAACCCTCCTTACGGTTTTCATGTTAGAAAAATGAAAACCATTCACTACCCTATATCGTCTCCTCTATTTTTCAAAAGATAAATTTAATAGCGGACTTGATTTGGTTCTAATCCTGATAAGTGACGACCAAAATTCTCAAGAGTGATTACTGGCGACAATGAACGATGTGAATGCAAAGTAATGAAATCGCGAATTAAACGTTGCATCGGATTGCCATCATATACAAACCCTGATCCACCGATGGATAAAAGTTCTTGCATCGCTTCGTTCAATAGACGATTACTATAACCGATATCGGCAAGTATCTTTAGACGTTCTGATTTTGGCATGATTGTTAGCTTATTCGCCCATTCATCAATGCTCTTTGCTATATTCATTAAATAGATTTCGGCAGTTTCTACCTTTAATGTTGCTTCGGCAAGGATGCTATGAGTACTTGCTGCATCCTTAATCATTTTGACGCCCATATGTTGCGCGGTTCGATAAGGTAAACTTTGATGGAACAAACGTAGCATTTCTTGCATCACACCTAATCCCGGTAATGCTAAAGATAATATGAGACAAGGGAATAATGCCGAACTATATAGTGGATTATCTCGCAGATGCTCCGATTGGAAATGTCCATCCAATACATTGACAAAAGACGTACACCGATGTTCCGGTATGAATACATTCTTCATGTGAACCGCGTTACTGCCCGTACCACGTAATCCAAGAGTGAACCAATCATCTTCCACTTCTAACTCTTCGAATGGCAATGTCATCAAAAGTTGCTCTTGAATATTTCCGAGATCATCTTTTAAATACATGCCGAAGTAACCCCAAGTAGCATGCAGTGAGCCCGAACAGAACATCCAATGCCCTTCTTCCACTATGTAACCGCCTTCAACTTTCTTAACAGTACATGAACGGGGCTCATACACTCCTGCAAACAACACGTCATCCGGATCCCCACTGAAAATTTCCAGATGTGTTTTTTCGCTGAAGGATTCAGCAACCATCATTTCACGAATCGCACATAAAGAAGCAACCCAACCTGTAGAAGCGCATGCTTTTGATATTTCTAAAATAACTTGGCTATAAGTTTGGATATTAACTTCTAACCCACCATACCTGGCTGGACGCAGCATCTTGAAAATGCCATGATCTTTTAATTGTTGGATTGTAGAGTTTGGAATGCGACGGAGAGTTTCAGTTTCCTTTACTCGATCGCGAATATCGTTAGCTATTTGCTTAGCATTATGAATCGTTTCTAATTCTTTTTCATTCAAGGTGATTGTCATATATCCAACTCCTTTGTTTAATTAATATTTAATATATCAAACTGCAAGCTATTAAACTTTAGTGAAATGTCTTGAATTTTCATGATGAATTCTAATAAAAACTGCTTAATTTTATTTAATTGCATTTCTCCTATGAAAGTTATTAACCCAATCACATGGGAAATCAACCTATTTAACGGTATTGGAAAACCGAAAAAACCAGTTTCATAATAAATGGGTTATAATTCCTACAAAGTTTACATTTTCCATTTATTTCTGTTAGAATGTTTTTTGTAAGCGCTTTATTTTTGTAGATCCGTAAACTTATGGGGGGATTCTATGATGGCAAATTCAGGATATGTCGATAAAGAATTATTTTCTACATCAGGTACATTTGGTCTACTACGCAAAGAGTTGATTGAATATCTCGGCTTGGAATATGCTAAAGTCTTTTTAAGACGTTATGGCTGGAATATCGGTGTCGTTCATGCAAAAGAAGTCGAACAGAGACCACTTAGTTTACGTGAAAAATTAGATTGTGCCTCTGGTTATCATTTGAATTCTGGCCAGATTACTGATGTTATATCTGATAGAATTTTAGAACTTAATCCTGACGATACGGTTAAATATATGTATGCAAAGGGAATCTGGATCAATTCTTATGAAATATATGAACATACGAATCATTTTGGCAAAAGTGATTCATGTATTTGTCATACCCTAGCAGGGTATGCAAGTGGTTATACTTCCTATTTAACCAAGAGAGAAATTTATATTGTTGAAATTACTTGTAGAGCTAAAGGTGATGATGACTGCGCTTTTGAAATGAGAATGATAGAACATTGGGATGAAAAAACGAAGGAAGAATTACAAAAAACACATCAAGCACCAATGATTGATGTGTTGAATCAAACCTATGAACAACTTTTTCTCGAAAAAAAACAAACCGAAAAAGTTTCCTCTTTCCATAACGATTTAACAATTGGTATTTCTCAAGGAATGACAATTGAACAAATATTAGAAACAATATATGAAAATTTAAATGTTCCTGTCATCATTCAGGATTTAAATTTTAATACACTGCATTCGATTGGAATGACAGAACCAGAATTAGAAGCTGTAGCTACTGATTTTGCTAATCAAATGCCGCAGACTAAATCAGGGAAGATTTTAATGAAACACATTGAACCTTTACATTCAATTCAAATTGATTGCACAGAACACATTCGCTTAATCAGTCCAATAACGGTTCAAAAACAAATCATTGGCTATATTTCTTTTCTTTACTCATGTGAAGAAGGACCGCGAAAGGATGAAATGAACTTTTTACAACGATCAGCTACTGGGATAGCCTTATGTTATTTAAATGAAAAATCAAGCTTAGAAGCTATAGAAAATATGAAGGCTTATTTTTTTGAGCAACTATTACAGAAGCAATATATATCGAAAAGTAACATGATATCTCGCAGTTATTTGTTGCAAATCGATTTAAACGAAGACTTCTATATTGGAAATTTACGCATTACAAAAAAAGGAATCATCATTAAGGATTCCACCTTGATGAATAAAATTATTCAATCCTTTACAACCTATTTGGAAATGCACCAAGTTCAAATTTTCATTACGGAGTTTCAACAAGAAATCACTTTTTTGTTTCCAAAGAAAGAAAAGACACATGAACTTCTAACAAATATTTTAAAACATTTACATCGAACATTTAAAAGTTATGAATTTCGTGTTGGTTTAAGTCGTTCCCTTCATACCATCGAAGATATACCTGAAGCCAATCAACAGGCAATGACATCATTAAATATCGATAAGAAATCCAACCTTATTTACTATGAAAATACGAGTATTATGGGATCCATCATTAATCCCGTCAATATGAATACAATTATCCAACTTGCGGAAAAAGAACTCTCACCCATTCTTGCATTAAAGGCAAATAAAAAGGATGAATTTTTAAAGACGCTCTATGCATTTTTAAACAACAACGGCAACTTACAACAGACCATGCTTGATTTAAACTTATCAATGAGTGGGCTGGTCTATCGAATACAAAAAATTGAAGAAATACTCAATAAAGATTTAAGAAGTTCTACTCATTCATTTGAACTTATGCTACTTTTGAAATCCCTAATTATCTTAGGAAAAATTGAAATGGATTGACCTAAAACAAATATATTTTATTGAATTCACCATCAAATCAAATTATTTCCGACATTAAAAGTTATAGTTTTATATAAAAAAGGCTCTCATATTTTTTGATTATTCTGAATAAATAAGTGATTTTTTCGTAAAATGGCTCTACTTTTGATTAAAAACCATCGATATTGTATGTGAGATTCTATGCTATCATCTTGAGTAACTATTAAGAAGGGAGTCACACTCAGTATCTAAGCCATTGCACGGCATTTATTTAAAATTGAATAAAAAATTTGGGGGTCTTTATTTATGGCAAAGACAAAAAACGTTACTTTTTTAAAGTTTTTAATCGTTCTAATCGCATTCCAGGATGTTGCCGCAGGTGTAGCAGGTTCCATTATGGCCGATCTTATCGTGGCCTTTCCTGAATTCCCCCCTTCCGTCGTGATGCTCATTGCTACAATCCCTGGTTTTTTTCAGATTTTCCCTTCCTTGTTCTATGGGAAATTAGCGAATGCGTTTTCAAAAAGGACCCTTCTTTTTACCGGTCTCCTCCTGTTCATTATTGGGGGAATTATGCCATTCTTCATAGATAATCTATTTATAATAATTGCATTCCGCGGTTTATTGGGTCTTGGTGTCGGCATTACACTACCATTATCCATTGATATCATATCAAGCTTCTTTAATGGTCGTGAAAGAGATACTTTAATTGGTCTCGGCACATCAACTGTTGCTTGTATTGGTGCAGTATTCTTTCAAGTAGCAGGTGGTATGCTGGCTGATGCCTACAACTGGCAATTCGGATTCTTAGTCTACCTTTTTCCTATTTGGATTTTGGCGATTACATTCTTATATTTACCAGAGCCCAAAAAGCTACAAGTGGAGAATGCCTCTCTTAAAGAAATTTTATTTTCAGCATCAAAAACTGTTTATGGCTTTACACTAGGACAAGTTTTTTATACAGCCTTGGTATTTGGCTATGTGACAAACATCTCGATCATTATTCAAGCCGAAAAACTTGGTAGCGCAACAGAAGCCGGCCTTGCTATTTCACTTTTCACACTCGGGACATTATTAGTAGGTTTTTTCTTTGGACGGCTTCGCCAACTTTGGCCTCATTTCAACATTCCATTTGGAATTCTATTGACTGCAATCGGTATCCTGTGGTGTTTCTACGCTAGGGACTTAACATTCATATTCATTGCTAGTTTAGTTGGAGGAATGGGCTTAGGAATCGTGATTCCCGGTGTATTGGCACGTATTTCGGATCTTTCAAATTTAGCAAAGGGCATTTCTTTCGTTGGATTTGCAGCTGCCGCACAAGGTCTTGGCGCTATCATTAGCCCTTTCATGTATCAACTAACTTTAAATTCATTTGGGCAAGAAGGTGGTCGTTTTACACTATTTCTTGCTGCCATTGGTTTATTAGCTCTAGCCATTATTTGGGTGGTGATTACATCACTCGCTAAAAGAGTATCCGCCCAAACAGATTACGAGCCTTCTAATTCCACAGACGTCATCTAATAAAAATAATTCAGTAGGTTAATAATTTACCGGGTTATTTCTTGCAGATTTATTTATCAAATTTTCACACTGACAATACTTGATCAATTATTGGTATACAGGAGCCTCTAAATATGAAGACCTGATTGAGCTGATTTTTCCGTGAATGTTAAATATTACTTTGTATTTGAAAAACATGTCAAGACCAAATTTCATTTTTAAATTTAATTTCACTCTAGATTTCAATAAATCTTATTCTAGTACCATGTAAAGCTTAACCATTACAATAAGTGTAATAACTTTAAGGAGGATATTAATATGGGCATAAAATTATTACGTTTTGAATATGAATCTCAAGTACATTGGGGTGTTTTAGAAGAAGCCATTCGAATCATTGAACATGAGGCCGAATCATTAAACAAATTATTAACTAACGGGTATGAAGCCATTCAACATGCAAAAACAAATGGAAAAATCGTTACTAATGAAGAAATCACTTTACTTTCACCAGTCACTGAAGATGCTAATATCTTTTGTCAAGGAACCAACTACAGCGTACACCGCGAAGAAGCAGGTTTTACAAAACAAAAGCCTCCGTACAATTTATTGTTCACAAAAGCGTCTAGCACATTAACATCCGCAACGGCTGATATACACTGTCCTGCACATGTGAAATTATTGGACTATGAGATTGAGCTTGGTCTGATCATAAATAAAGACATCACAGAACAAACCACGATTACAGGGGATAATCTGAAAGACTACATTGCTGGCCTTGTTATCGCCAATGATATGTCTGCACGAGACGTGCAAATTGTAGAACAACAATGGTTCAAAGGAAAAAGCTATCGAGGTTTTTGTCCAGTAGGGCCGTACATTTATTTATTAGAAGAAGATGAGATTCAATACCTAGATCAACTTGTTCTTCACTTAGAAGTAAACGGGGAAACCCGCCAACATGTAATAACGGATCAATTACTTTTCAAACCAACAGAAACATTAAGTGAAATGTCCGAAATCTTCAATTTGAAAACAGGAGACCTCGTGCTTACAGGAACGCCCGGTGGTGTATGCTTACGTCTAAATGCTGTTATCATCCAATATATTTCTGATAATGCAATCCCTCATGAAGAGAAACTCTCTTATTTTATCGATACGCAAAAAGACAATGGATACTTGCAAGATGGCGATGTTTTACGTCTTTCCATCAAAAGCACAGACAATGTAATGGACTTAGGCATGCAAGAAAATAAAATTTCACATACAATACCTGTAAAATAAAGGGCTGATTCTACGATTCCAGTTTTCTGGCTAGATTAATATTTCCATGTATGAATTTACCTGCCAACCTATTCCTACCATGAAGATTGTTGGCTAGGATAAAGGTAACGACAGTTTGCTATCAGTTGAAAAATGGACAATGGATAGATCAAATAAGTATTGGCCACTTTAAAATTCGTTTAATCTATAAAATTTGAAAACGGTTTCCTTTTAAATCCAATTACTTTCTACTTTATAATGGAAACTGTACACTATTGAAAAACCAAAAATTGAGGTAAAAATGAAGACTAGGTTCGGTTCCTAGACGTATCTAGTCTTCTCTTTTCTCTCTGACATTCAAGAATCGCTATTAACATTTCCATATTTGGATTTTACTACTTAAATTCTTCTACTAAACCCACTTCACCACTTCAATATATATTGATATTCCATCTAAATCCCTATCTCGCCGAATCTTCGCTACGAATAATTCCCCATTTAAAACTAATCTCATTTAATCTTTTTTATATTCTTGAAAATAGCGATGACAGTGGGCAATGAAAGCCTCTGAAATTTTTGTAGGATATAAATATCGATGCTTTAATAAGCCAATGGTACGGGTAAACTTCTTATTTTCAATTTTCAAGTGCTTAAGTTTACTTTCATATAAATTAACAGCTGTTTCAGGTGTAAAGGCTGCACCATGTCCATTTTTCACAAGCTGTAAAATGGTTGTTGCTTCTTCCACTTCAACTTGATAAGTCGGTGTATATCCTATTGATTTACAAAATCTGTCGGTAAATTGACGAAAGGTGTACTTATTGGTTAAACCGATAAAAGGTAGTTCGTCAAATTCCAACAAATTAATTGTTCCTTCTTTCTTCTCTTTATATGATTTTGGTACAGTTAGAAAAATTTCCTCTTCAAATAATGGGACCCATTCTACATTTGGATGTTCGATTTGCTCAGTGGTAATACATACATCATATTTTCCATTTTCCGTGAATTGTTGTAAATTTTCTTTTGATAACGGTACTTGTTGATATTTAACATTGGAATAATTATTGAAAAACTGATCTAAGATATTCGTGAAAGTATATGGTAATGTCGTCACAATCGACAAGTTCCCACTTCCCTCGCCTCGTCTTTCCTCTAATCCACGCTCTAAATGATGTACCTCAGAGAAAACGCGCTCCGCACGTTTGAATAAAAACCTTCCATTTTCATTTAATGAAATGCGCTTGCCACTACGGAAAAACAAATCCATCCCTAACTCTGCTTCAAGATTAGTGATCGCCTTACTTAAAGCTGGTTGCGAAATCGATAGTTCTTTAGCTGCAAGTGACACGTTTTCTAATTGTGCGGTTGTATAAAAGTATCGCAACTTTACTAGGTCCATAATTTTCCTCCCACCCTTAATAACCTGAAGTTATAAGGAAATAGTTAATTGGTATTTTTCATTATATCAAAATACGTTTAAAATGTAATTGTCACTGATATATGAACAAATTGTGAACAAAAAATATATGGGGGTTTTCAATATGAGATTAAAAGAAAAAGTAGCGATCATTACAGGAGCAGCATCCGGTATGGGGCAAGGAGAAGCTATCCGTTTTGCAAAAGAAGGCGCAAAAGTAGTTGTAGCTGACTTGAATTTAGAAGGGGCAAAAGCTGTTGCTGAAGAAATTAAAGCGTTTGGCGGAGAAGCTATCGCTGTATCTGTGAACGTTATGAAAACCGAGGATATCCAAAATTGTGTCAAAGTAACAGAAGACACTTTCGGTCCAGTTGATGTCTTAGTAAATAATGCAGGTGTATTTGATAAATATGCTAAATCATTAGATACGACATTAGATCAATGGAACTTCTTCTTAAATATTAACTTAACAAGTGTATTCGAATTCTCGAATGCTGTTTTACCTAGCATGATTGAGCGTGGTACTGGTTCCATCGTAAATATTGCTTCTGTTGCTGGTTTGGTTGCAGGTAAAGGTGGAGCTGCTTATACCGCTACTAAGCATGGAGTAATTGGGTATACCAAGCATTTATCTTCTGAATATGCACGCCATGGTATTAAAATTAACGCTATTTGCCCAGGAACCATCGAAACACCTTTAGTTAAGGATGTTTTAGCTGGAATTCCTAAGGATTTAGTACCGACTCGTACATTTGGCCAAGTAGAAGAAGTAGCTGATTTAGCTGTATTTTTAGCATCAGATGAAGCGAAATTCATAAGTGGTGCCGCTGTACCAATCGATGGCGGATTTACCATTCAATAAATATACAAATTTTTAACTGCTTAATTTATAAAATAATACAAAGTGGAGAAGCAACGTACTTGTTTCTCCACTTTTACGAGGTGACATCATGAAAAAACAAGGGAAAATCCACTATGCTTGGTGGATTATGGTGGCAAGTGCTGCAATTTACGCCGCAAGTGTCGGAATTATCGTAAGCTGTGCAGGTTTACTATACCGTGCAGTAGCAGAAGATCTTCAAGTTGGGGTTTCTGAAATTAGCTTGTATACATCGCTAATGTATTTAACTGTCACCATTTTACTACCATTTGCAGGAAAGATATTGAACAAGTTTGACATCCGCTATATTTTGACGATTGCTGGTATTATAAATGCGCTAGCATTTGGATTAATGGGTACCTATCATTCTGTCTTCCCTTTCTATATTTCAGGGATTGCATTAGGAATTGGTAGTACATTCTTAATTTACGGGTCCATTCCTTTAATCATGAATAACTGGTTTAAAGCAAAAGTTGGTACCTCTTTAGGTTTTGCTATGGCATTCATGGGGGTTGGTGGTGCGGTCTTCGCTCAAATCACCGGTGCCTTGATTGAATCGATTGGCTGGCGCTCAACATATATGACATTAGGTGTTATTGTAGCCATTCTTATTTTACCATTCTCTCTATTCGTTATTCGTTCAAAACCAGAACAACTAAATATGACTGCTTATGGTGCCGATGAAGTCGACACCGATACTACTAATACGCAACAAAAACCTGAATCAGGTGTCTTGAAAGGTGTTGCAATGAAATCCCCAGCATTCTATTTGGTTGTTTTATTCACAGGGCTTTTCGGACTGGCTTCAACCGTTAGCTTCCATGTACCAAACTTTGTACAATCCGTAGGCTTTAGTGCTACAATGGCTGCTACAGGTGTAACTTGTGTAACGATTGGTCAAACAGGCGGTAAATTCCTGCTTGGTGCCATAAACGACAAAATGGGAATTAAAGTAGCTCTATTTGTTGGTATTGGCGGGGGTATGCTCGGTGTTGTCGCACTACTTATTTCGGATTCATTCGGAATTGGCATGCTATATACTGGTGCCTTACTATTTGGTATAGGATTCTCAGGGTCTACCCTACTTCCCCCAGTCGTAATTCGCGAAGTATTCGGTGGGCGAGATTACGCATCGATCTATACAACAATCATGTCGGCTTCTACGTTAGGTGTGGCATTTGGTACAACATTATTCAGTTACATTTTTGATTCAACAGGTTCTTACTATACAGTATTCATTATTGTAATTGTACTCTTTATCATTACGATTTCTTCAAGTTTAATCTCTTTAAAATGGAAGAAAAAATTAAATTTTAACTAATGAAAAAGCCTACAAGATCCTATGAGATCTTGTAGGCTTTTTTATAGCCACTCTTCAAACTGAAGAATCATTTCACCTACACCCAAACTAATACGATGTGAAGTATAGGGACTAACATCCATTTCAAAGTAGTCACTACAAATTATTGGCATAAATAATTTACTCATGCTCAGTTTTTAAAAACTATCTCTTTTAGTTTTGGTATTTTCTTGAAAAAGGTTGTATAATAGGTCAATTGTTGAATAAGTTTGAAAGGTTGTTTTTGTATGAGCTATTTTAAAACTTACATGTTGCTTATTGGAATCATGATTATTTGGGGTTTCAACGTTTCTGTTATAAAAATTTTAGTTGAACACATTCAACCTGTGACCATAACTTCTCTAAGAATTTTTACGGCTTCTTTGATAGTCTTTTTAATTTTGGGAATGCTTGGCCTCATTCGTCTTCCAAAAAAATCTGAACTTTTTTACATTTTTGGGGGAGCCCTTTTGAGCGTAGTCTTTCACCATTATTTTTTAGCAGAAGGGTTAACAAAAACTTCAGCTACGAATACTGGATTGATTTTGGGGATGGGACCTTTATTGACAGCCATCTTTTCTATGGTGATTTTTCGCAAAAAACTTACATTCATTCGAGTTCTTGGGTTTATTTGTGGGGCTCTTGGCGTGAGTGTTACCGTTTTGGCCGGAAGTGGTGGCATCCATTCTATTAATCTAGGAGATTTTGATATTTTACTCTCCATTCTTTCACAAGCGCTAAGTTTTATCCTGATTTATAAAGCTTCGAAAACGATGGACCCGCGGCTATTAACGGGTTACATGATGCTAATTGGATCATTTATTTTATTTGCCATAAGTCTTTGGAAGGAACCACATGGTTTAGCTTCAATCTCATCTGCTTCGTTTTCTATCTGGGTAGCTTTCTTTTTCTCAGCTATTTTTGCTACAGGAATAGGTCATATGACTTATAATTACATCATTGGAAAGGTTGGAGCCGCAGAATCCTCTATCTTCTTAAACTTCAACACCTTTTTTTCATTAGTCGGTGCGGCTATTCTTTTGAACGAAGCAATCGTTCCAGCACATTTTTTTGGTCTTATCTTCATTGTTTCAGGAGTATTACTTGGATCGGGAGCAATAGAACTATTGTTGCTTCGTCGAAAAAATAAAGCTATGTAGTTTCTAGCTACTATTCATAAATTTGATTGCTGTCTCATATTCGACCCTAAATTGGAGTGTACATCACTTGTTTGTCTGGTAAAAAAAGAATTAATTCATAGGTAAAAAAAGAAAAGATTATTCCACCTAGTCGTTCCGCAACAATCTTTTAGAAAAGGTAAACGTACATAACTATTCCTTTATAATTTCTCCTTTCAAACTGTCTGTACTAGTTTAATCTTTTTTTAATCCCTAAAAAATGAAATGAAACTTAATTATAACTAAGAAAAAGCCTACATGACTCTATGAGATCATGTAGGCTTTTTAGCTGCAAATATCATAAATTCTACAACCTTGTTCTATATAAAGTTCTGCTTCTCATGATTTCAAGTTTTCCTTCAGTAAAAACAGGGTACATATTACCTATAGCAACACAGAAATGAGGTGTAATATTGGATACGAAAAATGAAATTGTTACTCATATATTAGATAAAGATACCGAGTATTTTAGTAAGTTATACTCTAATCATGAAGAAATGCTAAAGAGTATTGCCTTAAAATTAACTGGATCTAAGATCTATTCAGAAAACTTAATTTCAGAAGTTTTTAAAGAGTTATGGGACTCTCCTCAATACTTTAAGGATTCTAACGACACGAAGATATCTACCTTTCTCATGAAAAGGATCGTTTATAATCATGTATATTATAAACGTTATCTTAAAAAAGATTAATAATCATACAAACCTTACTATTAAATCGTCTCCTCTACTTCACCATATTCTCTTCCATCCAGGAATTAAAATTGATTCTATGTTAAAAAAGGAACTTGAACTTATAGTCATAAGAAATACAGAACTTTTTCCGTAATAAACTAGATGAATGAGATTTCGAAGATTTCCCAAGAATTAATTTTTCATCATCTATCTAGAAAACATAATTGTGTAATATAACATTTCACTTAGAAATTAACCCATCATACACGACGTTTAATTTGAAGGTAAAAGGGTTCGGAAGTATTTAATTCCGAGCCCTTTTGAATTTTTATTAAAATCTGTCGTGATAATTTGTTTGTCATCATATATTCTTTTCTCTAACTCGACAAGCTACATGCCATTTTTAGATCTATAATCATAAGAAAGCACAATCCCACTACAGAATTGCGCCAATAATAGTAATAATTAGTAAAATATAAAGACTGCATTTGAAAATTTCCTCATAACCATTCCCTCTTTTTATAGGTCAGAGATCATTCCGCCATCTACTACGAATTGACTTCCAGTCGAATAGCTAGAATCATCGGATGCAAGGTACATAACTAAATTAGAAACTTCCTTTACTTCTGCTCTTCTTCTTAGGGGAATATCTTGTTCAAGTTGCTTTAGATATTCTTCAACATCTGGTTGGTCAGCCATAGGTGTTTTGATGATTCCAGGATGTACGGAATTCACACGGATATTATAGGGTCCAAGCTCTGCAGCAGCCCCTTTTGTCATACCGGTGACAGCATGTTTAGAAGCACTATAAGCAATGGCCGTTGGCGCACTTACTAAACCATCTACTGATGAAATGTTAACAATTGAACCTACGCCAGCTTTTTTCATAGAAGGAAGTACTTTTTGCATTCCCAAGAATACTCCCAGTTCATCTACTTTAAATGTTAATTCGAAGTCTTTTACGGTTAATTCTTCTAAAGTTTTGAAAATACCAATGCCTGCGTTGTTTACTAAAACATTGATTGGACCAAATGTTTCTTCTGTTTTTCCTACCACTTCTACCCAGTTCTCTTCACTAGCAACATCTAATTTAAGAGCGATTGTATTTTCTCCCAATTCATTGGCTAGTTTTTGTACACCTTCAAAGTTTAGATCCGTAATTGCTACTTTTGCGCCTTCTTCCACGAATTTGCGAACATGCATGGCACCCATCCCTTGTGCTGCCCCTGTAATGATAGCTACTTTACCATCCAATTTACCCATGATATTCCTCCAATGTAAAATAAAATTCCCGCTTACTTCTCACAATTATTATTTGTCAAAGGAATGTATTTATCCATTCAATTTTGGATATTCAGAGCCACTCAATATTTTCCAAGCAGAAGAATATGGTTGAGTCATGAGTCATTATAATCTCCTTATTTCGTACACTTCTTTCGAGAAGTCCATTGCATGTTTCAGTAGCTGTACACAAAAGCAATGATTTTTCATGTTGGATCAACTAACCCATATCATTTCCATCCCACTATCCCCTAGCAAGCAATCAATGCTGTAAAACAAAGAAATGGATAAAGTTCATCTATATTTTTATCTCATTAGATATAGACATGATATAATTAAAAATGATTGTAGAAAAGCAATATTATGATGGAATTTAGCTAACCTTATAGGTTATATTAGTTCTTGTGAAAAAAAGAGGAGCTACAAAATACAATGAAAAAGCAATCACAGATGACCTTATGGGCTCAAGTAGTTAAAACAGGAATTATCAAGTCAAATCTTATTCCAATGATCGCAGGATTAATGCTCGCTTTATATACGTATCAATACAGTTTTGTAGATAACGTTTGGAATGTAGTTTTTGCATTTTTAGGAACAGCAGCCGTTATAGCCGCAGCCGGTGCGTTCAATAACATTTATGATCGAGATATTGATGCCATTATGGCTCGTACAAAGGTTCGCCCTACAGTTACAGGTGCTATATCGATTAAAAAAGTTTCAGTAGCTGCCATTTTATTACTAGTGATCGGGTTAGTTTTATTATATTTAACCTCTCCATTAGCATCTTTACTTGGATTTTTAGGGGTATTTTTCTACGTTGTCCCTTATACAATGTGGACTAAACGCCATACTATTTGGAATACGGAAGTTGGGAGTATTTCTGGTGCCATGCCTCCTTTAATCGGTTGGGCATCAGTCGCTCCAGATATTTGGCATCCCGCTTGCTGGGCATTGTTTTTAATCATGGTGATTTGGCAAATGCCTCACTTTTATGCGATTGCCATCCGTAAGGAAAAAGATTATGCTGCAGCGAATATTCCAATGCTTCCCGTTGTCAAAAGTAGGAAACGGACATATATTCAAACCAACTTCTATTTGATTTTATTGGTGCTATCCAGCTTTTTATTTCTACCACTAAGCTTAGGTCTCACCTTAATTTCACTTATCTTAGGCCTAATTTGGTTAGGGCTCAGCTTATTCGGACAACGTAAAAACGAACTGAAGGTTTGGGCAAATAAAATGTTTGTATTTTCCTTAGTACACATGATGGTCATCTACTTTACGGTAATTATCTACGCTTCAATCGGGTTAATTTTAAACGCATTATAATGAACGTACTTAACCAGCATACTTCTATAAGCTCAAATACAGCCAATTAGGCAAAATAAAAAACGGGGCTGTCCCAAAAGTCTGGCAAATGACTTTTAGGACAACCCCGTTTATTATAAAATTAATGCAAAAATCTGTTAGTGAATAATCTTTATTTTACCTTAAAGGCTCTTACTCACCTACCATACCGTCATTATCGGTGTCACGCATATAAGGGTATAACCAATGTTCACTCGTTATGGGCATACTGAAACCTGCTTCTTTTGCTTCTTTAATCGTAACTTGTCCATTTCCGTTAGTATCAACACTAGAAATATCACCGTTTTTATTGGAACTCGTTGAATTTTTATTTGATCTATCTGAATTAGAAGGTTTGCTGCCTGTTAAACCGAGTGCTGCATTTACTTCATCAGGGTTTCCATTGTCAAATGAATCCACAATCTTGTTGCCTTTTAAAGTATAGGTATATTGATAATGTGAAGGAATCTGCGTATTCGAATTTGGATATGTAATAATCGACTCAAAATTAGTGGCTCCACCTGCACTACGTATCGCGTTCTCCATATAAGCTTGGTCACCATGGCGGTTAAGTGTACTATCTTGCGGGGTAATATTATATGCATTCGATACCCCTCCGAGAGAATCAGCGATGATATGTCCTTCATCTAGAACATCGCTTTCGACACCTGGAACTTTCGCCTCATCAGAATAGTATCTTCCAGACGATGTGACAGGTTCGTTACGGTCATCTTGTAAAGTGATTTCATCAGCAATGACACGTACTAGTTGCCCATATTCATTAGTAAATGCCCAATATTCACGGTCCCCATATCCAATGTCAACAACGACGTTGGGTTCACGATATCCAGACAAATCACCACCATCAATTTCAATACGTTTGTAACCTGAGAACTTTTCATCATTTGGTTCGGTTGTTGTTTCTTCAACTATTGATCCGTCAAGATCCGTATTGTTAGTCTCTTCCTTTTTACTATTTTCATTAGTATTGACTGTGGTTACTTCTTGTGAATTTGTTTCCCCATCTGTAATGGTTGCATTTTCTTCGTTCGTGCAACCAACCATAAACATAATCGTTAAAAGTAATGCTAAATAACTTGTTATCCTTTTCACTTTTAGGACTCCTTATAATAGTATAATAACTTTACTAACTTAATAACCTTAAAAACATTTAAGTGTATCTTATCACATAATGTTATTCTATTTTTCTTTTCCTCTGTACAATTCACACGATAACTCACGTACAAATTCACATACTCAGCTAAAATTATTTCCGTCAGTGTGATCTAGGATAAGTTTCCATGTAAAAAAATACATAGCAGAACCTAATGACAGGTGCTTCCATGTATTAGTACCTAAGCAATTTAATTTATATCATCGTGGTAATCCCTATTCAGTGCCATGGCTCACGCAAACCGTTTCTATCTTTTTGGCTTCTCTGGCGTTAATTTTATCTATATTATAATTACCTCTTTAACCGCTTAACGATACCATTTGGTAATCTCTACTATTTAAGGGAATTTAACTAATATCATGTAAATAATAACAGAAAAAGACTAAAGCTTTTGATATATCAAGGATTCTGGCCTACCAATCAGATGACCTGTAAGGGATTCGAACCCCTGATCCCTTCCGTGCCAATTGTCGAATCATTCTCCTATCAAAAATCCTAAATTGATAAATGACTTGTCAACTGTTGACTAATCAACTATAATAAAAGCCGATTCAAATTCCAACAAAAAAGGGTGAAAAATATGATACAACAAAAAACAGCTTTAGAAAAATTAATGGATGAACGTAAATCGGTGCGTAAATATGAGCCTGGTGTTACTATTCCTCGTGAGCAAATTCAACATATTTTAGAACAAGCAACATCAGCTCCATCATCAAGTAACTTACAGCCTTGGCGCTTCCTTGTTATTGATGATCAAGAGCAAAAGAAAGAACTACGCATTGCTGGATTTAATCAGGAACAAATCGAAACATCATCAGCGATTATTGCGGTATTAGGCGATAATGAAATGTATAAAAACGCTAAACAAATTAATGATTTAAATGTTGAGCTAGGTTATATGCCACGTGATATTGCTGATATGATGATTGCCAATTCTGAATCTGCATATAGTAATTTTTCTGAAATTGAACGAACAAATATTGCACATTTAGATGTTGGTTTAATTTCTATGCAAGTAGTACTTTTAGCGAAGGACATGGGCTATGAAACAGTAATAATGGGCGGTTTTGATAAAGCAGCATTCGCTAAAAAGTATGAGCTACCTGCCAATGAGTTACCGATGATTTTAATTGCTATCGGAAAGCCTGCTATGCCAGCACGTAATTCATCACGTTTACCGTTTGAACAAATTATTCGTTTTTCAAGCTAAGTGAATTGATCCGTATCGCTAAAGCATTAATCATATCTTGATTCACGTAAGTTTGAAATTTGTTATACTTAATCCAAATGAACGGAAATGCTATCATATAGGGATCGCAAAGCGTCCAAAAGCTCAATGTAACAAAGAGCAGTTTTTGGCGTACATCATTAGATAACTAAATTGCTTTTATAATAGGGCCGAATTCGAACACAAGTTTTAGTGAGCGCAAAACGACGAGCAACCAATGTGAGGAGGAATAGTATGGAAGTTTGTTTGGATGATAAGAAACAAATGATTATGATGTTGAAAAGGTTAGACCGTCACGTCACTCAAATTTTTGAAAAAAGAACAGAAGTTAGTTTGACTAGATATGAAATTTTAGTTTCTTTAGTTAAAAAGGATAGTGTTACACAAAAGGTACTACAACAATCCTTAGCTATCGATCAATCGGCCATTACGCGCCATTTAAAGTTGCTTGAAGAACAGCAATATGTCGAACGCAAACGTAATGAAAAAAACAATCGCGAAGTACTTGTAACGATTTCAGATAAAGGACGAGCATTATTAGAAGGCTGTACAATGTTTAAAGATCAATTTATGAATGATCTCTATGATGATTTTTCAGATAGCGAATTACAGGAGCTCAAGCAATTTCTCACGCGCTTAAATCGCAATATAGAGAAGCTTTAATTTTTGCTCTTCATTGTAAAAATCTATTGTATTAAAACAGACTAAGAGTAGCAGCTAGTGATTCTTCAAATACTTGGTTTTCAGCCGAAGCAGACGTAAGGATTTTTTCTTCTTCTGTAAATGCAGCCCTCAGTTGTTCATTTCCCTCTGCATAGCCTTGATATTTCGCAACTAATCCTGTTTAACTATAATTCATATCTACAAAAGATAAGCTGTGCCGAAATCCACTCAAACCTGGATTTTTGACACAGCTATTTTTCGCTTATTAAACTAATTCCAATTCCGCGACAGCTTCGCAATGTGGTGAGTGTATCAAACATTCCCTTAGGCTTCCCAAGGAAAAGTTTGATATTTTTGGTTACTGCCTGGAAGTTCCTTGCGAAATCAAGCTGTTCTCCAGGCATTCATCTGTTTAACTATGAATCTATGAAGCATCCTTTAGTGATGCCTCTTCATTATTACCACCATTTTCCTGGAAACCAATTAAATCAGAAATAGCTTTAAAAACTACATCCCCCGTAAGTTGTACTCTTTCAGGGCTTACATGCTCTATTTTATCCTCTAACGAGTGATAATAAGGCTCAATATTAGCTCCCCCAGGTGGTGTTCCAGGTTCCATCCATATGAATAGTGCTGATGGTACCCCTTTCTCGTGGAATGGAACATGATCAGACCTACTCAACATATGAACAGGCAATAAATCCTTATTAATATCTAGTTTTTCAGCAGCCTGGTGTGTTGATTGAGAAACAAGATTCGATTTCCCATCTACAGTATTAATAAAAAGTTGCGAGGCAGGTACCCAAGCCGTACCAGTCATATCCATCTGAAACTGAACTTTTGTTCTTTTAACTTCATCTTCTGACAAATTACCGATATGGTATTTCGAGCCGACAAATCCAAGTTCTTCGCCCCCAAATGCAGCGAAGCGTAATTCTTTGTCGCCATCATAGTCCTTAAAAATCCTTGCCAACTCCATTAGTGTAGACGTCCCGGAGGCATCATCATTGGCCCCTGGCGCGAATGCAACACTGTCCAAATGTGAGCCGATGTAATAAATTTCAGGATTTTCAATGCCTTTTGGTTTTTTTACAGCGATTACATTGACTGTTTTTTGATTCGTCAGTGTTTTAATTGAAAGTTGGACTTCTATATTTCCTTTGGAAAGTTGAGAAACAAATGCTTCCCCATCCTTCTTGGTAATTGTCGCAACCGGAATGTTAGGGCGTACGCTGCCTAGGGAAACAGATGGAAGGGTAAAGCGATCCTGGTTGTCATATATAAGGACACCTATCGCACCTGCAGCCATTGCGTTTTGCACCTTGGCCCCGGCAGTGATTCCACCATTTTGTATTAAGGCGACTTTGCCCCTTGCAGCCGCAGTGAAATCACTCGGTTGGCCAGCACCCGCATGATAAATATTCCCTGTGATACCGTCCCCAGTCGTTTGAGGGGCTCCGCTAACGGCCCTCAATGGAAGTTTTTTGTTATTGTCGGAGAGCACCTTAAGTATCAATTCAACTCGATTGCTCCTGGGCGCTTCCTCGATTTTGGTCTCATAGCCGTAACTTTTCAACACACTTTCAATGTATTCAGCACCTGCTCTCTCTCCTTCGCTGCCTGCCTCCCTTGGCCCAATATCAACACTTAGGTGTTTGATATGCTTCATAACATTATCGGAGTTAAATGAACCATTAATTTTTCCAATCGCGTATTGCGTGTACGTATTCAGGACATCATGCGCTATTCCGGAAATGCCCCCGCTGCTTTTCTGATTATCAAGCAGGCGTTTAAAACTCTGCATTTGTTTAATTACCTTATCGGTCTGTCCTTGTTTTTGAAAAAGAGCTACTCCGCTAATGTGCATTTTCAATGTACGGACCGCGATATCACTCCGAATATTCCCATCTTCTTTAAAATAATCAATTTGTTTTTCCATGTCTGCGAAAACGTTTCCTGTATGTGGCATATCATTGAAAATTCGATTTTCCGCAGCCGTAGAACTCATTTGGTTCGCACCAAGTAGAAATGCAATTATTATCGCTATTGAAAAAACTTTTTTCAGACCAAACCTTTTCATCATATTCCTCCCCTGTATATATGTTGTAGTACCAACGGTTTTAACTTTTGGTAGAGTGTCAAAAAGTTTTTTTGACAAAGTCTCTTATAGTATCTTAATATTCTGTGAAACTATTGAAACATATGGGTACGCTGTGCTTTCACTACTAGATAATTATGGAAAGTAGTGATAGGGATTTAAGCACTGCAGAATGGATTATTAAATGCCTATGTTGACGTCCCTTCCTGATTCTTTAGGCATCAGTGTGCCTACATCCCTTCGTTAAATCCAGTCATAAGGAAAAGACAGTCCAAGCAATCTTAGGGACGCGAGGTAGAATAGAAAAAATAGTGACAGCTTCTCCGTGTTATCCTGTTGTCTAGGTCTAATAAAGGGATGTAGGAACTTATGTAGCCTCTATGAGACTAGTAATAACTCTCATCATTCGATTCTAACGCGAAGTTCAGCCTCCATACCTTCATAATACGTGGGTAACTGAAGCCCCATCTTTTACAAGGCCAGTATTTACTAATGCTTCTTTACTGTTATGTTTGTCTCGCCACGATTTGACACCCCGTCATACCAAATGGGAGCTTCTAAAAATGAATGCTCCCTTTTTTCTTTTTCAATCTAATCCTTGATTTTTTTAACATTCCACGCCTTTACTTTGAAAACATTAGTAGCGTAGCTTGGCAAACTATCCGCTCTTCCCAAATTCTTAATAGGACCCTTAAGGCAGACATCCCCATAGCATTTGACATTTAACAAATTGAGGAATACAAGAGCCTTTATTTAACCTCAATTCTTATGCAACTTAAGGGATTACCTCTTAAGCACCCTAATAGGAGAGCGCCTGCAAATCACCTCCCATCAATTTTTTTTTGATACATTTTCCTCCGTCCCCTTCTAAAAATTCAAGGGTGGTGTAATCATTCCATAAGAATAGCCTGATACTTTATAATGACAAACACTTTCGTTATGATAATTAACTATGTAATTGATGTAAGGTTCTACGATATTAATACCAACTACTAATGGATGAAATGGGTACAATTGTCCCTATGTGATATTTCTATAGTCCGTTTTAACGTGTACCTTGCCCGGCGCAGGAGAAGTAAAAATAACAAGGATAAAATGGCTAAAACTGATCAATTTCATCAATTATCTTAATTCCTACTTTTCATAACTTTCCAGAGTCATTGTCGCTGACTGATCAGACTTGAATTTACCCATCAAATAAAAAGCTTAATAAGCTTTAAAATGCCTCCGATATTTTACTGGGTATTGTAAAAATGTAACTATATAGGGCAAAGTTCAGGCAGCAAATAAATGCCAATTTGGTTTCTCAATTCTAAACTTTCTTAAATGAGACGGGACAGTTCTCCAACTGTCCCATTCATTCTATTGGTTTTTTCCTATGAATCTCATAAATGCGAAAATCTATAATTAAGTTTGATAGAGAAGTGTCCCAATCAAAATAAGTAAACAGCCA
>NZ_JBIWCZ010000006.1:0-214545 GCF_044761765.1 Peribacillus sp. NPDC097284
AGCGAAAGTCCAAACGGAGTTTGGCATCGTAGCCATGGCACATAATTTACTGAAGATAGCTGGGTTACGTCAGCTACTTTCAGTAAATTATTATAGAAATAGAAAAACAGGTGGAGAAAAACAACTCATTTTTCTCCACCTGTTTTATTTTAGGGACTTATTAGACAGCCCCTTCTACTTTCATATGGAGGTCACAAGACTGAAGTAGCGCCTTGTATTGCGTGTTCCAGTTCGCTTGTTCTTTTCTTTGTAACTGATTCGTTCCAACCAAAGTATTCAGCCATGTAGTTGGTTACGGCTTCTTTATGAGTTTGAACCAAATCGATATCAAACAGAAGCGTTCCAGTTCTACGGAAGAAGAAATCTACAGGAGTGGCTGCCATTTCATGGTCCAGTGCATATTGCAATTGTACGAATAACACTTGCGGTAGACCTGTACGGCTTCCCCCATCCTTTTCATTGATGGCAATGTTAAATAACACCGGCGCGTTCGACCCGTACATGGACAGGATCTTTCTTGAATCTTCAACAGAGAGCCCTGCATCTACACCCATTTGAATATGGTTCTTGATGTATTCAGGGAAGTTGTTCGACCCACCTACATCTCCACCTGAAATGCGGATCCGTTTTGTACTATGATCTGCGAACAATTTGTTCAAGTCCTCTGAAAACTTCTTGGCCACTAGGTCTACGGTCGTTTTGGCCATTTTGCGGTACCCGGTCAATTTCCCACCGGCAATCGTGATAAGACCTGAATCGGACACCCATATTTCATCTTTTCGTGAAATTTCAGAAGGGTCCTTGCCTTCTTCCAGAATCAATGGTCTTACACCGGACCAGGTTGACTCGATATCTGCATCCGTAACCTTCACTTCAGGGAACATGAAAGCTATCGCCTTCAAGATATAATCACGGTCTTCTTGCGTTACACCCGGATCTATCGGATCTCCTTCATAAAAGGTATCTGTCGTTCCCACATAAGCTTTACCCGCACGCGGAATGGCAAAGACCATCCGTTTATCCGGCGTATCGAAATAAATGGCCTGTTTCAAAGGGAACTTCGATTGGTCAATGACGATGTGAACACCCTTGGATAGCTTAAGCGTTTTTCCTTTTTTCGAGTTATCTTTTTCACGAATTGAATCGACCCATGGTCCAGCTGCATTGACCACTTTTGCTCCAAGTATTTCGTATTCTTCATCTGAATGTACGTCCCGGACTTTTACTCCAGCAATTTTACCATCTTCATAGACCAATTTTTCTACCTTCGTATAGTTGATGGGAGTCGCCCCTTTATCGACGGCCGCCTTCATGACTTCAATCGTCAGACGCGCATCATCCGTACGGTACTCAACATAATACCCTCCGCCTTTAAGCCCGTCTTTCTTAACAAGCGGTTCTTTCTTCAAGGTTTCATCCGCAGTAAGCATTTTTCTCCGTTCACTTCTCTTGACGCCTGCAAGGAAATCATAGACACGGAGACCGATAGATGTGCTGAATTTGCCGAATGTCCCACCTGCATGCATCGGAAGGAGCATCCATTCCGGTGTCGTTACGTGCGGTCCATTTTCAAAAACGATTTCTCTCTCTTTACCTACCTCGGCAACCATCTTCACTTCCAACTGCTTAAGGTAACGCAATCCACCGTGGACAAGCTTGGTTGATCGACTTGATGTACCAGCCGCAAAGTCTTGCATTTCAACTAATGCCACTTTCATGCCGCGTACGGTCGCATCCAATGCTATCCCTGCACCGGTGATTCCTCCACCTATTACAACTAAATCAAATTTCTCTTTTTTTAATTTATCGATTGTTTCTTTTCTATATCTATTTGAAAACCTCATATCTAACTCCTCCTTGGGGTGTTATCTTGTTGGTTCTTCTAATAATCAGCATATACTCTATTATCTTCCCATTCTAGTAAGCCAATAACCATAATCAGGATATAAATATAGAGAAAGAGACCACAAATGCACATCATCGATTTCTCGATAACGCATTCGTGGTCTCTCCTATTCTCCGGCCGAGTTATTAACTTGATTTCAGTATATCATAGTGTTGCCTGTATTTAAAAGACTTTGCTTATTTTAATTTAAAAGCCATTGCCGCGTGCACGGCCTTTTTCCAGCCTTCGTATAATTTTTCACTTTCCTTCTCTTCCATGGAAGGCGTGAAAGTCTTGTCTATTACCCACTGCTGGGCGATTTCTTCTTGATCCTTCCAATAGCCAACCGCTAGTCCAGCCAAGTATGCGGCACCCAGCGCTGTCGTTTCATTCAGTGTCGGCCTTTCCACGGGTACCCCTAATAAATCACTTTGGAATTGCATTAAGAAGTCGTTCTTCACTGCCCCGCCATCCACTCGCAATGTCTTCAGCGCAATACCTGAGTCTGCTTCCATCGCATCCAGGACATCCTTCGCTTGGTAGGCAAGGGATTCAAGGGTAGCGCGTATAAAGTGCTCTTTCGTTGTCCCGCGTGTTAGTCCAAATACAGAGCCACGTACATCGCTGTCCCAGTATGGGGTTCCCAGTCCTACGAAGGCTGGCACCACATAGACGCCATCCGTGCTGTCCACTCGTTTTGCATACGCCTCACTATCCTGGGCGTTATTCAGCATCCGCATGCCATCACGTAACCATTGGATTGCAGAACCGGCTACGAATATGCTGCCTTCCAGTGCATATTCAACCTTGCCATTCAATCCCCAGGCAAGCGTCGTCAATAGGCCATGTTCGGAATCGACTGCTTTTTCACCCGTATTCATAAGCATGAAACATCCTGTTCCATACGTATTTTTCGCCATTCCCTGATTAAAGCAAGCTTGGCCGAATAAAGCGGCTTGTTGGTCACCTGCTGCACCGGCAATTGGAATCGATTGCCCGAAGAAATGATATTCGATCGTGTTCGCATACACTTCTGAAGAAGGTCTGACTTCCGGTAACATGGACTTTGGAACATCCAGGATTTCCAGAATCTCTTCATCCCACTTCAGTTCATGGATGTTATACATCAACGTTCTTGAAGCATTGGAATAGTCCGTCACATGGGCTTTTCCTCCTGAGAGCTTCCAGATCAACCACGTATCGATCGTTCCAAATAGTAGTTTGCCTTCATCGGCCTTTTGACGTGCACCTTCCACATTATCAAGGATCCATTTCACCTTTGTACCGGAAAAATAAGCATCAATCAATAATCCCGTTTTCTTCCGGAACATGTCATTATGACCTTTTTCCTTCAACTCTTCGCAGATGGCACTCGTCTGTCTGGATTGCCATACGATGGCATTATAGATAGGGACTGAGGTTTCCTTATCCCATACGACTGTCGTTTCACGCTGGTTCGTTATTCCAATCCCGGCAATTTGTTCAGGCTTTATGCCGGATTCCGATATGACGCTCGCAATGACGGCTAAAACCGACCCCCAAATCTCATTGGCATCATGCTCAACCCAGCCCGGTTTCGGGAAATGCTGTGTAAACTCCCTTTGGGCTACATGGACCAACTCGCCCTTTTCATTGAACAATATTGCCCGTGTGCTTGTTGTTCCTTGATCCAAAGATAAGATGTATTTTTTCATAGTATTTTCCCCCAACCTCTTTAAATTAACTAGCTATATTCTTACTCTCTATTTCATGCGACTGTTTTTTTCCAAATACGTAAGCCACTATCAATAATACTAGGCTTCCTGCAAAAACAGACCAACTTACTATCGTGATTTCACCTAAAAAGAATGCTTTATAAAAGATGGCTCCGAGTCCCCCACCTACTATCGGACCTACGACTGGAATCCATGAATAGCCCCAATTCGAATCTCCTTTACCTGGAATAGGAAGAAGAAAATGTGCAATACGTGGACCCAAGTCACGGGCAGGGTTAATGGCGTATCCTGTTGTCCCACCTAGGGACATCCCGATCACAACAATCAATAAACCGACTGCAAATGGATTTAACCCTTCCGTAAATTCATTGGCCCCTATAAATAGTAAACCAAGAACAAGGATGAATGTACCAATCATTTCGCTTAATAGATTGGAAAAAGTATGTGGGATCGCTGGTGAAGTCGCGAATACACCAAGCTTGGCACCCGGATCGTTCGTACCCTTCCAGTGCGGTAAATAATGCAAGAATACTAATGTTGCACCTAGAATCCCACCAATTAACTGACCTATGATATATCCTGGAACGTCTCCCCAAGGAAACTCCCCGATAAGTGCAAAACCTATGGTGACAGCCGGATTTAAATGGGCACCACTAATGGAACCGACTGCAAAAACACCCATTGTCACAGCTAACCCCCACGCAATCGTCACGACAATCCATCCAGCATCTTTGGCATAAGATCCTTTCAATGAAGATCCCGCCCCGATGCCTGCACCAAAAAGAACCAAAATCATCGTACCTACTACTTCTCCCCAAAATGGTGTCATATTAAAACCTCTTCCCCTCTAGAATAATGACCATAAATCAATAAAAGGAGGCCCACAGCAGAACTAACCCACAAGTAAATGGGAATTTTCCGTTGTGAATCTCCTTATCTCCGTCACATCTATTAACTTGTATTTTAGATTAATATACTAGTTAATGAAAACGCTGTCAAACTATTTATCAAAAAATAGAAAATTGTTTTATATTTTTTATTTAAACATATTCCATAACTCCGTTTTGGAAGTGGTGATCGACGATGCTCCCGCCTCAAGTGCGTTCAGGACCTCATCTGAATTACGGATCAACCCTCCGGCCAAAATCGGCGTTTGCAAATGTTCCTTCACCTCTTTAATCATCCAGGGCATGGCACCTGGCAACACTTCGATATAATCAGGCTTTGTCTTCTTTACCAACTTATAACTTTTCTCCAACGCATGGGAATCTATTAAAAAAATCCGTTGAATCGCGACAACGCCCTTTTGCTTCGCTTTTAAAATCACACTGGACTTTGTCGAAATCAAGCCATAAGGTTGGACCTCCTGGCAAATGAATTCCGTGGCATACTCATCACTTTTGATTCCTTGAATCAAATCTACATGGAAAATCATTTTCTTATTACGTTGCTTGGCCATCAAGCTCACATTTTTCAGCTGTGATATATGTAAATCCAGAAAAACCCCTATCTCATAGGAACTCTCCAAGAACCTCTCGAAATCCTTCATGCTTGCCGAAGCAGGCAGTATCTTCTGATCCATCATATCCTCCTCCTATGCTAACAATCCCATCATAATCAGAACCTGCCGTAAAAACAATAGGTCCCACCATCATTCCATAAGGACGCTCGCATTTATCCAAATTCCACTAGAAAAGAATGCATGTACCCTAAGCATACAAAAAACCTAAATAAAGAGCCATTATTTAGGCCTTTTGTTGTTTTTTGATAGTCAAAGAGCCAATTTGATATTCAAGGCACCCTCAACCAGCTCAAATGACTTAATCTGCCCGAACGGTACCTTTTTCACCATATCCCAAGCGTTAAAATCAATTTTGATCATCCGATTATGATATTCAAAGAAGGGTGGTCTATTAAACAGTTTATGGTTGATGAAATTAACATTAACCGGTTTCATCCCAACAAGCTGAAACAGAATCGTTCTTTTTTCGATTTGCACCGGCTTCAACGTGACGGTGAAGGCAACCTTTTTCTTCAACATCATTTTCTTCACCTCTGTAGTCCCGCGCAGCACGATATACTCTGGTGAAATATGCACATCAATGTCTTCTTCACCTGACTTCTTTTCTATTAAACTTGCCATCATCTTTGCCGTAATGGGGATGGAAACCCCCTCCGTTGTAGCCTTATTTATTATATCCTTGAATTTATCAAACATGGTTTCCCTCCCTTGCCCTATGCAAAAAACTCCGTTGAATCATCTTATTCAAGATTGGGTAATTGCGGAACGACCCATTACCTCCCCTTCACTCCCTCTTACCATATTATCTGCCCTGTTCTAACAGGTGACCACCTTTAAATAAAAAAACGCCACTCGGGATGAGCGGCAGTTAACGTCTTATTTTTTCTTCTTCAATTCGACTAGTTCACTGGTTTTTTCACCATTGACGAAGGCTTTGATCAGGCCCACATTTTTCGCGTAATATCTAGTAGAACCATCACTTTCCTTTACTTCCACAACCTTATTGAAGGTCCCTGCTGGTGTTTTGACGGTCTTACTCATCGATGTAACCTTAGCGATATACGTATTACTTCCATCCCAGCTTTCCCATTTAGCTCCGACCTTTAGCGGGTAACCTAAAGCGATAAAATACTCTGATTCGGGCCAGCCAATATAATAACCCTCACTCGTTTCTTTTTCAATATCCGTCCAGCTCTCCCCGGCTCCCTTTACGTTCCAGATTGTCCAAACCTTATTGTACTTTGCCCCTGTGCTAGAGTAGGTATATTTTTTTCCATTACTTTTATAGACATACACTTTGGACGTATCCATTTTATAACTCGCCACTTTTTTCTTGAACTTTAGAAATTCCGTGGATACATAGGCTTTTTTCTTATTATAACGGATTTCGGACCATCCTGATTTTGTTTTGGAATAGACCGTTACTTTGGTTCCTTTTTTCAACGAGCCCACTTTTTTCGCCTTATCGGAAGCCTTCTCCCTGACATTCAAGTTGCTTGCTGTCACAGTGGCACTTGATGTACTCGCCGCATCGGCTGTCGCGGTGAACGGAATTGCTAGGCTACTAATGAAAAGAATAGTCATCATTATTTTGAATAATTTGCTTACATTCATACTTTATTCTCCCCCTGGTCTCTTACCTAAATACCTAGATATAATATAGGTATTTTATCATAAATAATTGAAAAATAAGGTTTATAAGTAAAATAAAAACAATGAATATCTATTTCTTTATCTATTTAATAAAGACAGATGAATGAATGACCCCTCAAACAAAATAATATAAATTCTGTATTCGTCTTACAAACCCCCCTACAGCATTCAAACTCTGGTAAAATGAATTCACGCTAAAATGTCAACCGATAGAATAGGAGATTACATGATAAAAAAAGGACTTTCACTAACCGTTAGCCTCCTCTGCTTATGCGTCCTTGCTTCATGTTCAAATGATGGGTACCAGGATGCTTTGGACAAGGGGATTGAATATCTAGGAAAACGGGATTACCATCAGGCAGCCATCCAATTCGAATTGGCCTTAAAGGAGAAAAAAAGGGATGAGGATGCCTCCGCTTATCTAGATCAGGCAAATTATATGGATACGGCAGTCACTGCATATGAAGAAAAAGAATTTGATACTTCCCTTGAATCTCTAAATGCCGTCATTACGAATAAAAGCACGTTGAACACGTTGCAGACCGAAGCTAAAAAACTAAAAGAACAAATCCTTGCTGATCAGGAAACAACTTCTTCGTTTGAAGACACGTTGAAGATTGTGAAGGAACTTATCGAAAAAGAAAGTTACAGCTTAGCACAAAAGAAATTACAACTTTTAGAAAAAAGCTTCGAGTCGGATAACTTACTATCAAGCTATCAATCTGAGTTGACTAAACTTACGGAACAAGTCGATCTTGCCCTGAAAGACCAGGAAGAAACGCAACCAGAAGAAAAGAAAGTAAAGAAAACTGAAGATAAGAAAACCGTAGAAAAAGCCGACGGTCAAAAAACTGCGTACCAACTATATCAAAATGGCCGTTATGGGTTTTCCATGTACTATCCCAAAGGCTTAAATATGGACACCCCACCAACCAATGGTGATGGAGCCAGGTTCTATAATGAGGAATTTGAAATTACCGCCTTTGCTAGCCATACGAATATAATCAACGATGAAGAAACGATTGAAATGTATTATGAAGATGATTTGAAAAGTATCACAGAAGAAATCGCCTATCAGCGACTTACAGACGATTGGTATGTCATTTCCTACGAAGAAAATAGGAAAATTATCTATAAGAGGTACTACTTTAATGATCAAGTGGGCACTACCTTTATCATTACCTATCCCGCTAGCGAACAGGAGAAGTACGGTCCAATCACATCTCATATCGCAGAAACCTTCATCCCTTCGACCAACTCCTAACGGGATGAGACCGATGCCATGAACCGTCGAGATACGCTTCGGTTTATGGCTCTTTCTATTTTCTTCTTCAACCGGTGCGATGTCCAGCTTGCCTCTATAAAGAAGGTAAGTGGAATCGTTTAGACGTGTATTTATCCTGAGTAAAGTGGATGAAATGAATCCTGGCCATCATCAGATACCGCAGATTCTAGATTTAAAAGTTGAAGTACCCTTGAATTAGCCTCCTCATCAAAAGAAGCAGCCAGAGCTAAACGCCTGACTGCTTCTTTTATTTGGTTTCCTTTTATTCAAAATGCAAGGTATAGTCGTCTGCTTTAATCCATTTTAATTTCTTTGAGAAAACGTAGATTAGTACAAGGTTCAACACAATCGGAAGAATGAAGAAAATGATGACCATGATGGATATGTTACTGAAAATCCATCCGCCTTCCGCCAGTTTCATGTAGTTCAAGGGACCGACCAATCCCGATAAACCAAATCCAGCACTATACGGGGTCCCTTGTATGTTTAACAAACCTGCCAACGCACCAAGAATAGCGGACGTGATTAACATGGGAAACGCAATTTTCGGTTTCATGAAGAAATTCCTCATTTGAATCTTAGGGGAACCCAACACATGGGCTAAAGCCGTCCCTAATGAATTCGCTTTGTAGCTTGCAATGGCTAGGCCCACACCAGCTGCCACGATTCCTAGGTTGGCCGCACCAGATCCTATACCTGAGAGCATAATGACCGTCGCCACCCCAACCGTTGAAATGGGAGATAAGATAATGAGACAGAATATAACGGAAATAATGGCTCCCATCAAAATGGGCTGCAATGACGTCACGTTAGCGATGCCGACTCCTAATAGTCCCGTAGCGGATTTTACGTATGGCAGAATTAAGTATCCAATCATTCCTGGTACCAAGATACTTAAAGTCGGCATCAAAAGAATCGCATACGCCTTTAATCTATCGCCAATTAGTTGCAGGAACAATACGGTCAATGCCGCGGTAATTCCAGTATTGATTACAACGCCAATCCCATTAAGGGCAAACAAACCATCAGCCGTTTTCTGGATGGCGCCACTTCCGACCATGGCCGCGATCCCGATACTGGCCGTTTGAATGGATGATAGCTTGAACGAAATCCCGACCATCACCCCAATCATGACAGGTAACAAGCTCATCACGAAAACGGTGATATCGAATATATGCTGTAACACGGGAAAATGTGGAATCAATAGTTTAAGTATTTCCCCTAACAAAGCATTCGGAATTAATGAAACGACAATCCCTATGCTCATCCCCGTTAATAATTTATTAAAAAAATCTCTCATCTGAATAATCCCCTATCTCGCTGTAATGTACACAATTATAAGAAATATTCTGACAATAGTCAAAGGATTTTTTTAATACTTCACCGCGAAAGTGTATAAAAGTATTTAAACTAAGAGAAACTCACTTTCTAATAACGCTTATATTCTAAATTATCTGTTTTCTATTGACCTTTACTAATACTACCTGTATAGTCGTAATTAATTGAATAGTTCATTTTCTTATCCAGAGAGGTGGAGGGACTGGCCCTTTGATACCTCAGCAACAGACTTTACTGTACTGTGCTAATTCCAGAAGTGTTCAACTTGAAGATAAGAAGAGAATATAAGCATTGCTGATTATACCTCTTCTTTTTTTAAAGAAGAGGTTTTTATATTTTAATAAGGAAAGTAGGAATCTACCATGTCTATCACTTTAACGAAAGCTCCATTCAAAGCCGACCACGTAGGAAGTCTATTAAGACCAGAAAGTATACATCTGGCAAGAAAGCAACGGAAAGAAGGAATCATTACCGCAGAACAATTACGCGACGTTGAAACGAAGGAAATCAAGCGTATCGTCGATAAGCAAATAGAAATCGGTTTAGAGGCAGTGACTGATGGGGAATTCAGACGCACCTGGTGGCACTTTGACTTCTTGGAACATTTAAATGGAATCGAAGGGTATGTCACGGAAAAAGGCCTCACCTTTGATGGAATTGAAACAGAACGTTATAACGTTCGGAATACAGGAAAAATTTCTTTCAACCCAGATCACCCCTTTATTAAAGACTTTATTGAGTTTAATGAAATCGTGGACGGACGGGCTGTGGCGAAACAAACCATCCCTAGCCCCAATCAATTATTTGCGGTAGGGGTCCATAATGAAGAAATCTATCCTGACATCGAAGACTATGCAAAAGATATTATCAAAGCCTATCAAGATGCTTTACAAGCCTTTTACGATGCCGGTGTACGTTATTTACAATTAGATGATGTATACATAGCCAGGCTTTCCGCTCCGGACTTCCAGTTCAAAGAGGGGAATTATACAAGGGAACAATTAATCGATTTAGCATTGCGCGTGATTAATGGGACGTTGGAGGGAAAACCAGAGGATTTGGTTGTCACGACTCACCTTTGTCGTGGAAATTACCAATCGACTTGGGCTTTTGAAGGCAGCTATGCCCGTATCGCCCCAACTCTATTGGCCAAGGAAAATGTAGATGGATTTTTCTTGGAATACGATGATCATCGTTCAGGGGATTTTAAACCATTAGAACACATTCCAAATGACGGCGCACAAGTCGTTCTTGGTGTGGTTACTTCGAAGAATGGCGAACTTGAAGATAAAGAAACCGTTAAATCACGTATTAAAGAAGCGGGACAATTCGTGCCACATGAACACTTGTGCTTAAGCCCTCAATGCGGATTCGCTTCCACACATCTTGGCAACAAGCTAACGGAAGATCAGCAATGGGAAAAGTTAAAGTTCGTTGTGGATGTCGCCAAAGAAGTCTGGGGATAAGAACAAAAAGGGACGAGCCTATGCTCGTCCCTTTATTCAACAACATCGATCGTCCTCATCCTCTTTCTTCCCTACTACATCATCTGTCACCTTATCATCGAGCTGGTTCTTCAATGTCAATTCTGCCGCCTTTCCATCACTTGGCGACCCATCGGAAAAATACATCGGAAATAAGGAAAAGAACATAATATAGAAAGAGAAATATATGAATTGATACCAGAGGACCGATTTCTCCAAGATCCCCTGATAAACCAAACTATATATCAACAACATGCTAATTAGGTTAAAGAGGGCTCCCCCTAGATAAATCAAACTATTCGTGAACTTATTATCATATTTTAATCCCTTGAACTCACAATGCCCATTCCAAAAGTAGTATTTTCTCACTTCTATATTGCAAAAGGAGAAAATCTTATCTCCACATCCGATCTTGATTTTTTTCTCCGTACCGCCAAATAGCGTGACAAAGAATAGATGCCCACCTAAATGAATGAGCGTGACAACCGGTAAAATCAGAAAAAAGGAAAAGAGAAATTTAGTGATATCAGACAAACCGAACATGCCAATCATCCCCCTTATTTGAGCTTGGTGTATACAGACAAGTCCTTATTCGAAGGATGATACTCTCTTACCCGGTGTGGATACGTTATAACTAGTAAATATTCACATGTCTTAAGGGACTCCCCCTTTAACCCACAAAAAAACCGGCAGATCATCTGCCGGTCCATCCGTTGCTATCGCTCCAATTCAAGAGTGCCAAAGACCTCATCATTACTTTGTCCCGGCTTCATCCCAACATGTTTATACTCTGGAGTGAAGACCGATGTTTTGATGGGACAAGCCATCTGCCTCTGCATATTTCCTTCTCCATCAGGCACTTCGACTATCATGCCACGTGCTTGCAGTTGCGGGTGATTGGTCGCTTCAGAAAAAGTCAGCACCGGTTCGACACAAGCCTCGAACTCTTCGAATATGCCCTGCCATTCTTCAAATGTCTTTTCAAGAAATGCATGCTTGATGATCCTTTTGAATTGGATGCTACTTTCCGCATCTTGCTTCATGCTTAACTCGAACAGTTCAGGCTGTCCGATTGCTTCACATAACACTTCACGGAATGATGGCTCCAAGCTTCCAACCGAGAAGTAACGGCCGTCTTTCGTTTCATAAAAATCATAAAATGTTCCGCCATTCAATACCAACTTTTCCGGTTCAAGCTCCAATCCACCCTGTAAATGTAGGGGGGCAGATATCGCATTCAAAGCAAAGCTGCAATCGGTCATGCTAATATCGATGAACTGACCTTCACCCGTCCGCTCCCGGTAGATGACTGCCGACAAAATCCCGATGACAGCATGCATGGAGCCTCCTGCAAGGTCGGCTATTTGTGTTCCATTTTTTGCAGGTCCTCCTTTTTGCGTACCTGAGTAACCGGACAACCCCGCTATCGAAATATAGTTGATATCATGACCTGGACGATTCTTGTAGGGACCAGTCTGACCAAAGCCAGTAAGCGAACAGTAAATCAACTTTGGATTGATTTGTTTTAATTCTTCATATCCTAGCCCCAACCGATCCATGACACCCGGCCGGAACTGTTCAAGGACAATATCATATTCCTTCACTAGATTCTTTACGGCATCAATCGACTCCTGCCGTTTCAAATCAAGGGCAACCGATTTTTTTGAACGGTTCAAATATTGATCGACTCCCCATGTATCAGCCTTGGCCGGCCGTTCCACCTTCAACACTTCCGCTCCTAAGTCTGCAAGCATGAGCGTAGCGAATGGCCCTGGCAAAAGTGTCGAAAAGTCTAGCACTTTCAGATTGGTCAGTAGTGTCATCGTTCATGCACCTTCCTTTTCTACCAAATGGATGCATTCTTCCTCAGTTGGGATTTCTATCTTTTATACTCATTCTTCTTCCACCCTTTCGTTTCCTGCAAAACAACATTCACATCCAATTCAATGCGACTAACATTGGTACATGTTCAATTTAAAATAATAAAAAAACCGGAACCATATGAACATGGTCCGGAAGTTTGTTTTCAGTCATACTTTTCATCAAAATTAATTTCCACTTCTTCGAGCTTAACGAATCTCGTTTTCTTAATCAATTTATACCCAAACCAGAGGGCGAGAAAAAGAGGGATTCCTAAGTATGCCGCCACCACACTTCCCCAATCGATATGGTCCGAAAAGAACGCTTGGATATTTTGAGCCAAGATGACGACCATTCCAATTGTAATGGCAAATATCGTCCCGATTGGAAACCATAAAGCCTTGTACGGCAGCTTATCCAATGAATGCCCTTGTAACACATATGCCTTACGGAAGCGATAATGGCTTATGGAAATGCCCAGCCAGAAGATAAATCCCGTTATCCCGATCGCGTTCATTAACCATAGATATACGGTGCCATCACCGAATATGGAAGCCAAAAAGGCAAGCATTCCGATGGCACATGTTAAGATCATACCCGCCACTGGGACCCCTCGTTTATTCAGTTTGGCAAAAATCCGGGGTGCTTGCCCGGCTTTAGCCATCGAATATAACATACGGGTAGAGGCATATAAGCTTGAATTCCCCGCAGATAATACCGCAGTTAAAATCACGGCGTTCATCAGGGAAGCCGCAAAGGCTACTCCCGCTTTCTCAAATATGAGCGTAAATGGGCTGACCATAACATTCTCGCCTTGTAAACTTGAATTCGTATAAGGGATAAGCAGCCCTATCACAAAAATCGCCAATATGTAAAAAAGGAGAATCCTCCAGAAGACGCTTTTAATGGCCTTCGGTATATTTTTAGCTGGGTTTTCACTTTCCCCAGCTGCAACACCAACGATTTCCGTCCCCTGAAAAGAAAAACCTGCTGCTATGAAAACGATGAATACCCCCATGAACCCACCTGGAAAAGGAGCATCGTCCACTGTGAAATTTTTAAAGCCTACCGCTTCCCCTCCCATAATGCCTACAATCATGAGTAAGCCGACAATGATAAAAATGATGATGGCCGTCACTTTAATGAAAGAAAACCAATATTCCCCTTCACCATAGCCTTTGACAGAAAGATAGTTCAATAGAAAAATAAGCACTAAAAATGAGAAACTCCACAATAGTGATGGACTATCCGGAAACCAGAATTTCATGATGATGGTCGATGCGGCTAACTCGGCCGCTATAGTCATGGACCAGTTGAACCAATATGTCCAACCCAAGGCAAATCCAAAGGCAGGATCGACAAATTTCGTTCCATATGTACTAAATGATCCACTGGTTGGCATAAAGGCAGCTAGTTCCCCTAAGCTTGTCATGACAAAGTACACCATGGCCCCGACCAATGCGTAAGCAAGTAGAGCACCGCCTGGTCCCGCTGTATGTATGGCAGCCCCACTGCTAAGAAACAATCCTGTTCCGATGGCTCCTCCAATGGAAATCATCGTTAAGTGACGAGATTTCAACCCTCTGTTTAACGCCTGTTCTTTTTTCGGTGTTTCGACTGGATACTCAAAGACTTCCTCTTCGCGTTTTACTATCATATGTACATCCCCTTTTGCTTTTGCACGCAGTTCAGAAAATTCCCACTTTAGAAATTATACTACTTGAAAGTTCTGAATGGATTAATTATTCTTTTTCTTTCAGCAATTTTCATGCCACTTTTCACTTGTCAGCAAAATCCTACATCTTCACCCAATAAAACCGCGATATAGACAAATTCCTTTGCACTTACGCCATATTTCTTTGCGTTTTTGTGCCACGATATTTTGCACTTATTGGGGATTCTTCAAGAGGATAACGATTAATTTCCCTAAATTAGTTGCTTTTCTTCCTAATTGCTGTCAAGCTTATACAATCTGGACTATAAAAGAAAAGAACAAGTAGGTGACGAATATGATCGAAGTTAAAAATTCCACACTCAGTGATGGAGAGTTCAATAGAGGCGTTTTCGCAAAACGTGATATTAAAAAAGGTGAGCTGTTGCATGAAGCACCGGTTATCGCTTATCCAAATGAAGAGCATGTTCATATCGAGAAAACATTGCTAGCGGATTATGCGTTCGAGTATGGCATCAACCATACATGCTTGCTTTTAGGATATGGCATGCTGTTTAACCACTCTTATACGCCCAATGCCACATATGACATAAACTTTGATCATCATACATTCGATTTCTTCGCTTATACCGATATTAAGGCGGGAGAAGAGATTACCATCAATTATAATGGTGAGGTCGATAACGAAGATCCGTTATGGTTCAATAAAGAAGACAATGGTGAAGAAGCTGAGTAATTGATGACATAAAAGCGCCTGCCGTTTAAAAAACTTTCTCCAGTTTTTTAAAGGCAGGTGCTTTTTACGTAATTCGGGAAACCAAAAAAGCTCCATCAAGGATATGCTATCCCTTGATGGAGCTTTTTTTCATGCTACCTTAATTGATTGTTGAATTACTTGATTTTGATTTAGTGAAGGATTGGAGTTGGCTCTTTACCTTATCAATCATTTCAGGATTAGCGATTGATTTGATCTGGCTTATTGTTTTCTCACGCGTTTCTTTATTGCGCATTAAGTAAGCAGCTGCTCCCAATACGACGGTTCCAATCATTTTGTTTGATGGCATCTGAGTTTCCTCCTTATATTTTAGTATAGTATAGTATTTCCCTATAACCACTTCTTTAAACAAGGAGACCCAAACATCCATCCTTCAGGAGACCGGAAACGCATATAGATTGCGTAGAAACTTGTCTTCTAATTCGTGTGCTGGCAACGGTTTACTGAACATGTAACCCTGTACCTGGTTACACTCCATTTCTTTTAAAAAGTCGAATTGCGTTTGATATTCAACGCCTTCTGCCACGATATTCAGCTGCATGTTTTTGGCCAGCCCAATGATGGACGCCACAATTGCTTCATCCGGTCCACCGGTTGCCAAGTTCCTGATAAACGATTGGTCGATTTTCAATGTATTGATGGGGTAATCCTTTAAGTAAGCAAAGGAACTATATCCGGTGCCGAAGTCGTCTATGGCGATCTTCACGCCCAGTTCCCTTAACCTTTCAAAGGTAAAGATGGCCCTGTTCACATTGTTCATCGCCGTACTTTCGGTTATTTCCAACTCCAGATTCCTGCCATCTATATTCCATTTGTCCACCATGCATCTCAACTTTTCGATGAAATTCTCCTGCATGAATTGCCGCGTCGATATGTTGACGGCGATATGAATGGAATCGAATCCTTCTTTATGCCAGGCATGGAGTTGGGCACATGCCAAGTCGAGTATCTTTTCACCAAGTTGGATGATCAGCCCCGTTTCCTCAGCCAATGGAATGAACTCAGCTGGTGAGACGAATCCCAGCCTTGGATGGTTCCAACGGACCAAAGCTTCTACACCTGATATTTTCTCAGTCTGTGTATCGATCTTTGGTTGAAAGTATAATAGAAATTCATTATCTTTATGAATCCCCGTCCTCATTTCTTCTTCAATCAGGATTTTATCCAATCTACTTTCCATGGACTCTTTAAAGAACTTATACGATGAGTCTCCCGTTCCTTTTCCTAAGAACATCGCCAGATCCGCTCTTTTCAAAAGTTCTTCGATGTCCCCCCCATCCTGCGGGTAAGCCGATATCCCAATACATGTGGTTGTGTAGATGTCATGGTTATTGAGCTTGATTGGTTCTACCAAAGATTCCAGTAACCTTTGGGCGGCGATTTCCACTTGTTCAAGCCCGGATATCTGCGGCAGGAATACCGCAAATTCATCCACCCCGATTCTAGCTAGGAGTTCTCCTGGTTCCAGGCAATCGTCAAACCGTTTGGCAATTTCTTTTATAAACCAATCCCCTTGCCCATGCCCCAAGGTATCGTTAATAGTCTTGAATCGATCAATATCCATCAGGAGCAAAGCAGACATGCCTTCCACATTTTGCTCAATGAAGATATTTGCTTTTTCCTTAAAGGATCTTCGGTTTGGCAACCCTGTAAGTTCATCATGATAGGCCATATAATTGACTTTGGCCAAGGCCGCTTTCTGCTCGGTGATGTCCTTGGCAATTCCGTATACACCTTCGATTTCATTATCGACATATACCGGAACGGTCAAGACATTAAAAGTGACCTTGCTCTTATTTTTATGGATGGCCATAATTTCATAAGAGCGAAGGGTCCCTTTTAACGTATCCATATAGTAATTTTTACTTTCCTGCCATTCCTCTTCAGATACAAGACTTTCAATCGACAATCTTTGAATTTCCTCTGGTGTATAACCTAAAATCCTGAAAACCGCCGGGTTGATTGTTTCCAACTTCCCTTCCTTATTCATCCTGAAAATGATATCCGGATTATAAGTAACAAGGGAATCGTACTTTTGCTGGGTTAGTAGCAGCTCCTTGTTCTGTAGGGTGAGTTTCTTATCAAGGCTAATGAAAAAGAGGACAACTATCTGAATGAAAAGCATGGCACTTCCGATTCCGAGTGCCAGAAAGAGCGTTCCAACAGGAAGAGCTGAACTGGTTGGGGAAACCGTGTGATTGCTGTGATACGTGGCAGCCGCCATTCCCGTATAGTGCGTGCCTGCAACCGCTATCCCGATGATATTTGCACTGATGATTTTTTCAACTAGCCGGGTAGCCTTTTGGTGTTTATAGCGAAAATTGATCTTTAAAGCCGCGACTGAAGCGGAACAAGCAATCAGTACGGAACAGATCACCAATAGCGGATCGTACTGAATGGACGCCGCCATACGCATCGAAGCCATTCCCGTGTAATGCATCGTAAGGATGGCTGTACTCAATGAGGCACCTCCAATCAATAGCTGTTTCCAATTCATCGTTTCACGACTGACAAAGAACAAGGACATCCCTGAAGCAAAAATGGCGATCCCAACCGATATCAGGACCTTAAGATAATCATACGTAATTGTTTCATGGACCTGTAAAGCCAGCATCCCGATAAAATGCATCGACCATATGCCTAGACCCATCGTAATCGCTCCACCTACCAGCCAATATTTCTTGGCTTTCTGTTTTGAATGGATGATTCTTCCCACAAGATCCAAAGCCGAATACGAAGCCAAGGTCACAATTATGAAGGACAAAATGACAAGCCCTATGTTATAGCTTCCATGTATGTGCAATTTTTTTCTCCCTCATCAAAAATTCCCGTTTCTAGTCATATATCGGACACATTTCAGCAATTTCAATCTCCACATCCATTAAATATACATATTTACCAAGCCAGTTCCTTCAAAAGACGAAAAAGAACCCGAACGACACCGTTCGGGTTCTACTTCTTGCCAATTCATTCAAGGCCCAGACCATTGATATAATTCACGCTTTCAGGACTTTTCACTACTTTTGCAGCTTGTTCTGGGTCAACGGTCGTTTGTTGAATGTTGTTCAGTTTGTAAGTCAGGACGCGCTTTGTTGATTCATCGATTCGTTCCATCGGGATTTCCCCTTTTTTAACGGCATCGATTATCCCGTTATACACCTCTAATTGGTGGGGATGTTCGTGACAGACCAAGACGATGTCCACGCCTGCTAGAATCGCTTCTTTGCCCATGTCCTTAAAGGAAAAGTAATTTTTCACGGCTCCCATTTCCATATCATCCGTGATGACGATTCCTTTGTAGCCAAGCTTCTCTCGTAGCAGGTCTTCGATAATGACCTTGGATAGGCTGGCAGGTTTTTCTTTATCATAAGCCGGATATTTTATATGCGTCACCATCATGAAAAACTTGTCATTATCCACTTCCTTGATGATCTCTTTAAACGGATAGATATCCGAGTTTTCCAGGTCAAGCTGGTTTGCTTCCACGGAAGAGGTCTCGACATGTGGATCAATCTCGCTACGGCCATTCCCCGGGAAGTGCTTCAGGGCTCCTGTAACGGATGCTTCATTCAACCCTTGAATCACTTTTCCCCCATATTGATGGACTTTTTTGGGGTCCGTTCCAAATGAACGGCTATCTTTCTTCGATAAATCCAAAACAGGGGCAAAGTTAAGGTTGATTCCCATCGACTCCAGCTCTCTACCATTCAATTTAGCCACCTGATATACTTCATCCGCAGTGGCCTTTTCCCCTAACTTCTGTTGCGAAGGGATAGGGGAAACTTGTTCCCTCATCCGGGTAATGGCCCCCCCTTCTTGATCGATGGCAACCATGAGTGGAAGGGAGAATCGGCTACCTTCTGCAGATTCCTGCAGGGAGTTGGATAACTCGGCCACTTGTTTAGGAGAACTCATATTACGGTCAAAGTAAATGATGCCGCCTATATGCTTTTCTTCGATGAACTCCTGAACCTCGGTGCTCTTTTCCGTACCAGAAAAGCCGATCATCATGAGCTGCCCGACTTTTTCTTCGAGCGTCATCTTTTCTAGCATTTTCTCCACTTTTTCATCGGTATCGGTCAATGCGTTAATTTCCTTTTCGCTTGTACCCTCTTTATTTATCTTATTCTCTTGTACGGTTGTTTCCTCTTTTTGATTGGCTTCCTTGGTATCATGGTTCTCTGTCTTTTCACTTGGAAGACTCGTATCCATATTCAACTGGATGAGTACGACCGTTAAAAATGAGAGAAGCGCAATGAAGAGGAGTCCAATGTATGTATACCTTTTCTTCATTGGACTATCTTATCCACTAATTTAATTTCAGGGTCTGAAAGTTTCCAATCAGAAGATTCCTTCACCAGATGCCATTTGCCCTTCCATGTTTGGACAAGTGTCTCTCCATCTTTCCAATCTTCAGAGACCATTTCAAATGAGACAGTGGCCTTGTTATCATTCATTGATTCAACTTCTACATACGTCACTTCATCACTCATGTTATCCTTCATTCCTTCTTCCCAGCTGCTGAATTTATTTTTCCCTTTTCTGCCGGTACTGAATAAATCATAAGCTGATTCATAATCTCCGTTTGTAATCTCTTCATAATGTTCATTGACTACCGCTATTATATCTTCCTCTTCCGTTTCTTTTGCAGCAGCTGCTTGGTAAGCTCGTTCTTCAGCTTCCGCGATTTCCGTATCATCCACCCATAAATCTATTGAAGCATTTTTAACCGAGACCTCTTCGCTTTTCAAGGTCTTTCCTTGCACTTTTACTTCCGCATGAATCTTCATCTTCCCATCTAAAGACACCGGACCGAATGATTCTAGATCCTCGACGGTTTTGCCCGTGCTCGTTCCATTTACGAAAACGGTCGCTTCATCATAATTAGAGGTTAGATACACATCATCTCCCGTCAAATCCAAACCAACGGGAATCTTATGGCTGTCTTCCTCTAATGAATCAATTTTAACCTTATCAGTTACCGTTGTATATTCCCCTTTATAGGAGCCTTTAACCTCATGCTCAACCGGTAAGAATGGCCCGAATGTCCGCTCTTCTCCCTCTTTCAGTTCCCCCACGCCTTTCTCATTAATGGAAACGGAGGCATGTGGCTGATTTGTTGAGACCTTTATGTAAACTGGCTGAAAGCTAACACCATATTGCTTAATGATTCCCCATTTTTTCTTAACCTTTTGCAAGGTTAAAAAACCTTCACCTTTAGAACCTATTACATTATCATTTTCCAAGTATTGAGCCGTTTTTTTCAGATTTGACTTGGTTTCGGCTAGAAGATCAGGATTTTCATCGAAATATTGAATAAGCATCTTCGCATCCGCTTCTTCTACCTTCATCACATCCTGTCCACCATTCAAAATCTTCGCTACGTCCTTAGTATTGTTACTTTTAATGGCATCTTCAAATTGTTTAACTACTTTAGCCGGTTTATACATACTCTGTACTGTTATATAACCAGCAAATCCAACCATTAGCAATAGGATTACAGAAATGGAGAGAACCTTAGAACTTTTCGACTTAAAAAAAGAACCCGTTCTAGGACTTTTTATCCGTGTTTCAGCAATAGGATTCTGATTTTCTATAGTCGTTCCGCACTTAGTACAAAAGGCCTTATTCCCACTTATTTTTTCCCCACAATTATTACAATGCAATGTTTTCTCCCCTTTTTTTACTTAAAATATATGCTAAATTATAAAAATCGATTCATATTATCTCAATAATACTATATTATGTAACATGACAACGCAACAAATCTTATGAATTTAGACCTATCACTATCTAATTATACATATAACTTTTGAATTATTTGATAGCTTAGGAAAATATGAAGGAGTGGTAAATTTGAATGAATTGCAAGATAAGCTAGGAAGTGGACTCAATAAGATTCAGGATAGCTTACAAACGAACAAACAAAAGCTTCAAAACGCCCAAACGATTAACCAGTACAAAAGGAGCATACAAGAAACCGGTATGAAACGGAACGAAATACTTTTACAGTTAGGGGAGGAATTATATAAAAAATTACGTAGCAACGAGATCCATCCCACTGAAGAACTGACAAAAAAAATGACATCTTTAATGGAATTTGACCACGTCATATACAAGGCACAACAGTCTATTACTGAATTGAACTCTCAAAGTCAAACAGAGCATGCCTGTAGTTCATGTGGGTCTCCGGTCACCAGTGAAGATAAATTTTGTGGAGGCTGCGGAGCCAAAGTGGAGTTACCAAAATTGGATACTCAAATAGAAACATCTTCCTGTCCTTCATGTGAAGAACAAATCCCATTACATGCTGTCTTCTGCAACTGTTGCGGTTTAAAGACATCATGAATGAAATGAAAGGAGACGAGGATAGCTATGTTCTGTACAACATGCGGAGAATCTAATCCGGACTATAGCAACTATTGCTCACATGATGGGACTGCACTAGGAAATTCATCATCTCTGCAACAGTTACAATTAGTAAATAATGAAACGAACTTTTGTCCCGAATGTGGAGAAGGAACTAACAAGATTGATAATTACTGCATATCTTGCGGAAACTCCCTACTTAAATTCGGCACAACAAAGATTTCCATGAACGAGAAAGTAACACCACGAATATTAAATTCAAGGACCTTCTCGTTTACTTCTCTATTATCTAAAGATACATTACGAAAAGCCCTTATACCTGCCATTGCAGCTTTTATTCTCATGCTTCTTTTAAATCTTTTAGTGTATACGACAAATACTAATTTTTATGAGGACATATTTGAAGAATCGTTTGGGTTCACCCCAGAGGAAGCTGCCGAAAACATGGCGGATGAGTCTGGCTTCAAATTCAAAGAACCTGGAGCTATATTCGGATTCTCAGATACGGTCATGATGTCTCATACACTTTCACCAAGTTATACGTTAGATATGGAAAGCAATAACTCATATGAAGATTATAAAGGGTCCGGCGAATTGAGCCTTTCCTTCACATATGTTTTATTCATTATCATTCCCTTATTATGCTTATTCGTAAGTGGCATTGTATACAGAAAGAAACATACTGATATCTCTATACAATCTTTCCTTTCAGGAGCCGTTGGAATAGCATTGATTTACAGCCTTTTGTTGACGTTCTTATCTCTATTCAGTGGTTTTGATTATAAAATCAAGCACTCTGAAAGCGGAGAAAGCTTGAATCTAGCCATAACAACTGCTTATCCATTCTTCCAAACCTTCTTTAAAGGTTTATTGTTTGGAATCGTCTTTAGCATGCTGGGGATGTTATTTAGTATTAACTACCGCCAAATAACCAAGCAACTTGAATCATTGATTCCTTATGGGAATGCCGTCCACCAAGGGTTTTCTGCATTTATCCGTGGTTTCGTTACACTTACCATTGTAATGGTCGCCATCCTTATCAGTAAAATGAATGATGCAAAAGAAATGCTCTCGGTCCTTGATGTACCTGGTGTTAGTCAACAAATTTTAGAAAAGACCACCTTGGCAGCCTGCTATCTAGGTGTGCAATTATCTTCCATCGTTTATAGTATGCTCCATTTCACCCCACTCTCCCTAAAAGGAGAAGGGGACGGAGAAAGTGGAGAAATTAGTTTCTCCGTATTCTCCGGCTTTAGCACGGATGGTGACGTTATGGAAGGAGGAGATCTTTCATATCTAGATTTATTTTTCAGTTTTACGAACATCGACCTTTACTTGAAGCTAGCGATGATCCTTCCTATCTTATTGCTGATATTTGCCGGTTATTCTATGGCTAAGTCCAAACAGTCTTCATTCGTATCACTGGCTGTACTAAGCCTTGTATATAGTCTATTCGTTAGCGCAATAGCATCTTTCTCGGCAATTTCGCTGAATGGTCTATTTGATATGGGGGATGGAGAAAATGCCATTACCTTCTCCCTCGGCGTCAGTGTTGTCCAGGTCTTTATCGGTAGCTTTATTCTTTCCTATATTGCTGGATTTGCCGGTAGCTATTTGAACAAGTTCTTTCCCGGTTCTCTAAAATAATCACTCTTCCTCTGTTCCCTCAAGGGACAGAGGTTTTTTGTATAAAGCCTAAGCTATGTGCCCCATACTACATGTATGACCCAATAAAAAGGAGAAGACTTCATGGATGATAAGGTAAAAAAACTTGCTGGTAGGGCACAGGCCTCTCTGAGTCATGCTGTAGATTATATGAAGGAAAAGATAATAGAACTTACGGGAGGAACCTCCATCACAATTATGGAGCTCGCTCTTTATATTCAAAACCAACCGGAGACGAATCGAAACGACAAGAAGCTTTTAGGGAAGACCTATACCTTTTATTCTCTAAAGAAAGAAGGAGCGACCTACCATTTGGAAATGAAAAATGCCCACATCCTTCAGTTGGACGTCCACATCAAAAATCACGATATCATCTCCTATCGTTCCTATCGTGATCATTCTAAACTGTCCAGTCCCATTAAGATTCCTAATACCCTCTTGCCAGATTGAACATCTTGAGTGGCCCTTTATAAAAAAGGGCCACTTTTTACTTTTTATCCCTCTTAAAACGAGACATATAGGAATAATATGGGTATATGATAGAGAGAGAATGAGCAGGAAAGGAGTCGTTGGTATGAATGAAAAGTGGAATGGCGACCAAATGGCAGATGTAAAGGGGAAAACAGTTGTGATTACAGGGGCGAATAGCGGCCTTGGTTTTGAAACGGCTTTTGTATTAGCGGGGAAAGGAGCAGAAGTCATTCTTGCTGTCCGGAATGCTTCGAAAGGGGAAAAGGCGGTGGATCGAATCACGTCTGCCCATCCTAAGGCAAATGTCTCCGTGATGCCACTCGATTTAAGTGATTTGAGGAGCATTCATCAGTTTAGTGATTCATTCTTGGAGAACTACGATTCCTTATCCATTCTAATCAACAATGCAGGGGTCATGATTCCCCCTTATAGTCAAACGAAGGATGGGTTCGAGCTACAATTCGGAAGCAATCACCTTGGGCATTTTGCCTTGACCGGCCTATTGCTTCCCAAAATCCTTTCGACGCCAAAATCACGGGTCGTCACATTAAGCAGTTTAGCCGCCAATAACGGGACCATAAACTTCGATCACTTGGATGGGAAGGATCAATATAAACCAATGAGGTATTATGCCCAAAGCAAACTTGCCAACCTTCTCTTTTCCCGGGAATTGCAAAACAAGTTCGAACAGCACCAAGCAAACTCGATCAGTGTCGCCTGCCACCCTGGACTTTCCCATACCAACCTCATGTCACGCGGATCTGGCAAGCCCCTGAATAAGTTTGTCCACTATCTGTCCAAGACCTTCACCCAGCCCGCCAATATGGGTGCCCTTCCCACGCTTTATGCAGCAACGGAACCTACCTTAAGAGGTGGGGAATATATTGGCCCGGATGGAAAAAAGGGAAGAAAGGGCTTCCCTAAAAAAGATCCCATCATCGATTCTCTATATGAAAAAGACACTTCAGAAAGGTTATGGGAGACTTCAGAATCCATGACAGGTGTTCAGTATCCCTTCACTTTTGCGAATATAAACCGATCATGATGATTCTCTATAGAACAGGAACCAGCTGTTCTTTTTTTTCGTCCTTTTTCATGAAAGATGCGTAATTTCCCTTTTAAGAGAGATACTATAAAAAAAATTAATGAGGGACAAGCATGCTTGAAAACGGAAAAATTACTTCCTATCAATTGGCACTGATTATTTACCCAACCATCTTTGCTACAGCCATTTTGACCGTGCCAAACATATCCCATTCATATGCGGGGCGAGATATGTGGATATCTCCGATCATTGGCTCATTGAATGGTTTTTTCACAGCTTATATCCTATACCAATTACATAAGATGTACCCGAATGAAACGATATTCGAATACAGCCGGCATATTATAGGCAAGTTTCCTTCAAAGGCCCTGACTTGTTTGTATGTTTTCTTTTTCCTTTACATGTCGGGCTTCATTTTAAGGGAGTATGCCGATTTCATCATCATTACATTTTTGCCGGAAACGCCAAGGGTCGTCATCATGGGTAGCCTGGTCTTGGTGTCTGCCTTCGCCGTTTCTGGCGGTGTATCGGTGCTGGGACGTGCTTCATCTCTTTTCATTCCCATATTCATCATCCCGATTCCATTCATTATGTTGATTCTTTTTCAGGACTACGATACGACCAGGATTTATCCGATATTGGAAAATGGTCTAAAGCCGCCACTATTAGGCGCCGCCGTTCCACAGGCTTGGTTCAGTGAAGTCTTTATCATTGCGGTACTTCTACCATTCCTTAGGGATCGAAAGCAGGGGATGAAATGGATCATCATCTCCATCATCGCCATTATGCTGAGCCTTATTTGCTTGAATCTAACTGCCTTGTTCCTTTTCGGTGATCTCACGAGCTACTACACATTTCCCGTATTCAAGGCGATTCGCTACATCAGTTTCATGAATTTCTTTGAGCACCTTGAAGCGGCGATCATACCAGGATGGATGCTTGGGGCATACATTAAGCTCACGGTGTTCTTCTATATCCTAGTTGTGGGTACAGCTCAGTGCCTGAATCTTCCTAGCTATAAACCGCTTATCCTACCGTTAGGATTCCTGGTTACATTATTTGGTTTTTGGGAGTTTTACAACTTACAGGGTCAGACCGAGTTCACTAGAACCGTCTTTCCTTTTTTGCTTCCCTTCATGTTGACACTGCTCCCGGTCCTGCTATTAGTAATAGCTAAATTGAAAAGACGTTTATACCAGAAGAAAGAAGTGCCGAATGGCTCTTCATCCCTAACTAAAAACTAGCCTGTAGAAAGGGGTAGGCCATGTCATGAACCAATCCGAACAAGAGAAAATAAAGCAGGACTTGCCGCTATTTAAGGATCTTCCCAAAAACCTTTCCTATTTACAAGCGACTTATTCCAATTGTTACGATGTGGTTTTTCGGACCTTTTGCATTGGGGGACATACGGATGCCGCCATCCTTTATATGGAAGGACTATCTGATACGAAACAAATTGAAAATAATGTGATGAATACGCTGATGGAAGAGTCCCTCTCATTTTCTGACATCCATGAAGCCGTGAAAGAAAGGCTTCAAGTTCTTGATACAAAAGAAATTCGTACGTTTGCCGATTGCATCACCTATCTTTCTACCGGCTACTCGATTCTCTTGGTACAAAAAATGGATTATGCCCTGGCACTGGGCCTTGTGAAAGTTGATAAGCGCCCGATTGAGGACCCCGAAGCTGAAAGTGTGGTTCGTGGTCCCCGCGAAGGATTCATCGAATCCATACAAACCAACACATCTCTCATTCGCAGAAAAATCAGCTCCCCCACGCTTAAAATGGAATCAGTAAAAGTGGGGAGTTATACAAAAACGGAGGTTGTCATTGCCTATATAGAGGGTAAGGCTGATAAACAAGTATTGGAGACATTGAAAACCAGGATCAACGAGATTGAATTGGATGGTGTTCTGGAAACAGGATATATCGAGGGATCCATCAAGGACAATCCATATTCGCCTTTTCCACAATTGCTAACAACGGAAAGACCCGATGTTGTGGCTGCCAATTTGCTGGAAGGACGTATCGTCATCCTAGTCGATGGGACACCCTTCGTTTTAATCGCCCCGGTCAGTTTCTATTCTTTTATCCAGTCACCGGAAGATTATTATTTTGGCTTTTTAATCGGTTCTTCTGTACGACTATTACGCTACCTATTTATTTTTTTCTCGGTTACCCTCCCGTCCTTGTATGTCGCCATCCTGACTTTTCACCAGGAAATGATTCCGACCACCCTGTTAATTACCATTGCCTCATCACGGGAAGCCATACCATTTCCGGCATTCGTGGAAGCAATCCTGATGGAGGTCACCTTCGAGGCTCTAAGGGAAGCAGGACTCCGGCTTCCTAAACAAATCGGTGCAGCCGTCAGCATCGTCGGGGGGCTAGTTATCGGACAGGCCGCGGTTCAAGCCGGAATCGTTTCCGCTCCGATGGTCATCGTCGTTTCTCTTACAGGGATCGCCTCCTTTTTAGTGCCTCGCTATTCGCAGGGTATCGCCTTACGATTATTACGCTTCCCCATTATCCTCCTTGCCGGGACACTGGGATTATTCGGGCTGATGCTTGGGATCATCACTATCGTCATTCATCTATGCAAGTTGACCTCCATTGGGGTACCTTACCTACCACCTTTGAAGAATGGTTCATGGCAAGACGCACTATTCCGGGCACCTTGGCAATCTTTACAGAAGCGGAGGAGATTTTTTAATGAAGACAACCACCCCAATCAGAAAAACCTTAGGATGAGAGGAAAGGACTCCAAAGCATGAATACCATTCTTTCCAAGCCAATCAAAAAAGCCATTACAGTGACCATGCTTTGCTTTTTCACTTGTACCCTATCTGGCTGTTGGGGTAGTAAAGAACTTTCCAATATGGCCTTGGTCATGGCAGCGGGGATAGATATTACAGAAGAAGATAAAGTGAAAGTTACCATCCAGGTTTTCATTCCCCGGGCCGCCAGCAGTCAACAGCAAGGAGCCGGTCCTGGGACGGGTGGAGTCGAAAGCCTTGTCCTCGTTAAATCCGCAACAGGGGAAAATATGGCGGATGCCATGGTGAACCTGCAAAAGTTATTTTCTCGCCAGATTTTCTGGGGCCACTGTGATGCCTTTATTTTCGGAGAAAAATTTGCCCTTAAAGGTCATTTGAATGATCAGATTGATTTCATCAATCGCCATCCTCAACCCCGGGCACGTGGCGACTTATTTATCAGCAAGGGGCCGGCTTCCGAGATACTCGAATTGGTCCCCGCTCTAGAAAGTTATATGGGGGATGTTTTACAAAAATCATCGGAATTGTATATAAAAAAACCGATCACAGTAAAGGATTTCCAGCTGATGACCATCAGTGATTCCAAGGGCGGCATACTCCCCCTTCTTGAAATATCCAAGCCTGATCAACCAGAAAAGGCAACAGAGACCATTACCACGTTTTCTGGTGTCGCTATTTTCAAAGAGGATAAAATGGTAGGATCGATTAAAGAAGATGTCACGCAAGGTTTGCTATGGATCCGGAATCAAAATAAATTGGGAGCGATAACCACATCGACCCCTGACGGAAGGAAAATCTCGGTGCACCCACTTCGGCAATCGACAAAGCTGATTCCCAAGATTGAAAACGGAAAGTGGAGTGTAACGGTTGATGTGAACGTAGACGGTTTACTGGTTCAAAACGGCAGCAATCTGGATATCATGGAGGAATCTAGCTCGAAGCAGATTGAGACCTATTTACAGCATGAAATGGAACGAGATATAGAGGCTGCCATTACCGAGGTGAGGGATGGCATGGGGACGGATGCCTTCGGTATTGCTGAATCCTTTCATCAAAAGTATCCAGAAGAGTGGGAAAAGGTAAAAGACCATTGGAAGTATGTCTTCCCACAAGTCACAATAAACATGGATATCCATTTGAAAGTACAAGAACCAGGTTTGATGACGAAAACATTAGGAACGATAAAGAGAGGTGAGTAGGATTTGAAAATGGCCGTTATATTGGGAGTGACTGTCTTACTCTTCCTCCTTTTTCTTTTCAACTATCCTAAAATCGACCGCTCCCATAAAAGAGAAAAAACGGTGGTCCTTTTACTGGCCATCGGATGGGTTCTGGCAATCCTTCTCATACTCTTTCCGGAAATGCCGGGACCTACACAAATATTCAACATCCTGTTTGGTCCACTAAAAAAGCTATTATAACGAAAAAGAGGGAGCCTAGGCCGCCCCCTCTTTCTTCATTTATTATTCAGCGTCAAAAACTTCTACTTTCTCCATTTTGTCGCCATTTTTCATTGCTTTAGCCGTTTCTAGACCTGATGTTACTTTACCGAATACAGTATGAACACCGTTTAGATGCGGTTGTGGTTCATGAACGATAAAGAATTGGCTTGAGCCCGTATCTTTTCCGGCATGCGCCATGGACAAGCTGCCTGCTTCATGCTTGTGTGGGTTTCCAGCTGTTTCACATTTGATTTGTGTGCCGCTTCCGCCTGCACCTGTACCTGTTGGATCCCCACCTTGGCTTACGAAGCCAGGGATGACACGGTGAAAGACTACACCATTGTAAAAGCCTGTGTTTGCCAGGTTCTCAAAGTTAGCCACTGTGTTTGGTGCTTCATTAGGGAAAAGATCAAATTCGATTTTCTCTCCGTTTTCCATCAATATGTATCCTTTTTTAGCCATTATAAAACATCTCCTTTAAAATGAACTGAATCAGTCTTAATAGTACCATTTTTAGCAAGAGAAAGAAAAGAAAGCGCTGTGTTTTCAGATTCAATTATTATACAGCGTGCGTTTCTTCTCTTATAATAGGGAATATTCACTAAAAAAGGAGGAAAAAACAATGACCCAACAATTTGATGCCTTATTCGTAAACAAACAAGAAGATGACTTTTCCTTAACCATTCAGCAACTTTCACTCAGCGATCTTCCAGAAGGTGAAGTGCTCATCCGCGTGCATTATTCTGGCGTGAACTATAAAGACAGCCTAGCGACGATCCCTAACGGAAACATCGTTGGCCGCTATCCGATTGTCCCTGGCATCGATTTGGCAGGTGTTGTCGTTTCATCTAAGGATTCCCGTTTCAAAGAAGGAGACGAAGTGATTGCCACCTCCTACGAGATTGGCGTTTCACACTTCGGGGGCTACAGTGAGTTCGCCCGTATTCCAGCAGAGTGGGTTGTCCCGCTCCCTGAAGGCCTAACATTGAAAGAAGCCATGGTTATCGGAACTGCCGGTTTCACCGCTGCACTTTCCATCATGCGTCTAGAAGAAAATGGACTCAAGCAAGAGGACGGAAATGTTCTCGTCACAGGAGCCACTGGAGGCGTCGGCAGTTTTGCCGTCTCGATTCTTTCCAAGCTCGGCTATTCGGTAGAAGCGAGCACCGGGAAAAAATCAGAACACGCGTACATAAAGGAACTGGGTGCTACGAAGATTTTATCCCGTGAAGATGTCTATGATGGCACGCTTCGTCCACTTGGCAAGCAAAAATGGATTGGTGCCGTTGACCCGGTCGGTGGAGAAACATTGGCCTCTGTCCTGAGCCAAGTTAAATATGGTGGATCGGTGGCGGTCAGTGGATTAACCGGAGGGACAAACCTGCCTTCGACTGTCTTCCCATTCATTTTGAGAGGCGTCAGCTTGCTTGGCATCGATTCAGTGAATTGCCCTATGGATACGAGGCTGAAAGTTTGGAAACGCCTAGCAACCGACTTTAAGTTGGATCATGTAGAACAGCTCATTCAACAGGAAATTTCCTTGCAGGAACTTCCCGATGTCCTGCCTACCTTACTGAAAGGTCAAGCAAGGGGACGGACAATCGTCAAATTATAAAAAACAAAAGGTGACGTTAGCTCTGGCTCTCGTCACCTTTTAATGTGCCTTTGAATAGGGAGGATGATATCGACGGTGGTTCCTTTGCCGACCTCGCTACTAAATTTAATTTGCCCTTGATGCTCATGAATGATTTTTGTACTCACCATTAGCCCCAGGCCGGTCCCTTTTTCCGTTGTGCTATAAAAAGGCTCACCTAAATGCTTCATTCGTTCCTCTGTCATCCCACTACCCGAATCAATGAAGCGGATGACCAGGTTCCCTGGATCATATTCATCCAACTGGATATGAAGTTTCCCGCCATTTTCCATGGCTTCAATCGCATTATTCACTACATTAGTAAACACTTGCTTTAATAGATTAGGTTCACCAAATACTGTTGAATCGTCGACTTTAGTTTCCATCGTTATTTCGACATCGTTCAGATTCGCCTGAAGCTTGGCCAACGTTATGACACTATCTAAAATGGCAGGTATCCGGGTATGTTCACATGTTTGCAATTGGGGATTGGCAAGACATAAAAACTCTTTAGCCAACCGTTCGATCTTGTCCACTTCCTTCACTGACAGGTCAAGGTATTCCTGCTTGTCAGGCGTTTCACCCATTAATTGCAAAAATCCCTTGATGGCAGTTAGTGGATTCCTTATCTCATGGGCAATGCCCGCCGCCATCTGACCGACCGCAGAAAGCATATTCGTCTTGCATAATAATTCTTCTGTCTTCTTACGTTCGGTAATATCTCTACAGAAAACCTGGATGGCCGGTCGTCCCTTATAAATAATCGGAAGGGCGATGGTTTCACCATAAAATACTTCACCATTAAAGCGCCTGAACTTTTGCTCCAGTAACTCGACCGTCTTCCCCTCATCTCTCATCACTTCTATTCGCTTGCCGACCGTGTCTTGAGAATCGGGATGCACGAACTGAAAAACGGACTTCCCCATAATTTCTTCCACAGACAAGCCCAGCATTCTGGCACCTTCGGGATTCATATACTCAATGATTCCATTACGATGCACAAAGATTGCTTCAGGTGACACCTCGATCAGGTTGCGATACCGTTCTTCGCTCTCCCTCAACGCTATTTCAGCCAACTTTTGATTCGTAATGTCCCTGTATACGAACGCCAATGCCGTCGGTTCATCTTCGTTATTCCTGATCGTAAAAAGGGTGATGCTCACATCAATTAGCTGGCCATCTTTTCTTTGTCTGACCGTTTCGAAGCCCTTCTCTTGTTCCCCCGACTTGACCCTATTATGCAACTCGTCAACAGATTCCTTCAGGAAATCGGGGATGATCGGAAAAGGCTTACCAAATACCTCGTCATTCATCCAGCCAAAAAACTCCTCAAAGGCAGCATTAACTTGTAGGGTTTTACCATCTAGATCAACGATGGAAATGGCATCCGCACTTTGTTCCATGAAAGATTGAAGCTGCTTTGTGATATCATCTACTTTTTCTTCCACTTGCCCTTGTCTATCATTAATTAGCTTTTTCAACAGATTTATTCCTTTCCAATTCCGAAAATTCACTTACTCAATTTTACAGTAACAGTAAATCATTTACCAGTATTTTATAGTAGTTTTCACTATCAATGTAGTGAAAACCCAATAAAAAGAAGCTAAATCAGTCATGCAGATTTAGCTCTTCCCTTTAAATGTATTATATTTATATTCTCCAACTATTGGTTCATAGAAGCATGTAACCACTATCATGGTATACGCACAATAATTTAACACGATATACATAAGAAAAGACGACACGTAGATGTGCCGTCTTTTCTAGTCATCAATCTTGTGGATCAAAAGCCGCTTCGAAAGCAGATGATACCTTTTCGAACTCCTCGTCCGTTTCGATATCATTTAACTCTCCTTCGCCTTCAACTCTGAAAAAGAAAATATCGATATCTTCCTCTGTGTCTTCTTCAATGTCTTCTAGCAAACCTACAGCTACATATTCCGTTCCTTCAACATCCAATGTTCCCAGAACTTCAACCTCGTGCTCTTGATCACTGTCGTCAGTAAGGGTAAACACTTCACCTTCGCGAATACTTCCCATCATAATCTCTCCTCTCAAGTCCATTTAAAATGGGTTTGTTTCCATAGTATATCTACTATTCCATACAGAAACAAATTTTTGCTTTAAAAAAGGGCAATTCTTTTCCTTTTCAATAAAAAATCCAGTAAAGTGGGGGAAATCGCTAGAATTTAAATCATTCAGACTATTTTGTTTATATTACTGTAATTTTATACCTAATCATATATACTAATATTGCTTAATAACAACAAGAAGGAGGAATCCCCTTTGACTATGAAGAAAGTCGATCATATCGGCATCGTTGTAAGAGATCTAGAAACATCCATATCCTTTTATCAAGAAGTGTTGGATTTGAAATTGAAAGCGCGTGTACCCCATACGAATGGTATCATTCAGCTTGCCTTTCTTGGGTATGACGGTTCAGATGAAACCGAAATTGAATTGATCCAAGGATATAGTGACACGTTGCCATCAGAAGCAACGATTCACCACTTTGCCATTACCGTGGATGATATCGAAGAAGAATACGCGCGGATCCAAAGCCTTGAGAATGTCGAACTGATTGATGAAGAAATCGTCACCTTGCCAAACGGCTATCGCTATTTCTACATATACGGACCAGAGAAGGAATGGATCGAGTTCTTCCAGAGATGAACACAAAAAGCAGAGCGATCAGCTTCTGCTTTTTTTAATGAGTCCAATAAAATAAATAGTTATCAAGCTTCGTCTACAGGTATCCGGTAATCAGGATTGCTCTGGTTCCAACCTCCGCCTTCTTCCACGGATTGATTGATACTGCTGTCCCCATCACCATCAATCCAAATTCTCTCTCCATTCTCCAATGTCCGCCAATGAGGTTCCACACCATGTTCTTGATGATTTTCTTCTATTATATATGATCCATCTGACCCATTTTCTAGTGCAAGATCCGAACCATCCAATCCGCCTTCATTCCCATTTACATCAATAACGTCCGCCATATCCAAAATGGATACCCCCAACGCACCAACGGCGACTGTTTTCCCAACATTGCGTAATCCTTCTTTCCAACGTGTTTCGTCTCCATCCCTAAGTCCTCCGGCTACATCTCCAACATTCCCCACCGTCGCCTTAATACCTTGTCCCACTGCTTTCGCTGTATTCCCAACACCGTCCCCTAAATCCTTGAACCCTTGATCCACCTTCCCATCATCTTTCGATACTAGTCCACTTCCAAGATTCCAAACTCCCTCAGCAACATTCCCTAGTTGCTTACCTGTGAACTCCGTTGAATTCTTAACACCATCGCCAACCTCTTGGATGAACTTAGATCCCGTTAATTCTCCAACTCCCTTAATAATGCCTCCAGTCACACCGCCAACTAACCATCCCGCACCTTCACCGGCACTTTTGAGAAAACCCATATTATTAGCCCCCATATCCATTTAGTAGTTCAATATTACTACTTATTGTCATTTAATAACATACCATACTAAAAAAATACAGGGAACTAATCAAAAAAAGACCCTATTGGCCCTTTCCTTTAGAATGCATATTGATATAACCCATAATATAACGGTCCGAGTGTAATGAGTAATGTGACTCCGATGAGGATACTTTTCGCACGTCCTGATATATCTTCCATTGCTGCTTCTCCATCATCATGCTTTCCGATATAACTGAAAAGTACATCCCACAGCAAACCACCTACAAACACGAATTTCCATATAAGAGGCGTGAGTATGGCTGTATTCGTCACAAATCCAAATAGTCCGATCCACGTAATAACTGAAATGATGAAATCCACTATTAAAGAGGGGGTACGAAGGCCTTTAAGCAAAAAAGCAATCGCCACCGTTCCTAAAATCCCTAAATAAATCGTCCAAAAAATATGCATATTCCATCCTTCTTCCGGTAAGATTCTTCAATTATATGAAGTATCGGATGAAAAGGGAATACAATAATGACATTCTCTTAATCTAGTACATATATCCTGTAAAACTATTTTATTTTTTAGATTAACCCGGTAAAATTTTCGAAGAATGATAAAGGTTTTGGATTTTAACCCTAAATCATATGTCCACTTTCAAGTATTGAGGGCAGATTTTATTACGGTCGTAGATAAAGATGAATAACTAATTAAGTATGTACTAGGAAAATAGAAATGATGAAACCTACTTGAATCAACCAAGAGATTTCCACGTTAAGAATGGGACTTCAACAGAATTATCGGGGGTTTGAATAGGAGAATATCAAATGCTAGAAGAAGGTGATTCCGGCTGTAAATGCACAGTGATCACCTTTTTCATTCTATCTTAGATTACCAGCTTGCCTTTTTGATGCCCGCGATTTGCCCAATATGTGCAAGATCACGGAAAACGATCCTGGACATGTTGAACTTCCGCATATATCCACGTGGTCTTCCCGTAACTCCACACCGATTGTGAATACGTGTTGGCGAAGCATCCCTTGGGAGCTTGGCCAATGCTGCATAATCTCCTTTCACTTTAAGTTCCTGTCGAACCTCTGCATACTTCTCTACTGTTTCCAGCTGTTTTTTTGCCTTTGCTATCATTGACTTTTTTGCCACCTTAGTTATCTCCCCTTCTATAAAAATGATTATATTGTACCCGGATTACTTTGTTTCACGGTGAAGTGTGTGTTTCTTTAAGCGCGGGCAGTACTTTTTCAATTCGATTCGATCAGGATGGTTTCGCTTATTTTTCGTCGTTATATAATTCCGATCTCCCGTCTCTGTACATGCCAAGGTAATGTTTACTCTCATGTTTGTTCCCTCCTAAATGTTTTATAAATATCCTTAATCGTCATGATTACGATTTATGATGTTTACCTTTATATAATAAAACGTAATGATTACTATTTGCAAGTTTTTTCGTAAGCTTTTTCGATTTCCCCTTGGTTCCCTACTCAACATCAAATATCTACATAAAGAAAAAGCAGGCTCCCCGACCATGTCAGGAAGCCTGCTTTTTTCTAAAAATACATCTTTAAATCTGGAATTTACGAACCACTTGCTTTAGCTCATCTGCCATAGAGGTCAATGAATGCACGGATGAATTGATTTCTTCCATCGATGCCAGTTGTTCTTCCGTTGAAGCCGCCACTTCTTCTGAATTGGCCGCATTTTCCTGTGCGTGTGCCGTTAATTTATTCGACGTTTCCGATACTTCATCTACACTGACTGAAATTTGTTGAATAGAAGCCGTGATTTCCTCGATTTTCGGAGTAATGTCTCTCGTACTTTGAAGGATCTGGGCGAATTTATTCGATGTTTCCACTGAAACCTTCACGCCCTGTTCCGCATTATCCATCACGTCTTTCATGATCGTAACAGAATTCCTTGTGTCGTCTTGCATTCCCATGATTAAATCCGTGATCAATTTAGTAGAGTTCTGGGATTGTTCAGCTAGTTTCTTCACTTCATCGGCCACCACGGCGAATCCCTTACCATGTTCGCCCGCCCTTGCCGCTTCGATTGCTGCATTTAATGCCAATAGATTCGTCTGTCCAGCAATGCCCGTGATTACATCGATAATATTCCCGATTTGATTAGAACGTTCCGATAAAGAATCGATAACCTGATTCGATTGGTTAACCGATTCATGGATGAATCTCATTTGCTTCAAGTTCTCCTCGACATAGTGGCTGCCCTCTTCTGCCTGTTTCTCGGTTTCTTTTGAAAGCTCTGACATGCTAGCCGTACTTTCGGTAATCCGTTCCACACCCTGGCTCACTTCATTCAGTGAACCGAGACTAATTTCCAGTTGCCTTGTTGAACTTTCAGAAGCCCCGGAGATTTCCTGTATCGAAAGAGCGATTGTTTCTGCTGCCAATTTCGATTGTTCAGAACTGACACTTAATTGCTCAGCCGATGATGTAACTTTATTCGTATTGGAGGAGATGGCCGTAATCGTATGATGCAGATTTTGGGTCATCTTTTCAAAAGATTGATTTAACACATAAATCTCATCGCGGGTTCTTACCTCGATTTTTTCTATATTCAAATCTCCTTCAGCGACCCGGTTAGCCATTTTACTCAACTTCTCGATTGGTTTGGAAATAACGTTTGAAATCAATAATCCATCAGCCATCGCAAGCACGAAAGCTATCAGGCTTAGAATGATAATCTTCTTAGTTGCCGACTTTGATTTATCCTGAACCTCTTTCACCTTTTGCACCATGATGTCGTCTTTGATCCATGTATAGAATGAATTCGTTTGCTCAACCATTTTGGTACTGATGGGAACCACATTATCCCGGGCTAGGGACTTGGCTTTTTCAGGATCGGCTCGTACCGCTTCTACAGATTTACGACTCTCCTCAATCCATTCGTCATTTGATGCTTTGATTCCATCGAGCTCTTTGGTCATTTTATCTGAGTGCGACAAATCTCTCGCTTCTTTTATTAATTCATTGATGTTTTCATTCGATTCATACATCTTCTCTTTCATATCAGGTGTTTCATATAATAGATATCCTCTTAAATACGTTACCTGACGTGCTGCATCCGTCTGGATACTTTGAGTGATTGATTGAACCTCGGAGATATTATCAAGAATATAATCATACTTCTTGTTCATATCTTTCATACTGTGATAAGAAATGAAAGCTGAAACTCCAAAAATGATGGAGACAAGAAAAAAGCTTAGTAGTAACTTATTCTTTATGGATAATTTCATTCTTTTTTACCCCTCTATTTCTTTTGTAATGGTCACGCTTATCTATCCCTTTTCATATAAAAAGCCCACAATTAAAGTGGACGGTAAATATGTTCCCAAGGAGTAATAGTTTCCTTTTCTTTTATCGGTCAAGAAAAGGAAAAATTAAATGGAACATGGTGGTAAAATAAATATTATTTGTTAAACACTATCATTTAAGAGGGCAGGGGAATGCATGTTATTAAGAAACGCAACATATTTGAATGAAGAGTATGCCATTTCAAGGGGAAATCTGTTAATACATGAAGGGAAAATCGTCACAAATCCTTCTCTCTCTGAAGGGAATGCTTCTGTCGAAGAAATGGATTGTGAAGGATATATACTAATACCTGGATTATACAATGCTCATTTTCATGGTTATTCATTAACTGCCCAAGGACTTCAAAGGGATATGAAAATTGAAGAGTGGTGTAATGACAGCAAACAAGGACACCTTCAATCCGGATATTTTGAGAAAATCGATGCACTGACCAGAAGGGAATATGAAACGATTTGTATGAAGGCTTACGCAGATATGGTGAAGAAGGGAATCACGTTCGTCAGTGAATCAGAGCCAAGTAATTGGCCGGATGCGATTGCCGAAACCATCAACCGCATTGGAATGAAAGGTTTTGTCGATACCTATGAGAAGATTCCGGAATATCACGATCTGCAAAGTGGGCAGGTCAACTTTGGTACGCATTTGCTAGAAGAAGAGGATATCACGGATGAAACCCTTGCTCTCTGTGTTTCTAGTAAAAAGGACTTTGATTCCCTCTATACCACGCATGGGATGGAAAACCAATGGAGAAGGGACCTGATTTATTCTCAATACGGAAAGTCATCCATCGAGTTATATAAAGAGCAAGGGCTACTCGATAACAAGACGATTTTTTTCCATGGCGTTCACTTGAATGAAATAGATATCGATTTACTAGCTGAGGCAGGTTCCTCTGTCGTCCATTGTCCCGTCTCGAACCTAAGCACTGGAGCAGGTATAGCCCCCGTATCCAGCATGCTTGAAAAAGGGCTGAATGTTTGCATGGGAACTGATTATGCCAGTACCGATTTATGGGAAAATATGAAAATCGCCTATTATCTACTCAAAACGATGTCCCCGACACATCCGTTCACAGCGGAGAACATCTGGCAAATGGCAACGCAAAATGGCGCGTCCGCCTATCATCAGAACATGAGTGGAAGAATCAAGGATGGATTTCATGCAGATCTTGTCTTCATAAAAAAGAACCCCCTTATTCCAGAGGTCGATACAGACGAGTTTTCCACGACTGTGCATAATCTTTTACTTGAAACGAGCGAACCGTCCATTCATCATGTAATGGTCAACGGGGAATGGATCATGTTCAATCGCACCCTTACACACGTGGATGAGGAAGAAATGAACCGGGCATATAAAAAAATCCTGACGAAAGTCTATCATCAGGTTGTTGAATAGGTTTCAATGACACAGGGGCTGTCCCAAAAGGTGTAATTACCCCGTAATTGAATAAATAGTAAAAGGCAGAAACGTTGATTTAACAACATTTCTGCCTCTTTGTTTTTGCGAAATTCAATGGAATAAGGACTTATTAGACAGCCCCTTGTCTCATGATTTAAACGGCCCGCTTCTCCTCGGGTTGACCTTCTCCGGCCATGCCGTAATGTGCATGTTTTTCCTGAACGAAAGCAATGGCGATCGCTCCTACTACCGCAGCGATTGCAATCAAGGAAAAGTTCATTTGAGCTGGCAGGTTCATCGTTAAGAGGATGCCTACAAAAGTTGGTGCAAAAATCCCACCTAGGCGACCGAACGCCATCGATGCCCCCACGCCACTGGAGCGCATGGAAGGTGGGTAATATTGTGATACCATCGCGTTGCTTATATTCTGCACCCCGACCGACGATGCACCGATGAAACCAATCAATATATAGGCAAGCACCGCATTTTGTGTAAGACCGATGCTTGCAAGGGCAATGGCTCCACATACATACAGGGGAATCATGACTTTTTTGAAACCTAGTTTATCCGTAAGCGGACCGAACGCAATCGTTCCGACGATCGCACCGACATTCATCATCGCAACAAATAGCAAACTAGAACTTAAACTATACCCTGCCTGGATCATCAATTTCGGCAGCCACGTGTTCATCGAATATATCAGGACAAAGCAGCTGAAACAGGAAATCCAAAACATGATTGTACTGAACCCTCGTTTTTTCTCAAATAATTTCACAATGGTTGAACCTTGTTCAGGTGCTTCCGTTCTTTCGAGTCTTGTCTCCCCATTCAAACTTAACTCTGGATTGACTTTCTTAAGAATCTGCTTTACTTCCTCGTTTTTCCCTTTTTCCAATAGGAAGACCGCCGACTCTGGAATCGCTTTAGCTATAAAGGGTAGGATCAATAGCGGCAAACCCGCAATCCAGAAAATCGGCCTCCATCCAAATTCCGGGAGTATGGCACGGCTGGCTAGGGCGGCTGCAATCGCTCCGACCGAATACCCACAGAATACAAAGGAAATCATCGCACTCCGAATCTTTTTCGGTGCGTACTCCGTTGTCAGGGCAATCACGTTCGGCATCACGCCTCCCAGTCCGATTCCTGAAATGACACGAAAAACGGTGAACAAGACTGGTCCACCAGCCACACCGGATAAAGCAGTAAAAAGACTGAAGAGAGCCGTACAAAATAAGATGATTTTCTTACGTCCGACCTTATCGGCCAAGTAGCCAAAAAAGACCGCTCCGACAACCGTACCCATTACCGTATAACTGCCGATTGCTCCCGCTGTCACCGATGATATGGACCACTCCTCAATCAATGAAGGAACGATTGAACCATAGATGACCACATCATAACCGTCGACCAGGATAATGAAAAAACCCCAAAAAATTAATAGTAAATGAAACAGGTTAAAACGACTTTTATCTATCGTTTCACCAGCATGGACTGTCCTCAATCCTACACCTTCTCCCCTTTATTTAGTACGTTGAAGCACAAAAGCAAAAGAACAGACAGATGCGTATGACACGCACCTTTAATCAATTAGTATCAAAGTCGACCACAATTAAATCTTCAAGTCCAATCTCTTCTAAATAGGCAAGAATCGCTTGATGCGATGGATGCGGCAAGTATGCTTCAAATGTCGTCCTGTCCTCAAATCTGGCAGTCATGCCTATCTCGTACCCTTGATTGCGCCCCGCAAAATTCCTTCCTTGCTGGATATCCAGTAAACCTGGTATAACATCTTTTAGAGCCAGAGTCCTAGAAATCAATTCATCCACTTGATCATCTGTTACATCTTCACTTAACTTAACCAAAACAATATGTTCAACCATTCTGCTCACCCTTATCTGCTATTTAAAACATGACGGTCAAAACCGGCAATTTGTTTATATTTATTGGCAATATCCTCTAGTTCCTGTTGTGATATGACATCATGTAAATGATCGAATCCCCCTGGAGCCCGGTCCTCGACAATCTGCATGACCTCTTCCGGTCCATTCTGACGATTGGCCAGCACGATGGCCGCCGTCTTCTCAAGACGTGATTCTTCATAAGCACATAAAGCCGCTTCTGCATGTACTCCACTTAAAATGGCTTCCCCTAACGCAGCCGCATCCAGTATCGCCTGGGAAGCTCCATTGGAACCAATTGGGTACATCGGATGTGCGGCATCACCAAGCAACGTGGTTCTGCCAAAGGACCAGCGTGGAAGAGGATCGCGATCGACCATTGGGAATTCGAAAACGGACTCCGTTTCCTCTATTAATTTAGGTACATTCAACCATCCAAAATCCCAATCGGCGAAAGCTGGTGCAAAGACTTCCTTCTCTACTTTCCGATTCCAATCACTTCGGGAAGGCGCATCCCCTTCAATCGTCAACTCCGCAATCCAGTTCATAAGCGAACGACCACTCTCTGCCAAAGGATCGACAGGATAAGCAACGAATTTCTGGTCTTGATAGCCAGCCATGATCATTGTCTTCTCGGTTAAAAAAGATGACGATTCTGTGATGCCACGCCATAAAATCCGGCCGCTGAATTTAGGGTCACCTTCATTCGGATAATAGAATTTTCGAACTGTGGAATGGATGCCATCTGCTGCAATCATGATGTCTGCTTTATATGCCCCTAGATTTTCCCCTGTTTTTTTATTCACAAATTGAGCTTCCACGCAATCATCGAACAGTTGGAATGAAGATAGATGGTGACCGGTTATGACCGAGTCTTCCCCCAACTCTTCCTTGACCGCTTTTAGTAGCAGCATCAGCAGACTTCCACGATGGATGGAATATTGTGGCCACCGATATCCTGCATTCAACCCCCTCGGTTCCTGCCAAATTTGTTGACCGTATTTATTGAAAAAACTCAACTCGGCCGTAGGCAGTCCAATCTTCTGAAGTTCTTCCCCTAATCCAAGCTCCGTAAGGACCCGTACAGCATGTGGAAGAAGATTGATGCCCACTCCCAATGCTTTTATCGTTTGTACACTTTCAAAAACTTGCACTGATACACCAACGCGGTGAAGTTTAAGGGCAGTAACAAGCCCGCCGATGCCCCCACCAGCAATAATTGCCGTATTCACTTTTGACACAGAAACCCCTCCAAATGACCTGATAAGTTATTCAAATATTTTAATTATTCTAATTATGTCACAAAACTCCAGTTTAGCAATATAAATTCTGGGATTATGCAATAAAATTTCATAGGATCATAAGGAAGTCTTACCTGTAAATCTGCTTCTACGCATAAAAAAGCTGATTGCGCATGCAATCAGCTCTCCTATTATTTATAAAATACTTTATCAATGTTGTATTTAGCATGAAGTGTATTGATGATGTACGTTTCATAGATTTCACGTTCCATCGCATCTTCTACGATGATAACCTCAATTTTTTTCACTTCATTACGATGTTCTTTAATCGGTGAAACATTATCCTCGAAATGCTTTTTGACTCTTTGTCTTAATTTACGTGCCTTTCCGACAAAGATCAACTCGTCCTTCTCATTATAAAACATGATGATGCCGCCCTTATCACGGGGAATCAAATGGAAATCAATGAATCCGAAGATTTCCGGGATGATGGCTTCATCGCCCTCAATCACTTGTTTTCTTTGTTTAATGCTGATATCCGCTGCTGGGATTTTAATATTAATCATCAAAAGTCACGTCCTCTATTTGTATATGTATGTGAGTGCTGGAAATAGTCATATTGATAAATCACACTATGTTCTAGTGGAATATAATGGGCTTGTTCAAGCTCTTTCCAACACTTGCTCTACCATGTCCTTAAAAGTAGATGGTATCATAATTTTGGCGGAAAAGCCATGGCATGAACATAGCGGTTCAGTAAAAGGCAATGGACCCTTGTATTTTTTTAAGGAAGGAAAAGAAGAAGACCCGTTACGAGTCTCCTTCTCCATGATCAGAAATATCCGTTACCACCTGTGGGCCTTCGCATTGCTTCTTAGTATAATGTTCGTTTGCGATACTTCCGTATGGCCATTTACTTGAGACTTCGAACGCTTAGGTCTTGTCCAATTATGGTGAAACTTTTGAGAATGTGGATCTAATTGATCTTTATAACTCATGTTGTATCACCTCATCGTAAAAGATTGGGATATTTCTTTTCAAAGCAATAGGAGGTTCCTATCACAGTTTTAGTATGGATTGGGGACGAGTAAACATACATTACTTCTTAAAAAGAAAATTCTACCTTTTTCCCTTTCGAAAGCACTTTCCCTTCACCATTTACGGCATCACTGGTCAGAACCGAAATCCTCCTCACATCTTCCTTTTTGAGGATGAACCCGATATTCCCTTGCTTTGAGCCCTTCGCTTTTATATCCCCATTCAAGTTCTCCAGGTAAATATCATCTTTCCAAGTCAAATGTTCTCCCCCGTCCGTCTCAAGAAAAGCGACCGGGGAAATCTTGGCGTCCGCATTGGTAGGATTATGGACTTTCACATTCATTTTCACGATATCGAATGCGTGTTCATGGGTGTAACCATGAAAGAAGTCAATCATGCTATAATCCGGAACCACATGCATCACCTTGATATCCTTCATTTCTACCGTGATTGGCCCGACCTTCACGGTTTCATTTATCGGCTTATACTCTTTTACTGTCAATTCGCCTCGTGCATCGGAAACCTGTTGGCCAACCTGTTTCAAATCACGATCATCCGGTAGCTGGGGGTTAGGAACATAGACATCCTTCTTCACCAATGGTTCTTCCTTTTCCTCTGTCTTTTCTATTACGTTTGGTTTTTCATCAAAAGCTGGCTGCGTATTAAGTGCACCAAATGTGGTTAATAAAAAGGCACCAAAAAGTAGTTTGTTCACCGAATCCCTCCCAGCGTTTTATTTTCCTTTATTTAATAAGTCGAAGATGATCGTGGCATGATCCGTGTTATCGACCTGTCCGGCAAAACGGTCCTTGTAGGGCCCGAATGCATAGACGGGCACATCTTCCCCCGTATGTCCCCCGGTAGTCCAAGCCGTATTGGACCTGTTATCAAAAATGGCTTCGATTGCATTATCAATCGTCGTAACATGTTTACTTGTTGTGGCATCCTTGACGGATTGGATTTCCTCGTTTGTAAGTCTCACTTTCTTTTGATCAATATACCTTTTCAAAGTTTTTTCAACATCCTCACCCTTTACGATGGCATCCGCCATGAAGTCAGGTGTCCGTTTGGCAGCCTTAATCGGCTCACCGGACCAATTATAGACTCCCTTCGCTCCGATTGAGAACCCTCCCGTGGAATGGTCAGCCGTAGCGACAACTAAGGTATGTTTATCTTTTTTCGCGAACTCGATGGCTGCCTTGTAGGCTTTTTCAAAATCCTCCATTTCACTCATCGCCCCGACAATGTCGTTATCATGGCCAGCCCAATCAATTTGACTTCCTTCCACCATCAAGAAGAATCCATCTTTATCTTTATTCAGGCGTTGAATCGCCGAGTCCGTCATCTCTTCCAAAGAAGGCGTTTCATTGGTGCGGTCAATCATTTTAGGCAAACCTCCTGAAGCGAACAACCCAAGCACCTGTTTATTTTTATCCTTTAAGAGCTGCTTTTTATCGGTAGCATAACTATATCCATCTTTTTTGAACGCTTTTGTCAAATCGACATCAGGCCGGACAAAATTCGATTGGCCTCCCCCCAAGAGGACATCGATTTTATGTTGACCCTCTATTAGGTCCCGGTAATAATCATCAGCAATTCCATTCATGTTTTTCCGGTTTTCGTCATGGGCACCGAATGATGCTGGGGTGGCGTGGGTAATTTCCGATGTGGCGACAAGACCGGTTGATTTCCCGCTTTCCTTAGCCGCTTCCAATACCGTTTTCACTTCTGTCTTATCGTTATCGACTGCGATTGCTGCGTTATACGTTTTCACCCCGGCTGACATCGCGGTTGCTGCAGAAGCGGAATCCGTGATATTTTGTGTCGGATCTTCTGGGTATGTCATCTGCTGACCCACCAAGTATGGATCGAATGCCGTCCTTTCAGCCACCGTCGTAGAAGGTCTATCTTTTAAATACCGATAGGCGGATGTATAAGAGACACCCATTCCATCCCCTATCATGAAAATGACGTTTCTAATCTCCGGTTCTTTCTTAGGCTTTCCTTTTGCCAGGACATCGTTGTTTGTGACCGACCATGTAAGACTTCCAAGAGCTAGTGTGGAAATGATGGCAACAGGCAAAATCTTTTTACTGAATGAACGTTTCAAGAAAACGACCTCCTACTGATTTAATGGATGATTCAGTTAAAATATACCGCAGGAAGATGAACCTACTGTGAAGGGAGTGTAAATATATGGGGGTTTTATGTAAATGAATAGTAAAGAAAAGGAAAATAGGTAGAGAATGAATAGGTTCAGGGGACTGCTACAACAAAGACAAATTCCGCCACTTCAAAAGAAGTCTTCCAGTTCATGAAAGAAAGCACACACTAAAAAAAGACCGCCACAGAAGAGGCAGTCCATGCTGGATTATTCTTCCCCTTCGAGTTGGGCTGGGCGTCATCAGTCAAAACATAATTATTGATAGCGTAAACACTATGCTGATAAATCGGGATGTCCATTTTTTTGCATCGCTCGTTGATTCAGTAATTTAAATAATGGCGGCAATGTCACATACACCATCAACACCCTGAGTACCTGAACAGCAACGACAAACATCGGGTCGGATTCGAGGGCTACTGAAGTGGCGGTCATTTCCGCAACTCCTCCAGGTGCAAAGGCCAATGAAGTAGTCATAAAGGACATTCCAGTCATTCTGGAATCGATATATGCACAAAGGATCATCATGAATATAAAAGCAACGGTACTTAATGAAGAGACGACCAGAATTTTTTTCATTCCTACGAACATTCCCCTATTGAACTTGGATCCCACACTTGCCCCAATCATAATTTGTGAAACAATCATGATGCTATCTGGCCACCAGGCAATCAAATCCACCCCGGCAATGAGTGAACCGGAAGCTTGAAAAAATGCAACCGTCAACATACTGCCTACTAGCCACGGCGCAGGTAACTTGAGGATTTTCCCGACATGGAAACCACCCCAGGCAGCGAGAGCCAGCACAAGCGTCCATCCTATTTCAACTTTATTAAAACTTTCCACCCCACCGAAAAAACGAGCCGGAGTTGAGGCTAACGGATTAGCTCCAAGTACAAAGAAAGGTACAATCATGACAACCAAAAAAATCCGGATGGTTTGTATGATCGTCACAACTCCGGTATTGGCCCCTGCTTCCTGAGCCATTCCTGGCATAGCTGAAAGACCTCCCGGTGCCGTAGAAAAGAAACTCGTCAGCATATCCATTTTACATAACTTGTACAAAAGAAAACCGGAGCCTAAAGAAAACAACAACGATAAAGCCAAGACGATGATGATCGTGATGCTATTTTCCATGAATATTCTCAACACGGAAAGGTTGAGTTGTAAGCCCAATTCAATGCCGAGCAGGCATTGTCCTGTTCTTAACCAGATTTGCATGCTATTCGATTGACTATCAGGTAACTTCAAGAAAGCTGGCTTCCAAAAAGAAAGCAGGGCGGACATCAACAGGGATCCGATCATCCATCCGATGGATAATCCCATTGACGCCAGAAAAGCCCCTCCTAGGCCGCATAGTATCACTAGCCAAATGCCTTTCATTGTATCTACTAATCGCTCCATTCGATGACCTTCCCACTTTTATTTTTCATCTTTTCGTACAAATCTCAAAGAAACGAATATACCTGTTCACTCTTTCCTTGCCACTAATAACATCGCCTGCCCTTGGAAAGAGAGAACTTGGTTTTCAACAACCTCGATTGAAAGAAAATCGGTTGTTTCCTTTTCAGCCGCAATCATATAGGCCATCAATTCATTTTGATCCTTTTCAGGAAGCTGCATCATTTCACACCACTTCTTAAATTCGAACTTTTTTTTGAATGTCGTAAAACCTTCAATAATAAAGCCTGTGTTTTCAATAAGTGAAATCCATTCAGTTTTTTTATAGGCCCTGTAATGGCTAGGGTCCCTTTTCTTTTCTATATAGTTATAAAAGTGATCGTATTCATCCTTTTCAGCTGCAACGTTATCTATTAGGAGGAAAAGGCCATTTCTTTCTAAGACCCGGTTTGACTCCATTACAAATCGGTTTATGTTCGGGAAATGGTGGGGTGCAATCCGACATGTAACCGTCCCAAATGATTGATCCGAAAAAGGGAGCTGCTCGGCATCTCCTTGAACAAACGATACATTTCCAATGCCATTTGAGGTGATGAATTTCTCTGCTTTCTCTAACATTTCAGGGGTCAAGTCAAGAGCGGTCACTTGTTTAAATAGTGGAGCTAAAGCTTTGACCACATGACCGCCTCCCGTTGCGATGTCCAAAAGGTTATCCTTTCTGTTCTTTTCCACGATCTTTATAAGTAAATCCAGATCTTCTCCACTCGCATGCGTTTTGCTCGTCACATAGTTGGCAGCGTTTTTTCCAAATTGGGAAAGTACTTGATCTTTTTCACCCATCTTAAAACCTCCTTCTTCTCGCTTCCTTTCCAAATAAAGAAAACCGAATTTTCTAATATAGAAAAAGTCGGCTTCCTTATCTTCATCCATTATTCTTTACTGAGTAACCGTGTCTCTTCGGTTTTCCAAGGCATACGAAGCGGCAGATGTTCCTGCAAGTTTACCATATACAGAACCTGACATTAACCCAGATCCGCCTGGATAGTTTTCGTAGAAGATCCCTCCGACCATTTCACCCGCAGCGAACAATCCCGCAATAGGTGCTTCCTCTTCATTCAATACCTCGCCTACCGTGTTGACATGTATTCCACCAAACGAAAAAGTGATTCCACATGTTACCGGGAAAGCATAAAATGGACCTTGTTCAATGCGAAGTGCCCAATTTGATTTTGGTGGGGTAATTCCATCCGTTCCTTTACCGTCTTTTTCCGTAGGATTATAATTTCCTTCTTGTACAGAATGGTTATACTCCTCAATCGTTTTCAAGAATTGTGCTTGATTAACCGGCAGCAAATTAGCAAGTTCTTCGAGCGTATCCGCCTGATAAATGGTAGCCTCTTCAAGGTCATACTCTTTACGCAGATACGGTCGCACCTGAGAATCATAAATCTGATAGGCTACATGATCAGGCTGTTTCAAGATTTCCCTTCCATACTTGGCATATGTATAGTTTCGGAAATCCGCACCCTCATCGACAAACCTGTTTCCATCTTTATTAAGCATGATGCTTAAAGGATAAGAATGTTTTTTGAAGATGTCTCCTGGTTTCGTAAAATCACCGACTTTTGGAGCATTATAATCCGTCCCAATTGAATGGCAGCCGGACCATTGCCCATATTTCTGTGCTCCTACCGCCAAAGCCATAGTTAACCCGTCTCCAGTATTATATTCCGTTCCTCTCACAATAGCCGCATTCCATTCCTCACCGATAAATTCGCTCCGTAGCTTTTTATCTGCTTCAAATCCTCCACACGCTAAAACGATGCTTGTCGTATTGATCGTTAGCTCCTTGCCTTCTTGCTGTACAACGATTGACTTGATCTGATTATTCTCGAGCTTCAGCTCGGTAGCGCGCGTCTCGTACCAAACCTCTATGCCAAGTTCTATCACACGTTCATTCAGTTTTCTAATCAGCCCTACACCTTTATCATTGGTTTTTAACGGAAGACCACCCCAAAATATCCGTTTGCCGTCTTTTTCAAAAGATTGATTTTCATAATTAAGTTCAAATTCAATGCCATGGCCCTGCATCCATTGAATGGTTTTATAGGATTGAGTAACCAATTGCTTCGCCAATTGAGGATCACTCTGTCCTTTCGTAACCCTCATGAGATCATCATAGTATTCTGTTTCACTATAAACGGGCACATGAATTTTCTCGGCTTCCTCGTCAGTGATAGAAGGAATGATTTTTCTGATATCATCCAGACCATTATAAGCAGTGCGAATGGCTCCATCCGTAAAGAATGAATTTCCACCTCTCTTTTGCTTCGGTCCTCGCTCGAGTACTAGTACGCTTGCGCCTTTTTCTCTAGCTGCTATAGCTGCACATAAAGCGGCATTTCCCGCTCCTACTACTATTATATCGAAATTAGATTGAACCATATATCTTCCTCCTAACAATTTTTTACTTGAGCTAAGCTTAATACACTTCAAAAAATAAATGAAATATATAAATTTAGCTTAAGTCGATAAAAAATATTTATAACCAAACAAAAAAAAGACTTAGGATGGAGTCATTCCATATCCCTAAGCCCGCTTTATTATCTTTCCTTAACAAGGAAATCCACAAAAGCTTTTACTACCGAAAGATTTAAAAAATTGGCATCATACATTAACCACGTGTTCCGTTGCAAAGGTGTTCCCTGTTTATCTTTTAAGCATAACTTATGTAGAAAATCATTGGGCTGTAGAGACATCTCCGGGATTATTGCCACCCCTAATTCATTTTTGACCATTTCCTTGCATGTCTCCAGCTTATCTACTTCCATGGTGATACGAGGTGGAGACGAAAATTGATCATGCCACCAATCACTGATTAAATTTTTCAACGAGTTGTCGGTATGATAATTAATGAACGGCAAGCTCGGCAGCTCCTCTATCGTAATCTCTCTTTTCGAAATCAGATATAACCTCTCTTGGGATAATAGGGACTTTTCTCCCTTCCATTGATAGTTATTCCTCACGATCCCCACATGTACCTTTGACGAGTCCAGGAGGCTCATGATTTCAGTACTCCATCCCGTATTTAAATTAAATTGTATATCTGGATATTGCTTCGAAAATCTTTTCAAGATTTCAGGCAACTTATATCTTGCAAAATTACTGGAAACACCTAAACGCAACGTTCCATTGATTCCATCATTCATATTCATCACATGGTCTTTCGTTTGTTGCAATTTCCTTTGCATTTCCTCGGCGTACTTGACTATATAGTCGCCCTCAGAGGTAAAATCGATTCCTTTCTTCGTCTTGAAAAATAAAGCTACGCCAAACTCTGCTTCTATATTCTTTAATCGATAGCTTAAAGCTGGCTGCGATATATATAGTCGTTCTGCCGTGCGTGTAATGCTTTTCTCCTCATGAAGTATGTTTAAGAAAATCCAATCCTTTTCATCCATTCGAACCCGCCTTTTCTAATGTTATAATTTGTATTTATAAGATATTAAAGAAAGTATACATTGAATTTATGAGTTTATCGAATACCCTTTCCTCTCTTTCGACTTCTTCCAAGCCTAAATAGTTTAGTATGCTTTAGCTTTACTTCCTCCTTTAGGTACCAAAAAAGAACCCCTGACATTCCCCTTAAGATTGTGATGAAGTACATATGTTATAAACTTTTTTAATGACAAATCGAAAAAAATATATATTTAACTTATTAACTTTCCTGTATTACTATTTAACAAAGATAACCAATAACAACATTGAGGTGATGCAAATAGGAATTTTTAAAATTAATTTTCTGAATAATCAATCAATAAAAGTCTTTATTGTAAGCGTATTCAAAAGGAGGGGAACCGTCCATTGCTAACTATATTAGGAGTTTCCATGGTTACTATCTTTACATATTTGATTATGACCAAAAAGATGTCACCGATTGTGGCTTTAACACTTATACCTATCATTTTCGCTATAATTGGTGGCTTTGCTTCTGATATCGGTCCCATGATGCTTGAAGGGATAAAGCTCGTTGCACCTTCAGCCGCTTTATTATTATTCGCTATATTGTTTTTTGGAGTGATGATTGATGCTGGGTTATTCGACCCGCTTATCGCAAAAATATTACAGATCGTTAAACGGGACCCTGTCAAAATTGCGATAGGGACAGCCATTCTATCCCTCATGGTAGCATTAGATGGGGATGGCACAACCACATATATGATCGTGGTTTCAGCCATGCTTCCTCTTTATAAACGAATTGGCATGAATCCTTTGATAATGGCCACTATCGCTATGCTCTCCTTAAGTGTAATGAGTGGCATGACACCATGGGGAGGCCCCGCTACACGGGTCATAGCTGTTTTGGGTCTTGATGCTTCAGAATTCTTCGTTCCCCTCATACCAACAATGATCGGGGGAGCTTTATGGGTGACCTTCATTGCTTTTTTACTCGGAAAAAAAGAACGCAAACGGCTTGGAAGTATCCCTTTCCCTTACGCAGAAGAGGATTCTATCGCTCAATCTGAGACTGCCGCTACTATAGAGGACACTCTCATTAAAGAAGAAAGCGATATAAAAAGGCCTAAGTTATTGTGGGTAAATCTCTTGATCGTCCTATCCATCATGACTACTCTCATACTCAACCTATTGCCTGCTCCCGTATTGTTTCTGATTGGCTTCATCCTTGCCCTGCTGATAAATTACCCAGACTTAGAGAAGCAAAAAGAACGGATGCTAGCTCACTCAGGTAACGCTCTAATCGTGGTCATCCTTGTTTTTGCAGCTGGCGTTTTTGCTGGAATTTTATCCGGAACAAAAATGGTGGACGCAATGGCCAACACCTTGGTTTCCATCATTCCGGAATCTTTAGGCGCCTTCTTCCCTTTAATCGTAGCGTTTACCAGTATGCCTTTTACTTTTGTATTATCAAACGACGCCTATTATTTTGGAGTCTTGCCCATCCTTGCTGAAGCGGCCTCCGCGTATGGGATTGCCCCTATTGAAATTGCCCGGGCTTCCATATTGGGCCAACCCGTTCACTTAATGAGTCCATTAGTCGCTTCGACCATCTTATTAGTCGGCATGATTGGGAAAGATATAGGTGACCATCAACGTTTTGCTTTAAAATGGGCCATTCTTTCATCCCTGATTCTCACTGGATTGGCGATATTGACTGGGGCCATATCCTTCATGTGATACACATTTTTTAACTATTACATCCATCTACCAATAATAATCCTTAAGCAAAAGCACTCCATTCCTGGAGTGCTTTTGTGTTTTATTTTTCAACCTTCATGTAACTCAGTGCACGGGTTGCGGCTTCCCTCGCCGTTTCGACAGAATCAGCTGTGGATAATGCAACAGCAACCCTTCTGCCAACCTTCGTGACCGGTTTTCCGAAAACGCGCACCTGCGTATTCGGTTGAGCCAAGGCTTTATCTACCCCGACTATAGAATATTCTGATAACTCAACCGGTGCTTTCAAGGGACGGCTTGCTCCTGGGGTGATCAGTGTGATTTCAGGGATCGGGAATCCTAGAATCGCACGGGCATGAAGGGCAAACTCCGATAGGTTTTGGGTGACCAATGTTACTAATCCTGTATCATGCGGACGTGGGGAGACTTCACTGAAATAGACCTTATCCCCTGAAAGGAATAACTCCACTCCAAATAATCCATATCCACCAAGTTCATCTGTAATCTTCTTGGCAATCCTTTTTGCTTCGATGATTTGTCCTTCCGTCATAGCATGTGGCTGCCAAGATTCTATATAGTCCCCGCCCTCCTGGACATGACCGATTGGTGCACAAAACATCGTTCCGTTAACGGCACGGACAGTTAGCAACGTAATTTCCGAATCAAAGCGAATGAACTCTTCAATGATCACTCTTCCATTTTGGACCCGGCCACCTTCCATCGCTATTTTCCAGCAGGCTTCCAAATCATCTTTTGAACGACAAACGCTTTGCCCTTTACCAGAAGAACTCATTAGCGGTTTCACGACATTAGGAAAACCGATTTCTGTAGCAGATGAAACAAATTCTTCATATGTATTGGCAAATCGATAAGCTGCCGTTGGTAACTTTAGCGTTTCAGAGGCCAACCTTCTAATTCCTTCACGGTCCATCGTCAATTTAGCCGCTCTTGCCGTTGGGATAACCGCGAACCCTTCTTCCTCCAATTTAAGCAATTCGGAAGTGGCGATGGCCTCAATTTCCGGCACGATTAAATCAGGTTGTTCTTTTTCAACGACTTCCCTAAGCTGCTTCTCATCCAACATATCAATCACATAACTTCGATGGGCCACTTGCATGGCAGGTGCATGTTCATACCGGTCGACTGCAACGGTATCAATACCAAGCCGCTGAGCTTCTAGGATGACTTCCTTGCCTAATTCTCCTGAGCCCAATAATAAAACCTTTTTTGTTCTATACATATTCCACTTCTCCCCTCCATGTGTTCAAAACCATTATATACGAACTATATACTAATAAAAACATATTTTGTTCGCTTTTTATTTTAATTTTCCTCTAAAATCCTTGATTTCATATAAAATATTTTGTTTTTTAATCATATATCTTTATAAACAAAGGAAGATACCATTTGATTGGAGGACGGAATGCCAAGTACGCTCAGTGAAATCAGCACCGTTCTTTACAGAATGGAGGAGTGATATCTTATACATGTCGAAATTTGTACTACGATACTTTTTGAAAATGTAAGCGCTTTCCATTATAATGTAAGTAGGTTGGATGGCATGCGTGGCCGTCAAAGTATTCGGCGTAGGCGGGGCCAATACTAGCGTTAAAAGGAGGAAAACGCTTTTAACGCACAACTATTAGCACTCCTTGGATAAGGGCTGTTAAAGATTCTTAACAGTTACTTGCAAGATGTATGCACCATACATAGTCATGGACAAGGGTTGTCTAAAATTCCCTCGTCTTTGCAGCAGCCCTCATCGTTTCAGTCTAATAGTTTATAAGATTAAAAGCTCTTCCACTGAAAAATCAGAGAAGAGCTTTTTCGTTTGTACCTAACATTCTAGTTCCTTCCCCATCTCATCCAGGATGGTCAAGACTTTCAAAAATCCAATAGCAGACCATTTAAAAACACAAGCTGAGACTGTAGATGATGCATGTGCTGTGATTGACATGAACTGTATACCGACATCTCCAACTAGGTAGGACCTTCGCTTAATACGAAAAAACAGGCATCCATTGCACTAATGGATGCCTGTTTAGATGTTGATTCTATTCTTAGACTTCTTGCGGTACAGCTAATCCAAGTCCTTCAGCAATACGTGTTCCGTATTCTGGATCGGCTTTGTAGAAGTGTCCGATTTGACGAAGTTTAATTTCTTCTAATTCTACTGGTTTCATTGCACCCACGACATTTTCTACAAGACGTGTTTTTTCTTCGTCGCTCAACAGGCGATATAGATCTCCTGCTTGAGTGTAGTGATCATGATGATTATAGGCAACCTGAGCAGCTTGTCCAGACACTTCAAACGGCGCAAGTTTGTTTTCGTTTGATTCAGCTGGTCCCCCAAAGCTATTTGGTTCGTAATAAACGGAACCTTTCCCATTATCATCGGCACGCATGAAGCCATCGCGTTGATATGTGTTTGCTTCGACTTTCGGACGGTTAACCGGAAGTTGGTTATGGTTAGCACCTACACGATAACGATGGGCATCGCCATAAGCAAATAAACGGCCTTGAAGCATTTTATCTGGAGAAGCTTCAATTCCAGGTACGAATGTTCCTGGGGAGAATGTTGCTTGCTCTACTTCAGCAAAATAGTTTTCAGGATTTCTGTTCAATTCCACGCGGCCAAGTTCGATTAATGGATAATCTTTTTGCGACCAGACCTTAGTCACATCGAATGGGTCAAAGCGGTATGTGTCCGCGTCTTCCAAAGGCATGATTTGTACGCATAATTTCCAAGCCGGGAAATCACCTTTTTCAATCGCGTTGAATAGATCTTCCGTATGGTAATCAGGGTTTTCACCTGCAAGTTTAGCAGCAAGGTTCACATCAAGGTTTTTGATGCCTTGCTCTGTTTTAAAGTGGTATTTCACCCAAACAGCTTGTCCTTCTTCATTCACCCACTTGAATGTATGGCTTCCGAATCCATGCATATGGCGCCATGTTGCTGGAATCCCACGGTCGGACATCAGCGTAGTTACTTGATGAAGTGATTCTGGTGAATGAGACCAGAAATCCCATACGGCAGTCGGATTTTTCAAGTGTGTTCTAGGATCTCTTTTTTGTGTGTGGATGAAATCAGGGAATTTGATTGCATCACGGATGAAAAATACAGGTGTATTGTTCCCAACGATATCGTAGTTTCCTTCTTCTGTGTAGAATTTGACCGCGAAGCCCCTTGGATCACGTAATGTATCGGCAGAACCAAGTTCCCCAGCTACCGTTGAAAAACGGATGAACATCTCCGTTTCTTTCCCTACACCATTGAATACTTTGGCTTTCGTATATTTGGACAAATCATTCGTAACGGTAAAAGTACCAAATGCGCCACCGCCTTTAGCATGGACGACACGTTCAGGAACACGTTCACGATTGAAATGTGCCAGTTTTTCTAATAAGTGAACATCTTGTATAAGCACTGGTCCACGTGACCCAGCAGTAATTGAATTTTGGTTATCGCCAACCGGGGCACCCCAGCTAGTTGTCAGGTTTTTCTTATTCGACATAAATGAACCACCTCTTCATTAGTTTTAATATACATATAATAATATAGTTTCTTAGAAAAAAATCAATACTTATTTATAATAATTTTAATATAATAATAAGATTCAATAAGCATAATTTCTTTTCTAAATGCTAGTAAAGTATAAACTATGTAGAAAAAATGAGGTATTATGCATTTATTCAGGTATTCACTATCTATATATTGGTATAACTCCAGCGGTAGCACATTCTCTTTATTCTTTCTTTTTTATCAATTATAAGAAAAATATAATAGTAATCGAGAATACTAGAGGGTTAAATTGGAAGTGTTATCAATTATGATGCTTCGCTTTCTCTCATTTTATAGGAAATCAGCCTGTTTAATCAGTGAAAATTCTGTGAATTTTACTTTCACGTGTACCCATTCGCCAAACAGTCGAAAGATGCCTCTAAATATAGAAGATTTTTTGTGCCAATTCAGCAAATTCCCCCCTGATTTGCATGAGGTTTTAGTATAATAAGGAATGCATATAGTGTTTTAGGAGGTTTCCATGAATATAATCATGCGTTTTCTTGCCAATGGGCTGATATTACTTTTCATAGACTGGCTTCTCGACTCCATCACGATAAAATCTTATGGCACAGCTTTGCTGGCTATCTTCATATTATCGATTATGAACATGTTAGTTAAACCCATTCTACAGCTCATCACTTTACCAATCACGATCCTGACATTCGGATTGTTTTCCTTCATCATCAACGCTTTCACTTTTCTGATTACGTCGTATGTGGTCAGTGGTTTTGTCATTCATTCTTTTTGGGGCGCGCTCATCGGTTCGTTTTTACTAACCATCAGTCAAAGTTTACTAGTCAAAAAAGAGTAGGAACACTCGTCAGTCGACATGCTGACGATTTTTTTATCTCGTGACTTTTTCCATAACACCGTTCGATATTTCCTGGGCTATTTCCCTAATTTTTGCAAATCATCACTAGCAGTATTCACTCATTTTCGAAAAACAAAAAGGGAATGGAACCACCTTTGCATAAGTTTAACCATACATACGCTAAAAACAGGTATGAATCGACTTATGGAGGAATGACATGTACACCAATCGTAAACCAAGAATTCTTCTGTCCCTCATGCTCGTGCTCGCTTTCCTTATTCCAGCTTCATCCTTAGCCGCAACCGGGGATGGAAGCCCATCTTCTCCTTACTCCGTCTCTCAGGCTTTCGTAAACCAAAATAGTTCCATTCGTACTGTCAGTGGCTTTGTAATCGGCCAGCCCACTTCAGCCACTAGCGTCGAGTTCAGCAACTATCCAAGTGATTATGCGCTGGCAATTGCTGATAGTTCCTCGGAAACAAACGTATCGAATATGCTTTTTGTCCAAATTCCCTCCTCCTTCCGTTCTGAATTCGGATTGCAATCGAATCCTGATTTAAAAGGTCAAAAAGTCGCCATAACCGGAACACTGACTTCCTACTTTTCTCATTCTGGCTTGAAGGACCCCTCAGTCATGGTGAAAAACGGGAACACTCCAGAATCAGGAACTCCGAATGCCGGATCATATTATGACTCAGCTACCGGAAAAACCGGGCGTGCTCTAAAAGATGCCCTCCATGAAATCATTGATGACCATACGAAAATTTCCTACGCAAATGTGTGGGAAGCCTTGCGAGAAACCGATGAAGATCCAAACAACTCCAATCATGTCATTCTTCTATATACAGGGCGTTCACAGGCAAAGACCACCAATGGTGCAGGCGTGAATGACTGGAACCGTGAGCATGTCTGGGCAAAATCCCATGGCGGATTCGGGACATCCATGGGTGCTGGCACCGATTTACATCACTTGCGGCCGACCGATGCGTCCGTCAATAGTACGCGCAATAATCTCGACTTTGATAATGGGGGATCCGAACATTCCGAAGCCAAAGGGAACTATTACGACTCCGATTCATGGGAACCACGGGATAAGGTGAAAGGAGATGTGGCGCGGATGCTCTTCTATATGGCAGTGCGCTATGAAAGAGAGAACGGTGAAGTCGATTTGGAATTGAATAACCTAGTCAACAACGGCTCAGCTCCATATCATGGGAAACTGGACGTGTTGCTTGATTGGCATGAACAAGATCCAGTCGATGCATTTGAACGAAATCGAAATGAAATCATTTATAACGACTACCAACATAATCGAAATCCTTTCATCGATCATCCCGAATGGGCTGCTTCCATCTGGGAGTAATGAAACCGGCTGCCCATTTCCTAAGGGCAGCCGGTTTCATACAGACATCAAGTAGTAAGAAAAATTAGTTAATTAACTTTCGCTAAATAACAATTACCTTACAAACTTCATATATTCTCTTAAAAATTCCCTTATTTGGTAAGCGTTTTCATTTTTTTCTTTACAAATAAACTATTAGTATATATTATTTAATTGTAATATTTTGAGAAAAGACAATACATATTATGCTCCTCAACTCTACTAGTGATAAAATAGTAGAATGCGTTAAAAACCCATATTCCTACACAAGAAAAGAGGAAAATTATGCAAAACTCCAAAGATTCTCAATTACATAGAGGATTGGAAGAAAGACACATCGCATTAATGTCTCTTGGCGCTGCCATTGGGGTCGGGTTGTTTCTTGGCTCTGCATCGGCCATTAAATTAGCCGGTCCCGCAATTATTTTGGCTTATGCCATTGGCGGCTTTATTATTTATCTCATCATGCGGGCTTTAGGGGAAATGGCCATTAAAAACCCCGTTGCCGGTTCCTTCAGCCGCTATGCAAGCGATTTTATCGGTCCTCTCGCCGGATACATTACAGGCTGGAATTACTGGTTCCTTTGGATTGCAACGTGCATGGCCGAAATTACGGCTGTCGGCATTTACATGCAGTTCTGGTATCCAGACACTGCACAATGGGCTTGGGCATTAGGCGCACTTGTGATTATGACAACCGTTAATTTCCTTGCCGTTAAAGCTTATGGTGAATTAGAGTTTTGGTTTGCCCTAATTAAAATTGTCACGATTATCTTAATGATCGTTTTAGGATTTGGCATGATTTTCTTTGGTATCGGTAACGCTGGGGATGCAGTCGGATTCAGTAATCTATTCTCACATGGAGGCTTCTTCCCTAATGGTATCTCGGGCGTTGTTCTTTCATTCCAAATGGTGATGTTCGCCTATTTAGGCATCGAGATGCTTGGAGTGACGGCTGGGGAAGTAAAGAACCCTGAGAAATCACTTAAACGGGCAATCAATACCGTGTTTTATCGAATTTTACTGTTTTATGTTTTGGCTCTTACTGTCATTCTTTCAATTACTCCATGGGATCAAATGACAGGGGAAAACAGCCCGTTCGTTATGATGTTCGATAGAATCGGCATCCCAGGGGCGGCAGGCATCATCCAGTTCGTCGTACTGACAGCAGCTCTCTCTTCTTGCAATAGCGGAATCTTCAGTACGGGTCGAATGCTGTTTAACCTGGCACAGCAAGGCGAATCACCAAAAAGTTTCGGTCGTGTCACAAAGAATGGCGTGCCTGGCACAGCCATTATCGTATCGGCCGTCGTTCTCCTTTTTGGCGTCTACCTGAATTATATGAAAGCTGACAAAGTATTTACTTATGTGACTAGTGTGGCGACATTTGGAGCACTATGGACATGGGGCACCATCCTTATCACACACATCAGTTCCCGAAAGAAAATGAGTGGACAGGAAAAACAAAACTTAACATTCAAAATGCCGTTTTTCCCGCTCACTTCTTATTTCGCCCTTGCCTTTCTAGTATTTGTCATGGTCGTTCTCGGGTTTTCTCCTGATACGAGAATCGCTTTAATCGTTGGTCCGATCTGGATTATCCTGCTTGTCGTGTTGTACTACATAACAGGATTGCATAAGCGAAAAAAATAAATAGCGAAGAAAGGGTGCCCATTGAACACGTGCACCCTTTCTTTAGCTATTTTCCCTTCTTTTCAACCTTTGCTAGTCCACCTAGGGGAAACATGACAGCGACATTAAAGAAATAACTCCATTTCACTGCCTTTCTCACTGAAACCCATTTTCTTGTATAGATGTTTCCCGTTTTCGGATGTATGCAACCAAATCCGTTTAACGCCCCTTGTTTTACTGTTATCTATACAATGCTCGAGTAAACGCCCCGCCAACCCGTTTCCACGATGCTCTGGGACCGTATACATATTAAGAATATAGGCTTCAATCCCTTTTAGATTTTCTAAATACGGTGGTCTTTTGAATAAAACCATTCCACTGATGCTTACTGCTTTCCCATTCTCTTCTGCCATATAGGATATAAATTCGTTGTCTGGAAGTGCTTTTTGTAAATACTCTCTTGTTGATCTTTCCATAAGCTGCTCCTCTTTTGGAGACTGTACCTCACCTAATTCCATTAAAAGCGCTAATCGCAAACCAACTATATGATCAATGTCTTCCATAGTAGCCCTAGTAATAGTAAACGGAGTATTGTTTTGAAAACCTGGTCCTTTATTAGACGTTAGATGTCTATCATTCATTTTTTCACCTTCCATTCGTTTTACTCTTACTTTCCCCATGATAATAAAAAATGGAATAAAGTTACACTTAATAACCCATTAAAATGTTTTATTTAGACCATTAGAGGTAATGGTATAACAACGACCAAATTATGTAGAAAGATGGTGGATGGCATTATGAATTATCGAAAATTAGCAAAAAGCGTGTTGATTCCTGTTGTCGGAGGGTCCATTGTCGGGGCAATTGCCACAAGAAACTCCAAAGAGATTTACAATGACCTCAAGAAACCTTCCTTTGCTCCCCCTTCATGGGTTTTCCCCGTCGCTTGGACAGGCCTATATACCGTCATGGGAATCGCGAAGTATCGTGTATCCGTGAAGGAAAAAAACACAAAATCACCGGAACTCCTCTATGATACCCAGCTCGGACTGAACTTTTTATGGTCTTTCCTATTCTTCAAATGGGGCTTGCGTGGAACGGCTTTCATCGAAATGGCTTCCCTATTGACCTTGATTACTTTGACGGCCTTCGAGTTTTACAGCATCGACCGTACGGCTGGCCTCGCCATGGTTCCTTATATCGGCTGGGTGACCTTCGCTTTGGGCCTTAACTACTCTATGTTCAGAAATAACTGATGGAGAAAAAAGAGCATTCCATGTTTCGGAATGCTCGCTTTTTGAATTGGACCGATAAAATATCCAGTTTGACCGATATATCTGCCAAATGGACTGATATCCTTCCTGAATGAACCGATAAAACTCATTTTAGTTATTGATGTTCGTGATTCTACCTTCCGTAACCGCCGTGATTTTTCCACCTTTAAAAGTGTTTTTCACATATTCAACGAAAGCCTCTAAATCGGCATGGCCGAATACGCGCTCTTTATCTTTTAACACGGTATAGTTATCGCCGCCGCTTGCCATGAAGTCATTGACAGTCACGGTGTACGTTTTTGACTCGTCGATTGGGGTGCCATCCGCTTTCTTCATTTCCGTGACGCGCTCTGCCACTGGCTTACTGAAATCAGCGGTATAGCTCAATCCGGAGATTTGCAAAGTTTTCGGATTGCCTTCAACGACCCACTGCTGTTGCAGCAATGTTTTCACTTCCGCACCTGTTAATTCAAGTTTGACCAGTACGTTTCCGAATGGCTGGATTTTTGCCAAGTCGGCATATGTTACTTCACCTTGTGGAATATCGGCACGAATTCCACCTGGATTCATGAAAGCGAAATCAGATTGTAGATCGGCTTTCATTGAATCCGCGATTAAATTTCCAAGACCCGTTTCCTGGGTATAGGCGTTCGCTCTTAAAATCTTTTCATCCGTCGTTCCTAGTGGCGCTTTCAGTTCTGGGAACTGATCCAAATATGAGTTTATGAACTTCGTCGTTTCAGCATCTGGTGTGATTCCGTCTTGTGTGACTGTCACGATCTCAGCTGATTTTTTGACAATGTCCTTTGTTTTCGGATCAATTTCCAAGTCAATGTCTTCAAAAGCCGTTCCGTAAGAATACGCTTGAACGATTAACTTTCCATCGACCGTACTATTATTCTTGGCATGATTGTCTCCAGCTAAAATGACATCGACTTCATCATCGATATCTTTTGCCAGTTCCGCCACTTCTCCTGTAATGACCCCATCTTTCTCAGTGCCTGGATCATGCGAGACAACGACAATCGATTTGACGCCTTTTTCCTTTAACTCATCGACCGCTTTATTGACGGCTGGGGCCTGCTCAATGAATTCTACATTCTTGATACCGGCAGGGCTTACCTTTTGAGGTGTCGTATTCGTGACGACACCAATAAATCCGATTTCCACACCGCCGACCTCTTTAATGACATAAGGATCTAATATTGGTTTTTTTGTGTCTTTATACACGACATTTGCCACCACATACGGGAAGTTCAACTTATCGAAGACAACATCCGAAGTGGGTGACTTTCCGCCATTAATTTGGGCCATCAGCGTTTCGATTCCTTTATCGAACTCATGGTTTCCGACCGTTCCTACATCAAACCCCATATTATTCAGAAACTGAAGAGTTGGTTTGTCCTGTAATAGAGAGGAAACAGGAGCGCTCGCACCAACGGCATCCCCAGCTGAGATTAACAGGGTATTTTCCGGATTCTCTGCCTCACGCTTTTTTAAGTGGGCCGCTAAGTAATCGGCACGTCCTTGTTTGACTCCGCCAAACTCAGAGGTAGTATCCATTTGACCGTGAAAATCATTGATGCCCAACAATTGTACTTGAATGTTGTTATTGGCTAGATTGAATTTGTAGATACCAAATCCTTTATCATCCGTTTTGCCTGTATATGAAATAGCACTGTCTTCATTTAAATATTCTGCACCTTTTGGCGATGAAGTGAATGTAACATTCACCTTGTCGGAAATCGGAGCAATCGACCAGTTATTGTCTGCGGTCGGATTGATTTCCTTCTCTTGTGTAATGTAATCCATCAAGATCTGACGGTTTTCATCAGCGGAATCGACAATGTATTCACTGCCTTTGACGCCTGGGAAATTCCCTCCGCCCGAAGCACGGTAATTATTCGTTATGACGATGAATTCTTGATTTGGATCAACGGCTTTACCCTCGTATTTCAAGTTGGTGATCCTGCTTGAGTCTGAAAGCTTTTCGCCTTTTTCATCATAACGGGGAGCTTTCGTGACATCGACTTGATACGTCACGCCATCAATCACGTCAAAGTTATAGACTGCAAACTTTTCATTCAGTAATTTCTGTTCCTCTGTTTTCGCAGGATCGATTGTATTGAATTTCCCTGCGGACATTTCAAGCCATTCTTTGACCACAGACCCCTTGATTTTGATGGCTTTTAATGTATTATCGTACAAATATAGGTCGCCAGCGCTGCGGATTGTCAAATCACCCGTTTTTATATCGGTGTATTCCTCGACTCCATTGCGGCCAGCCTTGAATGGTGCCCCTACAGAAAGGATTGGTAAGTCCTTATATTCAGGACGATTGTTCTTAAGGTAATTTTCAACATACCACTTTTGTGCACTTGTTACGACCTGTACAGAAGGATCATCCTGCACAAGGGCAAAATAACTGTGGATTGGCGCTGTTGTTTTACCGATTGGCGTGTTAACATACTTAACCGTTGCCTCGTGGTCTTTTTTGACCGCCTTCACAACAGCCGCATCTTCCGCCGCTTTCTTACCGGTTACTTTGTCATTGATTGCCCGGGTTGAAGAATCTGAGTTGATGACTTTCCATTTTCCCTTGATATTCTGAATATCAAGGTCGATGATGCCAAGATTACTTCCACCATATCCTGCTTGGACGGCTGGTACCCCATTGATCGTTCCCTTTTTATTATCAACGCCCGCAAGGACTTTGCCTTGACTGTCTTTGAACAGGTTGTCCAATGATGCCTCATCTTGGGCCGGGAAGACTTTATGAGTATGTGAGAACGTGATGGCATCGATATTGGCCACTTTACTTAATGAATAGATAACATCCTCGGTATTTTTGGCGTCGCCGCTAAAACCGGAATGCGTAAGCGCCACGATGACATCTGCACCCTTTTTCTTCATTTCAGGGACATATTTTTTGGCTGTCGCAATGATTTCCTTTGTTACGACTTTCCCTTCAAGATTTGTTTTATCCCAATCCATGATTTGTGGAGGGGCAAATCCGATATAGCCGATTTTCACGGACTTTTCATTACCATTTATATCTTTCACTTTCTTCGTTACGATCTTGTAAGGCGTGTATTTATTTTTATCGTTATTTGGATTTTTGTCTTTGTCTATTTTATAAACGTTTGCATTTACATAGGGGAATTTCGCATCATTGATGGCTTCATCCAAATAAGATAAGCCATAGTTGAATTCGTGGTTACCGAATGTAGCCACATCATAGTCTAGTAGATTCATCGCTTTATAGACAGGGTGCACTTCTCCCTTTTTAAGCGGGGCTATATTCGCTTTGTATGTACCAAGCGGCGTGCCTTGAATGAGGTCCCCATTATCTACTAAGACACTATTTTTCACTTCTTTTCTTGCCTGTTTGATCAAGGTTGCCGTGCGGGAAAACCCTACTGAATCCGATACGGCATTTTTGTAATAATCATAACTTACTAGATTGGTGTGTATGTCTGTCGTTTCCATGATTCTCAGTTCAAATGGCGCGTCGGAAACCGAAGTGGCCAAGCTTGTTCCGAAATTACTCGTTTTTCCATTATAGTTGGAAACGACGGATACCTTGATCCAATATCCTGACTTGTACGTGTTGAAGTGAGCAGAAAACTTTTGTGCTGTCTTGATGTCCGTCTCTACTGCTGATTGCGAAACGACCTTTGTCCCATTCATTAATTGAAAGACAACGGCTTCCTTCCCCTTATTGCCCTTTTTGGGCGTAACGGTCACAGTGGCTTTTGCCCCATTTGTGTAACTTACCGAAGGAGCGGATATGGCAAACGGTTTCGCTTTTGCCTCTCCTTTAGCGGATGCATCCACCGGAAGGGCAAATGGTGCTGTAATTAAACTTACAGCAAGGATAGGGACTAGCATTTTGGACTTGAACGACATACTTCACAACCTCTCAGATTTTATCAAATTCTAGAATAATATAACATATTCTTATCAGAATTTTTACACATTTTATTATGATCTTACATTTTTTGATAAAATACTTCTTTTGCATCATTTATTTATTGACAACAAGGGAGAATATACCATTTTATTTTTCTTATATACTCGCAAAAAAAGACCGGCTCATTATATGAACCGGCCTACTAATCTATTTGATTATCATGTGCTTTCCTCTTCCCTTAACGGTGTTTTTTTCACTGTTGCAGGTTTAGGCGCCTTTCTAAAGTCCTTACGCAGCGTTTTATAAAAGGCAGCCATGATGAGTATCAGTATGATCGTGAATGGCAAGGCCGAAACGACTGATGCAGACTGTAATCCGGTCAATCCACTCGATAAGAGAAGGACCAAGGCAATTGCCCCCATCAGGACGCCCCAAATCACTCTGACGAGCACTGGAGGGTTCAAGCTACCATTCGTCGACATCGAGCTTAAGATAAAAACGGCTGAATCGACTGATGTCACAAGGAAAGTCAGGATTAAAATCAAGACGAAAACCGTGACGACACCTGTGAAGGGAAGTCCTTTAAGCATGGTAAAAAGGGCACTCGTTATATCATTATTCACAGCTGTTGCAATTTGCGTCCCTTCAAACAAGTCCATATGAAGGGCTGTACCACCAAATATGGCAATCCAGACTAACGCGATGACTGGTGGTGCGACCATCACACCTATGATAAATTCACGGATGGTGCGCCCCCTCGAAACGCGGGCGATGAATGATCCGACGAACGGCGACCAGGCAATCGCCCAAGCCCAGTAGAAGATTGTCCATTGATAGACCCAAGGATTTCCCGTATATGGATTCAACCTTAGACTATACGGTACGAAATTAGAGATATAATCACTAATCCCCACAATGAAAGTATCCAGGATAAATTGGGTCGGCCCTGTAATGAAGATGAACAGCATGATCACGAATACTGCAAATAAGTTATAGTTACTTAACCATTTCATCCCTTTGTTCAAACCCGTGATGGCAGAGGTTAAAAAAAGGGCTGTCATCGCGATTACGATGATAATCTTGATCCAGTTTGCATCCGGCACATTATAGGCGAATCGCAAACCACCATCTATCTGCATGATGCCTAATCCCAATGAAGTGGCAACACCCATGATCGTTGCGGTGATGGCAAGGATATCAATGATTTTTTTTGTTGGTTTCACATGCCGTCCCTTCCCGATTACAGGAGAAAGCGTGGTTGAAACCAGACCGTTTTCCTTTTTCCGGAACTGAAAATAAGCCATGGCAAGTCCCACGATTGCGAATATGGACCATTGACTGACGCCATAATGAAAGAAGGAATACCCCATTGCCAATCGGGCGCTTTCTGTCGTTAATGGTTCGACGTCTTTGTATGGTGGCGTAAAGAAGTGGGTCATCGGTTCTCCTATCCCGTAGAATACTAAAGCAATGCCAAACCCACAGGAAAATAACATGCCAATCCATGTGAACATAGGGAATTCCGGACGTTCATCATCCCCGCCCAAACGAATTTTTCCGTATTTGCTAAAAACGAGATAAATCAGGAAAACGACAAATAAGAAGACAGCGGCCAAAAATAGCCAGCCAAAAGAAGATGTAGTAAATGCTAGAGCGGCATTGGCCCCTTTCGCAAAAGTGTTAGGAACCATCGCTCCTATAATGACAACTAACGATACAATCATAGCAGAAATCCAAAAAACGCTGTTTAATTTTAAACGCATCGATTCTTCCTTTCTAAGGTGCATGGTTTTTTATTGAAATGGGTTATGTTATACGAATGGTCATTCGAGGGGAAAGAATTGAATTAGATAAAAACAAGAAGATAAAAAAGGAGCTTGCCTATTCATGAATAAACGCTAACCTGTGCTGCTTATTTCATTTTCTTTAAATCACGGAATGCTGGAATCCAAAAATCTTCTACGTCCCTTTAACAAAATCAATTCTTTAATATAGCTACCATTTCTAACCGGCTTTTTGAAAACATATCAGTCTAAATTTCTATATACCCCATTTTTCACATGATAATCATAAAATTTGGCCATACAAAAAAGGAACTGGAAATGTGGGTACATTCACCAGTTCCCCCTTTATCCTTATAAATGACGGTCAATCAAACTGGCGGAGACCGGTTGGATGCCCATCTCCCTCGACCAAATCGACAGCTGACCGATATGATGGATTTCGTGGGCAATCAGGTGCCTTAATACCTTGCCCTTTTCATAACTCCCTTCCATCCATGGTGCCTCTATACATTCAAACTCCATGGCAGGTGACCACGTCTCCAAGAACTCTTTCACTTCCGGATGATACCTTGCGGATAAGTCCTGAATCGCTTCAACTGTATGAAAGGAATCCAAATCTATCTCGAGATCCGGCTTTCCCTGCATGGCCCTGATCCAACTATTTTCGACATCGATGACATGGGCGAGCGTCTTCAATATTTGGCCCATCCCCCCGTTTCTCTTCCTTAGTAGTTCATCAGAATGGAGTTCGTGACACCAATGAAACCACTCACTTCTTACTTGCCAGTTATAGCTAAAAAGTGTAAGCAGACCATCATCTCCTTTACCTAAAAGCTCGAACGCCTCCTATTTAGAGAACTCATAGATGAGCGGATCGAGCCTCCCTGTTCTCTTCCTTATACCGATAATAATCCTGCCGCTGTATCGTCTTGAACCCACATGATTCATAGAGCCTGAGGGCATGGGCGTTCGTCGCTTCCACTTCCAAAAAGATTTCATAGCCCAGACCATGCTGTTTTGCCACTATCTTTTTCAACACCTTTTTGCCAATGCCTTTCCCCTGGTATTCCGGAAAAATAGAAAACCCGTAAATCCACGCTTCCCCTTCACTATGATCGACACGGATCTTGCCGACGGTCTTCCCATCTGCCTCGATCATCAAGGTCTTCAATGTATGTTCAAACTGAATGCGCTGATAATATTCCCTCGCTTCCTTCTCCAGAAATTGAAAACACTGAATGTCCAACTGAATCTCCGTTTCTGCATCCATTTCTCGTGAAGGGCGAATGACAATATCTTCATAGTCTGACAGTTCGGTAGGCGTCCATTTCATTTGGTACTCCGAGAAAGAAAATTCACAAGGAAGCCGTTTCAAAAACTCCTTCCCCGATTGTGATGGTCCTGGAGTGTTCAGGATGATCTCTCTGGCCTCCCTTCCCAACGCAGCATCCAATGCTTCATTCACCAGCTTAGTGAAAATCCTCCTCCTCCGGAACTCCGGGTGAACCATGCCACACATCTCCAATTTACTTCCGAAGTCATATAACCCCACAAACCCGACAAGCTGTCCTTTTTCGTAATGAAGAAAATCATTTTGCATGATGCCATTCCGGCTCCGGAGTGTATCCCAATTCAGCTTCAATGTAAAATCTCCTTGTTCACTTTCTTGTTGTAAGCATTCAAGGTCCCTTAGTTGTTTTTTATTCAAAATAGTTCGCCCCCCCATCCTTCATTCCATTTTATTCCTATTCAATAAAAAATACAGCATCCTCAAATGGATTGCTGCATTTTTTTTCATATCTTATAAAAATGTTGTTTTTTCAAAAGTATTTTCACTTTACTCTATAAAACTAAAAACGTATGGGAGGGGGATTTCCACTAATTCTAAGGACCGATGCATTATATCAATAAAATGATTCTATTTGAGGATTATTTTTTTCCATTTTTTGTGTTATATTCCAAGCTAGGGGAACATAATATCCTATTCGGGCAAAATATGAATAGAAGGAAATAGGCTTCGTCACCTCATGTTCAATCAGATTTTGGATCCGATTGAATATAGGATCCAAAATCCATTTTTCAACCTAGTCCCTCGTTACCCTTATGTCAACTTCTCTTTTTATGGCCAGTTTTCTTTAGGTTTTCTACTTCTACAGTTAGTTCGTTTAGTTTTTTTCCGAAGCGGAAGAGCAAAAACATTGAAACGACGAATGGATAGCCAAAATCGCTAACTAATGATACCCACACAGTAGCATCCTCAATCATCATCCTCTTCACCCCTTTTCTTGTATCTATTAAGTAAAGTGAATAATGTCCGAGCAAAATCAATCTAGCACTATCGGTTTATAGTAAAAAGAACAAATGTTCGTATATAATTGATTTATTCCCCTTGTCCATCACTTTAGAACTTAAGGAGGGATAATAAATGAACAAGTTAACGGCCCATTTCTTTTCTTATTCACTTGATGTGTTACATCAGAGATATGCTTCATTCTTTGATCAACCCATCATCCAGGTTTTTTTACAAAATCCTGAACATTTGAAGATTTTCACGGATACGCTTGAATCCCCTTCTACCAACAATCTTTGTCATCTCAACGAGACATTCCAAATTTTCTATTACAGGGCCAAGGTGTACAAATACTTATGCTCTTTAATTTACTTTTTCTCAGTTGATTATGATAAAAGGGCGCGAAAGCAACGGGAACGCTATCGAATGGATCTCGACATGACCTCGGATAGCGGCGGTATCATCGACCGAATCGGAAATGTAGATGTTCAACTTGAAAAGATGGGGGAAACCGGCGACCTTTCTTCCCACATTAGTGATGAACAACTGGTGAATGCGCTGCAAAAACTAACGCCCAAACAAAATAGGGTACTTACGATGGTCTATTCCTACGGCCTAACCAACAAAGAAATCGCAGCTTATTTCAAAGAATCACCCCAGAATATTTCGAGCATTCGCAAACAGGGACTCGAAAAACTACGAAAACACTATTTGAATGAGATTTATGTTAGGAAGGAGAACAGGTACTGTGGATAACAAACTATCAAAGAAAGAATTGATGGAAATGATTGATTCTTTAGACCCCAAAATAAAAAAGTCCTTAAAGAATACACACCATCAGGACAGAAAAGACCTGGAACAAGAGATAAAGCTCAAAATCATAGAATCCTATGAAAAAATTGCAGCCATCGAAGCTCCCAACTTCGAGGAATTCCTGACAGAATTCTTGAACAAACAGAAACGGTAAGGAGTGCCAAGTTCAGCTCTTGCTGGGCTTGGGGCTCTTTTTTTATGTGGCTTTCCGTCCAAGCCTTTTTCAAGGACAAAAAGGACCTCACTTTTTAGAAAGTGAGGTCCCTTCTCCTATTCAGGCTTCAATGTCAGCGTATCGCCTTTTGGTTTATCTAGCCTGGTTTTGTGATACGTCCCTTCCGCCCAATCTTCGAGCTGGTCATGATACCATTTACTTTTGACATGTCCGGATTGCCCAGGACCGACGAGGTGATAAGCTTGATTCATATCGGAAAGATCCATGACAAACCTCCAGGAGCCGCCATGATTGACGGTACCGTCGTCAAGAAATGCAGCGGCCTGGACAGTGACACTGCTTCCGCCAACGGGAATCCCTCCTTCTCCGTTAAACAAATAGTTCAATGGGGAAACGCTTGAAAGCGGATGATCGAAGCGGACTTGGTGGTACTCTCCCCACTCCCAATCGGTTAGGTCGCCTCCTTGCGTTTTCTCCAATTCTTTCAATGTCTCCTGTAATGACTTCGCCAATACCTGCTCAAGTCCTCCTGCTTCCTCGATCCATGGACCTGGCTTTCCGCTCAGGGCCTCCCGCAGCAATTCATCAATCGCCGATTTCCTTCCATTAAAAAGCTTAAGGGTTTCCTCTGGAATTTCATCCGTCAACAGGACATCCCCGATTTTTTTCATCCACACATTGAAGATCATCGGTGCAGCGGCATCTGCAGAATCTATTTGATTCCATTTTTGTAGAATTTCTAATGCCTTTTGTTCCTGCTTTCCAGATGGCCCGTTTAAGATCGTTAAAAATTGCGGGACAAATTCTCTCGCCTGCAAATTCACCTGATCCATCTGCAGACTTTGCATATCCCCTGCAGTCAGTTTCTTATTCGCTTCCAAGAACTCCTGAATCCTCATCTGACGATAGGGCTGTGCCCAGTTATTACTGATGTGGTACGGATAATCATCTGAAATGACCTTGTTATTCGCGGTCGAGATGAATCCCTCTTTTGGATTGATCGTTTTTGGCAGTTCATCGAAAGGAATATAACTTTTCCATTCATATTCATCCGTCCACCCTGGCACCGGCAACATGCTATCGCCTTTTTTACGGATTGGAATCTTCCCGTTCGCCTTATACGCTATCGTCCCATCGTTGGAGGCGAAAACGAAATTCTGTGCAGGCGTTTCGAATTTCAAAAGCGCCTTTTCGAATTCATTCCAATTCTTTGCCTTATTCATATTCAAAACCGCTTCCAGTTCTGCTGACGGATCTAGTGCCGTCCACCTTAATGCCAGGACCGTATCTTTCCCACTTTTACCGGCGAATTCAGAAACGACCGGGCCATGACGTGTAATGGTCACCTGGTAATCAATCGTCTTACCGTCTTTCACCTTGATCGGTTCATCGATTATTTTGGCCTTTTCCCATTTCTCCTTATAAGCAAATTCATTCTCGCTCTTTGGGTTCCTCTTCTCAATATACAGATCCTGAACATCCGGACCCGTATTCGTCACACCCCAGGCAACGTTTTCGTTATGACCCAATATGATGCCAGGAATTCCTGCAAAAATGACCCCACTCACATTGACGGTCGGTGCCTTCAGATGCATTTGGTACCAAACCGAGGGAGTGGCGAGTCCAAGATGGGGATCGTCGGCTAAAAGCGGCTTTCCCGTATCCGTCTTTTCACCGGAGACCACCCAGTTATTACTGCCATTGAATTCGTAGGGTATGACGGCACCAGCAAAGCTCTTCTCAATGTCCAGCTCTTCCTTGCCGATGATATAAGGTGCATCCTTTGGATAATCCGGGAATAAGTCATAGGCCTTTTCCTTTGGGAACGTTTGGAGTAAGTACTGTCTGAATGCCTGATCTTCCCAGTTCCCGCCTAGATCGAACGCCATATACTTCCCAATCGTCAATGAATCCACAGGTGTCCAGGGTTTCGGCTCATAGCCAAGCAAAGTGAACTCGACCGGCCATTTTCCATTATCCTTCAATTCGTCGATATAGAGATTCACACCTTCAGCGAATACATCCAATGCTGCTTTCCCCTCACTTGAGTAGCCAGCGTAAGAAGATTCGGCAGCCCGCCTTAACCCAAGCGTTCGAAAGTATTTATCATTTTTCACGGTCTTCTCACCAATCACTTCACTTAATTCCCCGGATGCCTGACGCCTGCTTAGGTCCATCTGAAACAAACGGTCCTGCGCCTGAATATACCCTTGAGCCAAATACAGATCATGTTCATTATCAGCCGTAATATGTGGAACCCCACTCGAATCACGTATCACTGTAACCGGTTTCAAAAGACCGGGCAATAATAAATCCCCCTTCGTTTCAGGAAGCGACCTGGATAAGAATACATTTGCCGCAATCACGGCTATCACTATAAGCAAGAGCAGCGATACAAAAACCCAAAGGACACGTCTTTTCCATTTTCTTTTTGGTTTTGGCTTTGACTGAGGTAGGACTGCTTCCATTGTTTCATCTCCCTTTTCTAATAACTCTCTCTTTCTACTTTAAAGTATTCGCTTTCATATCCGACTTCCCTACCAATCCTTCAATATTTTTCTACTTATTCTGAAAGGATTGGATATATGCCTCTCCTTTTTCCTATGTACGATTAAGGAAAAATTCCTTTTGAACGCAAATGAAACGCATCGATGAACCGATGCGTTTCATTTAGGCGTTAAGGTTAAGATATTCAATCACTTTCTCCACTTCATCCGTATACAAAAGGGACTTATCAAAATCATGGACGGCTTTCGTCTCCGCTTCGAGGTAGTCATATCGGGAAATTAGATTCAAGTATCTTTTCCACTTATGTTTTTCCTGCAAAAGTCTCTTTTCCCTTTCAATATCTTCCGGAATCACTTCATTAATGATAAAGCAAGGATCCGAAAGAACCGGATGATTGAATCGTTCGTTTAAGGTAATCAATTTTGCTTTATCCCATTCGACCCTGACTAGGTCCGATATGGCCCCTACATTATCGACTGAATCAAGGATACGCTTTGATAGCGCCTCATACGCTTCATATTCGAGGCCGTTATCCGTCATGATCCCCACACTGAACCATTTTACTTGTGGATCGAGGGTGTTTTTTTGTTTGAAAGCCACTATTCATTCATCAACCTTTCGTCTATGTAAGTCATGTTTTCCATATATATGATTGAAGATAGCAGGCACCCCGTTTCTTATGCTTTTCTTTTGATCTTATCATGATTCTTCAAAGTAAAGAAATACCGGTCACTTTTGGTCAAAAACATCATCCCTCTACATGCTATAAAAAAAGGAACCTCATTCATAAGGATTCCTTCAATTCGAATACTGGATTGTAATTCCTCTTTGTTTAACGATATACTCCATGGCTTGGGCGAATGATAAGAATGATTTAACCTGGTGGGAGAAATCAAGCTTGATAATTTGCCTGACTACGGCCGGTGTAAACCCGACAAACATCGTTTCTGTACCCATCAATGCTAACGCGCCAACCAACTGGTCGAGCAGGGAAAACATGTTATCATCCTGCGTATAAGTGATGCCGGAGAAATCCAAAATCATTACTTCAGCATGGGAATCGTTACACTTTTGCAGGACCGTCGACTGCAAGGACCCCATTCGCCATTCGTCGATACGTCCGATTAACGGTACGAGCAACACATCGCTTAACATGGTTTGGACGATTGGCGTCGCCAACTCCTCCATGACTTCTTGATTTTCTTTTACTTTCTTTAAAGACTCGTTTGCCGATTTGGCAATTTTCTTATAATAATTCACAAAACTCACACTCATGCAATAGAGGAACTCGTCCAATACGGCATCAATGATTGAACTAGCTTTCAACAAGACTTCGATAGAATAGTGTCGATTGCTGACTTCCTCTTCAATGAAGCTCCAGAAAAGGTTACGCGCCAGCTGAATCTCCCCAATGATTTTATCTAACGAAACGCCCATCTCCACAATTCGATTCCCAACTCTCATCCCGATTTCACTCATGCTTTCCATCGCCTGGGCTTTACCATGGATCAAGGCATCAGCATGGATTTGAATGATTTGTGCCCGAATCACCTTGCTGGTTTCCAAATCATATGGCGAATCTTCTTCGAAAAGTTCGAGATGTTGGACCAATATATATTTGAATTTTTCGATTTTTTCTCCAATCAATACCAATTCTTCCTCCAAAACGGCAACAGCCTCCATTCAGCTCTTGATTTAAATATCAAGCCTTTTTTTAATTTTAGCAAATTTTTATTTAAAAGCGATATAAAAACCTTATATTACCAATAAGATAAAGGAAGTTTCATTTTATTAAAATAAGGGTATTACGATAACTTGGAGGAGGGATTCCTAATGAAAAAAGAACAACAAGACTTTGAAGCAGAAAATATGAGTGACTTAGTTGAACTGATCAATAGTAAAAATAATAGCCGGAGAATCTTAGATGTACTTCGTCGTAATAAAAAAGACAAAAAAGAAAATAGAGATGAAAAAGGCAAATGAAAACCCAGACCAAAAAGGTCTGGGTCTTCATTTCCGATGAGGCTTAAATTTTGAAAGTATGGATGATGCCATCCATTTCTCCGGCTAATTTCCGCAAGTGTTCAGCAAAGGCGCTGATTTCTTCTATTGCGGCGGATTGTTCCCCCGTAGCCGTCAAGACATTTAGTGTCGCCGCCTCTGAACCCGCCGCTGCAGTGGATATCATCTCCATCGACTGTACAGCCATCCTCGTTCCCGCTTCCATTTTTTCAATCGTCTCCCCCACTTGCCCCACTTGATCAGAAAGATCGTTTATGGAGTGGTGAATTTCTATAAATGTATCTCCAGCTCCGGTCATCACGTTGATTCCTTCGCTTACCTCGCGATTGACAGACCCCATTTGCTCGGCCACCTGCTTTGTTTCTTTTTGGATATGGTTGATGATTTCACTGATTTGCTGAGTTGCATGGCTTGATTGCTCTGCAAGGTTCCTCACTTCATTGGCCACCACGGCAAACCCTTTTCCTTGATCACCAGCCCGTGCCGCCTCTATGGAAGCATTCAAGGCCAATAGATTCGTCTGAGCAGCTATCCCTGTAATCACTTCAACTATTTTCCCTATCTCGACGGAACGTTCCCCCAATCCATTGACGACCCTTGCCAATTCATTCACATTCGAATAAATGGACTCCATTTGTTGGCCCGCCTGTTCGATTGAGTTTTTTCCTGCATTCGCTTTCTCCAAGGACTTATGGATGGAGCCAGATACCTTCTCCGCCCCGATTGTTACCCTTGAAAGGCTGGATGACATCTGATAAATCACCTCAGTAGTCTCGTTCACTCCCTTTGCCTGGTTTCTGGCTCCTTGTGCGACATCTTCTATCGAGCAGGAGATTTCTTCCGTCGCGCTGCTTGTCTGATGCGCTCCTTCCGCCAATTCATTGGAATAGGCGTTCATATTCTTCGATGCATCCTGAACCTTTTTCAATACGTCGCTCCAAGATTCCACAGTGTGATTGATATGAAGTGCAATCGTTTTCAAAAAACCTAACTGATCTTCACTTATCCTTTGTTTAAGGTCACCGTCCGCAATTTTCTCTAGATAACGATTAATCAATCCAATCGGACGAATGAACCTTCGATGGTTGATCACGGAGGAAATAATTCCGACAACCACACCGCAAATTGTAATGAAGACCAGATTCCATAGCATGGGCATTCCCGAAATACCATTTGCGAGACAAACGAACAGCCCAATCATGAAGGTACCTGGTACCACAACCAAGCTCGTCCGAATGATATATTGAATTAGTCTCATTAGTATCCACTCCTATGATTTTAAATTTTTTAAAATGTTCACAGAATTATCATACTATTTTCCTATTATATTTTCCACATTTATCCTTAAATAGTACTTATTTATCACAAATAAAAAAAGCCGATTTTGTTTAGCAAGGACAAAATCAGCTTTCTATTCTACTATTCACTTATTTAAGAACGGCGCTATCTTTTCCTTTGGATAGTCTTGACTTCATCACCGTCCGAAGAGATATAGACCGTTTCATCTACTTTATAGGATAAATACCGGTCACAATCTATTTCCAATATCTTTCCGTTATCGAATTTCATTGCGCAATTCGAACCCTCTTCTGTTTTGCTCACGTTAATGACTTCATTCGTCTTAAAGCCAATCGCCTTGCCATCGGAAAAATGAGGGTAGTACTTCTCGACGATCACCACTTTGTCCAACCGGCCTGGACCTGTTAAATATACAACCAATAATATGATTAAAACGGCTATTAAACCACCTAGGATTACTGTTTTTCGTTTCACTCTATCTATTACCCCTTCTTTTTATCAATCTATTACTTACTATCCTTTTTCAATAGATTATATTCAGAAACCTAGTAAATATGATAGAAAAGAGACTTTGTTTTCCTCTTTTATTTTACCTTTTTCACCATCCATATACAAATGGCCGCCAAAATGATCAAGATGGATACAACGGAAATGACTCCTCCCCAGCCGAACCGGATTAAGAATATACCGCCCGTGGCCCCCACTATACTGGATCCTCCATAATAGAAGAAAAGGTACAGAGCCGACGCTTGGGCCTTCTCGTTTTTATCCGCCAACCTTCCGACCCAGCCACTCGCAATCGAATGGGCCCCAAAAAAACCAAAGGTGAAAAGAGCCAATCCCAATATTTTCATCGATAGAGGAACTGCCAAGGTCAGGAGGGCCCCTGCTAGCATGATCAGAATCCCGGTTAGTAACACGCGTCCCCGGCTATAGCGGTCAGCGAGCTTCCCCATCCAAGTCGAGCTGAAGGTCCCGACGAGATAGATAAGGAAAATGAAACCGATCAGTGTTTGTGATAATTGATAAGGCGGTTCCATCAAGGGAATCCCCACGAAGTTATAAACGGTGACAAAGGAACCCATTAATAAGAAAGCCATGCCAAATAGCCATAATAATTGTGGATTCTTCATGTTATGTCGTAAGGATTCTATCATTCTCTTCACAGACATGTTCGTGTGCGTGACATGCTGAGAGGAAGGCAGCATCCACCAAAAGAACAAGCTGATAAGTAAGCTTAAAACGCCAAGACTTCCAATCGCTACATTCCATGAGTAGTGATCCGTCAACACCCCGACAATCAATCTCCCTGCCAGCCCTCCAATTGACGACCCACTAACGTAGATGCCCATCACATACCCCAGGCTTTTCGGATGGAATTCTTCATTGATATAAGCCATGGCGATTGCCGGGAACCCTGCAAGGACTGCCCCTTGAACCGCCCGGATAGCAATCAACAGGTAGATGTCATTCTGGACGAAACTGACACTGATCGACAGCAAAGCAGACATGGTCAGGGCTACACCCATTATCTTCTTTCGATCAATGCTTTCCGAAAAAAAAGAAACCAGCAATAGGCATATGGAGAGCGTCCCGGTTGCAAAAGACAACGTAAGACTTGCCATTGGTGGAGAAACCCCAAACTGCTTCGCAAAAACCGGTATGACCGGTTGCGTACTATATAGATCTGCAAATGTTACAAAGCTTCCAAGAAATAAAGCCAAAATCGTTTTCCGAAATGATTTACCCGCAGGTTCAATATAATTCAATTCTGCTCAGACCTTTCAATTCCTTATTTCTTATGTTAATACGTCTGGACTCAATTGTCTATTTTACGAATAAGGAGCAGGCCCATTGGATTGCCAGGCATAAAAAAGTCCCTTCACAGATACCGTGAAGGGATGGAAAATCGTTAATGAACTTGTCTATCCTTCCGCTCACTCTTGACCATCAGCCAATATACAGGTAAGCCGATTATCAAAATAATTATGGAGTAGAGGGCATCCATCGGTGTATCGATTAATGTGCTAAGCACTATGTATACCGCACCGATAATTGCCAGGATAGGGATGAACGGATAAAGCGGCACTTTATACGTTTTTGCATCCGGATCTTTTTTACGTAGAATGAAGACTGCAAAGAAGGCTAGCCCATAAAAAGAAAAGACAGAGAATATCGCCATATTCGATAGCTTATCCGGATCTGTCACAATCATCATGATGATCGCAATGACCACTTGTAGAATTGTGGCATTGACAGGTGTCCTGAATCTAGGTGATATCTTTCTTATCTGTTTATGACCAGGAACCATCTTATCCTCAGCCATCGCAAGTGTAATCCTTGGGAAGGTTAGAAGCTTGCCGTTCAGGCAACCGAAGATTGAAATCAAGATTCCGATTGCAATTAATTTTCCGCCTAGCTCACCAAAAAGAACGGTGGCTGCAACATTAGCGGAATTCGTTCCATTCGCAATGATTCCATCAGGACCCAGAACGTGTAGCATGGCCAGGTTTACAGCTAAATAGGCAACCATGACCACGACTATCCCCGTGATGATGGCCCGAGGTAATGTCTTCTGTGGATTCTTCATCTCACCAGCCATAAAGCCGACATTGATCCAGCCATCATACGCCCAAAGTGTTGCAAGAATGGCCCCTGCCATACTCACCTTCACCGTCGTTTCAACATCCATGTTGAAAACGGGCATCTCACCTTGAGCCATACCGAACACAGCTATGAAGACGATTGGAATCAATTTGGCAACCGTTGAAACGGTTTGAATCAACCCGCCATATTTCGTCCCCAACAAGTTCATGGCCGTCAAAAAGACAATCGTGATTATTCCAATACCCATTGTATAATCCATGGATATATTAAATAAACCGGCCACCAACGCACCAAAGTATAAACAAAGTGCGCCCATTACTGCAGGTCCATAAACTAGCGTTTGAACCCAACCGCAAAGAAAGCCCCACAACTTTCCATACACTTCTTCTAAATACGCATATAAACCGCCCGTTTTAGGAATTCGTGTACTCACTTCGGCGATTGTCAATCCACTTGCCAGCGTAATCAAGCCACCAATCAGCCAAGCCAATAAGGACATCGTTGAATTACCACTTAACTCAAGTACCACTCCCGGCTTCATGAAAATACCAGAGCCTATGACTGTACCCACTACTATAGATGTTCCAACCCAAAAGCCAATCGTTTTTTTCAATTGATCATTCACATAATGTCCTCCTTCCGTGTACACACCTTCTATTTTCTCAGAAAAATTATACCACGAAAAATATACAAGAATAGTTTATCGAATAATCTAAATAGTCAATTTACTATTTTAGATGTTGTTACCTCTATATTGTATCCGTTTTCATAATAAATTAATGTTTTCCTTTTTCTTCTTAAAATCCGAATTATTTTTTATTTAATTGAATTTATTATGTTTTAAAAGGATTTAAAACGAATTATATAGTTATTAAAAAGTGTAATCATTCGTATTTGGTGATTCCACCTTCATTATTTCATTTTATTTCATTTATCGTCACAATGTGAATCGAATGATGCACGTAAGGTCTATCAGATTCATATCTTTATCCTTATATAGAGATTTAATCCAATATGAATATAACATTAACATTCTTTTGTGCTCGCTAAGCCTCACTCTTTTAATGAAGCTCTATCCTTTATACGAAAAAAGGCAGAAATGTTGATGTCGCAACATTTCTGCCTTTTTCTTTTCATTTTGTTAAACCCTGCTTCTTACCAAACAATAAATAACAGGATAATGGCTAAGACCATACGATAAATAGCAAATGGCGTCAACTTCACTTTATTAATCAATAATAGGAAGAAACGTATGCAGAATAACGCAAATATGAAGGCACTGATAAACCCTGCGATAAAGAATGGTAACACGTCAGGCGTAAAGTACTCCCAGTATTTTACGATTTTCAGCAAACTGGCTCCTGCCATGATAGGCACAGCCATGATAAACGTGAAATCGGAAGCTGCACGGTAACTCATCCCCAGCAGTACGCCGCCTGATATGGTGGAACCCGAACGGGAGAAGCCTGGCCAAAGGGCTAGACATTGTATCAACCCGACACCTAAGGCTTGTTTATAAGTAATTTGATCAACCGTTTCGGCTGTCAATTTCGGTCGGAACCTATCCGCTGCAATCATCAGCAAAGCACCGAGGAATAATCCGACGATTACCGTCTTTACAGTGAATAAATGGTCATCAATATAATCTTCGAACAATAAACCTAATACGGCCGCAGGCAGCAACCCTACGATGATTTGAAGCAAATTCAACTTTTTCCCTGCCACTGCAGAGGGGTTCTTCATCTTTCGTAATCCGAGCAAGTCCATGAACCGCCCCCAAAAGAGCACAACAACAGCCAGTATCGATCCCAGCTGAATGACGACCTTGAATGCATTCGCTACTTCACTACCAAATATTTCGGTAGATTTCAGCCATAGATCATCCACTATGATCATATGCCCCGTAGAAGATACTGGTGCAAACTCCGTCAGGCCTTCCACAAGGCCAAGGATAACGGCCACAAAAATTTCCCATATATTCATTGTTTTCACCTCATTATTTCTCCGCTTGTAAATGGAAATACCATTGTATTTTACTCGTTGTTTAAAATATTGTCTATTAATCATTGCTGAAAGAAAGAAGAGATACATGTATCATAGATTCAAGGTTCTTTTTTTCAGAAAAAGGAGTGATGCATGTGAAAAACACCCAAATCTATGCCCACCGTGGATCCAAAGGAACGCATCCTGAAAATACGATGATTGCATTCAAAGAAGCCCTACGAGTCGGGGCGGATGGCATCGAGTTCGATGTCCACCTCAGTTCGGATGGGGAATTGGTAATCATCCATGATGAAACACTTGACCGGACGACCACTCTTTCCGGGTATGTAAAGGATTTCTCCGCAGAAGAGTTAAAATCAGCGGATGCGGGAAGCAAATTTTCCGAGGAATTCCATGGTGAGAAGATTCCATTCTTAGGTGAAATTTTCCAATGGGCGAAGGAACATACATTGTGGATGAATATTGAGCTTAAAACAGATAAGCTCTCTTACGAAGGCATCGAAAAAAAAGTTGTGGATGTAATCCGGCAGCATCACATGGAAAATCGAGTGATTCTTTCTTCTTTCAATCATCAATCGATTGAAAACGTAAAGACGCTGGCCCCGGAACTGGAGCGGGCTTTATTATTCGAGGGACTGCCAGCAAACGTCGAGGAAATTTTAGCCGAGAAAAAAGAAGCTGGCTTTCATCCTGACAAAAATAGCCTGACCCCATCCATTCATGCCACTGCGAAGAAACTTGGATACAAAGTCCGCCCTTGGGTGGCCAATAAACCAGAAGATATCGAGCGGCTAGTCAAATGGGGAGTCGATGTCATCATGACCGATTTTCCTGAGAAAGCCATCACGACTCTGAAAGGCATGTCAGCTAAATAAAATGTGAAAGAGAAGGGGAACATTCCCCTCCTCTTTCAATCCATGTTTATTCAGTTATTAACGAGTCGATCCGCCTAATTGTTGTTCAGCCATTTGCACTAAACGTTTTGTAATTTCTCCACCAACTGATCCATTAGCACGTGATGTTGTGTCTGCACCAAGGTTTACACCGAATTCAGAAGCAATTTCATACTTCATTTGCTCTAGAGCTTGTTCTGCACCAGCTACTACTAGTTGATTGCTGCTATTGTTGTTTGCCATGTGTTTCTCACCTCCTTATATATATTTATTTACATCTCCCCCTCCAATTATGTTTTCCAATTTATTGAATAATCGTAACTTTATGAAGATAACTTCTTCGCTCGCTATCATGAATTTCTTCCTATGCTCATAAACTGTTAGGAAACTTTCAGTAAGGGGGAAAAGACGTGCAAATTCATGTGGTTAGGCCTGGCCAAACGTTATTTGGCATCGCCCAAACATATAGCGTGAGCGTTGACCGGCTCGTTGAATCAAATAAAATTCCTAACCCAAATAATCTTGTCATCGGGCAGGCCATTGTCATTCCAATCGTCGGCAGCTATTATTTTGTCCAGCCTGGTGACACTTTATTTTCGATTGCTCAAAAAGTGGATGTACCCTATCAAGAATTAGCGAGGATCAATGGCATTTCCGATCAGGACTCCTTATCCGTGGGGTACCGCCTATATATTCCTGCCCGAAAAAAACGGACTGCTGAATTCAACGGCTATGTCGAGCCCCGTGGTACAACAGTCGCTCCTGCCCTTGAAACAGCTGCTCAGGAAGCCGCGCCTTATTTGACATACTTAGCGCCATTCAGCTTTCAGGCACTGCGAGATGGCACCTTAAAGGAACCGTTGCTCAATAACTTTCCCACCATTGCAAAAGAAAACAAGAATGTCCTCATGATGGTCATCACCAATCAGGAAAACGATCAATTCAGTGATGAACTTGGTCGGATCATCCTGACGAACACCTCCGTGCAGAATAAGTTCCTAAACAACATTGTGACCACAGCCAAGAAATATGGATTCAGGGATATTCACTTTGACTTTGAGTTTCTCCGCCCGTCCGATAAAAATGCCTATAACCAATTCTTACGTAAAGCAAGGGATCGTTTCAAAAAAGAAGGTTGGTTCATCTCGACGGCACTTGCACCGAAAACCAGTGCAGAGCAAAAAGGTGGCTGGTATGAGGCACATGACTATAAGGCACATGGTGAAATTGTCGACTTCGTGATCATCATGACGTACGAATGGGGATACAGCGGCGGTCCAGCACAGGCGGTATCCCCGATAGGACCGGTTCGGGACGTACTGGAATATGCCATCACCGAAATGCCGGCCAATAAGATTCTGATGGGCCAGAACCTATACGGATATGATTGGACATTGCCTTTTGTCCAGGGCTCCATCGCCAAAGCGATCAGCCCTCAGCAGGCCATCCAGATTGCTGCCGCGAACAATGTATCCATAGAATACGATGAGAAAGCGCAGGCGCCCCATTTCAATTACACGGATGCAGATGGGAAGGAGCATGAGGTCTGGTTTGAAGATGCCCGGTCCATTCAAGCAAAGTTCGATTTGATCAAAGAATTGAACCTTAGAGGAATGAGTTACTGGAAGCTAGGCCTTGCCTTCCCGCAAAACTGGTTGCTCATCAGTGAGAACTTCAATGTCCGACGACGGGTCTGAGGGATTTTCATATTTTTTTGCATAAACCATGTGGTCCTCGCATATCATCAAGTATTGAGCATGAAGTCCTTTTCTGGATACGTGACTCCACATGATAAAAACCTTCCGTCAGGTCACGGAAGGTTTTTATCATGTATTTGATCTCATGTTCTTACTAGAACTTCTATATATATCCGTTAAATCCTTATGAGTTCAGTCCATTTTGTCCATACTAAAAGGACTGTCGTAGGGGGGATAACATGATCCGAATCAATCCGTTCAGCAACACTTTTAAAAGGTCTCCACGTTTACTCAAACTATTTTTGACCATCATCCTATTTTTACTTGTATTCGGTTGGCTGATTCATCTAGTCGAGCCTGATAATTTCCCTTCCATATTCGAGGGAATTTGGTGGGCAATCGTCACGATATCGACCGTTGGATATGGGGATTTCACCCCACTTACGAAGTTTGGGAGAATCCTCGGGATGCTTCTCATCTTATCGGGTGTCGGGCTCATCACTTCTTATTTTGCCTACATCGCCAAAATGTCCATCTCAAGCGACCAACAATTCCTTTCCGGAAGAAAGGAGTTTAGCGGCACCGGTCACTTTATTATCATCGGCTGGAATGGACGTTCAAAACGAATCATCAAGAACATTCATGAACGCATGCATAACCAATATATTGTCTTGATTGACGACACATTGACCAAGCACCCTTTGCCACGGACGAATATACATTTTGTCCAAGGGAAAGCCAGTTTGGATTCCGTTTTGCAACAGGCCAATATTAAACAGGCGGCACGGGTCCTCATCACTGCCGATCTCCAACAAAACGAACTGCAGACCGACATGTTCACCGTGTTGGCTTTACTGGCTATAAAAGGACTGAACCCTCATGTATATTGTCTTGTTGAAATTTTAACGCAGGAACAGAAGGAAAATGCATTACGTGCGGGAGCAGATGCCATTATCGAAACGAATAAGTTTGCGAGTGATTATATGCAGGAATGTTTATGGAGAGGAATGGAAAAGCGGGAAGAAGAAAATTCGGCCACCGAAAATGGTTTAAAGATTGAACAGATGCCCGTCCAATTCGATTGGAACGGGCAAACATTCAAACAATTGGGGATTACATTATTAGATAAGGATATTCTCTTGGTTGGCATCATTTCAGGAGGCGAGACACGTATCAAGCCTCCTGCAGATGCAATCATCCATCAAAATGATATCTTGCTCATCATCGATCGTTAATCCAATAAGATTTTTTCAAGGTCCCGAACGAGAGATTTCCCATACGCAATATATTCCTGAGGAAATTCAGCATCGGGGTCTTCCGGCTCGGCAAATTGATTAAATGAAGCGGAGAGATTCCCGATATTTCCCTCGCGGTCGATGCCATCTTCATACTTATGAGATAATAAATACGGCGTCATGATTTCAACCATGGCCCCGTCCGTATCAAGTGACCCATCCACAGCTTTGAAGGGAACACGCAAAAACTGATAGCCATCTTTGTCGTCCATTTTAAAATCGAAGGTGCCGTGGTCATAATCCCAACCACCACCAATCATATACCCTTCTGGTTTAAGCTTCGTTTCCAAATCGAATAATCCAAAGGTTTTCCCTTCCAACTTAGAAGATATTTCAATCATGTTAAAAACCTCTTTTGCTAATTTTAATAATTAGCTTACCCAAAAGTCTTAAAATAACCCCTATTGATCACTATCCTCTTTCGATTGGGTAAAAAGCAAATTGGCTTCGGCTGTACCTTCTGATTGATAAGCTTCCTGGATATCTGCCTGCTGCTCTGTTTTCTGTTTTTCCAGATCTTTCATAGCGTTTTGATTGCCCGTAGTTGAAGGGGTACTTATCGTTCCAGCGTAACTATTCGTTGTCGAAGATAGTTGCATGCACATTCCCTCTTTTCTAGGTATCGGATTACATAGCATTATCAACCTTAACTTTTTCTTAATCCGATAAAAAAAGGCATCATGCGTGGACAATCTAGTCCAGCATGATGCCTTCTTCACTTTATTTTATAAACGCTGTTCGAGTTCCGCCTTTTTCTCTTCATACCCTGGTTTTCCTAGCAGGGCAAACATATTCACCTTGTAGGCTTCGACCCCAGGCTGATCAAACGGATTGACCCCCAACAGATAGCCGCTCATCGCGCAAGCCTTCTCGAAGAAATAAACAAGGTAGCCGAATGTGAAGGCATCCAGTTTTGGTACGGAAACAATCAGGTTAGGAACACCGCCATCCGTATGAGCCAATAAGGTACCTTCAAATGCCTTGTTATTGACGAATTGTACGGTTTCACCAGCCAGATAATTCAAACCATCTAAATCATTTTCTGCTGCTTCAATCGAGATTTCATGACGTGCCTCTTCCACTTTGATGACCGTTTCGAAAAGGTCGCGTCGCCCTTCCTGTACATACTGCCCCATCGAATGCAGGTCCGTAGAGAAGTTGGCGGCTGCCGGGAAAATCCCTTTCTGGTCCTTCCCTTCACTTTCGCCGAACAACTGCTTCCACCACTCTGAGAAATATTGCAGACCAGGTTCATAGTTGATCAACATTTCAATGGTTTTCCCCTTATTATAAAGGACGTTACGGACGGCCGCGTATTGATAAGCCTGGTTCTCGGAAAGCTCCGATGAACTGAAGTCCGCTCTAGCGCTCTCCGCCCCTTCCATCACTTGATCTATATCCGCACCACTTACAGCAATCGGAAGCAAGCCCACTGCAGTAAGTACAGAATACCTTCCACCGACATCATCCGGAATGACGAACGTTTCAAATCCCTCTTCCGTGGCCACTGTCTTTAATGCGCCCTTTTCTTTATCGGTAGTCGCGAAGATACGGCCTTTCGCTGCTTCTGGACCATACTTTTGCTCGAGAAGCTTACGGAAAATCCGGAACGCAAGGGCAGGCTCCGTCGTTGTGCCCGATTTGGAAATCACATTGATTGAAAAGTCCTTGTCGACCAATACGTCCATGACATCTTGCATATATGTAGAACTTATGTTGTTACCAACGAATATGATTTGCGGAGTGTTTCTCTTATCAGAAGGCAAAAGGTTATAGAAACTATGTTGCAGCATTTCGATGGCTGCACGTGCTCCTAAATACGAACCACCGATTCCGATGACCAACAGGACGTCCGAATCTTCTTTTATTTTGGCGGCAGCTTTCTTGATCCTGGAGAACTCTTCTTTATCATAATCCTTCGGTAAATCAACCCAGCCCAGAAATTCATTGCCCGCACCGGTCTGTTCGTGTAGAGAATGATGTGCCACTTTTACAGCATCCTGTAAATAGGTCATTTCGTGCTTTCCGAAAAACGGTAGAGCTTTTGAATAATCGAAATGTAGATGGGACATGCCAATTCCTCCTTTATTCTTTGGTTACCCTTTTACTTTATCTGATGTATTTAGCAGAATCAAGAAATCGCTAAGTCTTTTAGAAAAAACTCCCACTATCGAATAGTGGGAGCCTATCGTAAGGTTCTTATAATGAAGCACGTAGAATCGCAAGGACATCTTCGCGATTCAATACTTTAAACCGACCAAATTCTCCATTGCTCATCGCTTTATCGGCAATGACTTCAAGTTGTGAATCGTCGATATCGTAATCTGCAAGACGCGATGGGGCCCCTAAGCTGCTCCAGAATGACTGAAGGCGTTCAATCCCCTCAAGCGCAACCTCTTCACTGGATTTGCCCTCTGGGTCGACCTGAAAGACACGGACGGCAACTTGTTTGAACCGCTCGACATTTTCATGGAGCACATGTTTCATCCAATTAGGGAATAATATTGCCAGGCCTCCCGCATGGGGAATATCATAGACCGCAGAGACGGCATGTTCAATATTATGAGTGGCCCAATCGCCAAGATATCCTACTCCCAGTGAACCATTTAACGCCACATTGCCCGCATACAAAATCGTAGCACGGTTTTCATAATCCTCGAGATCTTCCAATAACTTTGGAGCCGTTTCCATGACCGTCACCAGAAGTGATTCACAAAAGCGGTCCTGAAGCGGAGCATGCGTTTCTTGATGGAAATACGTTTCGAAAACATGTGACATCATATCGACCATGCCATAGACGGTTTGATTTTTTGGAAGTGAAAAAGTATTTTCAGGATCAAGGACCGAGAATTTAGGAAATAACAAAGGACTTCCCCATCCGTATTTCTCTTTCGTTTCCCAATTCGTAATGACCGAACCCGAATTCGCTTCAGAACCGGTTGCAGCAATCGTAAGGATTGTCCCAAAAGGAAGGGCTTCTTTGACGGGAGCCTTTTTGGTGACAAGATCCCAAGCGTCTCCTTCATACTTCGCACCCGCAACGATGCCTTTTGTTGCATCGATAACACTTCCGCCACCTACCGCTAGCACGAAGTCGATTTGATGTTCCTTACACAACTCCACACCTTTACGGACAGTCGTGATCCTTGGGTTTGGTTCAACTCCTGCTAGTTCATATACTTCCACCTGGATTTCTTTCAATTCCTCCATCACTTTATCATACAGCCCGTTTTTCTTGATGCTTCCGCCACCGTAGACGAGCAACACTTTCTTTCCGTAGGCAGGAATTTCCTCTTTTATGCTTTTCAATTGGTTTCTACCAAAGATGATCTTAGTAGGATTCTTATACGTGTAATTTTCCAATATATATAATCTCCTTTTGCATTGCCTTTTTTTCAGCGGCCCCATGCCACTGCAGCAATGGATATTTTATCCCTTCATTATGACGAACATTCCATATAAATACAAAATATCCGTTTAGAAGTTTTTTCTGGGGTGTATATAATTATCTTCAAAAAGCATGATAAGTAAAGAAAGATGCTTATAAAAAAGGAGGCTATACAATGAGTGGATTACAAAAAACGGCCCTTGTTTTAACAATCATCGGAGCCATCAACTGGGGACTAATTGGATTTTTTCAGTTCGATCTAGTCGCAGCGATATTCGGCGGACAAGATGCTGCTTTGGCTCGCATCGTTTATGGCTTAGTGGGAATCGCCGGGCTTATCAATCTTGGTCTTCTCTTCAAGCCAAGTCCCCAAACGTCTCGTGAAACTGAAACAAAACCAACTCAATGAATCGCTAAAAGAAAATACGTATAAAATAAAGCCGGTCCATGAAACATGTCCCGGCTTTATCAATTATTGAAGAATAATAAAAAAACCGGATGGTCCTAAGACCATCCGGTTAAAAAAATTATTTTTTGATTAAGTCTTCGCGTTCAGATTGATCGATCCACGCTTGAAGTTTATCTTTTAAAGAGTTGAATCCTTCAGTAGACTCGATGTGTGATGTTGCTTTAACAGATGCTTGGCGTTTTTTTGGAGCTTTCTTAGGAGCTTCAGTACGCTCAGGAGCTTCTTCTGTTGCGCGGATTGATAAGCCGATTTTTCCAGCTTTTGAATCGATTGAAAGTACTTTAACTTTCACTTCATCGCCCACTTTTAAATGTTCGTTAATATCTTTTACGAACCCGTGAGTGATTTCAGAAATATGAACTAATCCTTGAGTTGAATCATCTAAAGCAACAAATGCACCGTAAGGTTGAATACCAGTTACCTTACCAGTAACTACTGCACCAATTTCGAATTTTTCAGACATGGTAACACTCCTATTTTATATATATTTTTTCGGCTTTTCACGCAATACAAAATTATATCACAGAGCTGGAAATAATCAAAGTTAAGTATACCATACTTTTTCCGCTAAAACGTAAAAATTTTGTAATTGAGTATCCATTTCGATATATGGCTATTATTTATAACTTATCCTAAAAGTTTTCATTTAATTCTTTGTCCCCATTTTTTCGATCATTAATTTTTCAAAAAATTAGCATAACAAAAAACTACCAAATTGAGATTAATCGTAGTAAGATGAGAAAATGTTTATCTCTACATTCACGTATTTCTATACCTCTAAAGGAGTTTTTCACCATGGCAAAACAAGAGCAATGGTCTTCCAAAATCGGATTCATTCTAGCAGCGGCTGGGTCCGCTATTGGTTTGGGTGCCATCTGGAAGTTTCCATATATGACAGGGACAAATGGAGGCGGCGCTTTTTTCCTTTTTTTCGTGATTTTCACCCTCATGATCGGCACACCCTTACTCATCGCCGAATTCACCATCGGCCGGAATGCACAAAAAGATGCCATTCGGGCCTACAAGCACATTTCACCAGGTAAACCCTGGGTGTTACTAGGATATGGCGGAGTTCTAGCATCCATCATTTTACTTTCCTTCTATAGTGTTGTTGGTGGCTGGATCCTTTCCTATTTATGGAGAAGCTTTACCGGGTCCCTATCAAATTTAACCCAATCGGAATACAGTGGCCTTTTCAATACCGTTATCAGCAGTCCTTATGAAACGGTCATTGCGCAGCTTCTTTTCATGGTCTTGACGATTTGGGTCGTTCAAGGTGGCGTATCCAAAGGGATTGAAAAGGCCAATAAGTACATGATGCCTTCCCTGTTCGTCCTTTTTCTTGTCCTTCTCGTTCGTTCCATGACACTTGAAGGTGCGATGGAAGGTGTCCGTTTCTTTTTGAAACCGGATTTCTCCTCCTTGACGGAGCAGACGATTTTATTAGCGCTAGGACAATCCTTCTTTGCATTGAGTGTAGGTATTTCCGTGATGGTCACCTATGCTTCGTACTTAAGTAAGAATGATGATATTACAAAATCGGCATTATCCGTAGTCGGGTTGAATATTTTCATTTCCTTATTGGCGGGCTTGGTCATTTTCCCGGCCGTATTTGCCCTTGGTTTCGATCCTTCAAGTGGACCAGGACTCGTCTTCGTCGTGTTGCCTGCGGTCTTTAATGAAATTACCTTCGGTGGCATTTTCATGGCGATTTTCTTCGTATTATTATTATTCGCTACGCTTACTTCAGCGTTCTCCATTCTGGAAATCATCGTAGCATCCATGATAAAGGGCGATGCTCGGAAGCGCCGGAAATCTTCATGGATAGCCGGCCTTGTTGTTTTCGTGATCGGGATTCCAAGCGCATTATCATTTGGCGTACTCTCTGATGTGAAGATTTTCAACTTGACCTTCTTCGACCTCGCTGATTATGTGACAAGCAACATCGCCTTGCCTATCGGAGCCTTATTCATTTCTCTTTTCATTGGCTATCAGATGAAAAGGCTCCAAGTTCAGAATGAGTTCGAAATGGGGGCAAGCCCAGGATTCTCTTTCTTTAAACTTTGGTACTTTCTCATTCGCTATATCGTTCCGGTAGCGATACTCGTCGTCTTTTTGAGTTCAATCGGTCTATTTGACAAGTAATGTTTCTTCATTCAAAACGCCGCATCGGTAATCGATACGGCGTTTTCTTTTCACAAAATATCCATATCATTCCCACTGCGAACAAGTTAAAATATGGTAAAATGACCTTATTACTACTATTTCCTGAAAAAGGAGTGATTGACATGTCAAATATCGCAAAGAATATTCGGCAATACCGGGAAGATCATAATCTCACTCAACAAGAACTGGCTTTGAAACTACGTATGGGCACCAAAAAAATTGAAATGTATGAATCAGGGGAAGTCACGCCTGATACCCAGACCATTTTACGGCTTTCCACCGTTCTTGATATCCCTGCCTCGGAGCTAATCCAAAATGGCCCCGTTGCGAATGCTTCAGGTTTGGATGAAGAAATGGAAGAACTCATTCAGGAAATTGGACTCAAACAGGCTAAGCTCATCCTCCGTACCGCGAAAGATTTCAGTGAAGAACAAATTTTAAATATCATGCATCATTTATATAACACACAAACTAAATTGTAAAAATATCCATATCAGGCGTATTATTTTCTATAAACTGGATATACTATGATTAACACTTTCTATGTTAATCCATTAAGATTAACTCTTTTTTCTAATTCCCCCTATGGATAGGGATTCGCCGTATATTACGGCGAATCCCTATTTTTTTGCGTATGGGGTTTTAGTACTTGCTATATTTCTGCATGAACCGATCCATTCTTTTAATGGCTTCCTGAAGCTGTTCCATGGAAGAAGCATAAGAACAACGGATATGCCCCTCACCACTTTCCCCGAAAACATCTCCCGGTACCACGGCCACAAGTTCTTCAGTCAGCAGTTTTTCTGCGAACTCCATGGAAGTCATGCCCGTTTTCTCAATGGATGGGAAGGCATAAAAAGCTCCGCCTGGATTATGGCAGTCCAGACCGATTTCGTTAAATGACTTTACGATATAGTTGCGTCTTCCTCTGTAGCTGCGGCGCATATCTTCCACATCTTGCATTCCATTCTTCAAAGCTTCCAATGCTGCAAACTGTGCCATGGTCGGAGCGCACATCATCGCGTATTGATGGACTTTGAGCATCGCTGCGGAAATTTCCGGAGGCGCACATACAAATCCAAGACGCCATCCAGTCATCGCAAACGCTTTAGAGAACCCGTTGATGACAATCGTACGCTCAAGCATGCCGTCGATGGCGGCAAATGACGTATATTTCTCATCATATGCAAGCTCCGCATAAATCTCATCGGAAAGGACTAATAAATCATGCTTTTTGATGATTTCAGCAAGTGCTGCCAACTCCGATTTCTCTAACTGAGTTCCAGTCGGGTTATTCGGCGAACAAATCAAGATTGCCTTCGTCCTTGGTGTGATGACCGCTTCGAGTTGCTCCGGCATTAACTTAAAGTCATGCTCCCTGGAAGTTTGGACAGTGACCGGCACCCCTCCTGCCATCGTTACCAATGGTGCATAGGCAACGAAACAAGGTTCGACGACGATGACTTCCTCACCATGATTCAAGATTGTCCTAAGGGCAATGTCGAGGGCCTGACTTGCACCCACCGTAACAATGATTTGATTCTCGGGATCATACGAAACCTCAAACTGCTTTTTCATATATCCACTGATTTCCTGCCTCAATTCCATCAAGCCGGCATTAGCTGTATAAGAGGTGTATCCTTCTTCCAATGAGTTGATTGCCGCTTCCCGGACTGCCCAGGATGTAACGAAGTCCGGTTCTCCCACTCCAAGTGAAACGACTCCTTCTAGATTGGCAGCCAAGTCGAAAAATCGACGGATACCCGATGGTTTTAGCTCTGAAACCGTTTTTGACACGAAACTCGTTTTAATCATGGTGATACCACTATCCTTCTGTCTTCTTCTGTTTGTTCAAAAATTGTCCCATCATGCTTATATTTCTTCATAATAAAGTGAGTTGTCGTGGAAATGACAGAATCGAGCGTCGAAAGTTTTTCCGATACAAACCTTGCCACTTCATTCATTGAACGACCTTCCACGATGACGGAAAGGTCATACGCACCGGACATCAAATAAACGGACTCCACTTCTTTGAATCGATATATACGTTTGGCGACTTCATCGAAACCAACTCCGCGTTTTGGGGTTACTTTAACATCGATCATGGCTGTCACACCGTGATATTCATCTACTTTTGCCCAGTTAATCACGGTCAAGTAACGTACAATCACACGCATATCTTCCAATTTCTTCAACGTTGCTTCAATGTCCGCTTCAGATAACTCGGTCATTTTAGCCAAATCCTTCTGATCGATCCGGCTGTTATTTTCAATGATTCTTAAGACTTCCAATTCCCCTTCATTCAAATGCATTGGAAAACCTCCCTATTAGAATTCATAAATGTAGACATGATGGTTTGGCTGGCAGAAAGCCCGATCAATTTCCTTTTAAAGCCTTGTTTAAAGGCATGTATGACACGATTAAATTAATAAGTTCTATTCTGTCAGGATAAACTTACACTATTATACCAAAGTTCACGTAATATCTGTTATAGTAATTGTATTTTTTAATGGGGATAATTTCTGGTATTGTTATGTAACAGGATAAAGAGGAAATTATTTAAAACTAAGGAAGATAAGCAACAGCAGTAGCTTCTTATTTTGCTTAGGAATGGTAGAGGAGAACACGAATATGGAAAGTTACGTAAAGAAAGACATTGAGCAGATCGGGGATATCGATATGTATTATGAACACATTCATGTTCATGACTCTTTCCCCACCCTGGTATTAATCCATGGGTTTTTATCATCAAGCTTTAGCTTCCGGAAACTGATACCCCATTTAACGAAAGACTATAATGTCATCTCGATAGACTTGCCTCCATTCGGTCAAAGTGGGAAAACTAATCGCTATACATACTCTTTCCGGAACATCGCAGGTTCCGTCGTACAGCTTTTGGAAGAAAAGAACATCAAGAAGTTCAGCATCATTGCGCATTCCATGGGTGGACAGGTTTCCTTGCAACTCATCAAAGCTTATCCTGGCCTGGTCGAGCGCGCCGTCCTTCTTGCCGGATCCGGGTACGAGCCAAGCTTCCCGAGAAAGATGAAGATGCTCAGCTACTTCCCTTTCTTTTCATTTGGGGTAAAGGGATATCTCCAAAGGTCCGGCATCGAAAAGAATCTAAGGAATGTCGTCCATAATCAGACGATGATCGATGATGAAATGCGCCAGGGCTATCTCGATCCTTTCATGAAGAAGCATGATATATTTCGTGCCTTAGGAAGGATGTTACGTGATAAGGAAAGCGATTTATCATCCGAACAACTTCATTCAATCGATACGCCCTGCCTGCTTGTTTGGGGGCGGTATGATCGAGTGGTTCCGCTCGACATTGGAAGAAGACTACATGAAGACCTCCCCAATTCCAAGCTCATTGTCATGGAAAACACGGGCCATTTACTTCCGGAGGAGAAACCCGAAGAAGTGTATCAGTTAATCAAGGAGTTTTTAGAAGAATAGACGAAACCATATAAAGAGGGATGACCCGAATTCGGAGTCATCCCTTTTCTTTAAATCGAGCAGCTGGCATCATTTTTGATGATCAGCAGTTTTTGTGCAACCTGTAGACACCGTTCCAACTGGACGGGTTCATCAAATGCAAATTCGTAGATGGACTTGATTTTTTCCGCCAGTTCCTGAAGGTCATCTATATCGCGTAAGGCCACGACCGTGTCGGCAATCTCCGGTTCATATAGTTCCCCGCCAATCCCATACGGATCCCATTCTTGCAAAGTAGCCACAAACGCTATATTCATTTGTTGTGTATCCATTATAATCACCTGCTCCATAATTTCGGAAAGAACATGTTATCATAGTATCATAACAAGTATCTTTTCGTTAAGACGTTAACAGGGCATGAAAAAAAATGATTTGGCGGTGAATATATTGAACAGATCTATTTTTGATGAACACATCAGTAGGGAACATACCGGTTCTGTTAAGTGGGACAAAATGGCCCTTACATCATTGTATGGCAGGGAAGACGTCCTGCCTATGTGGGTGGCCGATATGGATTTCCCTTCTCCTGAACCTATTCAAAAAGCATTAATCGAACGAGCGAATCATCCGGTCTTCGGATATACCGTCCCTTCAGAGTCGGTGTACGGCGAGATTCAAAAATGGGTGAAAGACCGCCATCAATGGTCCATCACAAAAGACATGATCACATTCAGTTCTGGCGTCGTTTCAGCCATCGGTTCAACCATTCAGGCCTTTACGGAACCTGGGGATAAGATTCTGGTGCAATCTCCTGTCTATACCCCTTTCTTCGACATGATTAAAAACAATGGACGGGAAGTGGTCAATAGTCCCCTTCTCTTGGAAGCTAACGGATTTGCCATCGACTTTGAAGATTTTGAGGAAAAGTTGAAGACCGGCGTTAAGCTATTCCTCCTTTGCAGTCCCCATAATCCTGGCGGTCGCATTTGGACAAAGGAGGAGTTATTGCGCATCGGGGAGCTTTGCTTGGCCCATCATGTCACCATTGTCAGCGATGAGATCCACGCAGACCTCTTTCACTCAACAGCCATGCATCATCCTATCGCTTCATTGGCGGACAAGTTAGCCGATATCACGGTCACGTTAATGGCACCAAGCAAAACGTTCAATATCGCTGGTCTCCAGGCCTCGTTCTTGATTACCAGCAATAAAGAGCTCCAGGTCAAACTGCAGAATGCCCAAACAAGACAGGCCTTTCACGGTTTGAATATTTTTGCCTTAACGGCCATGGAAGCCGCCTACCGGGATGGGCTTAGTTGGCTCACCGATTTGATTGAGTATATTGAAGAAAATGTTAAAGTGGCCGAGGCGTTCATTTCTACTGAAATTCCTTCCCTTCGCGTCATGCATCCTGATGCCTCTTACCTCCTATGGATTGACTGTCGCGAACTCGGTCTTTCCGATAAGGAAATACAAGAACGACTGATCCATAAAGGAAAAATCGCCTTAGAGCCTGGAACAAAATATGGTGCAGGCGGAGAAGGATTTGTCCGGATGAATATCGGCTGTTCACGCAGCCTGCTGCAAGATGGATTAACTCGTCTCAAACTGGCTTTTTCATAAAACAGACAAAGAACCAGGCGAATTGCCTGGTTCTTTGCTTTTGGCTATTGGTTTTCTTCCTCGACATACGGATCTTTTTCATAACGCGGCAAATCTCCAAAGGGAGTCTGAGTATCCTCTTCTATTAAGTCATCTTCTATTTCCTGGTATTGGACGTTATGATAAACCGTTAAGTTTTCCCCATATAGATCCACACCGGCTATATTCTCATAGTTCTCGACGAATCCTACATTTTCAGACGAATCGATATACGTATCCTCATAATCACTTGGTGGATAGGCAAAGTCGGAAGGCGTCTCCGATGTACCATATCTAGCTACGTCTTGCCAGCTATCTTCCGCATCATATCCGACAGAGCTCGTCCCATCGCAATCATATGTGGCGAAGCTTGGACCAAGCACCTCCTCTTCGACCGGACGATTATGGGAAGTCTCTTGAGATGGGCTATGCTCCACACAAAAAGTCGTGGTCGGAACAATATTCAGCCTTTCAAGCGGAATCTCCTTCGAACAAACCTCGCATTTTCCATAATTCCCTTCATCAATGGCCTTAAGCGCTCGATCGATATCCCTGATTTCATCACGATAATGCTCCCCAAGTGCCAAATCTTTTTCACGTTCGAATAATTCCGTTCCTTGATCCGCCGGATGGTTATCATACACGGATAGTTCCCCTGTCCAATTTCGTACGTTCTTTCTTAAGCCAAGTGCGTAAGATTCCTCTAATTGCTCTCCCAACCGGTGCTTCGTTTGCTGAAGTTGCTGTTGGAAGCTATTTAGTTGCTGATTGGATAGCATATGCAACACCCTTTCATAATCAACCTTTCCCTAGTATTTCTCTCTTTGGCGCATTCCATAAAGGTATTTTTTCCCTCGAGAATAAATTGAACAATCCTGCAAAAACTAACTAATGATACCAAATCTTAAAGGAGGCTATCTCATTGTATTTTTATAAAGAGGATCTAATTAATATGATCGTACCGGACAAACCCGATCCCAATGCTGCAAAAGTTCTTCAAGAAGCGCTCGGTGGCCAATTCGGAGAAATGCGTACATTGATGCAGTTTTCGTTTCAAAGCGCCAACTTCCGCGGCAAGGAAAAAAAATATCGGGATTTAATCCGAGGGGTGTTCCTTGAGGAACTGAGCCATGTGGAGCTTGTTCAGACCACAATCAATCAGTTACTTAATGAAGCAGGTGGGAACCTGCCGGGAAATTCAGGTCCAAATGGTGCCCCGCTTGAGGAAGTGATCCAGTCTGGTGCGAACCCTCATCATTTTATCATCGGTGCCAAAGCTTCCCTTCCCGTAGATGCAGGAGGCAACCCTTGGAATGGGTCATGGGTATACGATCATGGAAACTTAATTGCCAACCTTTTAAACAATGTGATGCTTGAATCGACGGGGGTCCTTCAAAAATCGAGAATTTATGAAATGAGCTCCAATAAAACCTTGCGTGAAACCATTGCGTTCCTCATGGTACGTGACAACGCCCATCAAAATGCGTTTGCAAAGGCTTTAGAAACACTGGGAGTGGATTGGGGTAAAATCTTCCCTGTCCCAAATTATGACCTGAATAAATATCCGGAATGCCGGAAATATGTAGATTTGGGCTACCATAATGCCCAATTCAACTTCAGGCTTGACCAAACCCGGATCGGCGAAGTATTCCAAGGGGAGACACCAAGCCGTAATGGCGGCAATCTTTCTGTCATGGAACCACCTAAAGGATTTCCAGTTCCAGAGATGCCGGACATGCCTAGTGAACATGCTCCAGGTTTGAATGACCTCAATAACTAAACGAAAAAGCGGACACATCGCTGTGTCCGCTTTTGTATGGATTATGGATATTAATTATTGATATATTTTTCGAACACATACCCGAAATCTTTCACATGGTACTTCTTGCGGCTATCCATCAACCAGTCAAACGCAACGGCATTGATATCCTTGAAGCTGGACACCATTTGGCTGCCATCTGTACGGACTTGATTCAATGTCGATGAGGCCAAGTTTACGCTTTGTTGCGCAAATTGAAGGGCATAGGCATTCTCATGGCAAATTTCCGAAATTTTAACGAGTGATTTAAATAGATCCTTCAATTCCTCGATGAATTTCTTATGCACGTCAATCGAGAAGGTTTTAGCACCGATCGAGAATTTAATCTCAGCATCTAAATCGACGGTACCAGCGGTTTCTAATGTCACATGCGAAAACTCATACTGGCTATAGCTATATCTGGTCAGCATCCGTTTCTTGCTGATGGCACTTGTTCCGTCGAGATGGATGAACGCTTGGTTCGTGAAGCAATATTCATCCGTTTTCGATTTAATCAGGAAATAAATTTTCTCGTCATCTTCATGCATGATGTAATCATCAGCATCGACCTTATCATAATCAGCAGGCTTAATCACACTTCCTATATCACTGAGACCCAGAGCATCTGCTGCCATTTTCTTAAACATATCCATTCCTCCTATTTAAACTAGTTTTTCGAGAATGATTTCATCCCGTATTGGAATGCCATCGGAGCTGTAAAACGGGATTTCCGGTTTTGTCTTTCTTGATTCTTCCACGGCATTCCTCACAATCTCGGAAATGACATATCCACGTTTTTGAAAGAACTTCAAAGCCTGTAAATTATCATTCGTGGTAATGGCTTTAATGGAGTGGCAATTCTTTTCCTTGGCGATATTCTCAATCACATAAAGTAAGGATGAGCCCACGCCCTGATTCTCATGCTCACTGTTCAGGGAAATGATTTCACATTGTTGATTCAGCACTTTATACGTGACCATCCCCATGATTTTCTCATCCCCATCCATTACCGCAAATCCATCGAGTTCCGCATAATGGAACATGCCGATTGAAAAGACGACTTGAGTCGTCTCCCAATGTTCCATGAAGAAGCTCTTGACCGTATCTGTCGCAATCATTCTCTTCGCTATGATTTGCATAACACTTTCCGCCCCCAAAACTCTCTCTCTATAGCTTATAGTATAAAATGCTTATGCCAAAATGGGAACTAGTTTATTTGTTCCATGTTTTCCTGTTTTGCTAAAACAAGGTAGTCAGGAGCACAATGGCCATTCAAGAAAGGGAATCATCTTGTAGATGCCGGTTTCTTTTCGTCACTTCCTCCTCGAACTTCTTCGTCTTCAATTCTTCTTTCTTCGAGTATCTGATGATGGCCCTCATCGTAAACCCAGCTGCAATCAAAAAGATGACACAGGTAATGCCTGCGGGAATATATTCACTTTTGTCTTCCGGAAAATAAAGAAACATACCTAATAGTGCGGAGTATAGAACGTCCATCTATTTCATCCTTCCTGAAAAATGATCTTTTTCCTCATTATAACAATTATTGAATCAATCCACTAGTCAAGTTCCTCCCCTAGAAACTAAAAAGCGAGAGGCCCTATGCCCCCCGCTTCACGTACCTTCGTTTATAAAATCGTAATGCCTTTAATGACTACATCCACAGCTGGCTTGTCTCCCGCAACCGTCTCTACATTGGCGATCGTATCGACAACATCCATGCCCTCGATAACTTGGCCAAAAACGGAATGTTTGTGGTCTAACCATGGTGTTCCGCCATTTTCCATATACGCACTGATGATTTCTTCCGGATATCCGGCTTGCTTCATTTGTTCACCCATTCTGCTGTCTACATGCTGTGCCTGAACGATGAAGAATTGGCTTCCGTTCGTTCCTGGACCCGCATTCGCCATGGAAAGGGCTCCGCGCAGATTGAACAGTTCCATGGAGAATTCATCTTCAAAATTCGTGCCCCAGATGCTTTCCCCACCCATTCCTGTACCTGTCGGATCTCCGCCTTGTAGCATGAAATCCTTTATGACACGGTGGAAGATGATTCCATCGTAATATCCATTCTCGGCATGTGTTAAGAAGTTTTCTACTGTTTTAGGAGCATGCTTGGGAAACAGCTTGATTTTAATATCACCAAGCGTCGTCTGCATGATCACCGCTTTTTCATTTTCCGCTATTTCGGTTGTTAATTGTGGAAATGTTGTCATGGTTCATTACCTCTTTCGTTTTTAAATAAATGGCTCATACTCCATTCTTTAACCTTCATTTCTACACTTTACACGACTTCGGAAAAAAATGCATCTTTGATACAGTAAACAAATTCATTGTATAAAATCATCGTACTTATGTATCATGTAGGGAGTGAACAAGAAAGGTGGATGAAGGAATGTCCGAGCATGAATTCAAGGTTGGCGATAAGGTAACCGCCATTTATAAAACAGGGAAATATATCGGGGAAATCACCGATATCCGTCCTTCTGCATATCTTGTAAAAGTATTGGCAGTCATGAAACATCCTATGCAGGGAGACCTTCATAATCCGAAGCAAACGGAAGTATCCATGTTTCATCAACGACGTGCCCTGGCATTCCGGGAACAAACCAATGTCCCGATGAATATGGTGAGGGTATACGATGGGGACATTCCAGATTATAAGGAATCCTTACGGGTATCTGTTGAGAAGATGGCCCGCACTTTAACCGAAAGCCAAACAGAATGGAACAACAAAAGTTTGGAGCTGCTTGAAGACCTAGCAGCGGATTATTTTAAATAACATATAATAAAAGCCAAATCAATAGAAATTGATTTGGCTTTTATAACGCTAAATGATTCAATACTTTGGATAAATCGATACGGTCACCGATTGTCGTCGGTTCATGATTTTTCATATAACTCTTGTCTTTCTCCACCAGTTTAAAGATATTATACGTGGTAATGGCATCATCAAGGGCCCTATGATGCTTACCTGTCCCCTCTTTTCCATAGGCCTGTACGGCTTTCCATAATCCGGTTTGATTTTGATCTCCGAAGAAACGCTTGTATTCCAGGCAAAGATCGCTCTGTTTCCCCGTGAAAGGGAAATTCAGACCTGCTTTTTGACAGTTCTGACGAAGCACCTTCATATCCATGTTACCCCAGGTGACGATGGTCGTTGGATGCTTCTCATCCAATTTTGCTAAAAAGGAAACCAATTCTTCAAATGAAATTCCACGATCCACCTGGTTTTGGGTGATATTCAGGAATTTCTTGCATCGATTCGTCAATTCTGGAAACCTTGACGGATTAACGTAGGAAGAAAACTGTTCTTGGACTGTATCGTTTACGACTGCGATTAAACCGACCTCAATGATTTCCGGGTAGAAACCAACTGGATTTGCCTTTCCTTCGGGCATTGTAAATTCAAAATCAATGAATACATACTGCTGTTGTCCATCCATTTTCCGAACCCTCCTTATTCATGACATCTTTCCACCGACTAAATATGGTTATTTTTTCCGTAAGAATATTATAACAGAAGATTGAAATAAGTTTTTATTTGATTTTCATTAAGCCAGAGCCATTTACCCAGCCAGTTTTTCCCCATTGCGTTAAGCAACTTCAGAAGAAACCCTTTATCATCTTCCTTAATTGGATTATGATGGATGAAACGAAGCGAAAGGACCACTCTTTTTTACCCACATCTTTTCCATTAAGTTACTAAAAATATATTAGTTAGGAAGTTGAACTATGCGCGTGTACCTTGGCTATATCACGATTTTCTTCTTAGTTCCTGTCTTATCCATCTTCATCTTTCTTTCCTATCAGGAGTGGTCTTTAGCTGAAACTCCCCATCATGTCTTGGATGAACGCATCCCCTTCGATCAGATTGATCTGGCTCAGACCAGTTACATGACGGCCGCAAATGGGAAAGTGATTAGTGAAATTTCCAATGGAGAAAACCGGATCTATTTGAAGCTTGACGATATCCCCGTGTTTCTAGAAGACCTGTTCATTGTCACGGAAGATCAGAAATTTTATGAGCATAGGGGAATTGATATAACCGCAATCAGTAGGGCCTTGCTTGTCAATTCACAGAAGAGTGCAATCAAACAAGGCGGGAGTACCATCACCCAGCAATTGGCCAGGAATGTTTTCCTTACCCATGACAAGACGTATAACCGAAAGCTAAGTGAACTCTTTTACGCCTACCAGCTAGAACGGAAACGGTCCAAGTCCGAAATCATCGAGCTCTATATGAATGCCATTTACTTCAACAACGGGGCTTACGGAATCGAGGCGGCTTCCCAACTCTACTTCAGCCGATCGATCAAGGATCTATCAAAGGCCGAAGTGGCCTTTCTTGCAGCCATTCCTAATAATCCCGAACTCTATAACCCTCTTAAACACTTTGATAACACGAAAAAGCGTCAGGAGCGGATACTAAAACAAATGGTTGTCCAAGGTAAACTTGAGCAGAAGGAATTCGATAAACTCATTAAAAAGGAAATCAGGTTGGACTTGTCCACCAACATCGATTTATACCCTGATTATGTGACATATGTCCATCAAGAGTTGAAAAACCTGGTCGCTTCGGCGGAAGGTCTGACAAAACCATTGAAAAGCTCGGATGAAGTCACACGCAATCAAGCGGAAGCCAAACTGAATGAACAGGTCACAAAGCTTCTGAAATCTGGCGTGACCATTCACACGGCACTCGATATCAATTTACAGACCCAGGCCAAGTCGGCCATGCAATCGAAAATCGGATTTAATGATATCGAAGGTGCGTCAGTGGTTATACAGCATCATACGCACCAGCTTGTCTCTTTGATTGGGGGAAAGGATTATAAAAAAAATTCTTTCAACCGGGCATACCAAAGTTATAGGCAACCTGGTTCGACCATAAAGCCTCTTCTGGATTATGCACCTTATATAGAAGAAACGGGAGCGGAAATCGATCAGCTTGTTAGCGGCGCAAACTATTGTAGCAACAGCTACTGTCCACAAAATTACAATGGGGCGAGCTACGGCATGGTCACGATAAGGAATGCTTTTGCACAATCCTATAATACGCCGGCCATCAGGCTTTTTGAAAAGACCGGCATAGAAAAGAGCTTCAGCTATCTTAATGCCTTTCAATTCAAAAAGGTGTCCATCCAAGATCACCACATCAGTTCGGCCATCGGCGGATTTGAATACGGGATGAGCCCTCTCGAAATGACCAATGCCTTTACATCATTCAATGATGGCCGCTACCAGCCTGCACGGGCAATCACGAAGGTCACGGACCAAGAAGGAAACGTTCTTTATAAATGGAAAAATCAATCGAAAAAGGTGTGGAATAAAGAAACCGTCAGCAAAATGAGGCAGCTTCTTCACGAAGTCACCATGAATGGGACGGCACGCTCAGCCTATTTCCCGTCTGAATATATCGGGGGGAAAACAGGCACAACCAATGATGCCAAAGACATTTGGTTCGTCGGCCTGACAGGAAACTATACAACCGGCGTCTGGGTTGGGAAAGATAAGCCAGCCAACCTGCAAGCCGTCTATTCGCGACAGCCCCAGATAGAGATATGGAAGGCAATCAGCCAAGCCGCTGAATGGTAAAAGCAAGTCATGATAAGACGACGGAGGGATTATGATGCTAGGAATCGCAATTGAAAAATCACAGGATCATTTACTCATTAAATGGCAACTATCCACAATAGAAATACCCATTTCCGAAATCATAAAGGTGACTCAAGATGATACATATGCGGGTGAAGATAAACGTGCGATCAGAATTGGCACGCCATATGCTACAACGGATCGTATCGTGCTTCATACTGTATCTGATACGTATATCTTGTTCACAACGAATGCCACTTCCATACAAAACAAGATCAACGCACTCATATAAGGAACCAAGTACACGATGAGAAAAGAGCTGCCGGATGTTCCCGGCAGCTCTTTTCTCCGTATATGGATGAGTATTCGCTATATCGGTAGGCTGGCAATCACGCTGTTATACAACTTCAACCCTGAATAAGCGACGATGGCGACTAACGCGGTCCATACGAAGATGGGAAAGAAGATGAGTCCGACCAGCCCAGATACATTCACACTGGAGCTTAACTTAAACACAAAGTAAATCAGGGCCACGACATTCGTGATAAGGAAGATGGAAATGAGCCCCGGGAGGAATTGGACGCTGAACAATGAACAAGCTCCGCCGATCACATAAATGACCGACCCCATCCTGATGCTCGTCAATGCTTTCCCATCCGAATCTTTGGAAAAGAATAGAAGGGAAAGCTCAATGACCGTGTCCGAGATTAACTTCAGCGCTGCAAACACCATGAACATGACCAACAACAACACAATCATCAAGGCAAGCTTAATTCCTGTCTCGGAAAAGAACTCCAACATCCCTTGATAGATTCCTAAATTCCCGAATAAGATAAGCACCTGCATTTCCCCATAAATCGCAAAGGACAGACTAAACAGTAGTATCGCAATGATTGGGAAATAACTAAGTAAATACGTGTTTTTCATTTTTTCTCCATCCATGTATCTTTTATCCTATTATTATGCAAGATATAAAAGGATTTCACAATGGATTTTTACATATATTCCTCTCTTTGCACCCCTCTGAAAATATTTTTTGAGCCGTTTCACGCTCCTTTTCTACCTATATATAAAACTCGATATCAATCAGTATTCCTCGCTCCTTATGTCATGCAAACCCTCAAAAATTGGGTTATACTTTTAGGAATGACACGTAACACATATAAAAAAAACACATTCAACGAAGATACTTTACCGTCTAGGATTGTGTAAAAAAATGCATAATAAGGCGATGACTTCGTTTATAAGGGGGGAGTTTATGTCTTTGCTTCATTGGGCGGTATTATCACCATTTCTTTTGGCCATCTTAATACCGTTTTTATACAAGTATTTACGTCGAATACATACTGGCTGGTTTGTACTGATTTTACCCGTTCTTCTATTTAGCTATTTTTCCCGGTTCATTTCTTCAACCAAACAAGGGGAGACCATAACTGAACGGGCTACTTGGATTCCTTCACTAGGAATACATATTGACTTTTATGTAGACGGACTAGGTCTTTTGTTCGCTCTGCTCATAACGGGGATTGGTTCACTCGTTATTTTGTATTCCATCTTTTATCTATCAAAAGAAAAAGAAAAACTGAACCAGTTTTATGTCTTTCTCTTACTATTCATGGGCGCCATGCTTGGTGTGGTCCTTTCCGACAATTTAATCGTTCTCTATTCATTTTGGGAATTTACAAGTTTGTCATCCTTTTTACTCATTGGGTATTGGAACGAAAGGGAACGCTCACGTTATGGAGCTCAAAAATCCCTGCTGATCACCGTCTTTGGCGGATTAAGCATGCTTGGGGGAATCGTGCTCCTTTCCATCATGGGAAACACCTACAGCATAAGGGAACTGATAGCTCAAAGCAGCGAACTGTTGGATCATCCGCTTTTCATCCCTGCTCTTCTACTCATTTTACTGGGTGCCTTCACTAAATCGGCACAGTTCCCATTTCACATCTGGCTACCTGATGCCATGGAAGCACCGACACCAGTCAGTGCCTATCTCCATTCCGCGACAATGGTCAAGGCTGGCATTTATCTGGTTGCCCGTCTAAGCCCGGTGTTTGCGGAATCCGGTGTCTGGTTCTGGCTCGTTTCGATTGCCGGGTTGGTCACCTTATTCTGGGGTTCATTCTCAGCTGTGAAACAAACGGACTTAAAGGGGATTCTTGCCTTTTCCACCGTCAGTCAGCTTGGTTTGATCATGTCTCTATTGGGAATCGGAGCCGCTGCCCTTCACTATGACACGCTGGGAGACAATATATACCTGGCCGCAACAGTGGCCGCCGTCTTCCACTTGATTAACCATGCAACCTTCAAAGGAAGTCTATTCATGGTGGCAGGTATTATTGACCACGAAACTGGTACAAGGGACATCCGCAAGCTTGGTGGCTTGATGCAGCTGATGCCCATCACCTTTACGGTGGCCATCATCGGTGCCTTTTCCATGGCCGGGCTTCCTCCGTTCAATGGGTTCTTAAGTAAGGAAATGTTCCTGGCTGCCATGGTGAATGTATTGGAACTGGATATATTCAATATGGAGACATGGGGCGTGTTATTCCCGGTAGTGGCTTGGGTTGCTAGTGTTTTCACTTTCATTTACAGCATGATTGTCGTTCTTAAGCCTTTTACAGGGAAACTTCGACATTTGGATAAGAAACCGCATGAAGCACCGATTGGCATGTTGATTTCACCGATTATCCTTGCGTCTTTGGTCCTTGTATTCGGGATTTTCCCTAATCTACTATCTTCGTCAATCATCGAGCCGGCTGTGGCGAGTATACAGCCAAGCTTGGCAGACCCGGATTATCATGTTCATATCGCATTCTGGCATGGTTTCCATCCGGAAGTATGGATGACGATCGGAATCATTGTGGTAGGGATCATTTTATACAAAACGTTATCCAAATGGAACGGCATCTATCGGATAGTGCCAGACCGTTTTTCATTGAACTCCCTTTATGATCATGGATTAAAGGGGATGGAACGCTCGGCATCTACCATCATGAAGTTTCTCATGACAGGGTCGATTCGAAACTATCTGCTCTCGATTTTCCTTTTCTTCATCCTTTCCTTAGGCTTTTCCCTTTACTGGAAAGATGCCTTTGTACTCGATACAGGAAACTTTGCTCCATTCGGCGTCTATGAAGTCGTTTTGGCGGCTATCATCGTGATTGGATCGATTGCCATTCTATTTGCGAAATCCCGTTTAACATCGATCATCCTCTTAGGGGCGGTCGGCTATACCATTTCCCTATTTTTCGTCTTGCTTAGAGCACCGGATTTGGCATTGACGCAACTTGTCATTGAAACCATCTCCGTCGCGCTTTTCCTGCTCTGTTTCTTCCATTTACCATTACTTGCAAGCAGGAAGGAAGAGCGGATGACATTCAGGTTGAATAATGCCTTGATTTCAATTGGCGTTGGCGTGATCGTCACATTGATTGCTTTATCAGCGCATAGCAATAAGCTATTTGCTTCCATTTCAAGTTATTACCTTGAAAATGCGTATAAGGAAGCAGGAGGAAAAAACGTGGTCAATGTCATTCTCGTTGACTTCCGCGGACTTGATACGATGTTTGAAATAAGTGTTCTTTCCATCGCAGCACTCGGGATCTTCGCGATGATTAAATTGCGACTGACTGGGAGGAAAGATAAATCATGAAACAAAATGACTTGATTCTTCAAACGGTGACAAAGGTTGCGGCCTTTGTTATCCTACTTTTTTCCGTTTCCATCTTTTTAGGCGGCCACTACTCACCGGGGGGCGGGTTTGTCGGCGGATTGATGACATCAGCGGCGATTGTCCTTCTTTTACTCGCCTATGACATTAAAACCGTCGCGGAGATCTTGCCGATTGACTATAAACTGATGATAGGTGCAGGTTTATTCATCTCTGCCCTGACTGTAGCCGGTTCGCTCCTGTTCGGGGTTCCGCTCATGACTCATGTGTACCGTTATATCGATTTTCCCATCCTTGGTCACATCTCGCTTCATACAGCGGTACTTTTTGATTTAGGCGTTTACCTCGTGGTTGTTGGTGTAACGATGACCATTATTCAAACGATAGGGGAGAGTGAATAATGGAACTTTTAATGGCCATTGTCATAGGAATTCTATTTATGTGTGCAACCTACTTGATGCTATCCAAGAGCATTTTGCGGATCATCATCGGTACAGGGTTGCTTAGTCATGGGGCCCATCTTTTGATTTTAACGATGGGTGGTTTAAAAGGAGGTTCCGTCCCATTGCTTGGGGATGTGGCGACGTCTTATGTTGACCCGCTTCCACAAGCTCTCATCTTAACGGCGATCGTCATCAGCTTCGGTGTCACTTCCTTTTTATTAGTACTTGCCTACCGGACCTACCAGGAACTGGGGACGGACGATATGGAAGAAATGAGAGGTACCGACACAAATGATTAATCTACCATTCTTGCCTGTTTTATTACCGCTTTTTACAGGCATCATCCTTATTTTCTTTTCAAAAAAAATCAAGCTTCAACGAGGGATTTCTTTCATTTCATCCCTCATCGGAATCGGGATTGCTATCTATTTGGTCCTTTCCGTTCATAATGAAGGGATCTTGACACTGGGAGTCGGCAGCTGGGATGCGCCTTTCGGTATTGTGATTGTCGCTGACATGCTTGCCTCCTTACTCGTTCTGACCACGAATATCATTGGATTGGCGATACTGGTTTACTCGTTTTACTCCATAGGGAAAGAACGTGAGGCCCATTATTACTATCCTGTCTTTCAATTTTTACTGATTGGCGTGAATGGGGCATTCCTTACCGGTGACCTGTTCAACCTATTCGTCTTTTTTGAAGTCATGCTGATGGCCTCCTACGTACTCCTTGTCTTGGGAGGAACGAAAATTCAGCTGAGGGAATCATTGAAGTACATCATCGTCAATGTTCTTTCTTCCTCCTTTTTCGTCATCATGGTCGCTTATCTGTATTCGGTGCTCGGCACGTTGAATATGGCACACCTGAGTCAGCGGATAGCAGAGGCAGGACAACCTGCCATCCTATCGGTCATCGCGATCGGCTTCTTGATCGTCTTTGGCTTGAAGGGAGCCATTTTTCCGCTATTCCAGTGGCTTCCGGGTTCTTACTATGCACCGCCTATCCCCGTGATGGCCTTATTTGGAGCCTTGCTGACCAAAGTCGGGGTCTATTCCATTTTCAGGACCTATACACTCATGTTTCATCATGACCAAGATTTCACCCATATGTTTCTCCAAGTCCTGGCGATTTTAACCATCATCATGGGAGTCATCGGTGCAATCGCCAATTGGGATGTTAAAAAGATCATCATTTATAATATCATCATTGCCGTCGGCGTCATCATCTTCGGAATTTCGTTGATGAATGAACCAGCCTTATCCGGATCGATCTTATACATCATTCATGACATGTTAATCAAAGCCGCACTGTTTTTATTGGTGGGCATCATGATTAAGATCAGTGGCTCTGATGATTTACGGAATATGGGCGGATTGATCAAGCAATATCCTGGCCTTGCCTGGACCTTCTTCATCGCAGCCATATCACTGGCCGGAATCCCTCCATTCAGCGGATTTGCCGGCAAGCTGATGATTCTTCAAGGGGCAGCCGATAAAGGAGCCTATATTGGCTTGGCGATGGTCTTGCTATCAAGTTTGATGGTCCTATATTCTGTGATGAAAATTTTCATACACGGTTTTTGGGGAACCCCGAAAGTCGCGTATACCCTAGGTAAGGCAACGGTCAACACAATGCTTGTCCCTGCGGTCCTGCTTGTCGCCATTTCCGTCTTATACGGAGTGGGAACAGAAGCGGTTTACCCCTATATTTCACAAGCCGTTGACACATTAATGAATCCCGATATTTATATCGATGCGGTTTTAAAGGAGTAATGCCTGATGTCCTTTCAAATTTTACTGAATGTATTCCTGGCTATCATCTGGATGTTTTTGAAAAATGAATTCAACGGAAGCACCTTCATCATTGGCTATGTTTTAGGACTTGGCATCCTGTTTATCTTCCGTCATTTTTTCACCAGCCGTTTTTATCTTAACCGAGTGTATGCAGTCATCCGGCTGTTCTTCATTTTCGCCAGGGAGCTCCTGTTATCCAATATTAGCGTACTTAAGGTCATACTTAAGCCAAGGCTCGATATGAAACCGGGTATCTTCGCATACGAGACCGTGCTTACGAAGGATTGGGAGATTACCGTCCTATCCAATTTAATCACGCTGACCCCAGGCACCCTGGTTGTGGAGGTTTCGGAAGACAATCGCATCCTTTATATCCACGCGATGGATATCGCTGATAAAGAAGAAGCCGTCGACAGCATTAAATACACATTTGAAAAAGCAATCATGGAGGTGAGCAAATAATGTTCGATCTTTTACTTAAAATCGCTTTGCTCGGTGTCTCACTATCCATGCTCGGGTTTCTATACCGGTTAATTAAAGGACCTTCTGTTCCTGACCGGGTCATTGCCCTGGATGCGATGGGCATCAACCTCATCGCTCTCGTGGCGCTCGCATCCATCGTCATGGATACGAATGCTTATTTAGAAGCCATCCTGTTGCTCGGCATCCTGTCATTTATCGGAACGGTCGCTTTCGCCAAGTTCCTTGAGAAAGGGGAGATCATCGAAAATGACCGAAATCGCTGAAATTCTTTCTGCAGGCTTTATTTTGATCGGTGTCTTTCTATTCTTGGTATCCGCCTTCGGCATTATCCGGTTGCCTGATGTTTATACACGAAATCATGCCGTATCCAAAAGTTCCACCCTCGGGATCATGTTCATCCTGATTGGGACACTCTTATACTTTTATTACAAGCACAGTCATTTCGATTTCCGTGTCGTACTAGCCATCATCTTCATCTTCATGACCAGTCCAGTAGCCGGACATTTGATCAACCGCTCCGCCTACCATTCTGGCGTTAAAATGTGGGATCAAAGTGTCCAGGATGATTTGAAGAAAAGCCGATGAAGCAAAAAAGGAGCTGCCGTTTTACCCAACGGCAGCTCCTTTTTGTTCACTCTCACTTTGGCAGGTCGATGACTGCCAGCGTACATCTGGAAACGCAGACCAGGTTTCCTTCTTCATCCCGGATCTTCACATCCCATATCATGGTTGTTCTCCCATGATGAAGGATGTTCCCTTCTGCAGTGACAAGGCCCGAACGTACACCCCTTACATGATTTGCGTTGATTTCAAGCCCGACGACCGCTTGTTTCGTGCCGTCGACCAGCTGGAAACCACCGATGCTCGCAACCGACTCGGCCAGGGCGACCGATGCACCTCCATGCAATAGACCAAATGGCTGTTTTGTCCGTTCATCGACGGGCATGGTCGCAATGACTTTCCCATTACTCAATTCCTTCATTTCTATCCCAAGTGCGCCAATCAACGAACCTTCCACATTGATATCCATCTTAGACCCATCCCTTTCATTTTAGAATTCTATCATTAAAACCATTCTACCTTGTCTGGGTGAGTTATAACAGATATAAATGAATAACCATTCATTATTGATGAAAAAAGAGGATGATCCGGGTACCTTCCAGTCATCCTCCATCTCATATACATGCTTGTCTTACTTGGATATAACCTGCTTCAGCTCCGACCAGTTTGTCAGTCTTGGGATGGACTCTATCTCACGGTTATAGGAATTATCGATGGCATATACCTTCGTTTGAATGCCCACCAACGTTTCCAAAACGGCCGGTTTATCATCGAAATAATAGTCCAGCTCCAATTTCTTGATCGTTTCAATTTTTTCATGGTCTTTCATGCCGCAATAAAAATGGTCGTCCTTTACAGGGAATCCATTCTCGATCATCCATTGTTTCGTCCGTTCACCATGCTCGGCTTTTCTTGCCGTAATATAAAAGATTTCATGTCCTTCGTTTTCAAGGGTCTGTAATGCTTCCACTGCCCCCTCAAACGCCGGGCACGAGGAATAATAGATTTCTTCGGCAAGGCTATTCCACATTTTTCCGCCTTCTTCTTTACTCATCTCGAACAATTCATGAATCTCCAAGGTTTTCAAGGCTTTGAATTTTGTTAACTCTACATTTTTATTGAGCTTTTCATTATATAACTGGAATGCATATTCCCTTAAATTAATCAAAGTATCATCTATATCAAAACCGAATCTCATCTTCTTCACTCTCCATTTAAACATACGCGGTAAACAAGGATTCAAAAGATTTCTCCATGTCCACCTGCAAGGCCTGTAGCTTTTCAATATAAGCTCTTCTTTTTGGCTCCGCCCTTTTGAGTCCCGTTAATCCGCTATCTCCCAGAAGGATGTGTTCATAAATTTGTTGGGCCACTAGCTCAGCGTCCCCAAGGGCACAATTGAGTCCGAAAGCACCAGTGGGGGTCATGGTATGGGCCGCGTCCCCCACTAGCAGAACACCATCTTTGGTCCACGTTTCACATGAGCAACTATGAACGTCCAATAAAATGAAGTCCTGCCAGGATTGGATATTTTCACGGACCACACTCCGTAACTCTGGGAAATTCATGATCAACTTTTCAATAAAAGGTTCAAAAGGCTGTTTCCGAAGCTGAGGGAACGAACCATGTTCTATATTCCATCCGATTTGGATGAAACCCCCCGCCTGAGTGAAGAGTGCCAACTGGGAACCATTGACCAATGCATTCTTGATCGATGGCTTCCATCCGTAAGGGGCCGGTATTTTAGCCCAGAGTAAATCATAGCCGTGGTTCTTGACCTCAACCGGGATTTTCGCTTTTTTCCGGACCGTTGAAAACCTTCCATCCGCCCCGACAATCAATCGGCTTTGAATGGTGAATTCACTCCCATCCTTAACGGCTTTCACTCCACAGAACCGCCCCTCTTTGTCCTGGACGAGATCTGTCACCCTCGTGTTCAGCATCAAGTGGAAGGAATCTAACTTTTCAGCTTCATCCAAGATCACCTTCAACAGATGCTTCTGCGGAACATGAATGCCCAGATTATCTTGATGGGCGTCCGGATAAATCTCTTTTACCAGTCGCCCCTCCTGCCAATATTCAATCTGTTCCATTCTAAGCAGGCCCAGATTCTCCACTTTCGCAAATAAGCCAAGCTTTTTAAGGATGCTCTCCCCTTCATCGTTTAAGAATTCCCCTCGAAATTCCTGTGCGACTGCCTGATTTCGCTCAAGGAGGATGACCGAAATGTTCTGTTTGGCCAATAAATAGGCTAAAAGCGCCCCTCCAGGTCCTGAACCAACAATGCAAACATCCGTTTTACCCATCATGCTTCTCACCTGTTGTCTATTTTATTTTGGATAAGCCGTTATGCGGATGTCTTCCCCAAACGTATCAACATGAGAGATGGAAACATCCAAGGCTTCATCCATTTGATCTACATCGTCCCCTGAAAAAGGAGTAAGTGAGTTTCTTCCACCCAATAGTTTAGGAGCTACATAGATTAGATATTTATCGATGAGTCCTGCCCTTAAGAATGAAGCATTTACCTCGCTTCCGCCTTCAAGCAAGACATCCGTTATCCCCTTTTTATATAGTTCGGCCATCAGGATCTCCAAATCCAACCCTGCTTCTGTTTTGGGGACCATGATGAATTCGACTCCTCTTTCGCTTAGGGAGGCGATTTTTTCCAACGAGGCATTTTCATGCGTGACAATGACCGTTCTCGCTTCTTCTACCTGTAAGACATGGGAATCTAGAGGTACGCGGAGTTCACTATCCAAAATGATGCGGACCGGATTTTTTCCCCCGCCTTCAGGAAGCCGGGTCGTCAAGGATGGATTATCGGCCAGGACCGTTCCGATGCCGACTAAAATTGCATCGACCTCATTACGTAGCAAGTGGACCGAGTGACGGGATTCTTCCCCTGTAATCCATTTCGAATGTCCAGTGTGGGTCGCCAGCTTCCCATCGAGCGTCATCGCAAATTTGGACAGGACAAAAGGCCGCCCTGTCGTCATATTATGGATAAAGCGTTCATTCAGCCTTCGTGCTTCTTTTTCCAAAATGCCCACTTCCACTTCAATGCCTGCCTCTTTAAGAAGCGCGATTCCTCTCCCTGCAACTTCCGGGTTGGGATCTTCCATGGCCACTACGACCCGTTTAATTCCCGATTCCTTCACCAAGTTCGCACATGGTGGTGTTTTCCCATAATGGGAACAAGGTTCAAGCGTCACATATAAAGTTCCACCTTTGGCATACTCTCCCGCCATTTTGAATGCATGGACCTCGGCATGCGGTTCACCGGCTTTGCGGTGAATCCCTGTTCCGGCAATCACGCCGTCTTTCACAATAACAGCCCCGACGATGGGGTTCGGGTTCGTCTTCCCTTTAGCACTGCCCGCTAGGTCCAAAGCCAGTTTCATGTAATATTGATCATTATTCATCATCACAGCTCCCCTTCACACAATTACAGTGGGATCCTCTAGTGGGATATGCCCGGATTTCTTGATTTTTGTATCCAGATAGAAACTATTCGTTTCAGTCAAACCACCCCAAAGCGGGATATGATTCTTCGCCGTCAAGCCATGCTCCTTAAGCGCTGCCAGCTTTTTAGGATTATTCGTAATCAGCGTTACGGGTTTATGACGCAGAGCTTTCAACACCGTGATCGCTCCTTCATAAGATCTTGTATCATCTTCGAATCCCAAAGCATGGTTCGCTTCAACGGTGTCAAATCCTTCTTGCTGAAGCAAGTAAGCCAATGATTTTGTAAATAAGCCAATACCTCTTCCCTCATGATCCGCAAGGTAAAAAATGGCGCCGGTTCCGGCGTCGGCAATCATCCTCATCGATTGGTGAAGCTGGTATCCGCAATCACAACGTTGACTGCCGAATATATCCCCCGTATGGCAGATGCTGTGCATACGGACGAGTGCATCCTCCGCTTTCTCAAAATCACCATACACCAATACCGAAGATTGCTGGCCAAAAGCCAAGTTGGCAGTCGAAAGCGATTCGAGCACTGCTTCTTCAACATTATCCTCGCCATCAAGCTGAAGCCAGGTGTACCATTGGAAGACAGCCGAAAAGTCACCTTGCTTAACAGGGAGATTCACGGGACCGACCAGGCATAGATCATCTTTACCCGGTGTTTTCAGGATGTTCATTTTATCTATTAAAAGGTCTTTTATTTGCTTTGTTATTTTCATAGTAAAATCACCTATTTTTTAGTTTTATATAGTACGGTCTCGCTACTTACTTAAGGTAAGCAAGTATTTTAAGTATACTACCAAGCGAGGATTTTTACAAATAATAGTGTACACTTCTTTCTATTTTCCAAGTAAGAAAAACGGCTTTCTAAAACACTATCATAATCTTCTACATCCACTCATATTTTAACCTATATAATAAACCTGTCTATGGAAAGACATAGGAAAGGGAGGCAAACCTTTGGCTGATATCCCTTATTTTTTTTTCGACCAAGATTTTTTCCAGAGAAACCGTGATTGGGGAATGCCTTATCGCAATCAGGTAGATCCGCTGCTTCGCCCTTTCTCCGCCGGAAACCCCGACCTCTTGATTCAATCGGCTAAATCTTCGCAATCGTTAATGGATGATGCAAAAAAAGTAGTGGATATGATTGCCTCGTCCAAACCATTTTCGACACGGCTCATGTCCGCCGCCCAAGAATCGAAAACGGCTGCCGTCACCGACATGATCAAAAAGACAGGTATTAAAAACGAACCAGATATCAAGTACAATCCCGATGGCATCCGTTTTGATTTTTATCCGAAAAAAGGAGAGATAAATTGCCATGTCATCATCAGTTTGAAGTGGAGCAACATATGAAAAAACCGAAGCCTCTTTCCGGCTTCGGCATCGATCCTAGTTCTTGCCCGGATTGAATGTTTCCACAAGAAGGGCAAGGGTACGGGTCATGACTCCAGTCGCCCCGGCCGTACCCAGTTCATTTGCGCTCGCTGTCGTGGATGTTCCCGCAATATCGAGATGGACCCATGGGGTCGATTCGGCAAATTCACCGACAAAGGCACCACCCATGATGGCATGCCCGGCTCCTCCCGGCGAATTATTCAAATCCGCAATCTTACTATTACGCACACGCTCTTTATCCTTTTCGGTAATCGGCAGGCGCCACATTGGCTCACCGGCTTCCTCAGAGGCCTTTTGAACTTGTTCATAGAATTCCACGTTATTGGTCATGGCACCTGTCATATCATTGCCCAAGGCCGTTATAACACCACCCGTTAAGGTGGCAACATCGACAAGGTATTCCGCACCATGGTGTTTCGCATATGTCACGGCATCCGCCAATACAAGCCGTCCCTCGGCATCCGTATTCAGCACCTCGATGGTTTTACCACTCATGGCGGTAATCACATCATCCGGTTTAAATGCATTTCCACTGATCATGTTATCGGTAGAAGGAATGACGGCAACGACATTTTGATCCGGGCCCAATTCCCCGATGATTTCCATCGCACCCAAGACGGCCGCTGCACCGCCCATATCCGTTTTCATTCCAACGATTCCAGCCTTCGTTTTTAATGAGTAACCTCCTGTATCAAAGGTAATTCCTTTTCCGACCAACCCGATTACATCCGTCCATTCTTCTTTTCCCTGATATTTGAGGACGATCATTTTCGGTGGTTCGACCGATCCTTGATTGACCGCTAGAAGAGCACCCATTCCAAGCTTGAGCATGTCTTCCTTCTCGAGGATTTCAACCTCGAATCCATACCGGTCCCCCAATTCCATGGAATAGTTCGCTAAATCCGTGGAAGTCAGTAAGTTCCCAGGTGTATTAACTAGCGTCCTCGCTGAATTCGTCGCTTTCCCAAACACACGGCCGACATGTAGGGCCGCTCCCACTTCATCCGTTTGGCACTCACTATAAACCGTGATGGCTTCCAAACTTTTTTCTATCTGGTTCGATTTCTGTTTATACCCGGCAAATTTATAGCCTGCCAGCTCAAATGCCTCGGAGAATGCATGCGCCGCATCCAGTGCGTCCAACTGTTCAGTCGTGAAGGTGTCCAAAGCGATGCTGATTGTGGTAAGCCTTGATTCAGCCACCACTTTGCGGGCCTTCCCTAAAGCTTCCCTTAAAGTCTCAAAAGATAGTTCTTTTTCTTTCCCTAGACCGACAAAAATCAGCCTCTTTACGCCTAATTTTCCTAAAGTATGTATTTTAGTGATGGACTTCTTCTTGGAAGAGATATCACCATCCTTCACCAATTGTGTAAGATGTCCCGATAATTTCTCATCCGCTTCCTGCCCAATCCCCGTGAATTTAATCGGCCGATCAAACACACCCATTAACAGGCATTCTTCCGTAACATCTAAGTTTAATGTATGTTTCACTGTAAACATTCTGATACGCCTCCATTCGAATACTCCTATTATAACCAAATTCCCCGAAATTTCCGAATTCAATGCACAAAGTGGATTTGAAATGCCCGCTTCATTCATTTAAACAAGATGATCCATTCGATTTCACTTAACCAATTTGTACATCAGGATATCATCGACATATTCATTTTCACTCATTTTAAATTCTTTAACCTTACGACCTTCTTCAATGAACCCCATTTTCTTGTACAAAGAAATAGCACCGTGATTTGATGCGAAAACGCCTAAACTCACTTTTTCGATGAAGGGATTGCTCTCTGCCCAATCCAATAATGCCTGTAGTAGCATACTTCCGATCCCCATTTCTCTGTAACCCTTTCTTATCATCATGCCAAAGGTGCCTGTATGGGACAATCGCATTCTATTTTTGGCCATTTCGAATACTATCCAACCAACGACTTCTCCCTCACTTTCAGCTACCAGTAATGTTTCTCTTTCATGATCCAATATGCTCTGAACCCATTCGCTTTGTTGGGAAGATGTTTTATTGAACTCTGTGGATAACGCGATTAGGAATTCACCTTCTGACACAACAGATTTCTGGATGTCTAAAATCGCCTCGGAGTCTTCCAGTTTTCCAGGACGAACCATGTAACTAACCGGGTCTTTTGAAATAGACAATACTATCTCCTCCTTATAAAACATATGATTACTATTCATATTCTTTATCGACCTACCTAGACCTTCTAAAGAATCGCCTCTTCTTTCTAAATCTTAGCTTTATTTCACCTGCCTAGTAAGGAAGTAGTTTAGAAAGCCGCCCTTTAGAGAAATAGTATAAGAAAGATCATATTTATTTCCAATAAGCAGGGAATCGATAGGATATGATGGAAAGTATTAGTAAGGATGAATATTTTCCCGTCTCACCGTTACTTTATAAATGGAAAGAAGGCTGAAACTTTTGGAATTTTTTTTAAACTTCCCTTTAATTGCCGCTTTAATCGCCATTTTCTTTGCCCAATTCATTAAAGTCCCGATTCATTTCATCGCCTTTCGTAAATGGGATTGGTCGTTGATCAACTCAACGGGCGGTATGCCAAGTTCACATTCGGCCGCCGTGACTGCACTTACCGTAGCAGTGGGGATTGAAACGGGCATGGACTCACCCATCTTTGCCGTTGCGACACTTTTTGCCATCATCACGATGTTTGATGCAACGGGTGTTAGGAGGCAGGCAGGGGAACAGGCTGCCGTCCTGAATCAGCTTGTCACAGATTTCAATTTATTTGTCGAACAAGCGAAGAATTGGCAGAAGAAAGAGGAGAAGCAGAAGCAGCAGCAATTGAAGGAATTATTGGGCCATAAACCAATTGAAGTCTTTTTCGGCGCATTGACTGGAGTATTCATCGCACTTGTTCTTCACTTTTTAATCTTTCAAGGGTAGGTGACTTATAAATGAAATTAATCTCTCTTTGCCCAAGTAATACCGAACTCTGTACATATCTCGGAATCGAAGACCAGTTGATTGCCATCGATGACTATTCGGATTGGCCCGACTCCATACAGCATCTGCCTAAAGTCGGTCCGGATTTGTCCATTAACATCGATCTCGTGGAATCATTAGAACCTGATTTGGTTCTTGCTTCCCTCAGCGTACCTGGTATGAAAAAAAACATCGAGGCACTCAAAAAACGACAGATTCCTTATATCATCTTTAATCCGCAATCGCTTGAAGATATCGCCCAGGATTTACTGACCCTTGGGGAAGCCGTTCAGGTACAGGAAAAGGCCGCGTTGCAGGCGGACAAATTCCGTTCCACCATCCGGCAATATAAGATGGTAGCGGACAGCATCGACCATCCCCCTTCCCTCTACTGGGAATGGTGGCCCAATCCCCTTTTCTCACCTGGCGGGGTCAATTGGTTAACGGAAATCAGCCGTCTGGCTGGAGGGTATAACCTCTTTGAAGAAGTAGACATGGCAAGCATTCAAGTGCCATCGGAAGAAGTCCTAGAAAAGGACCCGGACCACATTTGTTTAGCATGGGTCGGCGTCCCGTTACATAAGGTCAACCCTGAATTAATCAAGAAACGGAAGGGCTGGTCCGAAATGAAAGCCGTCCAAAACCATGCGATTCATATCATGGAAGAACCCTTATTCTGCCGGCCGTCCCCCAGATTGCTGGATGGACTATCCAAACTGGCTAGGACGCTTCATCCCAAAGCCTACCTCCACATCCCTACAGATTGAACGGCAAAAAAGCCGGCTCTACATTGAGTCGGCTTTTTTGCGAGCATTCATGTATTTAAAACACAAAGGAAGACATGTTTGTATTGACCGCTTTTTCGGCGATCGTATGTTTGAAGACCTGCCTCACTTTCATTTCATTCAACTCATATAACTGTTCCTCTGAAAAACGCCCGTTTCCTTTTTGTACAAGATAGACCTCCAGGGTTTTCTTTCCCCACTTCTCATACACATCTTGCACCGTGTCGTAATACAGGTCAAGGTGATTCCCTTTAATCGCCCCACCCTTATCGGCTACCACCCCAAAACCATAATCAGGGATCCAAAGGATGGTACCTAGCGGAAACACGGATAGATCAGCAGCAATTGTCGAAAACATATCCCGCTTCACCTTCACCCCAGAATAGGTAATGCCATAAGACGGGCTATCCGGATATTTACCGGTGGATTCATAGCCTGCTGTATATCCCGTTGCCAACACCTTATGTTTTGGATACTTCGAAAGCTCTATAGCCTCTTCTATCGTTGGTGGTCCCCCACTTTTTTTCGTGGACGATGCTATAAAGGTCGCTTTATGGTGCCCACGATGAAAGGCTTTATATTCCAGCTCAAATACCATATTTTTCCTAATCATTTCTTCCAAAGGATGGACTTCGGGCTCGGCTCCAAAAACATGATGAACGGTTGATTCAATAGCCAAGAAAAACAATAGGATGATGGCAACCCGCAAAAATAATGTCCGTATGATTTTCATATGTATGTCATTCCACTCCTCTCACAAGGATATTTGTTCCCTAACATGAGGAAAAGTATTCATATAGACCTAAAAATGACTACATATCACTAGAAAAACAGAAAAAAGGACCACCACTAAATGGCAGCCCCACCTATTTAAAACATTTGGTACCCCTTATTCCTCAATATCTTAATCGTGATTCCAGCCCCTATAGCACCAATTAATCCACTTGATAAAATCATCAGATCCGCCGCATGCAAAGATGCTAGGCTCGTCCCAAGTTCGGAAAACGTGTCACTGGGTTGTCTGAAATATTCAATCAACTTGGCTTTATTCACTATGACAAGGAAAACGATAGGAAAAAGGACGACCATGATCCATGATGATCGAAAAAGCATGTTAAGTAAAAAGCCTATCCCGAAAAACAATACAAAGAATAAAAGTATTGAGATGACCAATACCGGCAATGGCATAATCTTCTAGACCTCCTTAAAAGAACCACTTTTAGTTTACAGAATACATAATTGGTTCGTCAACGACATAATACCAATTAATCCCTTGTGATGCATCATTGTCTTACATAAATAATTTATAAGAGGTATATCCGAAATGATTCCCTGGATTGACTCCGTCGAGCATCGTCTGCATTCTTTCCTTTTTAAAGGATAAAAGATGATTCAATAACACAGACTGCTTGCCTTCCGCAATGAGGGCTTCCGGATCATAGAACTTAGCTTCATATAGCTCGTCCATTTGAGCCGATACATCAAAACTAAGCGGCTTAAGTAAAAACACCAACATATTATCACTTATTTCCCCTTTGATGACTCCACTCCTGACGCCTACCATCCCTTCAATTTCCGTATGAATCCCCGTCTCCTCCAGCACTTCTCTAATGACTGCCTCATCCACCGTTTCATCATTTCGAACGAAGCCGGCAGGGAGGGACCATTGACCTTCCAATCCTCCATACCGTTTATTAACGACAAGCCATTCGCCTTTATCGGAAATCACGAGACCCGATACAGCCAACCAGACATTTTTGCAGCGTTCCAATCATTTCACTCCTCATTTCTCTCAATATTTGTATTATAAACCTTTTTTTTCAGTCATACACAATAGAAAAAAGCCATCCCGGAAATTTCTTGAATGGCTCATACCTTTTACTATGAAATTACAGGATGTTGAATTTACCCTTTTTCGCAACCAAATAAGGGCCGCCTATCAATAATAACGCTCTGTTATCCACCATTTTCTTCATGAACGAGGCCGTTTTCCCCGTCACTTTCTTACCAAAAACAACCCCGATTGCATCATGCTCACCAAGTGAACATACCGTCCCTTTGTTTTCGAACGTAAAGGTATCTAGGTCGGTTTGGTTGCGGACCAACTTGGTAATGTTCTTCGCAATGACTTCTCCTTGCTGCATGGCAATCTGTGCGGTAGGGGGATATGGCCGGTTTATTTCTTCATTGATGATCAATGAACAGTCACCCACGATGAAGATATCATCATGACCTGGTGCCCGCATATCGAGGTTCACTTTTATGCGACCACGCATTGCATCGAATCCCGAAGCTTCAATGACGGAATTCCCACGAACTCCAGCTGCCCACACAACGGTCCCTGCCTTGATCTCCTCGGTTTCCTCTTCACCAATTGCCACGATGATTCCTTCAGGGGTAGCTCCCTTGATGGGCGTGCCAATCTTGAATTCCACTCCTTTTTTTTGAAGATATGAAACGGCATAATCCACTAATTCGGGATCGAAACCAGGAAGTACCGCCGGTGCAGCTTCTACACAGTACATGCGGACTTTCTGAGGGTCAATATCATATTCCTTACACAACACAGGAACACGGTTGGCTAACTCCCCAAGGAATTCAATGCCCGTAAACCCAGCTCCACCGACTACGATGGTCAAGCGATTTTCGTCTTTTTCCATTTCTGAACTATATGTGGCAAATTGCAATTGGATATGATCCCGTATTTTCCGGGCCGAATTTAAATTGGAAATGGAGAAGGCATATTCCTTTAATCCTGGAATGCCGAATGTTTCTGATTCTGGGCCAAGCCCGACCACTAAGATGTCATACGAGACTTCGCCATTTTCTAGAATGACTTTTTTCTGTTCGGTCTTGATTTCTAAAACGGAGTCTTGAACGAACCTCACTTTACTTTTGTTGATGACATTCTTGATGGGATAGCGCACACGATCATGATGAAGGGTTCCGGCAGACGCCTCATGCAACCAGGTTGTTTCATAATGATAATCATTTTTATTCACTAAGATGATTTCCGCTTCATTTTGTCCCAATGCTTTTTGTAATCGAGTTACGGTCATCAAACCGCCATAACCTGCTCCCAAAATAACGATAGTTGGTTTTTTCAAGTAATCTTCCACCTTTACAGTATTTTTCTTTATCCCGCTTTCCATCTCAATTTCTATGCGATATCCTTAATTTCCATTAAAGAAGGCAATCCTATTCATATGTGATGCCTTTCACTAATTAAAGTTCACGAACGAATCAATAAATTCCATATAATTGAATATTATTCCATTCCCTCTCATTTTTCAAGGAAACCGATTTCCCCTTGATTAATGGATAAGCCGTCCACTTGATGCGGTAATTTTTCATTTCGATGAATAGTATGCCTGATTGCTCGCGCGAAATTTCTCATTTTTCAAAAAAATTATCCATCTTCTTTAACTTCAACTATGTTAAAATGAAGAAAGAATTTCAACAAACCTAGTATATCGGAGGGATAGCGTTGGAAGTAAATGAAAAAGTATATGATATTACCATCATTGGTGGTGGACCTGTAGGCTTATTTACCGCATTCTATGGTGGTATGAGACAGGCATCAGTCAAAATCATTGAAAGCCTCCCACAATTGGGTGGACAATTATCCGCTCTTTATCCTGAAAAATACATCTATGATATCGCAGGTTTTCCTAAAGTGCTGGCTCAGGAATTAGTCAATAATTTGAAAGAGCAAATGGCGAAATTCGAACAAACCGTCGTCTTGGAACAATCCGTTCAAGAAGTGGAGAAACAGGCCGATGGCGTCTTCATGTTAACCACGGATAAAGAAGTACATTATTCCAAAACAATCATAATCACTGCCGGAAACGGGGCTTTCCAACCTCGACGCATCGAAATCGAGAATGCTAAACAATATGAGGGTACGAACCTTCATTATTTCATTGATGACCTTAACCGTTTTGCAGGGAAAAAAGTGGTGGTCTTCGGAGGCGGCGATTCCGCAGTGGACTGGGCACTCATGTTAGAGCCTATCGCTGAAAAGGTGAGCATTGTCCATAGAAGGGATAAATTCCGCGCTCACGAACATAGTGTCGAAAATCTAAAAAATTCTAAAGTAGAAATTAAAACCCCTTACATACCTGCAGATTTAATTGGTACGGAAGATCGAATTCAAACAGTCGTCCTTAAGGATACGAATGGAGAAGAAACCGAAACATTGGATGTTGATGCAGTCATCGTCAACTACGGCTTTATCTCCTCTCTTGGTCCCATCAAAGAATGGGGGCTCGATATTCAGAAAAACAACATCTTAGTCAACTCCAGAATGGAAACGAACATCCCCGGAATCTACGCGGCTGGTGACATCGCAACCTACGATGGCAAAGTCAAATTAATTGCCAGCGGCTTTGGCGAAGCCCCTACTGCCGTCAATCATGCGAAGCAATACATTGACCCAAAAGCAAAAGTGCAGCCCATGCACAGCTCTTCCATGTTTTAGCATCCCATCACTCATTGACCGGCTCTTAATTGAGCTGGTTTTTTTTATTCGTTTTATTAACTTGTGGATAACTTCCGGGAAAGCAGTTATCCACAATGTGTTCTAGATGTTTTCGGACTCTTCGATAAAGGGTAATGAATGTAAGAGAAGATAAAGAAAGGAGTTTACATTCATGAATATCTTAATAGCAGGAGCGAATGGAACGACTGGTAAGAAAATCATCGAAGAACTATCAAAAACCCAACAGGATACGGTATATGGAATGATCCGGAAAGAAGAACAAGCACAAGGGATAAAAGACCTTGGCGGACAACCCATCCTCGCCGATTTAGAGGGAAATGTGGATAAAGCGGTGGATAACATGGACGCCATCGTATTTGCTGCTGGTTCAGGTCCGAAGACAGGACCTGATAAGACCACGGCTGTGGATAAGAACGGAGCAATCAAACTGATTGATGCCGCTAAGAAAAAAGGCGTCGGGCGCTTTGTCATGTTAAGCTCCGTCGGTTCCGATCAGCCCCAACAAGGTCCCGAAGGAATGCAACACTATCTCGAAGCCAAGCATGATGCGGATGAACATTTAAAGGAGAGCGGTCTCACTTATACCATCGTCCGTCCCGTCGCATTGACTAATGACCAAGCGATTGGGAAAATTAAGGCAGATGCAAAAGTCGACCATGTCGATACTTCCATACCACGAGCTGATGTCGCTAAAGTATTGGCCCAAGCCATCTCCGAAAAAAACACCTTCAATAAAACGTTCGAAATTCATAGTGGTGACCAACCGATCAAAGAAGCCTTGAAAACCCTATAAGAATGATGGAAAAAAGGGGGACACTTCAAAATGTGTCTCCCTTTTTCCATAAGAAAACCCTAGGGAGATTTTAGTCTTCCTAGGGTTTCAATATTATTTATCTGTTTGTTTTTGCTTTTTTTTCAAATACTCCGCACGCAGATTTTCAATATGCTGCTTTTTATCAAATTTGGCAGTCGTCTGCTTTTCCTGATATCTTGTCACAGCTGCCTGGCCTTTGTAATCCAATTGATATTTTCCCACTATGTTCACCTACTTTTCCTGTCTTTAAAGAGAATCTATTCAATAAATATATCATACCTTATTTTTGTGAAGTAAACCTTATTACTTTATTTGTGTCCTGCTAACCTTCCATATATACGGTTCGTGCACACACGTAATACTAACATAGCAAGGGACTTTATGCTTTAATCGACAAAAGACGACGAATCCACATAAGCATTTCATTATCATTTTAGAATGCTCGCTTCTACGTGTTTATTGGATAAGTCTTTTATCCTGACATAAAAAGACGCCTCCCAACGTATCGTTACATACGTCAAGAAGCGCCAGATATAAATGTTGATATCGAATTAACTAAACGCTAACGATCACTGACCGTCAACCAACCATTAACAGTTCTCCGGCGTACCTTTTTCGGTAGCCGTCCTGAAGGAAGATCCACAACCGCATGACGCGATGGCATTAGGATTTTCAATCGTAAATCCTCCACCCATCATCGTTTGTTTATAATCGATGACCGTTCCATTCAATATGCTGGCATCCTCTTTGTCCACAAGGATATGGATCCCAAATTGCTCCAACTTCTCATCCTTCTCGCCAGGTTCCTGTTCCAACCCCATGCCATAGGATAATCCACTGCAGCCTCCGCCTTTTACAGCCACTCTTAAAAACGATCCCTCTTCTTCGTTTTGCTTCATCATTTCTTTTATCTGAAAAGCAGCTGCTTCCGTAATCTGAACAACTTCACTCATTATAAACCGCTCCCTCTCCTAAAGATGTGAGATAGAATCTTTCTTTACTTATAGTATATACCAAAGAAATTCCCCTGCTCAATTTTCCAGCTTGAAAAAAATTAAATGTTCCAGATCATTATCCCCCCACATTTCATGAAAAAACTAGATTAAATCGTGGTTTATAGGTATAATTACCTGTGTAATTAGTCTTGCAAGATTTTATGAAGGAGGTAATCTCTATCGAAGAATTACAGCCTCTATATGATAAAAGTATAGAATGTCTTCATTGTAAACAAACATCAACCACTAAGAAAATACGTTCACGCTTTATTAAAGTATCCCGTTATGACACTGATTTTTGTCCTATATATGAAAACCCGGACGCTAACGCCCTTTACTATTATATTCACGTTTGTCGACACTGCGGTTTTTCCTATTCTGAAGATTTCTCACGATATTTCCCACCTACCACAAAAGAAGTCATCGAAGAGAAAATCTGTTCTAAATGGAATCCCCATCATTTCAGTGATGTACGTTCCGTTGAAGATGCAATCAAAACCTATAAACTGGCCAGTTATTGCGGTTCCTTGAAAAAGGAGAAACATATCATCTTGGCCGGTATTCATTTACGGATTGCCTGGCTGTATAGATTTCAAAATAAACAGGAGCAGGAAAATAGGTTCCTACGACTTGCTCTTCAGGAATATGAAGCATCTTATTCATCAGGGGACTTCAGCGGCACGCAAGTATCGGAAGTCAGGATTTTATACCTTGCCGGAGATATATCCAAAAGGATCGGAAATACACAGGCAGCCATTAAATTTCTTTCCATGGTACTTGAAAGGCAAAAACACGCCAGGGAATCGTCCATTATCCAAATGGCCAGAGACCGGTGGCATGAAATCAAGGAAGAATCGGAAATGGGTGGTATCGCGGCAAATGCCTGAGGAAATGTATCCTCCACCAAAAAGGAGGCGGCCCAACATGTTATTCGGCTGCCTCCTTTTTATTTATGTCGATTAAAACATTTGATATTCATCAATAAATTTATATATATTTTTCACAAGTTCATCCGTTGTATCCCCAGAAACTACTTCGCCATTAACAAGGGCATACAAAGAACTGGAACATTTCCCACAATACCCTAGGCAACCATATTCAATAATATCTAAATTAGGATCCTTCTCTAATCTTTCGAAAGCTTCCTGTGCCCCACTGGCCAGATTGCTTACACAGAACTCAATGATTGGATACATCGTTTCACCTCGCTGTCATTAACAGTTTATCCTAAACCTTTTCACATTAACAGTCAATAAATACGCACAAAAATACGCCGTTTTTAAGATATCGGTTGTGATTTACAGTTATATTCGTTATACTTTTGTCGGGGTATGTAAACAAGAAATCATATAATATTTTTATTATTCTACAAATTAGGCATATATTTATTCACATAATTCCATAGGATACAAATGGGGAATCCTATAGTAGGATAATTTATTTTCACAAGTGAAATACTTAACATTATTTCTAGAGATCAAACAAAGGGGAAAAAACATATGAAGAATTTAGTCATACTTGGTGGTGGGTATGGTGGTATGCGCATGTTACAAAGATTGCTGCCTAATCAGCTTCCTGAAAACGTGAGCATCACACTAATCGACCGCAATCCTTATCACTGCTTAAAAACCGAATATTATGCACTAGCAGCAGGTACTATTCCTGATCAGCACATCCGTGTTGCATTTCCAGAACACCCTCGCTTAAAGAACGTATACGGAGAAGTACTTTCCATTGATATGGAGAACAAACAAGTCATTATCGAGAACCAAGAGCCCGTTGCTTACGACGATTTAGTTATCGGCCTTGGATGTGAAGATAAATATCACAATATTCCTGGTGCTGATACACACACATATAGCATCCAAACCATCGATAAATCACGTCGCACTTATTCAGCTTTGAATAATTTGGGCGCTGGTGCAACCGTATCAATCGTTGGCGGAGGCCTTAGCGGTGTCGAGTTAGCCAGTGAATTAATTGAAAGTCGTTCTGATTTGAACGTAAAGCTTTTCGACCGTGGACCACATATTCTATCTGCTTTCCCAGAAAGACTAAGTACGTTTGTCGAATCATGGTTTGATAAACATACCATCGAAATCGTTCATCATTCTAATATCACTAAAGTTGAACCTAACCTGCTTTATAATGGGGATGAAGCGGTTCATAGTGATGTTATTGTCTGGACAGCCGGCATACAACCAAGCAAGATCATTCGTGACATGGATATCGAAAAAGACCGTCAAGGAAGAGCCGTTCTTACACCACAGCATTTCCTTCCTACCAATGACAGCATTTTTGTAGTCGGCGACTGCGCTAGTTTGCCACATGCACCGAGTGCTCAATTAGCGGAATCTCAAGCCGAACAGATTGTTCAAGTTCTCTTGAAAAAATGGGCCAATGAACCACTTCCTGAAAGTTTCCCTCCCGTAAAATTAAAAGGGACATTAGGTTCTCTTGGGAAGAAACAAGGTTTTGGACTTGTCGCTAACCGTCCTATCACAGGAAGAGTGGCACGCCTAATGAAATCCGGGATACTTTGGATGTATAAATACCATAACGGTTAATCTAAAATTTCATGAACCTATTCTTGAACTGACTCAAAAAGCTGCTATAAAGCTTCCTCCTGGGTCAGTTTTTTCATTTCCCTTTATATCCGTAGTTCTCCATTAATTCCACAACTTTTTTCAGGTGAACGTTCCCTTCGGCCACAATCTCATCTTCAATGAGGACAAGTGGATAAAATAAATCTTCTTCGACCATCTTCGCCGCCATGTTTTTTTGCCTATCAACATCAGGCGGATTCAACATATCAATATAAGTAATGGAAAATGGTTGCTCTGGAAACTTTCGTGTCAATGCGGCTTGAAGCCATTCATATGTATCTTTCGAAGAGGGAAGATTAACACAACTCGCACATATTTGCGTCGCCCCATATACCTCTATTTCAATTTTTTTCTTTATCATCTGTTACCTCCACCATGTATTTTCTCTGTGATTTTTGGAATCTTTTCCCTATTAATGACAGATTCGAAAAGAATAGATTTAATTTCCGCAAAGTTACAGTTGGATTTTTTACTATGTTCGCATTATAATATGATTAGGAAAGGAGTCGATTGCAATGTCTGACCAACAAATGGAAACACAAGTTCAAGATGTTCTAGATAAACTTCGTCCGTTTCTACTTCGTGATGGCGGTGACTGTGAACTCGTTGACGTAGAAGATGGAATTGTAAAATTACGATTACTAGGAGCATGCGGAAGCTGCCCAAGTTCGACCATTACTCTAAAAGCTGGGATTGAGCGCGCACTTCTTGAAGAAGTTCCCGGGGTAGTGGAAGTTGAGCAAGTTTTCTAATTAGCCTTTAATAACGGGTTGAGCATTCAACCATATTAGATACAACACATACAGACTAAATATATTTAGTCTGCTATAGAAATAAAGCTGACTCCGCTTTATCAGTCCTATCAATCCTTGATTGATACGGCTTAAAGGGAATCAGCTTTTTTACTGTTGCAATGAACATCTATGATTTATTAAAGCTCCATTCCTTCTTCTCTTCCTCTGATAGGATCGCCGTCTGGCTTCCATCATTGTCGACCCTCAGCTCTTTCACCTGAAAGTCAGGAAATGCTTCCTTCAAACTTCTTAGCAGTTGTGCTGTTTTTTCGCCAGACACTAGGCTGAGGACGGTCGGACCTGCTCCACTTAGAGCGGCACCATAGCCGCCTTCCCGACGTACAATTTCTTCGATTTCCGCTAAATGCGGCACTAAGCCAGCGCGATAGGGTTGATGAAACCGATCTTTCTGCATCATTTGACCGACAAGATCCCAGTTATTCGTCAAGATTCCCGCAAGTAGCACATTAGCTGCCGCACTTCCGCTTATTGCTTCTTTATACGGAAGTGTTTCGGGAAGGACATTCCTTGAATCCTCCGTAAGCAATTCAAAGTTAGGGATCACGGCAATGACGTTTACCCCTTCTATCGGAAATGAAAGAACATCCGTTTTTTCATCCGTATGCATACCGACGACCAACCCACCATGAACAGAGGCCCCTGCATTGTCCGGGTGTCCCTCAAAAGTAGAGGCATGTCTGTTTTTTTCCTCAGCGGATAAGTTCAGTTTAGCGACTAGATTCGCTAATTCAATCCCGGCTACGATGGCTGAAGCACTGCTTCCAAGTCCCCTGGCAAGCGGGATTTCACTAGAAACGGAAATCCGGCACGGTGACAGGTCTTTCCCATAATATGCCGCCGTTTTCTTTGCGATTTGAATGATGTAATTCGTGTCATCTTTCGGGAAAACGGACATTTCCTCAGAAAGCGGAATGACTTCCCAATGATTCGATAGGGATCCGTGTATCTCCAAGTACAATCCAAGGGCAAGACCGATTGAATCGAACCCGGGCCCAAGATTAGCCGTACTTGCTGGCACACGGATCAAAAACATCTCCGATTCCGCACTCATGCCTGGTTCACACCTTGTAAATGTTCTAAAATGATTTTTTCATCCATTGGTAGTAATGTCGGATGAATCGTGCTTGTATCGACAGCCACGTTCGGATCCTTCAATCCATTTCCAGTAAGGACAGCCACAACTTTGCTTCCTTTTTTGATTTCGCCGCTTTTTAATTGTTTATACACGCCGGCAATGGAAGCACATGATGCCGGTTCAGCAAATACGCCTTCCTTTTTAGCCAGGAAGTGATAGGCTTCAAGGATTTCCTCATCCGTTACCTCATCAATTTTACCATTTGATTCACTTGCCGCTTCCACAGCAAACTTCCAGCTGGCAGGATTACCAATTCGTATCGCGGTTGCGATCGTTTCAGGGTTTTCAATGACCGCATCACGGACAATCGCTGCTGCCCCTTCGGCTTCGAACCCTCTCATTTCAGGTAGCCCTGTCTGTTTTCCTTCATTGTACTCCTTAAACCCTTTCCAGTACGCGGTGATATTCCCCGCATTCCCGACTGGCAATGCCAAAATATCAGGCGCAGATCCAAGCGCATCACAAATTTCGAACGCAGCCGTCTTCTGACCTTCAATCCGATATGGGTTAACTGAGTTTACTAGAGTGATAGGTGAATGTTCGCTAAGGGACCGGACGATCTTTAAAGCTTGGTCGAAATTGCCTTCAATCGAAATGATCTCTGCTCCATACATAACCGCTTGAGCCAATTTACCCATGGCAATCTTTCCTTCTGGAATGACAACAATGCAACGGATATTGGCACGCGCCGCATAAGCAGCAGCCGCAGCTGATGTATTCCCCGTGGATGCACAGATGATCGTATCACTTCCAGCCTCGATCGCTTTGGCAACAGCCATGACCATTCCACGGTCCTTAAATGATCCCGTTGGATTGGCTCCTTCGTATTTTACATGGAGCTCAATTCCCCACTCTTCTGATAAACGGTCCAATTTAATCAAAGGTGTATTTCCTTCTAAAAGGGATAATGCCGGTGTATCTTCATTTACAGGTAAAAATTCTCTATATTCGCTAATTAGTCCTTGCCAACTCATTTGTTGTCCTCTCCTTCTACACGGTATGTGCTTTTCACTTCTTTTACCATATTGTAATCATTCAATTCGTATTTAATTTGATCGAAAGCCGCCATTGGGGCTTTATGGGTAACCAATACAATTTCCGAGGACTCTTTTTCATCCAGCGGCAATTGTAGGATCTTATCGAAACCGACCCCATGCTCCGCGAATAAATTCGTGATCCTAGCTAGGACACCCACTTCATCCTGTACATGGAGTCGAATGAAGAACTTAGCCAGAATCTCCGTATGATCTTTTAATTGTTTCGGGTATTGAGGAGAAACGGCACTTCTCCCGTTCACGCCCAATCTCATATTCTTGATGACCGTTACCATATCCGAAACGACAGCCGTTGCTGTTGGCAGGCTACCTGCCCCAGGGCCGTAAAACATCGTTTCCCCCACTGCTTCACCATAAACGTACACTGCATTATACTCATTGTTTACAGAAGCTAGTGGATGTTCCTCCGGAAGCAAAGTCGGCTGCACGCTAACTTCGACCCTATCCCCCGTTCTAGTCGCTACGCCAATCAGCTTCATGGTATAGCCAAGCTTTTGGCTGTATCTCAGATCCTCTTCGGTTATTTCTGTGATCCCCTGCACTTCGACATCATGCAAGCCGATATTCATGGAAAAACCGAGAGTCGATAGGATGGCCATTTTCCGTGCGGCATCCAGTCCACCTACATCCGCGGTCGGATCGGACTCGGCAAAACCCAGTTCCTGAGCTTCTTTCAGCACGTCTTCATAAGCCCTTCCTTCTTTGCTCATCTTCGTTAGGATGAAATTTGTCGTTCCATTAACGATCCCCATCATTTTTGTGATCCGGTCCGAGGATAACCCATCAACTAAACCGCGCAATATCGGGATGCCCCCGGCCACGCTTGCTTCATAGAATAAATCACATTGGTTTTCCGTGGCTAACTCCAAAAGTTCCGGACCATACAGGGCCATCAGGTCCTTATTGGCCGTTACGATATTTTTTTTATTTTTCAAGGCTTTGATTAAGTATTCACGCGTTTCTTCAATTCCGCCCATCACTTCAATAACTAAATCGATTTCAGGGTTTGAAAGAATATCCTCCGGATTGGAAGTTAGCATACTGTTATCCACCGATACGAGTCGTTCCTTTGACGTATCTTTGACCAGTATCTTCTTAATGGTGATTGAGCAACCTACTTGGTGCATGAGCTTGTCTTGATGTCTCTCAATGATTTGTACGACTCCGGACCCGACAGTGCCCAGCCCCAATAATCCGATCGAGATGGCTTTCATTTTGGTTCCCCCTTAAAGTATCTGTTTTCCCCAAGAAAACATTTGTATTTGTATAGTAGACATTATATGTTTTATTCGTTCAATTATCAATAGTTAGAATATACAGTTTTCAATTCTTTTTCGAAGTCCTTGCTAGGTATGACAGGAAAAACCGACGTTTAAGGGCGAACCTCGTATTTATTTCACAGAGTTCAACGAATCATACGTCCCCATGATTATGTGCGGATTCTTCTCGGGATCCATCCACTTCAGCAAGCTAAGGACATTCTTCTCGGAAGTAGCTGTACAACCCGCTGTTGGCTTGTTTTCCCCTCTCCATATATGAAGGAAGATTGCACTGCCCTTTCCCTTGATGATCGGATTCCTATTATAATTGATGACGGCTCCATATTTATAAAGTTCATGGTTCATCCTTTCGAAAGATTTCCATTTCTCATACGGATTCTTTCCTTTATACGTGACCCACTTGTTATAGTCCTTGGACGCCGGATCATCGATCCAATAATCATACTTGGTTGTTTTCCGGTAATCCATCTTCACTTTATCTGGCTTGGATGTGCTTCCAAAGGCCGTTCCGAAAGAATACATCCCGACAGGTGCTTTCCCGTCGCCCTCTTTCTTATTCTTCGTGAATCCATTCTTCCCGGTAACGCCCTTCATATCGCCTAAGGCTCGCCGCCATTCACCCTTCTTCTTCTCATAGGTTCGGATTGTCACCTTCATCCCACCCATGGTTTTGCCTGTGGCGGCTACGAGTTGGCTGATATCTTTCCGCTTATCCAATTTCTTGAGGATGGTCTTCTCGCCTGAGCTAAATACTTCCCTGGCATTTTTCATGGCAATAAAACCAGTATGGTTGGAATGGCAAACCTTATACCAATTACGCGTCTTCCCAATGACCGATAACTCTTTATTTTTCCGATATGTCTCTACTGTTTTACTGTCCGTCGATGCCGACTCTTTCAAATCCGTTGTCGTTTTAAGTACAATTTTGAACTGCGTCGCATCACAGCTGGTTTTGATTGTTGTCTTGGCAGAAACCGCAGCTGGAAAAACGAATAGGACAATCAATAAAGCCAGCATTGCATGTTTCATTGCATGCATCCTTTCTCCACTTGAACAAGTTTTGAAACCACTTATCGAACTATTCTAAAAAATCATATTATTATCATAACATAGTAAATGAGGTGGTATCATATTTCTTCCAGTTTTTTTTAAATCCAATCAATCTTCGGAAGGTTAAAGTGGTTAACTGGAATTTCGGCCAAATCGTAAAACTGCTTGAGAAACGTCTCATACTTCTCCGATGTATTCGTGATGGAGGACAGCTTATCTTCCAATTCATTCGATCTTGCTTCTGATACTTTTGAGAAATACTCTTCAACTGCCTCAAAGTAATGAATGGGAAACAGCATTCTTGAATACAGTAAGCGTGCCGAGAAACTGGAGAATGGTTCAATGCCTTGATATTCACGAAAAAAGGTGGTGATGCCCCGTTGATGCGTATGCACATTTTGAAAATAATGCTCCCTCACCCATTCCGCGGCATCCCGTGTCCCATGGTCAAATACCCAATCAAACGGATTCTTCATCCACTTATTGTTCTTCCAGGTATCATTTAAAAACCGCTCATAACACACCGTACCGCTGTCGATAGGTTGTGGTGTATCATCGATTTCCGTGTCGACTAAATATTGAATCGCATTCTCACCTAGTACCATATAATAGGGAAAGGTTTCTACAAACATTTTTTCGAATGGGTTATCCGGATGGGCTTTTAATTTGTCCCTCCAAATGTTCTCCAGCTGATCGATTCTTTGCTCCCAAAGTTCTTTCCATTGGCCAATCCGTGAACAGGATCGAATCGTCTCCGTTATGGCTCTTCCACGTTGGTGGAACCTTGCTATGTGACGTCCCGGATTGAAATTTTTCGGCCCTTCCAAGTCCTCATTGGCAAGGAGGATAAATAATTGGTCCTCCGCTTCCGAAACAAAACTGCCGTGATTGGCAAGGACGAACGCTGAAACATGACGATCTCCTAGGGCAATCATGTGCTCAGCCATTCTATGGCGCTCTGCCAATTCCTCTTGTTCCCTGTCTTCTAATGGCACGATGCTGTAAATGAAAGGCCCGGAACGAAAGCTAGGAAACCGGCTATTGGCTTCCTCCCGCTCCACCTCGATTCCGTAATTATTAAAAATGATTTCTTCTATCATAGCGTTTTCCTCCCTTATCAAATGGATACAAACAAATTGGGCATCATATACTTATATATATGAGGAATACGCTCTTTTCTGAATAACTATCGATACCGAAAATTCACGCATGAAAAATTTATCCTATAACTATGGAGATTGGATGATGAAATGACTAATATAAAACAATCAATGTCTGAACAAACAGCTCGAAAATGGCTTGGTGAACGAGGAGTGAAAGTGGAGGATATCGCAGAGCTGGTCATGTATCTACAATCAAGCTACCATGAAGACTTGCAAATGGCAGACTGCCTCCACAATGTTGAACGGGTCATTTCGAAACGCGAAGTGCAGAATGCGATCCTTACCGGCATCCAACTGGATATGTTAGCCGAAAAAAAACTGCTTGAAGAACCCCTTCAAAGCATCATTGAGATCGATGAAGGACTATATGGTGTGGATGAAATATTGGCTTTATCCATAGTCAATGTATACGGGTCGATTGGCTTCACCAATTATGGATTTATCGACAAGCAAAAACCGGGTATCCTAAAATATTTAAACGATAAAAGCACCGGCAAGGTCCATACCTTCTTGGATGATATCGTCGGTGCCATAGCCGCTGCTGCATCCAGCCGGCTCGCACATAGGGTCGAAAACGTGGAATGACGCCATAATGGAAAGCGGGGAGGAGCACGTAGGTTAAAACAAAAAAGATCCAGGTCTGCATCTGCAAACCTGGATCCTTTTTTATTCAAACTGCCATAAATCAAGGGTATCCACCACATAAGTCGGTTGTTTTTCGTATTCCTTTAACCGTTCCTTTGTCGTGACGCCCGTATGTACAAGTAAGGTATCAATCCCTGCATTAAGCCCTGCCAAAATATCCGTATCGTAATTATCGCCGACCATGATTGTCTGTTCTTTAGGCACACCTAATACCCTAAGGGCCTGCTCAACGATGACAGATTCCGGTTTACCGATGAAAATCGGCTGAACTTGCGTAGAAACGGAAACGACAGAAGTCAACGCCCCGTTCCCTGGTAAAAGACCCTGTTCGGTAGGAATGGCGATGTCGCCATTCGTCGAAATGAAAACGGCTCCATTTCTGACAGCAAGGCATGCTTTGGATAACTTTTCATAATTCACGCCACGATCAATGCCCATGACCAGGAAATCAGGATGTTCATCAACAAGTTTCATACCCTTTTCTCTCAACGCCTCGGTAATGCCTTCTTCACCCACGACATAGACGGACGCATTTTCCTTTTGTTCAGCAATGTAGTTTGCCGTCGCCATGCTTGTCGTGAATACCTGGGCATCGTCAGTCGCAATTCCGATACTGCGCAGCTTTTGGGCCACTTGCTCAGGTGTCCTGGATGAATTATTGGTCACGAATAAATAAGGGATGTCCCTTTTTCTTAACTCATTTATAAAACCGGCCGCTTCCGCTATTTGCTCGGTGCCACGGTACATTGTGCCATCTAAGTCAATTAAATATCCTTTATACGCCTTCATGCACATTCCCCCTATTTAACCAAATTAGTTTTTGAATGCTGAAACTGGGCCCAATTCGTTTAATAAATAGTTCCTTATTAACTCAGGGAATTGCTTGAATGCTTCAATGTTTTCCTTGAAAACGGTTAGGAGCACTGTATGATCCACTTCAATGAAGTCCTGAACGAGCATCTTTCTTAATGGCAATGCCTTTTTAAATTGTAAGGAAATCGGTTCGGTAATGACCTTTTCGTCTAGCAGGATATCGACAATATCTTCATAGCTGCCTGGGTCACGCATAATGAAACCATCGATCATGGCATTCCCCGCATCCAAAACGGAATCAATGGAGGTTTGAATGATCCTCTCGACACTATGTTCCATAAGTTTCCCGTTCCAGCTTTCCTGTCCTTCAAAAAGCTCCAATTGTTTTTCCAGATACTCTAAAATCCGTCCGATTTTTTGTCGGTCTACAAAGTACATACTCCCAGATCCTTTCTGATTCTTAAGATGATATAGAAATTTTATCTACAGTTGAAGGTCTAGCGTAGTAATACCCCTGCGCCAAATCAACCCTATTCCTTGATAATACCATAGCTTCTCCTATACTCTCAATTCCTTCTGCCACGACAACGGATCCTGTCTCCTTGGCAATCAGTAAAAGTCCTTTTAACATCGTTTCTTTCACGGCATTATGATCGATATTCTCGATGACCGATCGATCGATTTTTATAATCTCCGGCATGATTTCTATGATCGCGTAGAGACTTGAGTATCCTACTCCCGTATCATCCACTGCTAGACGGAACCCCAATTCACGTAACCCTCTAATGCTTTCAATGAATTCTTCTATATTTAGAATCGGGTCTCTTTCGGTAATTTCCATGACGATCTGATTAGCATGCACACCTTTGTATTTCTTGAGCATATCCTTTACTTCATTTACGAACCGGGGATCACTGAGCGTTACCGGGGTGAAATTGATAAACACATTCTGAGGGGACTCATTCTCGGAAATCTGTCTGAAGGACTTTTCCAAAACGATTTTCTCCAAATCATATAACCGCCCCGTCTGCCTGGCCACTGCGAAAAGCGCCAATGGGTTCTCGAGCTCTGTACCACGCGGGCCACGGGTCAGCACTTCATATGCCTTGATTTGATTGGTCGCCACATCAAAAATGGGTTGTGCCAGTAAGTTAATATTCCCATTCTCGATAATTTGATTAATCGATTCCCGCATTTCATTCATCGGTGATTCAGCTTCTGCCATGGTGACCGCTTGCCTATGCGCTTTATCAAGGGCTCCCTCAATCGAATAATACTTATGCTCCACGAACATGTATCCTGTGTTTAAAGTGACCGGTTGTTCAGGGTTAACACTAAGCAACCTTTCTTTCACTTCCCTGGAAATGGAACGGATTAATTCATCCATATAGATCAATGATTTCGACGACCCTTTTATGTTCATTAGGAGAGTAATGCCGTCTGAATAATAGTCATGTATCGTCAATAGGTTTTCTTCCCGTACTTTATCTATTACAACCTTTTTAAATGCCTGTTTCAAACTGGTAATGAACTGGGGAAGTTCTTCGTGCTGGCCCTTTTCTTTAAGTTCGAGTAATTCTTTTACGTTAAAAACTATGACTGCCACTTCATAATCATGGGAAATAGCCGCTTCCACCGCCCGAACCACTGGCTTTCTTAGGGCGAACTGTGGCGGGTAGAACCGAAGTTTGGCTGATGAGGAAAATACCTTGAACCATTTTCCTAGTAATATATACCCTTTACCCTTTAACGATGTCATAGAATCTTCCTCTATTCCGGGTTATTTTTCCTATATTCTAACATAAATAGGGATTTTTTTAGCTTAAAACAGAAAAATTTTGTCGTTTTATCAGAAACTTCATACTAAATACTCATTTCTTGAAGAAACGGCAACTTGGCAGGCGACAAAAATGTCTGTTTCCCTATGGCAGCCGTTTTGTTATGATGATGGTACTACCAATTGCAGGCAAGGGGAAAGGTGTGATACTGTGGAAGATCGTTTTTATTTATACAATGATTTAGTTGATACGAAAACCAGGTTCATTAGTTTTATGGGAGAGGAATCCAGATATGATTTTGCCATTACGATGACCGACCGTTTTTATGGAAAAAAACTTGTGCTGAATATGCAGAGCAATCGTTTTGCCATTATCGGGCCGGATGATTTGGAAGAGGAAGGCTATCTTGAACATGCATTTTCACTGACAGAAGCGGAAGCGGAGGAACTTACCCACTTTTTAATGGAAATCATCTAAGTGCGCCGTTTTTTCTTAAAAGAGGGTAACCTACTGAATGTATGGAGTACATGAGGAGGGATTGCCTTGGATAAAAAAGAGGAAACATACCACGATTTTTCAACCGTGCAAAAACAACAGGACTTTCTAATTCCAGAAGAGTTTCCAGAGGGACCGTTCGGATCGCCCATTAATCAGGATGCTCCCGTTGAGAATAAAACCACGCCGTGGCTGGAAGGACAACGTTATCAGAGTGCATTCAATTATGAAAATAAATCACTTCATGAAAACCTACAGCGGAAGTATCCCGGTGCTCATCCTACTCATGATGACCCGGAAAAACATATTCAACCTCCATATAAAGGATACGGAAACTCGTGATCGAGAAAAATGAAAAAGGCCAGAATCCATTCTGGCTCTTTTTACTTTTTGATTTTCTTTACGACGAAATACGGGCAACCAAAATTACAGTATTCATATAGATATTCACTGAGCGTGCTAATTTTCGTGTCAAAGGTGGCTTTCTGATTAGTGTCATCGAAAAAACCGCGGAGTCTCAATTGACCGTAACCCCAATCCCCGACAATATAATCATACTTCGTTAATATCTCACTGTATCTCGCTTTAAATGCTTCTTCATTATAGCCTTCTCTTTCGTCTTCAATGATTTCATACGTCAGGTTATTGATGTTGATCATACGTTTCACCTCTTTAAAATGCATTCCTTCTTTAAATTATAACTGATTCCCCATTAATTACTAAGCGAAAAATCAAGAAATATGTTCACCCTATTAGACAAGGGGGTGTTTCCGTTGAAAAAAATGATCCTAACGGTAGGTTTAAGCTCAATTATTGCTCTAACGGGCTGCTCGGGCAATCAAGATCAAAGCAACGGTTTGATGAATAATGACAGGGGTGCAGGTGACCCACAAAATGTAAATAACCCGTCGAAGTATTATGACGAGGATAATCGTAATCAAGACACCAATCGTGACGATTTCGGCTTTACCCGTACGAATAAAACGACCGTTGATGGAAGAAACATCGACAATAAAACGGCCTCCATCGATCGCGAACAGCTAGCTGATATGATTTCAACACTAAGCGTTCAGCTACCAAATGTCAATGACGTCGCTACACTCGTCACGGATGAGGAAGTACTAGTCGTTTATGATACGGATTCAAAAAACCGGACTGAAACGGCTGACCAGGTGAAACGTACTGCCATGGGCGTCGTACCCCGTTACTATCATGTATATGTAAGTGACGACCAAACACACGCACAGGATATCGAGAACTTCGCCACACTGGGTTCTGGCAGTCAAGGAATGGATTATACAATTGAACAAACCATCAAAAATATGCTCAAGTCCCCTCAAGGCTATAAGATGAGTAATGTAGAAAATGAAAATGGCGAAATGATGAATGACAAAAGAGATCGTCATGATAACATTCGTCAAAAGACCATGGATTAACTAGCATGAACCGAAGAAAGGACCGAATAAGAATCGGTCCTTTCCTTTTTATTTCAGTAACTCCTCACCTTTACTATGTTTATGCTTGGCCGCAGCATTCACCTGTTCATCTGCATGGTAGGAAGAACGGACGAGCGGGCCGGATTCACAATGGCTGAACCCCTTTTCCAAAGCCCTTTCCTTTAATTCCGCAAACTCTTCCGGTGTATAGTATTTCAACACCCTTAAATGCTTTTTCGTCGGTTGTAAATACTGGCCGATCGTCATGATATCCACATGATGTGCTCTAAGGTCATCCATGGTTTCAAGGATTTCTTCACGCGTCTCCCCTAGCCCTACCATTAAACTGGATTTTGTCGGTATTTCCGGCTGTAATTCTTTTGCCCTTTTTAATAGCTCCAATGATCGCTCATATTTCGCTTTAGCCCGTACTTTATCGGAAAGGCTTCTTACCGTCTCGATATTATGGTTCAGGATATCAGGCTTAGCATCCATCAACATCTTAATATTGTCGTATTCGCCACCCATGTCAGAAGGTAGGACTTCAATGGATGTAAACGGATTCTTACGCCGGATAGCCCGGACTGTTTCAGCAAAAACAGCGGCGCCCCCATCCTTTAAATCATCACGGGCCACGGCCGTAATCACCACATGCTTGAGATTCATTAACACGACGGAATCCGCTACACGTTCAGGTTCGGCCCAATCCAATTCATTGGGAAGGCCTGTCTGGACTGCACAAAACCGGCAAGCCCTCGTGCAAATTTCACCTAAAATCATGAATGTGGCTGTCCGTCTAACCGCCCAGCATTCATGGATATTCGGACATTTTGCCTCTTCACAAACGGTATGAAGATTTTTTTCCCTCATCATATTTTTCAGACCCATATAATTTTCATTTGTATTTAATTTAATTTTCAGCCAGTCTGGTTTACGAAGAATTTCTTTATTAGTAGTAGACAAGAAAGTCACTCCATTCTGAGAAATTATGACACCCTACTTTAACAATAATAACGCAAATATACAAGTTATAGGAGGTTTACCATTATTTATTTTTCATGTTTAAAGCTAAATCAGTAAAACTATAGAAGAAGCAGAAAGAAAAGCATTTAGGCTCGATGTCCAGCTACACGAAAGGATGAATATGAATTGTCTACGAAAGGAGCTGCCTCTTTGAAAAAGGGATTAATTTTCTTCATCGCCTGTTTGTTTTGTTTGAATACCCATATTCCATCAGTATCGGCAGCCGAAACCCCGGATCCCTATCAAGGGAGGATGGAACTATATAAAAACATGGAGGCCACCTTGCAGATTCCTTGGTATTACCTTGCAGGAGCCGACCAATACGAACATAGCCTGCGACTTTCCCGGAACGATTTGGAACCGGCCAAGGGCCTGATAGGGATCCACATGGAGCCTTCGAGGTGGAGAGGGGCCCTCAATCCTAACCTCACCGACTCAAACCCGCTTTCCATCTCTTTCTTCGATGGATTGGGGCAGGATGGCAACGGGGACGGAAAAGCGGAACTGGAAAACGACACCGACCGTTTATATGCCTTTGCCAAGCATCTCCTGTATTACGGCACAGATGAAGATAATATCCGGATTGGACTATTTGATTATTATAAAAGGGACAAGACAGTCAGCATCATCATCGGCCACGCCCATATCTACAAAAAGTATGGCAGGCTGGATTTACAGGAAAAAGCCTTCCCTGTACCCGTACGGACTCATTATACGTATTTAAATACATGGGGGAGTGCTCGAGGATGGGGAGGCCGAAGGATTCATGAAGGAACGGATATATTCGCGGACTATAGCCTTCCCGTCCGTTCTACGTGTTATGGGATCATTGAAATGAAGGGGTGGAATAAATATGGAGGGTGGCGGATTGGCATACGTGACCTAAACAATACGTACCATTACTTCGCCCATTTAAGCGGTTTTTCTGAAGGTTTGAAGGTGGGACAAATCGTCGAGCCTGGTCAGGTCATCGGTGGTGTGGGCAGTACGGGTTACGGACCGCCCGGGACATCCGGAAAATTCCCGCCTCATCTCCATTATGGGATGTATAAAGATAATGGAATCACCGAGTGGAGTTTTGATCCCTATCCTTATTTGAAAATGTGGGAACGAAAGGATTTAGCAAAAAAAACCAGATGAGCGGCGTTGGGTTCCTTCGCTGCTTTTTGTTATATAACGAACATAAACCCCCGAACTTTATGCATAAGTATTAGTAAAGGGGGCTAAAGTGTGTTTCGAAAAAGATTCCGCCCAAAAAAGTTCCGCAAAAAAGGACCTCTTCCTACCAGAAAGGTTTTTCTTTATTCATTCATCCTTTTTATCCTATCAAGCATCCTGACGCTTCGTTACGTTGATAAGGAAATTGAACCGGTCATCATGAAAGTGGCAGAAAATGAAATCAAGCGGATTGCAACCGAGACCATTCACGAAGCTGTTGATGACAATATCTCTAAAGTCGATATGGAAAAGATCATCGTCACCAACAAAAATGACGATGCCAACCCCTCCTACAGCTTTAACCCTGGGATCTATAATGAATTACGTTCCAACATCACAAAGGATATTCAAAATAATCTCGGAATTAAAAAGGGAAATCCCTTCAACAAAAAGGAACCAGCCAAACTTAATGATGAACAATATAAAACGGTGGTGTATTATGTCCCCTTAGGGGTGGTAACCGGAAATAGCCTTCTTTCCAATTATGGACCCAAGATTCCCGTGAAAATGTCCGTCATCGGGAATGTCCAGTCGGATTTAAAAACCAAACTCACAAACGCCGGCATCAATAATGTGTATTACGAAATGGCCGTCGATTTCAATGTCAATATCCAGATTGTCATCCCCTCATTCACAAAAGAAACCAAAGTCAGCCAGGAAGTGAAGGTTGGCAGCATTTTGATGCAGGGGGATGTCCCAAGTTATTATAGCAACGGAAGCGGCACGGTCGCTCCTGCCATCATGAAGGACGAGAAGGAAGATAAGAAGTAAAAAACAGCTTGCCCTTATAAGGTTAAGCTGTTTTCTTGTATATTCAGGCACTCCTTTATCAGCAAATGGAGGTCTGTCCGTAAATCCACCTCATATGGATGCACTACTTTATGGTTAGGTTCCTCAAGGATACGTACAACGGGTCGATCCCCTATTCCCTCGTTTTGGGAAGAGACGATTCCTTTTCTCCCATCATTCAGTTCCACAGTTAATCCGTTAGGATAAATGGCCACCGCCCGGCGAAAAGCCTCGATTATCTGTTTGTCGAACTTTTTCCCTGCACCTGCATATAAGATTTCCAAGCCCTCATGGGGAAGCATCGCCTTGCGGTAAACGCGATTAGATGTAACCGCATCGAATACATCGGCGACCGCAATGATTTTACCGTAATAATGAATTTCGTCCCCCCTGACCCCACGGGGATATCCAGACCCATCCAGCCTTTCATGGTGTTGATAGGCGCAATTCGCGACGATGAGTGAAACCGTATATACGTTTTTAATTAAATGAAATCCATACTCGGGATGCTTTTGAATTTGCTCAAACTCTTCCTCGGTTAGCTTACCCGGCTTTCTCAAGATATCCACTGGTACAAGCATCTTGCCGACATCGTGTAGAATGGCGCCCAGCCCAAGAACTTCTAACTGTTTTTTTTCTAGCTTCAATTCCATACCTAAAGCAAGTGTGTATAGCGTCACATTAAAGGAATGAGTAAAAATATAATCATCATATGTATAGACGTCAGCCAGTAAAGTCAGCAATTCGTTGCTGTTTTTCAACTCTTCCATGATACTTCGTACGAGATGGGTGAATTTCAACGCGGCCTTCTCGATGGTAAATGCACTATTCACCTTGACGCCATTTTTGATTTCCAGAAAAGTGGCTTCTATCGTTTGAAGGGCCTCTCGCCTTAGTTCCCCAGAAATCGGTGGCTTTGGCATGATGTCATCCGTTCTAGAATCTTGAATATAAACAAAGGGAATATTAAGGGCAACCAATCGATTGATCATTTTTTGTGTCAATGTTAGCCCCTCGCTCAAAAGGATGTTGCCCTGCTCATTATAGATGTTCATACCGAGCCGCTCTCCCGGATTAAGCGACGCTGTAATGGATAGCCTCATACTAATACTCCGTTTCAGATTCAAAATTTTAAATAGTTCCTTATAGGAAATATCGGCTATATTTGTGGAAATTCAACCTGAAACATATTTATTTTTTTCAATTAAAAATAAGGCTCCCTCTATTTAAAGGAAAGCCTTTATGGTTAAATCATTTTCATTAATGCCTTCCTTCCAATCATTCCCCGGTAAATGCCCTTTTCTTCAGCCTCCCACGTAACGGTTTCGAGAGGTGCATCCAGTAACTCTTCTATCGTTTTAACGCCTATAGCCCTTCCTGCAAGGATTTTCCGGTCCTTTAACGTTTCATTCAAAAGACCGACGTCTAATGCTCCGCACATGATATATCCCTTTTCGGATGCTACGGCAAGCAAATTGGTTTTGGGCAGTTGGACGGAGATGGCTAAGAATGTTTTGCTATCGATCATTATTGGCATCATGTTAATCAATTGGTTTCGCCCCCTCTTTCTCATATATTATGAAAAAGAGGGAGGAACCGTGATATATACCTAGTTGTCGGGATACATTTTTTTCAACTTCCATAAAAGGATATCACGTAAAAATTCTGGCATTAAGTACTCCTTTTGTTTGGAGCGCTGAATGCTTGGGAAGAAGTGCCCGAACGTAAACATATCTGGTAGGGCCAGTTTATAGGTTTGATCCGGTTGAATCTTTGTACCTTTCACGCTGATTTCTTTAACGATTCCGTTTTTCGTCCGTTTAAATTCTATTTGATCATAGTGCATGACTCCCATGATCTTTCCTCGGAATCCGAAGCCCTTCACCTGGATATGGGGCCACTCCTCATTTCGGGAAAGCATGAGGATTTCCTTCAATTCCCGGCCATTCACTTCAACGATGCACGGATTGATCGGATGGGGACAGATCTGGTGAATATCCCCTTTGGAGACGGGACCTTGTGGCAAGCCTTCCAATAACAGCCCAGCATTCACAAAGGAACAGTCCGCTTCGCTCCACTCTCGTAACGCTTCACCTAGAATCTTCGTAAGCGGCGACACTTTAAACCAATCATTCTCCAAAGGTTCAGGTAAGGATAGGACAACTTGTTTGAGAGCATCCCTCCCGACTTGGTTCATATCTTCAATCCAGCTCCGCTCGCCCTCCAATTCGGGAAGGTCGTTGGTATCGTAGAGCATGGCCGTCTTCTTGATTACTTCTTTTTTGTCATTAAGGGTCAATTCCACTTGACCAATATAAAACCCATATTTTCCCGCACCACAAAGTAATGCTTGGTTGACGAGTTTTCCTTGATGAAGAATATGATGGGTGTGAGCACCAAGAATGATATCTATTTCCGGAAAGTCTTCTGCCATTCTTTCGTCATCATGTATGCCCAGATGAGAAAGAACGATCACTACATCTGCCATTTCCTTGATCTTTTCTATCTGTTTTTGTAATTCCGCAAATGGATCGGCAATATGCCAATCCAATGCACGATAAAACTTTTGGAAAAAGGCGGTCAGCCCGATCATGCCAAGCTTTGTACCTTTTTTCGTGGTATGTATCCAGTAAGGAAGCGCCCATTGGGGCCTAGTATCGTTCAGGTAATAGATATTCGCTGCCAATACCTTGAAATGAGCTTTATTATACAAAGTATCCAACGCTTCATGAGGCAATGTAATGCCTTCGTTATTGCCGATTGTTACATATTGATAACCCGCTTCGTTCAGAAGGTCAATATTCCCCTTACCCATCGTACCTTCTGAGAATGGGTGCCAGCGGTCGACATGGTCTCCTATATCTAGTATGACCGCTTCCTCTCCCGTTTCTTGATGAAGTTGTCTTCTTTCTTTAAGAAACTTATCAATACGAGGCCAATTTTCAAAATGACTGTGAAAATCATTGGTGTGATATAGATGTATGATTTCTGACATCATTTTTCCCCCTCGTTATCCTGTTATACCTTGGTAAATAAGACGTAGCCCAATAATGATCAGAACCAATTTCAGCATGTTCTCAAGTGCTGAGCTGTTCAGGCGTGTATTCACAAAAGCTCCAAGTTTCGCACCAAGCCAAGCCCCTGGAATCAAGGCAATCACATATGGCCAATGAACATTCCCCAGAGAGATATGCGTGATGGAATTCGTAATGGAAGATAAAAATACCATGAACATCGATGTCGCCACAGCCACATGGGGCGGGAAGAAAAATACCAGCATCATGACCGGGACCATGAGCGATCCTCCGCCAATGCCAAATAACCCGGAACTGATCCCCACGACAAATGAGATGGATATGGCCACCAAGGGCTGATATCCATAAGTGGATGCCTGTCCATTTTTGTTTATATAAGTCTTGGTGATTTTTCCGGTCCCCGGTTTGAAGGTGATCGGTCGCAATCTATCTTTCACCAATAAGACGATGGCCATCACTATCATAAAAAGGCCGAAGTACAGCGAAAATGCATCCACATTGAGAACTTTGTTCACATAAGCTCCGATGATCCCCCCTGGGGCGCTTCCAGCAAAGAAAATGAGACCGGCCTTATAATCCACTACTTTATGCTTCATATAAGATAAAGTGGAAGCCAATCCAGTGAAAATCATGATGACTGTTGAAACACCAACCGCTACTTGTGGCGTCAAGGCGCCCATCACCTCTGTGGAGCTACCTAGAAATAAGAGCGAAGGCACTATGATGATTCCGCCCCCTAATCCTACAAGGGCCCCGATTGTACCCGCCAATAAACCCACACTAATTAATAATACCCATATCATGAAGAAATCCGCCTTTATCGATTTGTGAGCTAAAGCTCTTCTTCTAGTTTGCCCACCCAGTCTTTATTCATTATATAGTCCAAATTAAAACAAACCAAGTTGCTTAGGAGCCAATCCTTCATATGTAAGGCCTAGCAAATCGATAAATTGTTTGGCATTATCCGCCGCGTCCCCACCAGAGTTATTGTTGAACAATACATATACATCCTTACTCTGCTTTTCTAATAGGCGAAGTTTTCCCACCCAGTCGGTTAATTCCTGTTGGTTATAGCGATATAAATAGCGCACTTCCCGCCAGTTTGCTCCAGAAGCTGGTTTCTGCCAACCGTGGATATTGCGTCCATGAAAGCGTACTAACGTTTTATCTGGATGCGTAGCCTTGAGGACAAGGGGGATGGAACCTTCTCCTGCCTGTGGTTCGTCACATACCGTGTGAATCCATCCTTCTTGCTCGATGAACTCGAGTGTCTGCTGGACCCTATTCGGTCGGTACCAACTTTGGTTCCTGAACTCAATGGCCACAGGAATATCCCCCATCTCCGCCCTACACCATCGGAGATACTGAACATTCTCCCGTTTGCAATCAAACCATGGCGGAAACTGAAAAAGGACCATCGCGAGTTTACCCGACTTTTGAAAAGCTTCAAGAGATTCCCGGAATGCAGTGAACATCTCTTTTTTACTTTCAAAAGGAATCTCACCTCTTTGGTGACCAGTCATTCCCTGATAGGCTTTTACAACAAATTGAAAGGAATCTGGTGTCTCGGCTATCCACTTTTCTATATTCCGCCTCGGCTGAATGGCATAAAAAGATGCATCCACCTCAACCGTTGGAAAATGCGCTCCATATACCTTCAGCTTGTCACGAGTGGGAACTTTATCGATTGATAATGAATCATGGTCCCCCCAACCTGTTAAGCCAATGTATATCACTCTTCACCCCTCCTAAACCACTTACACTATACTTTTTTTACCCTTTCACTACTGACTTCAAAACGTATAAGCACTGTCACTCGATTCACTCTTCCTGCTTCTCATACGACTGGTTTCCTATTCCTTTATCATATCAAAATCTACCGGTTGTTACACATACATCCAGCAAGGATTCTTCCCTTTTAACCTATCATTTCGTGCAGATAATGAGTAAATGAAAAAGGCCCTTGGATAAGGACCTTTTTCAGACTTAATATTTTAGAACCATTCTAGCCAAAACGGTTCAGTTTATTCATCATGATGCCTAATCGCACCACTATGATCCCTTCCATGACTCTTAGAACGACTTCCGGAAACCGGCTGGGAGTTCGGTTCCCCCTTTTTCAGGAATATCCCAGTCAGCCCTAAAACAAGGCTAACACCGATTCCTACGAAAACCAATTCTTTATTCTGAATCAGCCAATCCACAATATCCACCTCTACCTATATGTACTTTCTTTTAAAGACAAAAAAAGTACCTGCTTGATTGGTACTTTCCCTTCAATCGTCTAAACCCTTTAAGAGGATCAACAGAAAAAAATAGAAGAAGACGAACTAAGTTCGCCTTCTTCGGGCAAAGGAAAACCGAAATGGCATGTGCACACCCGGTTTCCTTCACTTTATTCCATCTACAACGTTTGTTAAAAACATATATAGATGATTAACCAATAGAACCTTCCATTTCGAACTTGATTAAGCGGTTCATTTCTACTGCATATTCCATCGGAAGCTCTTTCGTGAATGGCTCAATGAAGCCCATGACGATCATTTCTGTTGCTTCTTGCTCAGAGATTCCACGGCTCATCAAGTAGAACAATTGCTCTTCTGATACTTTGGAAACCTTCGCTTCATGCTCAAGAGAAATGTTGTCATTTAAAATTTCATTGTATGGGATTGTATCAGATGTTGACTGATTATCCATGATTAATGTATCGCATTCGATATTTGAGCGGGCTCCCTCGGCTTTACGTCCGAAATGGACCATACCACGGTAAGTTACTTTCCCGCCTTGTTTAGAAATCGATTTTGATACGATTGTTGAAGAAGTGTTAGGTGCAAGGTGAATCATTTTCGCTCCTGCATCTTGATGTTGACCTTTACCAGCAATGGCAATGGATAATGTCATACCACGAGCGCCTTCGCCTTTTAAGATGACGGCTGGGTATTTCATCGTCAGTTTAGAACCGATGTTTCCATCAATCCATTCCATCGTTGCATTCGCATCACAAACCGCACGTTTCGTAACCAAGTTAAACACATTGTTAGCCCAGTTTTGAATTGTCGTATAACGGCAATATGCGTCTTTTTTGATGACGATTTCCACGACCGCACTATGAAGGGAATTGGTTGTATAAACTGGTGCTGTACAACCTTCAACATAATGAACGGATGCTCCTTCATCGACGATGATCAGCGTACGTTCGAATTGACCCATATTTTCTGAGTTAATACGGAAGTATGCTTGAAGCGGTGTATCCACTTTCACGCCTTTTGGTACATAGATGAATGATCCACCGGACCATACAGCTGAATTCAAGGCAGCGAATTTATTATCCGTTGGCGGAATCGTTTTACCGAAATGCTCGCGGAAGATATCTTCATTTTCACGAAGAGCGGAATCCGTATCTTTAAATACGATACCCATGTCTTCTAATTCTACCTTCATGTTGTGGTAAACCACTTCGGATTCATATTGAGCAGAAACCCCTGCTAAATATTTTTGCTCCGCTTCAGGAATTCCTAATTTATCAAACGTTTGCTTGATTTCATCAGGCACTTCATCCCATGATTTCTCGGACTTCTCAGATGGTTTCACATAGTAAGTGATTTCGTCGAAGTTCAAGCTTTTTAGGTCTCCGCCCCACTGAGGCATCGGCATATTGTAAAAATGCTCCAATGATTTCAAACGGAAATCTAGCATCCATTGTGGTTCACTTTTCATGCGTGAAATTTCTTCCACGATTTCTTTTGTCAGGCCGCGCTTTGAGCGGAAGATGGAAATATCTTTATCCGCAAAGCCATATTTATAATCGCCAATTTCAGGCATCTTTTTAGCCATAGCTTGTATTCCTCCATTTCAAATGGCTGAATCTACAACAGCTCATTTAAATTTAATTATTCCTTTAAACCTTTTTCCATGGCCTTCCAGGCTAGAGTCGCGCACTTGATTCGTGCAGGGAACTTAGAGACCCCTTGAAGTGCTTCAATGTCACCAAGGTCGATTTCATCATCATACTCTTTTCCTTGTATCATTTCTGAAAAAGTCTTGGACATCGCTAAAGCCGTATCTATATCTTTTCCTTTGATGGCTTGAGTCATCATGGAAGCCGAGCTCATTGAAATCGAACAGCCATCGCCATCGAATTTAACATCACTGACCTTATTGTCTTCGATTTTCATCGTTAAACGAATACGGTCGCCGCATGTGGGATTATTCATATCGATGGTCAAACTTCCATCTTCAAGCATACCCTTGTTACGGGGTTTCTTATAGTGATCCATGATGACCTGACGGTAAAGTGTATCTAAGTTATCAAAAGACATTACTGAAATACTCCTTCGTTTTGACAAGCCCGGACACTAGCTTATCGATCTCTTCTTCCGTGTTATATAGATAGAAACTTGCTCTTGCTGTCGATGATACGTCCAGCCATTTCATTAAAGGCTGAGCGCAGTGATGACCGGCACGGACAGCGATTCCATCTGCATCTAGGACGGTAGCGACGTCATGTGGATGGACGTCATCTATATTAAAGGTTACTACACCGGCACGTTTTTTCGGATCTTTTGTGCCATAAATCGTAAGGCCTTCCACTTCAGACAACTTATCGATCGCATAGGCAGCAAGTTTATGTTCATGCTGTTCGATTTGATCCATGCCGATTTCTTCCAAGAAATCAATGGCAGCACCAAGACCGATGGCACCTGCGATGATGGGAGTTCCGGCTTCGAATTTCCAAGGGAGTTCTTTCCAAGTAGATTCATACAAACCTACGAAGTCGATCATCTCTCCACCAAATTCAATCGGCTCCATTTTTTCGAGAAGTTCCTTTTTACCATATAGTACGCCGATTCCAGTCGGACCGACCATTTTATGGCCTGAAAGAGCAAAGAAATCACAATCTAAATCACGGACATCCACTTTCATATGCGGTGTACTTTGCGCTCCGTCCACCACCATGATTGCATGATGTTCATGCGCAATCTTTGCGATTTCCTTAACAGGATTAATCACACCAAGCACATTGGAAACCTGCATGACAGACACGATTTTCGTGGCATCCGTAATGGTAGCCCGCACATCATCAAGCGAAATCGTTCCATCCTCTTGTAGCGGAATATATTTCAGTACAGCACCCTTTTCTTTAGCGAGCTGCTGCCATGGAATGATATTACTATGATGTTCCATATAGGAGATGACAATTTCGTCACCTTCTTTAATATTTGCACCACCGTAACTCTTCGCTACGGTATTTAAGGATGTAGTCGTTCCTCTAGTGAATATGATTTCTTCAGTAGAGGATGCATTAATGAATTTACGAACTTTTTCACGTGCACCTTCATACGCATCCGTAGCTTTTGTTCCAAGTGTATGCACACCACGGTGAACATTAGAGTTGAAACCGCGGTAATAATTTTCAATCGTTTCAATGACAGCAGCCGGTTTTTGAGATGTTGCAGCGCTGTCTAAATAAACTAATGGCTGACCATTGACTTCTTGATCTAATATCGGAAAAAGCTTACGAATTTCGTATGGGTTCATTACTGTACTTTCCTTTCAATGACCTCGACTAGTTGTTTTCTAACTCCTTCGATTGGAAGTTGATTCACAACAGGGGCCAAGAATCCGTGAATGACAAGTCTTTCTGCTTCTTTTTTCGCGATACCACGACTCATCAAGTAATAAAGTTGAAGGGGATCGACACGGCCGACAGACGCAGCATGTCCTGCCGTAACATCATCCTCATCGATTAACAGGATTGGGTTAGCGTCTCCACGTGCCTTTTCACTTAACATCAATACACGTGATTCCTGTTCCGCATTGGCCTTTGTTGCACCATACTCTATTTTACCAATACCATTAAAGATGGTTGATGCACTGTCTTTCATAACACCATGCTTAAGGATGAAGCCTTCAGAGCGTTTTCCGAAATGAACAACGGCTGTCGTGAAGTTTTGTTTTTGTTCCCCGCGTCCAACCACTACGGATTTTGTATCTCCGTAAGAGCCATCACCTATTAGATTGGTTGTATTATCTGAAATCGTATTACCATCGTTCATCAATCCAAGTGCCCACTCAAGACGAGCATCGCGTGCAACTACCCCACGACGGTTCACATATGTTGTGAATCCTTTGGATAGAGTGTCAACAGCGCCATATTCCACTTTCGCATTTGCATTCGCAAACACTTCCGTTACGATATTAGCGATGCCTTCATTAGACTCAACGGCCGAGAAGTAGTTCTCCACGTATGTTACAGAACTATTATCTTCCGCTACGATCAATACGTGATTGAACAGTGTAGTTTCAGGATTATCCACCAAGAATACTGCTTGGATTGGTTCCTTGATTTCTACATTTTTCGGAACATATAGGAATGCTCCCCCGTTAAGCAATGCAGCATGCAGAGCCGTTAAACGGTGTTCATTCACTTTCACGCCATCTTTCATGAAATACTTCTGTACTAACTCAGCATGATCTCGAGCCGCTGTGAAAATATCCGTGAAGATAACGCCTTGTTCTTTTATAGCTGCTGACAAATTAATATGTGCCGGCGTATTATTGCGTTGAATGTATAGATTTTCATTTTCTTCAATGATCGATTTAATCTCTTTTGGAAGTTCTTCTAAAGAAGCAAATGCTTCACTTTCAACCGTATGGGTTTTGAATGAAGTGAAATTCCATTTATCTATCTTCGTTTTATCCGGTCTAGGCATCGGAAGCTCTTCTAAATCTGAAAAAGCTTTGATTCGAAGGTCTGATAGCCAAGATGGCTCATTATTTTTTGTTGAATAAGAGCTTATGTCCTCTTTTTCAAGCGATAATTTCATTTCTGTAGTCATTGCAAATCCTCCTACTTACGCTTCTTCGCCAACAGTTTCGTCTTCAATGCCCAATTCTTGTTTAATCCAGTCATAACCTTCTGCTTCTAGTCGTGCAGCTAATTCAGGACCGCCTGATTTAACGACGCGACCTTGCATCATAACGTGTACGAAATCAGGTGTGATGTAGTTTAGTAGACGTTGGTAGTGAGTGATGATCAAGCAACCGAAGTCTTCTCCACGCATTTCATTGATTCCTTTAGAAACGACTTTAAGTGCATCGATATCAAGACCTGAGTCAATTTCATCCAAAATGGCGATTTTTGGTTGAATCATCATTAATTGAAGGATTTCATTACGTTTTTTCTCTCCGCCAGAGAATCCTTCATTCAAATAACGTTGAGCCATATCTTCATCCATTTCAAGGAATTCCATGTTTTTATCCATTTGACGGATGAATTTCATAAGTGAAACTTCGTCGCCTTCTTCACGGCGTGCATTGACAGCCGAACGCAAGAAGTCTGCATTTGTAACACCACTGATTTCACTTGGATATTGCATAGCAAGGAAAAGACCAACACGAGCACGTTCGTCAACTTCCATTTCCAATACGTCTTCACCATCAAAACTGATGCTTCCGCTTGTTACTTCATATTTAGGGTGACCCATGATTGCTGAAGATAAAGTGGATTTACCTGTTCCGTTCGGCCCCATGATTGCATGGATTTCTCCGCCTTTTACTTCCAGGTTAACCCCTTTTAAAATTTCTTTGCCTTCTATTGATACATGAAGATCTTTTACCGTTAATGTTGAACCTGACATAATAATACCTCCGTGAACTTAATTCCTATTTTATTACAGAAAGTGAAAATCACTTTCTTGACTATAGTTTTCAAAAAATCATTCTCACTTTATTCTCATTACAATTTTATAACAAATCCAATTTAGAATCAACTAATATAGATGGAGGTTTTTACTCGCTAGGGAGTGGAAACCTGCCCTATTGTTATAAAACGACCGTATAAAGGCTTTTCACTGCAAATATGCCCTTATTTTAGTTTTCGTTAATGTAAGCTAATTATTCGGGATTCCATTCATAATAAGATATTCCCGAAAAGTTCAAGGGGAAGACGGTTGGCCCTTATCATGAAAAAAATCGATCTGCAGGAGTAATGAGCAGGATCCGGTACGTACAACAGATCACTTTTCATTTTACCTCTACAGACCGATTTTTGAAAGACTCTAATATATGCTTATCCGTGGATTTTACGTTGTAATTCCAGAACCATTTTATTGCATTGCTCATGTTCCCTATCTCTTACTTTTTCAACCTCGATACGAAGGTCTAAATTTCTGCTGTATTCACTGTACCCAACCCCATGTGATAACTGCATAGCTTTTTCCATTTCGCTCGTTACGTTTAAATCTAAAGTATTGATAGTGAACCATCCTTTCAAATTTGTGAATCATTTTGTTTCTTCGTCTATTCTATACCCTTTGCTTTCAACTTTAAACCCCAACTTAAAAACGACCTGGAAATCCAGGTCGTCTTTCGTTGCTTTATTCCTTTGCAGGTACGACTGCACCCTCATATTCCTCAAGAATGAAATCTTGAATTTCTTTGGAATGTAATACTTCCACAAGCGTCTTGATTTCTTCTTTGTCTTCGTCACCTTTATTAACAGCGATCACGTTCACATATGGTGATTCAGAATCTTCTATTGCAATGGAATCTTTAAGTGGATTCAAGCCAGCGTCGATTGCATAGTTAGAGTTGATTAGGACCGCATCTCCTTCGCCGCTTTCATAGATCTTCGGAAGTAATGCCGCTTCATAATCTGCATCGAATTTAATGTTCTTCTTATTCTCGACAATATCTTTTACTGTAGCTGTCGTTTTATCAATGCCTTCTTTAAGAGTAATCAGGCCATTCTTTTCTAAAAGTGATAAGGCACGTCCATGGTCTGCAACAGAGCTGCTTAAAATGATTGTTGCTCCTTCTGGAAGCTTATCAATGCTTTTATATTTTTGTGAATACAAAGCAATTGGTTCAATATGGATGCCGCCTGCATTAACAAAATCATATCCATTTTCCTTAATTTGAGATTCTAAATAAGGAATGTGCTGGAAGTAGTTCGCGTCCAGTTCTTTATTGTTCAAAGCCTTGTTTGGCAAGATATAGTCTTGGAATGTTTCCACTTCCAATTCAATGCCTTTTTCTTTAAGAAGAGGAATCGCTTTTTCAAGAATCTCTGCATGTGGTACATTCGATGCACCCACCACTAACTTCTTCGTATTATCGCCACTACCTGTATCTTTCTCTTTATCCGTTCCGCAAGCCGCCAATGCAATTGATAAAACTAGAACGAATGCAAACCCTAAAAACTTTTTCATCCTTTTCATCTCCCCTTATCTTTTATCCAATTTAGAAGTAATCACATCACCGATAATCTGTATGATGAAGACAATAATTAATATGACAATCGTCGCTACCAGGGTAACGTCGTTGTGATTCCGTTGATAACCGTCCAGATAGGCTAAGTTACCCAATCCACCAGCCCCGATGACACCTGCCATTGCCGTGTATCCAACCAATGCAATCGATGTTACCGTGATGCCTGATATAAGGGCCGGCATCGATTCTGGAAGGAGGACCTTATAAATGATGGTGCTGGTTTTGGCTCCCATTGATTTAGCCGCTTCAATCACGCCTTTATCAATCTCACGAAGGCCGATTTCGACCATCCGCGCATAAAACGGTGCTGCACCGATAATGAGTGCTGGTAATGCCGCATTCTCACCAATCATGCTACCGACAAGTAATTTGGTGAACGGAATTAATAATACAATCAAGATAAGGAATGGAATCGAACGGAAAATATTAACGAAAGCACTTAACACACCGTTAACGCCCCGATTCTCCCACATATTCCCCTTGCCTGTTAAAAACAGAAGCAACCCCAATAGTATCCCTATAAAAAAGGTCGCTACAACTGAAATACTTGTCATATACAGCGTTTCTTTCGTCGCTTCTATGATGTCTTCCCAATCTACATTCGGCAATAATTCTTCAAGCATGAGTAATCACCTCCACGCCTACCTGCTGTGCTTTTATGAATTCGATTGCGCGGAGCATTTCATCTTCACTGCCATCAAGGTGGATGAACAATGTTCCATATGAGCCGCTTCTCGTTTGTGATATCTTCCCCTGGACAATGTTCACATCCAACTCAAAATTACGTACCAATTTTGTGATCAACGGGCTTTCTGCATGATCCCCCACGAATGTCAGTTGAATCACTTTTCCTGCTGGATACCGTTCAAACAAATGCTCCATCGTTTCTTTTGTCTCTTCTGGTTCCGTCACCTGCTGAACAAAACGCTTAGTCATCTGTTCTTTAGGGTTTCTGAATACTTCCAGGACAGCTCCCTGTTCGACTACCCGTCCACTTTCCATCACAGCCACTCGATTGCAAATCTTCCGAATGACATGCATCTCATGTGTAATCAAGACAATGGTTAAACCAAGGCGTTGATTTATATCCACAAGCAATTCCAGGATGGAATCGGTTGTCTGGGGATCTAGAGCGGACGTGGCCTCATCACACAAAAGCACTTTCGGGTTATTTGCAAGAGCCCTCGCTATTCCCACCCTTTGCTTCTGTCCACCACTTAGCTGCGATGGATACGCTTTTTCTCTTCCTTCCAATCCAACTAACTTAATGAGTTCATTGACGCGCTTGATGCGTTCTTGCTTGGAGATGCCCGCAATTTCCAAAGGAAAGGATATATTTTCTTGAACGGTCCTTGACCATAAGAGATTAAAATGCTGAAAAATCATGCTAATCTCTTGACGGGCTTTACGAAGCTTAGACCCTTTAATTGTTGAAACTTCATTTCCCGCAACGTTCACGGAGCCCTCAGTAGGCCGTTCCAACCCATTCAGCATACGTATAAGCGTACTCTTGCCAGCCCCACTGTATCCGATGACTCCGAAAATCTCACCTTTATTTATTTCTAAATTCACACTATTCACGGCATGAATCGTTTCGCTATTTCCTTTTCCTGTTCGAAAAAGTTTACTGACGTTTGACAATGTAATCATGTATGCTCACCTCTTTATCCAATTAAGCCTATGAATTTAGTCGATTTATTTTTATGGCCTCCTGATGAATCTATCCTCTATGATTCAAAGAAAATAGAAAAAGCCCTTCTGCATGAGCAGAAAGGCAGGGAAAAGCAGGCCTTCCTCTCATCTCCCAAAGCCTCTACGCTTTGTGTGAATTGGCACCTTTCCAAGGAAAATCCTTGTCGGTTGCCGGGTTTCAACGGGCACATCCCTCCACCTCTCTTGATAAGAGCTATATATGGACTATTCTTTTTTGTCTTAACATTCACTTTACTATGTCTGAAATTTTAACACAGATAAAAAAGGAGTGCAATGTAAAATCCTAGGGTGTACCTGTTTCTCCATTAAACTCTTTGAGAATTCACTGACACGATATTCGTCGCTTTTTCAATCGCTTGCTCTAGATCTTCAAGTAAATCGTCTACATTTTCAATACCGATTGAAAGGCGAACCTGGTCGGCACTGACACCGGCCTTGACCAGTCCTGCATCATTCAATTGCTGGTGAGTTGTACTTGCTGGGTGGATGATTAGGCTTTTAGCATCCCCGACATTGGCGACATGCGACCATAACTCAACCGAATTGATGAGTGTGGAACCTGCTTCACGTCCCCCCTTAATTCCAAACGTCACCACAGATCCGGCTCCCTTAGGCAAGTATTTATCTGCAAGGGCTTTATCGGGATGATCATCGTTACCCGGATAAGAAACCCATGAGACTGCCGGATGGTTCTCCAAGTATTGAATGACTGTCCTCGTATTCAACAGGTGTTCCTTCATCCTGACATGGAGCGTTTCCAAGCCAAGCGTGAACTGGAATGCACTTTGAGCACTTAACGTCGGTCCCAAATCCCGAAGCAATTGCACACGCGCTTTCGTAATAAAGGCAGCAGGCCCTACCGCTTCGTAATAGACAAGTCCATCGTAACTAGGGTCAGGTTCCGTAAAGCCTGGATAATTAGGCGAATTCCAATCGAATTTACCACCGTCGATGATGACTCCCCCTAATGTCGTACCATTACCCAATAGCCACTTTGTAGCTGAATGGATGACAATATCCGCCCCAAAGTCTATTGGTCGGCACAGATACGGCGTTGCGAAAGTGTTATCGATGATAAGAGGTATCCCTGCTTCGTGGGCTATTTCCGCCACTGCTTCGATATCAAGAACCCTTAAGCTTGGGTTGCCGATTGTTTCGGCAAATATAGCCTTCGTTCGTGGAGTGATTGCCCGTTTGAAATTTTCCGGATCATCAGGTGAGACGAATTTCACTTTGATTCCGTATTTAGGGAGTGTATTTTCAAATAAATTATAGGTCCCGCCGTACAGTGTTGAAGCAGAAACGATTTCATCCCCCATACCAGCGATATTAAGGATGGAAAGGGATATAGCGGCCATGCCGCTTGCAACTGCCAATCCACCGATTCCCCCTTCTAACAGGGCCATTCTTTCTTCAAAGACACTGACAGTGGGATTGTGAAGCCTCGTATAGATATAGCCATTCTCTTTTAATCCAAACAGATTCGCTGCATGATCTGTATCTTTGAACAAATAAGCATTACTTTGATAAATGGGCACGGCGCGGGCACCCGTTTCGTCGACTTTTAAACCGCCATGCACACTCAACGTCTCAAAGCGGTAATTTTTTTCTGTCATTATATTCTCCCCTTCTTCCATTGTTTTAGTAGGGATTAAAGCGATATTGCCTCTTCTCTTGTTATATGCAAGGAACCTTATAATATGAAGAAGTCGGAACTTCCCGCCACCGTCCATAGAAATTTCCCTATTGAACGATGTCGCCTGGATAAGCGCGTTTTGTAAATGGCAGACATTCCATCCTCGTGTATGATGCGTCTATAACGTATGTACTTCATACAAAATATAGCACTTTAGTAGCAGGTAGTCAATTAGTTATTAGAATATTCAATCATTAATACGAATGCTATTTCCCCCCCATGACTTCAACAAAAAAACCAATCCATGTAGGATTGGCTTTTAGCTTATCTCTTTCAGCAATCCATACAAATAAGGAACAGACTGAAAGGCATATATTTTTTTTGTCATCTTTCCTTTTTCAAAAAGCAAAAGACAGGGTACGCTCTCAATTTCATATCGTTCAGCCAATGTCTGGACATAATTCATGTTCATTTTTCCAGCCTTCATTTCCGGGAACAGCTCTAGTGTTATGGAAAGCATTCTTGAAGCCACCTGGCAGGTTCCACACAAAGGTGTGTAAAGATATAAGCTAAAAGTGTTCCCTTGATCAACAGCTTGCTTAAAGTCTTCTTCTTTCCATTCCTCCATCAGTTACTCTTCCATCCTTTTACTTGTAAATTTAGTTTTCACTTTCATATTTGCAGTCAGTAGCACGGAAGCGATGTGATGTTCTGGGGTATCCTCGACTTCCTTGTACATCCTATCTATGTACAAATGCCTTGCTTCCGGCAGTTCCCGACGAAATTGTTTCCTTAGCTTTTCCCCTGACTCATCTGCGTCAAAAAGGATATAAACGTCCCGGCCTATCAATTCATCCACCATTTCATCCAACTTCGTTAAAGAAATGGTGCCATTGGTACATCTGATTTCGACTTCTTCGTCCAGAACGGATGCCACTTTGCGCTTGTCTGAAAGGCCTTCAACCATGATCACTTTATCGGGTACATCCCATTCCATCTCATCACCCCGTCTCCACTCAAATTGAAAAAGAGCAGGCTTAATTAAAGCCTCCCCCTCACCTTACTTACCCGTTTATCAGGCTATCATATTCGTTTGCACTCATCAGTTTTTCAACTTCACTGCTGTCTGATGGTTCAAGGACGATCATCCATGCTTTTTCAAACGGAGATTCATTAACGAATTCAGGATTGTCATTTAACTCTTCATTGATTTCAATGACCTTGCCGCTAATAGGAGCATAAAGTTCAGAAACCGTTTTAACGGATTCTACACTACCAAAGGGCTCGTTCGCTTTCAGTTCAGATCCGACCTCTGGAAGTTCAACAAAAACGATGTCCCCAAGTTCAGACTGGGCGAATGCAGTAATCCCTATGCGTACTGTACCCTCTTCCGTTTTGACCCATTCATGTTCTTTTGTATAACGAAGTTCTTTTGGCGTTGACATATTAATTCCCTCCATATTACAGCTTATATTTTATCTATTACATTATAAGGTAGATTCTTTGTTATGATAAGGAATTATCCAAATGTTTTGTAAAGTCTTAGCTCCAGGTTTGATCGAATTGTTCTTCTTTGAAACCTACTGTCACTTTTGAACCGTCCGTCACAATTGGTCTTTTCAAAAGCATGCCATCCGTAGCCAATATATCGAGCATCTCTTTCTCTGAAGCTTCTTTCAGTTTGTCTTTTAAACCGAGCTCGCGATATTTTTGCCCGCTCGTATTGAAAAACTTCTTCAACTCTAGTCCACTACTTTTATATATTTGTTCAATTTCTGCCCGAGAAGGGGGATTTTCCACGAGATGAATCGCTTCATATTGCAACTCATGACGATCCAGCCACTTCTTTGCATTACGGCATGTACCGCATTTTGGGTACCAGTATAAAGTTAAGCCCATCGTTTCACCACCTTCCCTTAGAATACCCGTTTTTTTGGGGCAATACAACGATAGACTCTCTCTTCGCATCCCCATGAAAAACCTACAAAATAAATCAAGGGAATACCCGATATGGGCATCCCCTTGATTAAGACTTTAAGAATTAAAGTGCATATTTTTCATTTTCGATTACTTTGACGGAAGCTTCACGTTTTTTCGCAATAACATTGATTGGATTATGTCTAGTCAACTTGCGAAGGGAAGAAAGCATGATGCGCAACGTATCGCCAGTTTCAACAGCAATCAACGTTTCTTTTGCATGTTGCTCGATTTCATTGAAAGCTTCTTGAACGAAGATTTCAGTGTAAAGCACTTTTTGTTGGTTCTTTTCTAGACCTGTAGTCGCGATTGCTTTTTCCGTACGTAGCACCACTGATTCAGCAGCATAGGCAAGAGATACGATATCAGCAATATTTGAAAGGATTTCTTGTTCTTGATCAAGTTTTTTACCGAATTTTTGTGCAGCAAGGCCTGCAGCCAGGATGCCAATTTTCTTAGCATTTCTAACCAGCATTTTTTCTTGTGCCAACGGCTCATCGCCTGGCTCTTCCGGCATCATCATCATTAACTCTTCTTGTAAGCCTTGTGCTTTTTGAAGAAGAGGAAGTTCACCTTTAAGTGCCTTTTTCAGGAATGTGCCTGGAACGAGCAAGCGGTTGATCTCATTTGTCCCTTCAAAGATGCGGTTAATACGAGAATCACGGTACGCTTTCTCAATTTCATATTCTTGCATGAAGCCATACCCACCATGAAGCTGAACCCCTTCATCAGTTACATAATCCAACACTTCCGAAGCGAAGAATTTATTCAATGAACACTCGATTGCGTATTCAGCAACGGCTGCGGCCATGGATTTACCGTCTTTTACTTGCTCATCAGTCAGTTTGCTTTGTCTTTGGTCATAAAGGCCGACCGTACGATAAACAGAGCTTTCCGCGGCATAGATTTTAGAAGCCATCGTCGCTAATTTTTCTTTTGTTAGGTTGAAATCAGAAATTTTCGTTTTGAACTGCTGACGCTGATTTGTATAAGCAGCTGTAAGTTCAAGAGCACGTTTTGAACCGCCTACTGCACCGACACCCAATTTATAACGTCCGATGTTCAAGATATTGAAGGCAATGACATGGCCTTTACCCGCGACACCTAGAAGGTTCTCAACCGGAACGGCTACATCTTCAAGGATCAATGTACGTGTAGAAGAACTCTTAATGCCCATTTTCTTTTCTTCGGCACCTGTAGATACACCAGGATATTCACGTTCTACGATGAAAGCGGAAAACTGTTCGCCATCGATTTTTGCGTAAACACAGAATACATCTGCAAATCCTGCATTCGTGATCCATTGTTTTTCTCCATTTAAAATATAATGAGTGCCTTCTGCATTCAATTTTGCCGTTGCTTTCGCACCCAACGCATCAGATCCCGAGCTCGGTTCAGTTAAAGCATATGCCGCAATTTTTTCACCTGTTGCAAGTAGTGGAAGGTATTTTTGTTTTTGCTCTTCATTACCGAATAATACGATTGGTAAAGAACCGATTCCTACGTGCGCACCGTGCGTAATTCCGAATCCGCCAGCAAGTGCCATTTTCTCCGTAATTAATGCAGAGCTGATTTTATCAAGGCCAAGACCGCTATATTCTTCTGGTACGTCAGCGCCTAGTAAGCCAATTTCCCCAGCATGCTTCAGCAATTTTACAGAACGGTCAAATTCATGGTTTTCTAAGTGTTCAACTTGCGGAAGGACCTCGTTCACTACGAAATCTTCAGAAGTTTTGGCAATCATTTTGTGCTCATCAGAATAATCCTCTGGTGTAAACACTTGATCATACGTAATATCTTCGACTAAAAATGCTCCACCTTTAATCAAGTTTTCTGTTGTTGGATTGGACATAAAAATTCCTCCTATATGGTAAGTTTCATTATCGTAAGTTTCATTGAAGGCCGGATACAGTGATTACACCTGCATCCGGATAAAAGGTTCTATGCTAATAATTCGAATACTCCGGCAGCACCCATACCGCCGCCGATACACATGGTGACGACTCCGAATTGTTGGTTTCTGCGTTTCATCTCATGAAGCAGGCTTAGGGTCAATTTGGCACCCGAACAGCCAAGTGGATGACCAAGGGCGATGGCCCCTCCATTGACGTTGACAATCTCTTCGTTCAAGCCAAGCTCCCGGATGATTTGAATGGATTGAGAAGCGAACGCCTCATTCAATTCGAACAAACCGATATCAGATAGCTCAAGCCCTGCAAGTTTTAATGCTTTAGGAATCGCAGCGATTGGGCCGATCCCCATGATTTCAGGCGGAACTCCCGCTACCGCAAAGGAACGGAACTTACCAATTGGCTTCATGCCTAAAGAGGAAGCTTTCTCTCCCTCCATCACCATGACGGCAGCAGCTCCATCACTTGTTTGCGATGAATTTCCTGCGGTAACGGATCCAGTTACAGAAAATGCCGGTCTTAGCTTTTTAAGGACTTCGACTGTCGTCCCCTCACGGACGCCTTCATCTTGAGTGAATTGAAATTTCTTTTCCTGCAGTTTCAAATCCGGACCTACAGAACGGAGAGTTACGTCTACCGGAACGATTTCATCAGAGAATTTCCCTTCTGCAATGGCCTTCGCCGCTCTTTGATGGCTGCGTACAGCAAATGCATCTTGGTCATCACGGGAAATCCCATATTTATTCGCTACAGCTTCGGCTGTGTGCCCCATACCCATGTAATACTCAGGCGCCGTTTCAGCAAGATGTGCGTTCGGACGGGTAACATGGCCCATCATAGGCACTAGACTCATAGATTCTGCGCCACCTGCTATGACCGTATCGCTTTGGCCGAGCATGATTCGTTCCGCTCCATATGCAATGCTTTGCAAACCACTCGAACAGTAACGATTGATGGTAATGGCCGGCACCGTGTATGGCAAGCCAGCCAATGCTCCGATATTCCTTGCCATATTCAGGCCTTGCTCTGCCTCTGGCATCGCACAGCCGATGATCAAATCATCGATATTGCCTTCATAATTTCCAGCACGCTTCAACGTTTCCTTTACCACAAGAGCCCCTAAATCATCTGGACGAACGTTAGCAAGAGAACCTTTTTTTGCTCTTCCTACCGGAGTCCTTGCTCCAGCTACTATTACTGCTTCTTTCATGAGGATCCCCCTTACTTCATTTTTAAGCTATCAACCTATTGAACTTTAGTTATTTGACTCTATCTTTGGACGATCAATTAGTTACGAAGTGGTTTTCCCTTAACAAGCATGTGTTGCATCCTTTGTTGTGATTTCGGTGTTGAAATCAATTTTAAGAATGCTTGTTTTTCTAGGTCCAGGATATATTGTTCATCTACTTCTGTACCGAATGGAAGTTTCCCACCAGCCAGGACATACGCAAGCTCTTTAGCGATGACTAGGTCATGCTCGGAGAGGAAGCCTGAAAGACGCATCGCTTCTGCCCCTAAAAGAAGTGCGGCATAACCGGTCTCACCAACCACAGGGATTTTCGTGCGGGTTGGTGCTGTGTAACCTTGGTCATACATCGAAATGACTGACTGCTTCGCATCATATAACTGATGGTCGGAATTCACACTGATTCGATCGGAAGCACCAAGGAAATTATTTTCCCGCGCCTCTTCGGCAGAAGTAGAAACCTTAGCCATGGCAACGGTTTCAAATACGCGATTCGCAACCTTCTGCAAATCAAAGTCGACGCCTTTTGGCATGCTCTTCAATGTTTTCACATAAAGTTCTTTGGTTCCGCCGCCACCAGGTATCAAGCCAACGCCAGCTTCCACTAGACCCATATACGTTTCTGTAGTCGCTTGAATGCGCGCCGCAGGAAGGGAAACTTCTGCACCTCCGCCAAGCGTCATATTGAATGGCGCCACGACGACAGGGACCGCACTATATTTAATTTTCAACATCGCTTTTTGGAATTGGCTGATCACCATATCCAATTCGAAAATATTGTCATCCTGGGCTTCCATCAACATCATGGCGATATTGGCGCCTACACAGAAGTTTTTGCCTTGGTTTCCAATGACCAAACCTTTATAATTTGCTTCAGCCTCGTCAACAGCTGCATTGATCATCTGCATGATATCAAGACCAATTGCATTGTTCGGTGACGTGAACTCCAGAAGTACGACTCCGTCGCCAATATCAATCAAACTTGCACCACTGTTTTTCTTGATTACGCCTTTTTGCTTCTTGATCGCTTTCAGGTTGATCACCTTTGGATTCTCAAGAAGTTCCTTATATTCACCATTGTGATAGTAGGAAACTACACCATTTTCTTCTTTATAGAATGAAGTGATGCCTTTCTCCAGCATTTCCTTCACCCATTGAGGAACAGTGACACCTTCTTGTTCTAGGCGTGCTACTGATTTTTCGACACCAATTGCGTCCCACGTTTCGAAAGGTCCTGTAGACCAACCGAAGCCCCATTTCATTGCCTGGTCAATTGCCACAATATCGTCAGCAATGTCCCCTAGCAGTTGTGCAGAATACACAAGGGCTGGATTCAACACATTCCAAAGCAGGAGGCCAGCACGGTCATCACTATAAACAAGCGCTTTCATTTTATTAGAAAGACCTTTTGCCTGTTTCGCCATTTCTATAGAAGGCGTTTTCAGTTTTTTCCGTGGTTCGTATTCAAGTGTTTCAGGGTTCAGCTCAAGGATTTCCTTGCCTTTTTTCAGGAAAAATCCTTGTCCGGATTTACTTCCAAGCCAACCGTTTTCAAGCATTTTATTCATGAAGTCAGGAATGCGGAAAACTTCCTTTTCCTCTCCTTCAACCTGGTCATATACGTTCTTCGCAACATGTGCAAAAGTATCAAGACCAACTACATCAAGCGTACGGAATGTTGCGCTCGTCGCCCTGCCAATCAATGGACCTGTTACAGAATCCACTTCACCCACGCTGTACCCGCCTTTTTGCATTTCACGAAGGGTAACTAGCAGCCCATACGTACCGATGCGGTTGGCGATGAAATTCGGTGTATCTTTGGCTTCGACCACTCCTTTACCAAGAACGTCTTCACCAAATTGCTTCATATATTCAAGCACTTCAGGAGCAGTGGCTTTCGTAGGAATGACTTCCAAAAGTTTCAAATAGCGTGGAGGGTTGAAAAAGTGAGTTCCCAAGAAATGCTTTTGGAAATCTTCAGAACGTCCCTCGGCCATCGCCTCAATTGATATACCTGATGTATTGGAAGAAATGATGCTGCCCGATTTACGGTATTTATCAACCTGAGCAAACACACTCTGCTTCACATCAAGTCTCTCCACGACCACTTCAATTACCCAATCTACTTCATTTAAACGGCTTATATCATCTTCCAGGTTCCCCGCTTCAATCAAGGCCAGATTGCCTTTTGCTGATAACGGAGCTGGTTTTTGTTTTAGAAGTTTAGTAATCGCAGTCTGACTAATGCGGTTACGTACTTGTTTATTTTCTAATGTAAGACCTTTTTTCTTCTCGTCCTCCGTGAGTTCACGAGGTACAATATCCAATAATAAAGTCGGAATGCCGATGTTAGCAAGGTGTGCAGCAATCCCTGATCCCATAACTCCTGACCCTAGAACAGCAGCCTTTCGTATTTGTCGAACCAAGTTCATATCCCCCTTACACAATGTATTGAATGAATGCTCATTCATTTTTGTCCCAAAAAAATTTTGAATATTTATTCTTATTACTAATATAGAATAAATTTGGAAATTCTGCAATGATTAAACAGGAAAAATTAAATATTTTTATCGTAAAACCCCTGGTTAGTTTTCACTCTTTAGAAGAAAATAACGAACAGGAGGTGACGTATACTCATGAAGCATAAAGATAATCCTTCCAAAGGAGCCGTAAGTGCCGCAAGCGTGAAAGGAAACGCGGGTCCTGGCGGTGAACGTAACAATGGAAAGAATAAGGTGAACAGCCAGAACAATCAATTTAAAAAATAGAGTCCAAAGTAGAGTAGCCGTCCCATATCCGGGCCGGCTCTTACTTCTGCTACCTCTTCCATATCCCCTTTAAAACGAAGGCAACATTGGCTGGCCTCTCCGCTAGGCGGCGCATGAAATATCCGTACCAATCCGTTCCATATGGAACATACACCCTAACCTTATAACCCTCTTCAGCTAATTCCAATTGCTTTTCATTACGGATGCCGAATAACATTTGAAATTCAAACCGATCCGTGCTGATGCCATGACTCTTGACGAACTTTTTCGTATAATCAATGATTTTATCATCATGGGTGGCGACAGCCGTATAGTTCCCATTTAGCAGATGCTTCTTAATGATTTTCTTGAAGTTCGCATCCACCTTCTCTTTTTCCGGAAAGGCGATGTTCGTTGGCTCTTTATACGCTCCCTTAACCAGTCGGAGATTCGGATGAAAAGAATTCAACTCATCGAGGTCTTTCTCCGTCCGATAAAGATATGCTTGTATAACCGTACCAAGATCATTATATTCAGCTTTTAGTTTTTTGAACACTTCTAATGTTGGCTGACAGCGCGGAAAATCTTCCATATCTAGCGTAACGAATACCTGGGCAGCTTTCGCTTCTTCTAAAATCCTTCTCATATTCTTCATGACAACATGCTCCGAAATATCCAAACCCATCGAAGTCAGTTTCAAGGATAACTGGGAATCGAGACTATGCTCGGAAATGGCTCGAATCGCATCGATGCACTGGTTTGCCATCTCTTCTGCTTCCTGCTCATGATCTATGAATTCACCTAGATAATCTATCGTCACAGATAACCCTTTTCGATTTAGTTCTGCAATGACCTTGGTCGCTTCATCCAAAGTTTCTCCGGCAACAAAGCGGGCTGCCCCAAAACGCAATCCATATCTCCGTGCAGCCTTAGTCAATGGTTTATTCTTCGATAGGTAGAGAAAGAAATCCCTCATTAGTTCCATCTGCGTTCCCTCCACATCCCTGTTTGGAAAAATAGATCTTAGGGTTAGGCTCTTATATCCTTCATGTATATTCAGTCACTTGCTCTTCTCGAATATAAAATTAAAAACAGGGGAAATTAATCTCGTTCAGACCACAATGAAGGAGGTAAGATGATGGAACAACAAAACTCGATGAACAATCAGCAACAAACGACCGGTTTCATGAAACAGCCACCCGAAATGGTATCTGTAAAAGATAGTATGTACCTTACCGATATGCTTTCCTGGAACTTGATTGCGATTAAAAAAGCACACTTTTACGCTAAACAATGTAAAGATCCTCAAATCATAAACGCTTTAACCCGCTGTGGACAGATGCATCAACGTCATTATGACACCATCTTGTCCCACTTAAATCCAAACCAACAGCAAAGCCAACAACAATTCCAGTAAAGGAGGTTTCTTGATGCCTAATCAAAACAAGGTCCAAAATCCCGAATCAACCATTGCCAAAACACCAGAAATGAATGACCGCGATTTTACAAATGACATGCTGGCAACAGAGAAGTATTTCTGTAACTCTTATTCAGTTGCCCTCCATGAGATGAGTAACCAAGCTTTATTTCAAGATGTTTTCTCGGTCTCAAAAGAAACCCAGGAAATGCAACGGGAACTTTATAACCTGATGTTCGAAAAAGGATGGTATGGCTTGGAAAAGGCACAAACCGATAGTTTAGGCCAGTCCTACCAACAGTTCTCTGGATATAAAGATCAATTCCCATCCGGTTCAAAGCTTCAATAACTATAAAAACGCCGGCCATGGTGAATGGCCGGCGTTTTTTATATATCCGTCGAAAACATGTACTTTTTATAATGATACCTTATGCTGAATATCAAGCCCATGGCCATCATATTCCCCATGAGCGAGCTTCCCCCGTAACTGATGAATGGAAGCGGAATTCCGGTGATCGGTAATACGCCGACCGTCATTCCGATATTTTGAAACACGTGAAACGTTAACATGCTGATGATGCCCACACAAATATATGTATAGAAATTATTCCGCGTTTCCATGCCGGTTTTTGTAATATGGTAAACCAATAAGAAGAACAATGAGATAATGATACTGGAACCGATGAAGCCGAATTCTTCCCCGATGATACTAAAGATGAAATCCGAATGACTTTCCGGTAAATATACTTCCCTTGACCCAATACCCTTACCTGTGGTCTGCCCTGAACCTATGGCCAGCAAGGATTTTGTCAAATGATACCCTTCCGAACTCGCATAGTTATAAGGATCCAGCCATGAATAAATACGGCCGAACTGATACGTTTTCACACCTATTTTCTCAAGCAATTCCGGATGCCAGAGGACGAAGTACATGATGGTGGAAACGGCAACGATACCCGCTGTCACGATTGGAAGCAAGATTTTCCATGATATCCCTGAAATGAAGATCATTCCGATCATGATTGACATTAAAACAAGCGATGTACCTAAATCCGGCTGTTGCATGATCAACAGCAACGGAGCTCCCGTCACAAGCCCTATCTTAACAAGGAGCCAGAGATCGGTTTGGATGGTTTTCAACGTATTCTTGAGATGATGATTTGAAATGACATTCGCCAAGGCCAAAATGAGAAAAACCTTCATGAATTCCGAGGGCTGTATCGATCCCAGTGGCTTAATGATGAACCAACTTTTCGCACCATTACGAACGGGCGCAATGGAATCTGGCATGACAAGCAATAATAACAATAGCAATAATCCGAATCCATATGCATACCAAGATATCTTCTTCAACTGGTCTGAATCCAGCGTGATGATTCCGAGAACAATCCCGACTCCAACCGCATACCAAAATATTTGTTTTATTAAGAAGTTTTCTTCGTATTGTCCAGTAGTCTGCGCACTGTATATGGCCAAACAACTACCAATACATAACAACAATAATATCGTGACCAAAGAAAAATCTATTCGCGATGAAAATTTATTTTGTTCTTCCATAATGAACTCTCCCTTAAAAAGGTTCCTGCTTCTTTAAATTACACTTACTCATTATACTTTAAACAAAGAAAATCACAACTATATCTAAGGATAGTTTGATGGCAAAAAGGCCACATGAAGTGAAAATCATGCAGCCTCTAAGTGGAATGTACTATAAATGGGTTTCCCTTGCCCTTCTTCGTTTTATAAACCTAGTGGCCACCCCGTTGATCGGTGAAAAAAGGAAAGCGAAGCCGAATAAGAAAGCGGCTGAACCAACCATGCACCCTGAGATGGAAGCATCAAGAAAAGTTGCTGAATAATACCCAATGACCGAGCTCAAGATCCCGACCCCGATGCTGACGACAATCATCCGACTTAATCGGTCCGAAAGCAAATAGGCCGTTGCCGCAGGAATAATGAGCATCCCCACCACCAAAATCGAACCGACACTATCAAATGACGCCACAGTTGTCAGCGAAACGAGACCCATCAGTAAATAGTGAAAAAATATAACCGGTATGCCCATCGCTGCAGCAAGTGCGGGATCGAAGGAAACCAGCTTAAATTGCTTGAAGAAAAGAAAAAGTAAGAGAAGATTGATCATGAAACAACTTCCTACAATCCAAACGGCCTTTGGCCCTGCCATAACCCCACCGATTGACATCATATTCCATGGGGTATATGCAATCTCGCCATACAGGACATGATCCAGATCAAAATCGATTTGCTGTGTATATAAACTGACCAATACAATCCCTACTGCGAATAGGGAAGTGAACACGATGCCTATCGCTGCGTCGGATTGAACCCCGGATGTTTGGAATAGCTGGATTAAGAATACGGTAAGTAAACCGAGTGCTGCTGCACCAATCAGCATGGGAATCGAATCACGCGACCCCGTTATTAAAAACGCCAATACGATGCCGGGTAAAACCGAGTGACTGATTGCATCGCCAATCAAGGTCATCTTCCTTACTATTAAAAAACACCCCAGTACACTGCAGGAACTCGCTACAAGTGCCCCGACTAAGATAATCCAAAAATCGTTCATGCTGAATGGCTTCCTTTCCTTTTTTCCTGTTCATGTACATAGATCTTTTTTGCCGAAACCCTTCTCCACGTCTTGGAGATGACTCCACGTTTAGGAGCAAAAAGCATGGAAAAGAAAAACCAGACCGTGGCCGATAAAACAATCAAAGGGCCTGTTGGCAGGTTATTGACCGACGTGCTGATTAATGTCCCGGACACCCCGCTCAGCAAACCGAAAATTCCAGAGAGTATGACCATGATATGCAGGCGCTCCGTCCAGTACCTGGCAGAAACGGCTGGGGTAATCAGCAAGGATGCCATCAACACTACCCCTACCGCCTGAATGCCGATGACGACAGCCGCCACTATCAGCATCATGATGAAATAGTCGAGGAATACGACCGGCAATCCCATCCCCTTGGCAAATCCAGGATCGAAGGACAATAGCTTAAATTCCTTGAAAAATAACGTACAAGTGAAAATGAGTATAAAGGAAACGGTCATCATCATATACACATCCGACATCACCATCGATGCCGTTTGCCCGAACAGAAAAGTGTCCAGTCCGCTTTGGTTTCCATATTCACTCTGCTGGATTTGGGTTAGCAATACGATTCCCAATCCAAAGAATGAAGTCAATACGATGCCTAGTGCCGCATCCTGTTTGATTTTACTGTACCTCGTCAGTATGCTAATCAGAAAAACCGCCACTAAACCTGCGACGGCCGCTCCGATCAGAAAGAAGGAGGTCGACTTCACCCCTGTTACTATGAAAGCGACGCAAATCCCAGGCAAGGCCGCATGTGCGAGCGTGTCACCCAATAGGGATTGTTTTCTCAAGTAAGCAAAACTTCCGATGACTCCACTGCTTAAGCCAAGGAACATGGTGCCTAGCAATATCCATCTTGTGTTGGGGTCCGCAAGTATATCCAGAACGTTCATCGTGTACACCTCATTTCAATAGCAAGCCTGACTCAGCATCGGATAATATCGCTAACCGTCCTCCATATGTCTCCTGCAAAAACTCAGGAATGAAGACCTCTTCTGTCGGACCAATCTTCATCACCTTTTTATTCAGCAACATCGTCCAATCGAAATATTCCTTCACAGTCGACAAATCATGATGCACTACAAGAACTGTCTTCCCTTTTTCTTTCAGCTCCATCAATAGCTGGATGATTGCCTTTTCCGTTGCGGCATCAACGCCCACAAATGGTTCATCCATGAAATAGATGTCCGCTTCCTGCGCCAACGCCCGTGCCAGGAAAATCCGTTGCTGCTGCCCGCCGGAAAGCTGACTAATCTGACGGTCAGCATACTCAACCATTCCTACTTTTTCCAGACATTCCATCGCCTTCATTCGTTCAGCCTTCCCGGGACGCTTCAACCAGCCCAGGTGCCCGTACCTGCCCATCATCACGACATCGAGTGCATTTGTCGGGAAATCCCAGTCCACCGATTCTCGCTGTGGTACATAACCGATACTCTTCCTCATGGATTTATAAGAAGCACCATGGATCGTGACTTTCCCGGCTAGTCTTGGAACCAATTCAAGAATCCCCTTGATCAAGGTGGATTTCCCCGCCCCATTCGGACCGATGATACCAATCAGATTCCCTTCCGGAACCTCGAATGTAACATCTTCGACCACCGGCTTTTTATGATAAGCTATCGTCAGATTCTCGACTTTCAACGCATAATTCATCCCATTTCCTCCTATTTTAATGCCTTCACGATCGTATCGGTATTATGCCGGACCATTCCGATATAGGTTCCTTCTTCCGTGCCTTTTTCCCCCATTGCATCCGAGAACAGCTCGCCGCCTATTTCCACGCTATGGCCTTGCTTTTCAGCTCCCTGAATGACCGCTTCGATAGCCTTTTTCGGTACGCTTGATTCCACGAAAATGGCTTTGATTTCATTTTCCACAAGATATTCACGCATATCCGTTACATCCTTCGAACCATATTCCGATAGAGTATTCATCCCCTGAAGCCCTCTCACTTCCAATCCATATGATTTGCCGTAATACCCAAAAGCATCATGTGCCGTGACGAGGACCCGCTGATTCTCCGGAATCTTATTTATCTCCTCATGGACATATTCATCAAGTTCCTTCAACTGGATAACATAGGCTTCATAATTTTCTAGATAACTAGCTTCATGGTCCGGGTCATTTGCAATCAGCTCTTCCTTCACGGCTTCCGCTGCCACCATCCAAAGCTTTACATCAAACCAGACATGCGGGTCATGTTCCGTTTCACTGACCTTATGAAGCTGATCCCCCGTAAAGTCTTTCGTCACCGCAATCGTCGGTTTCTCCTTACTCATCATTTCAAAGATATCCGTCATTTTCCCTTCAAGGTGCACACCGTTATAAAAAATCATGTCAGCTGAATCAAGTGTTTTCACGTCCCCCTGCGTTGCCTTATATAGGTGGGGGTCGACTCCCGGCCCCATTAAACTTGTGACCTTCACATGTTCACCGCCGATATTCTCGACCAAGTCCCCAATCATCCCCGTCGTAGCTACTACATTCAGCTTTCCTTGAACGTGATTCGATGGTTCATTGCTACATCCTGATATCATGACCACTGCCATAAGCAAGCTTCCAACCCATTTCAAAAACTTCATGTATTCCCCTCCATTTTATAGCCCTATATAAAAAAGTTTACCAAGGGCAAGATTTAGGCCAAAAAAAATCCGTTATATTTTGTCCTACGCGCTAGAATGTTTCCTCTATACAACTTATTTTATACTATACACAATTATTCGTAAAAAGTGCAAATTTTTAAATGTTGGACTGAAGAAATTTAATGCAGGAAAATATATACAAAACAACTTTTGTAAAGTATACTTTACGTACAGTGAGCTTTACATTAAAGAAAGGAGCCTGAGGGGTTGAAAAACAAATTACGGGATATGCGCAAGTCTCATCAACTTACACAAGAAAAGCTATCCGAACTAACGGGCGTATCCCGGCAGACGATTATTTCTATAGAATCCGGAAGATTCGATCCATCCATCAAGCTTGCTTACAAACTGGCAAAAGTGTTCGATTTGACCATTGAGGATATATTTCTATTTGAGGAGGAGGAAATGTAATGGATTTTAACTGGTGGGCTTTTTTAGGAAGTACCCTTGGCATCATCGGAGGGCTGGCTGGATTAAGGGGAGGTCGCCGTGCCGCTGCCAAGCGACGGGGATTGGATGAACGATTTGACCTCATCCGAACTAAAGCACGGGCAACCAGCTGGTTTTTCACCCTTTTTGGGATCTATATCTTTTTCTTCTTATTATTTTTTGGCGTAAAACTCTCTGTTGCCCCTGTTCTAGGTATTCTCTTACTTCTTCATCTCGGGTCATGGGCGATTTCCGTTTTTTATTATGAAGCAAAGCTTTAAATCATTTTTGTGATTTTACTGCTAGATAAGCTAACCCCAACTCAATCCCGCAAAGCACGATCAAACAAAGCAAAGTCGTTAACATCTTCATCCCTCCTTCAAGACTTTTATTAATCTTAAAGGATGAAACCCATACCAGAACAAGTCCCAGCATGAAGGCATTTCCCCTTTATGCTTTCGTTCTCTTGCTCTGAAATGGGTTTCATAGGGTAGACTGTAAAAAACGAAAAATGGTGATCTAATGACGAACATAAAAAAAATCGCTGAATATGCAGGTGTATCGATTACGACCGTATCTCGCGTGATGAATAACCATCCTTATGTAAGTGAGGAAAAGAGAAAGAGTGTACTAAAGGCCATCGAGCAATTGAACTATACGAGAAATATCAACGCCATCCATCTTACGAAAGGCAAGACTCATCTGATTGGCGTCATCATTCCATACACCAATCACCCCTATTACGGAGCAATCATCCAGGGAATTAATAAACAAGCAAATGTCCTTGGTTACCATATTGTCATCTTCCAAACACAATATGAAAGAGAGAAAGAAATCCAAGCACTGAAAATGTTACAAATGAAGCAACTCGATGGCATCATCGTCTGTTCTAGAATCTCAGAAATGAAAGTGCTCTTGGAGTATCATGTCTACGGTCCGATTATCTTATGTGAAGATACATCGCAGTCAGAATTTTCTTCGATCAGCATCGACCATTATGCCGCCTTTTCCTCAGCCCTCGACTACTTGGTAAACAAGGGATATAAGAAAATAGGCTACAGCCTTGGGCGAAAAAAGAGCAGGAATAGTTCACTTCGGATAAAGGCGTTTGAAGATAGCATGAAAAAACATCATTTTATAAGTAAAGAGGAATGGCTGTTTGAAGGCAGTTACTATATCAAAGACGGAGAAAGGGCCTTTCAAGAATGGGTCGCCATGCAGGATAAGCCAGAGGCCATCATTATAACGAACGATGATACGGCAGCTGGCTTCATCATTTCCGCTCAAAAAGCGGGAGTTAAGATACCTGAAGACGTCGCCATCCTTGGTTTCAATAACGATAGTATTAGCGAAATGCTGGACATCTCGACTATATCCCTACCCTTGGATTCGATTGGGAGAATGGCTGTTGACCTTTTTGAGGATCCTGCCACGATCAAACATGTAAAGCTAGGTTTCAGCCTTATAACGCGAAAAAGTGTATAATAATCAGAATTATTTGTTTTTATTATTCACCTATATTATCTATTTGAACACTAAATGGTTTGATTCATGTCTAATTAGGGAAAAAGATACTTGAAAAATAAACATTGCGCTCTCTAGAGGAATATTTTATAATTTTAATATAGCAAATTTCATTCAGTGACTCACAAACTGTATGTCACCATTTAAAATTCGCGTTATTAACAGTACGAATTGAATACTTCCTCATTTACCGATGAGTTAGAGGCTGCGGCTTATAAAAGTAACACGGACGAGATTCAGGAAAGTTGACGACTCCGTTTGAAAGGATAAGTTGCCGAAGTGTAGAAATATTCCTTGTATTTCTAGGCTGGCGATGTTTTCGAACAGGAACATCACTGTCACGTTTTCATAAAACGTGGGGAGCTATCTTCGGAAGGATTAAACGGGTATCTATATACAGCCGTCGATCTTTTTCGACTGCTGTTTTTTTTATATTCCGTCCCCTTCCCATAAAAAGGAGTGTAACATCAATTGAAAAATCAACAACAAAATTCAAATCCTACTGAACTGAAAAGGAGTCTGAAAGCTAGGCACCTTATGATGATATCTCTAGGTGGAACAATCGGCACCGGACTATTTTTAGCGAGTGGTGGTGCCATTCATACGGCTGGCCCCGGTGGTGCATTAGTTGCTTATGCGGTAATTGGCGCCATGGTTTTTTATTTAATGACAAGCCTTGCCGAGATGGCTGCTTATATGCCAGTTGCCGGTTCGTTCCGCGTTTATGCATCCAAATTCGTCGATCCCTCTTTCGGTTTTGCGATTGGGTGGAATTATTGGTATAACTGGGCCATCACGATAGCAGCTGAATTGGCGGCCGTTGTCCTGATCATGAAATTTTGGTTCCCGGATACTCCATCATTCATTTGGAGTGCCGTTGCATTACTCATCATGTTCTTAATTAACTATATGTCCGTTAAGGGCTTTGGCGAAGCCGAATATTGGTTTGCAATGATTAAAATCGTGACCGTCATTATCTTCTTAATTACTGGTTTTTTAATCATTTTTGGCATCATGGGCGGAAATGATCCGATTGGTTTTTCTAATTTCACCATGGGTGATGGGCCATTTAATGGAGGCTTCTTTACCATTCTAGGAGTCTTCATGGCAGCTGGCTTCTCCTTCCAAGGAACGGAATTGCTTGGAGTAACCGCTGGAGAAAGTGAAGATCCTGAGAAAAACATCCCTAGGGCGATCAAATCCGTTTTTTGGCGCATTATCTTATTCTATATCCTAGCAATCTTTGTCATAGGAATGATCATTCCTTTCACGGATGCACGTTTACTAAGTGAAGATGTTGCCGTCAGTCCATTTACGCTTGTTTTTGAACGCGCAGGCCTTGCCTTTGCCGCTGCTGTCATGAACGCAGTCATTTTAACATCCGTACTTTCAGCTGGTAACTCTGGCATGTATGCCTCAACCCGTATGCTATGGGATTTAGCACGTGACGGAAAAGCACCGAAGTTCCTTGGCAAGCTTGATAAAAGAGGCGTACCTGTAAATGCTCTTATCGTGACTTCTTTAGTCGGATGTCTTGCTTTCTTGGCTTCCTTCTTCGGGGATGGAGTCGTGTATATTTGGTTACTGAACGCTTCCGGCATGGCTGGTTTCGTCACATGGGTCGGGATTGCCCTTGCCCACTATCGATTCCGAAAAGCTTATATCGCTCAAGGTCTGGATTTAAATGACCTCCCATACCGTTCAAGAACCTTTCCGTTCGGTCCGGTTTTTGCGCTTGTCCTTTGCCTCTTCATCATCCTTGGACAAGGCTATCAAGCTTTCAGCACAGACGGAATTGATTGGAACTCCATGTTTGTTTCCTACATTGGTCTTCTTTTGTTCTTCGTTCTCTGGCTCGGATATAAAATTAAACATAAATCCAAAATCATTCCCCTTGAGGAATGTGATCTAAAAGTGAAATAAAAAAAAGGACCTGAATCTCTCTTCAACAGAGAAGTTCAGGTCTTTTCTTATTTCAAAAGGTAGACACGGCATTCATATGGACGCAACGGTTCACTGGAGACCGTGTCGCTTTCCTCCTGCTCATAATTGCCGATCAACAGGGTAGCCTTTAATGAATGTAACGCCGTCGGTATCGTCAAAGTCGCTTCTTGTCCCTTAAAGTTGCATAGCACAAGCACCTTTTCCTCACCTAGCGTCCTCGTATAGGCAAAAATCTGTTCATCATCCGGACAAAGTAAATCAAAACGACCATATACGATAATGTCATGTTGTTTACGTAATTGAATGAGCTTTTTATAAAAATGAAAAATGGATTGATGATCATTATAGGCCTTCTCTGCATTGATTTCCGGGTAGTTGGCATTCACGCCGATCCATGGAGTTCCTGTCGTGAATCCCGCATTCCGTCCATCATTCCACTGCATGGGTGTTCGCGCATTATCTCGACTACGTGCATGAATGGCAGCCATCATCTTTTCTTTTGACCATCCATACGTATTCACTAATTCTTCATAGGAATTCATCGTTTCTATGTCACGATACTCTTCTATGCTTTCAAAAGCGATATTGGTCATTCCCAGCTCTTCCCCCTGGTAGATATAGGGTGTCCCCTTTAACATATGAAGACAAGCAGCAAGCATCTTCGCACTTTCCACCCGATACTCCCCATCATCTCCGAATCTTGATACAACTCTTGGCTGGTCATGGTTATTCCAGTACAAACTGTTCCAACCTACCTCTTCCAACCCATATTGCCATTTTGAGAGAATCCCTTTTAAATCGCTCAGATCCCATTTTTCATTATTCCATTTTCCTTCCGGTCCTCCCCCTATATCCATATGTTCAAATTGGAAGACCATATGTAATTCCCCACGATCCTCCCCTGTGTAGAGTACCGCGTCATCTGGTGAAACACCGGGCATTTCTCCAACTGTCATCACATCATAATCAGAAAGGACGCGTTGATTGACTTCCTGCAAGAACTCATGAATTCTGGGTCCATTCAGGAAATAGGGACTTCCATCGCCGTGCTGTTTTCCATCCAAAATGTTTCCATCCATGTATCGCTGGTCCTTCGATAGAAAGTTAATGACATCCATCCGGAATCCATCAACCCCTTTATCCAGCCACCACTTCATCATGCTATAGATTTCCTCACGAAGTTGAGGGTTCTCCCAATTCAAATCGGGCTGCTTTTGGCTAAATAAGTGTAGATAATATTCATCCGTTCCCTCATCATATTTCCATGCTGAACCTTTGAAGACAGACTCCCAATTATTCGGTTCCTTTCCATCCTTACCAGGTCTCCAAATATAGTAATCTCGCTTCGGGTCATCCACGGAGGAACGAGAAGCCAGGAACCATGGGTGTTCATCTGACGTATGATTCACTACGAGATCCATCATGATTTTCATTCCCCGTTCATGGACCGCACTTAAAAGCCGATTAAAATCATCCATCGTCCCGAATTCCGTCATGATTGACTGATAATCACTAATATCATACCCGTTATCATCATTCGGTGATTTGTATACGGGAGAAAGCCAAATTACATCCACACCAAGCTCCTGTAAGTAATCAAGCTTGAGTAAGATTCCTTTCAAGTCACCTATTCCATCTCCATTGCTATCCATAAAACTACGAGGGTACACTTGATAAACAACCGACTCTTTCCACCACGTCTTTTCCATACCTACCACTCCCTCCATAACCTTTACATAATTATACAATAATCTTTCTATTATAAAGAGTGAAACTTCAGAATATTACCAATAACATATTTTCTACACCTAAAAAAAGGCTCACCCGCTTTATCTTCAAGCTCTTCAGCTGAAAATCAATCGGACAAGCCTTAATCATGAATGGATATATGCTAGTTTAACTAGGGAAAACCCTGTGTACAAGATTCTGAAACTCATCGGTAAACCCTTCAACCGGTTTTCCACTTTTAACATCTTTCACGTATTGATCCATCCTCTTTACAAAATCGGGGTTGGTCGATACATGAACATCATTGATGGAAGTATCACTGTTTCTTACAGCACCTTCAATTTTGTTTTTCACTTCCGTGGTAAGGGAGTCTTCCCCTTTTCTGAGTACGGCACCCACATATGCATCATTATCGATCACGATAACTCTTGCTCTTTTTACTTGCTTCAATTCCTCGATTCGGTCAGCAATATTCTCAGTTACCCTCATCTGATTGTTACCTTGACCAGCGTTGTTGTTGTTATTATTATTATTATTAGTTTTAGTATCCGTTCTATCGTTCACCGTCGTAGGATTATAACCAGTTTGACTCAAATCTCTATCCTGATTGGTCCGATTCAGCCCGAGGTTTTCGTTTGCTCCTTCATTTTCATTCGCGGAACATCCTGTAATGAATAAAGCCACCATTGCGGTTGTCACTAACGCTTTGTATTTTTTCATTTTTTTCCCTCCTCACATATGGTTTCCCTTACTATTTGCAAGGAGGGAAGGAATTATTCAGAAGAAGTGATTTTCAACCCAAGAATCCCTACGACAATACAACCAACGAAGACCAGGCGTATGGCATCCCTCGGTTCGTTAAACGCAATGATGCCCACCAATACGGCGCCGACTGCTCCAATTCCCGTCCATATCGCATACGCCGTTCCCATCGGTAGCGTCTTTATTGCTGAGGACAGAAAATAAAAACTAATAATCATGCCTACAATCGTGATGACAGAAGGAAATAATTTCGTGAAGCCTTCCGTATATTTCAAACTTGTAGCCCAAACCACTTCAAATAACCCAGCAATAACGAGTTGAATCCAAGCCATCTTATTTTCCTCCAATACAGAATAAGCCCGGGAGGTCACGAACATAACCTCCCGGGCTTTTATCCCTCCGTGTACGCAGAGTTTTTCTCTGCGCGTCTCTCTCGGTCCAGTCCGGCCTTGGACCGCGGAACCCTAGAAACATTTCAATTACCTGTACTATATCATTTCGATTTAATGGGGGTCAAACGTTTCTTACCCATTTCTTCTGCTCGTCATTGTCCTTTTTTCGCCTTTAATAGTATGCCAGATATTCTTAAATGGTTGTGGTGTTTGTTTCGCGGCATCCACCGTATACTGAACCGCTTCTTTTTTATATTGAACATCTTCTGTGATTTCCTGCTGTGTCTCCGCAAGATGATCCGTCTCCGACTTAATCTGATCTGTTTTCGCCTGCATGCGCGCAACAGTTTCATTTACATTATCAATGGTTGGTTTAGAATCCTTAAATGTCTTAAAAGCAAAAAATGCTAAATAAATAATCGAACCAATAAAGAGGGCCAGACTAATATATACAATGATCACGTATCGTTTCCTCCTTCTTCTTCTCTTCTTTCCACTACTATACCCATTATACCCGCTAGAAAACAGTACACATGTAATTTCTCATAAGCCTGGGTTTAACAAAGCGAAGCAGAAACACCGAATGATGCAATCCCCGGTAGACCCGCTTCGTCCATTGGTCTCTTTTCAGAAAAGACTATGGGCTTCGCTTCATCCGTTTATCAAGCCAACTCTTGCTATAGATTTGATGTAAAACATGCTACTATAAGAGTAGATACCATCGGAAAGGGGCCCCATTATGGATACGCGATCACTTATTTTACTTGGATTACTTATGGCCCAGAGTCAACATGGCTACCAAATTAATGAATTCATAGAAAGAAACTTAAGTACCATTACAGATATGAAGAAGCCAACCGCTTATGCAACATTAGATAAATTAAGTAAACAAGGCTACATTGAGGTACACACTGAGCAAGAAGGCAACAGACCACCTCGTAAAGTGTATTCCATTAATGAAAAGGGAAAACAATATTTCTACGAGCTGCTCATTCAAAACCTCTCCTCTGCGGAAAGTGTAAAGTTCAGCGGGGATATCGGCCTGATGTTCATTGATCACCTCCCCTTGGAAAATGTCATTCCAGCTCTTGAAAACAAGCTCACAGAGAATGCGAAACTGATTACCGTGTTAAAAAAGACTCCCGTACACGGTTCAGGACATGGCGTCGATTTTGCCGTAGCTCATAAGATTGCCATGCTTGAAGCAGAAACGGAATTCATCAAAAACACCGTACTCACACTTAAGGATCAGCTGAAAGAACTGAAAAGTACATGATAGTCTAAACCCTTGCCAAGTAGCGTGCACTTCCTACTCGGTGGGGTTTTTTGTTTGCATGGAATTTCTATTTGACTATTAATACAGACGGTACTATACTTTAGGAGTAATAGTCATAACTGACTAATCACTATAAAACTAAAGAGGTGTTACGATGTATCTTGCACTAAAGGAACTCAAGCACGGAAAATTCCGATTCATGATGATAGGTATCATCCTAGTGCTCATATCTTGGCTAGTCTTCATCCTTTCAGGACTTGGCAATGGACTTTCTACATTAAGTGCCGCATCCTTCAAGAATATGGATGCCGATTATGTAGTCTTTGAAGAAGGATCCCGAAACTCGATGACACGGTCCATGTTTAGTGGAGATCTTGCAGATGAACTAAAGGAATTCCCGGAAGTCAAAGCTGTATCTCCCATGGGACATTCAATGGCAACTGTTTTAAAAGGGGATACTGACGCAACGGAGGAAAAAACGGATATCGCCTTGCTTGCGATAGAACCCGGTAGCTTCCTGGAGCCTGAAATCATCGAAGGACATGCTCTATCTAAAGATCGTCCCAAAGATGTTGTCGTAAATGATTCATTCAAGGAAGAAGGCTTTAAGCTTGGCGATACCTTGGAATTGGAAGGAACGACAGAGAAAGTTACGATTGTTGGATTTACAGAAAATCAAACATACAACCATGTGACATCCGTCTTTACAACACTTGATAAGTGGCGGAGCATTCACTATGCGGCTCCTGGTTCCGATAATGGAGTCAATGAACCTGTTAACGCCATTATGCTTCAAGGCAAAGATATTGACGTTGATTCCATAAATAAAGAATTCAAGGGTTATGATATCGTTACTAAATCCCAAGCGGTTCAAGGTATGCCAGGTTACGTGGAAGAAAATGGGACAATCGTTATGATGCTTGTCTTCCTTCTTGCGATTTCAGCTTTCGTCCTAGGTGTATTCTTCTATGTACTAACGCTACAAAAATCCAACCAATTTGGCATCATGAAAGCGATTGGAGCAAGCAATGGGTTCCTTGGTAAAGCGATTGTTTCCCAAGTGTTCCTATTATCACTTATCAGTATAATCGTAGGTATCCTCTTAACATATGGTACGGCACTTATCTTACCAGCAGGCATGCCATTTGAACTGGATACGAAGTTAGTGATTATCTACAGCATAATTTTACTTATCATATCCGTTGTAAGTTCATGGATTTCAGTTCGTAAAATCACGAAAATCGATCCATTGCAAGCTATTGGGAGGGCAGAATAATGACTGGATTACAACTTGAACATGTATCGAAATTTTACGAAGAGGGTGGCCATAAGATAGCGGCCCTTCAAGATGTTTCTTTATCCGTCGAACAAGGGGAATTTGTGGCCGTCATTGGCCCATCCGGTTCTGGTAAAAGTACCTTCCTTTCCATAGCAGGAGCCCTCCTTCAAGCTTCTGCAGGTGCAGTCAGCCTGAATGGTAAGGATCTAGGTGGCCTCAATGCGAAAGAACTGGCCAATGTCCGTTTGAACGATATCGGTTTTATCTTACAAACATCGAACCTCATACCGTATTTAACGGTACTTGACCAATTACTTGTCGTGAAAAAAATGGCAGGCAAGATCACAAAGCAAGATAAAGCATTTGCTAAAAGTCTACTCACTGACTTAGGTCTAGGAAGTAAAATGAGTAAGTTTCCAAACGAGTTATCAGGTGGAGAACGCCAGCGGACAGCCATCGCCAGAGCCTTCATGAACCAACCCAATATCATACTTGCAGATGAACCAACTGCAAGCCTTGATTCCAAACGAGGACATGAAGTCGTCCAACTTATCGCCAAAGAAGTTAAGTCACGGAAGAAAGCAGCCATCATGGTAACCCATGATGAACGCATGCTACAATATTGCGATAAAGTGTATAAGATGGAAGACGGTCAATTATCACTCGTCTCCAACTGATATATAAAGCCCATCCTTGTATAAGGATGGGCTTTATATATGGAATAATGTGAGCAGGTCGACTAGCGAAATCCTCTGGGACCTAGCTGGATTTAGTTATCAGAAAATTAAAATAACATGTATAATGAAGGTGTCTTTTTAAAATGAGGAGGATGAAGAATATGGATCATTTAATTCAACAATTCAAAGAGATTCCTACCACGGCCATTTCAGATGCAATGGAGGGCATGAACAACGTAGATTCAGGCATTAAGCCCTTAAAGGAAGGGTATAGGTTTGCCGGACGGGCTTATACGGTTCAATTACCCGTTGGTGATAACTCAGCCATGTTAAAAGCAATCGGCGAGGCACGTCCAGGGGATATATTGGTGGTCGACAGTAAAGGAGATACATACCGGGCCATTGCTGGTGACTTCGTCATTGGCATGATGAAGACGATGCAAATTGGGGCACTCGTGGTTGATGGAGTGATACGTGATCTCGGTGCTATTAAGGAACTTGATTTTCCTGTATTCAGCAAAGGCACCACCGTTGCCTCAAGTGGAAAATATGGAGTGGGAGAGACCAATTTGCCCATTTCCTGTGGTGGAGTCACCGTAAACCCAGGGGACTTGGTTATTGGGGACATGGATGGAGTAATCGTCGTCCCTCAGTCTAAAGGTGAGGAAATTCTAAAAAAGGCAAAAGATAAACTACTTAAAGATGAGCAGCGTGCCGAAAAATACGCAGGAAATCCCGAAGAAATCAAAAAGTACATTACCATGATGACTTCAAAGTCTTAAGATACCTAAAAAAAAGCAGGGTCGGAAGCATTTGCTTCCCACCCTGCTTTCTTTCATTATTTCTTATCCGAATCAACCTGGTTCGATTCATCTTCTTTGTACGTATAATCGTAATCTGCTGGGTCGATTGGTTCAAAGCCCTTCGGTGAATAGAAACGAAGCAAGTCACCATTCACGACTTTGTCGGATAAATTGAGCATGGTCTCCACTCTAGATTTAGAGTTGAGGATGTCTTCATTTTCCTCGACCAATTCCCCAGTTTTCGAGTCATAGTATTTTCCTTTGATAGAAGTAACTTCTGGCGATACGAAGTCTCCATTACGGAAAGGTACAATTTCATTATGATCTTTTGACAATAGATCTGAACCGAATTGTACATAATCATTGGATTCTATTCCGAGTAAATGAAGCATGGTTGGAAGAAGATCGATTTGACCTCCGTATTGGTGCATTTCCCCACCTTCAACACCTGGAACATGAATCAATAATGGTACACGTTGTAGCTGAGCATTTTCAAACGTGCCCACTTCTTTATCAAGCACTTTTGACATCGCATCTGTATGATTTTCCGAGATACCGTAATGATCACCATACATGATGATGACAGAGTTATCATACAAACCTGATTCCTTCAGATAATCGAAGAATTCTTTAAGGGCTTCGTCAGCATAGCGAGCTGTCTGGAAATAACTATCAACCGATGCATCCCCTGTTGTATGTTTTTCGATTGTTGTTTTCTCTTGGTCCATGGCATAAGGGAAATGATGGGATACAGTTATGAACTTTGTATAGAAAGGCTGTTGAAGCGTTTCTAACATAGGAATCGATTCTTTAAAGAAAGGCTTATCCATTAATCCATAACTCAACACTTCATCTTTGTTGTCCATATTGTAATGTGCGGCATCAAAGAAATTATCGAATCCAAGTGACTTATACATCTTATCCCGGTTCCAGAAGGATTTATAGTTACCATGGAACACGGCGGAAGTGTATCCATTTTGTCCTAGGATAGCCGGTGCTGCTTGATACGTATTTTGCGATTGAGTAGTGAATGCTGCTCCCTGTGGTAAACCGAACAATGAATTCTCAAGCATGAATTCAGCATCCGCTGTCTTTCCTTGACCAACCTGATGGAAGAAGTTATCAAAATACATAAAGTCCGACTCATTATGTGCAAGTGAATTTAGGAAAGGAGTAACCTCTTCTCCATTCAACTTATAGTCGATCAAGAAATTCTGCATTGATTCCAAATGCAAGTAGATAACGTTCTTGCCTTTTGCTTTACCGAAGTATTCCGGATTCGGCTCTGCACTTGTCGCTTTTGTATAGTTGACGACTTCTGCAATATCCGTGCTGTTGGCCGTTGCACGCTGAGCGTACGTTTTAGTGTTTTGAACGGCATCGTATACAGTATAGTTGAACATACCAAGATACTTAACAATGTAGTTCCGATCAAATGTTCTTGATAATAATTGTGGGCGGTCTTTTTCAGCCAGTCCCAAATTGATAGCGAAAATCACAAGTCCAGTAAGGTAGACCAATGCTATTGTACGACGTTTAACTTTAACGTTTTCCAATTTAACGTCTTTGAATTTATATAGAACCATTAAAAGAACCGTATCTAAGAAATAAAATACGTCATAAGATTTAAATAATGCTAAAACACTCGGTCCCAAATCTCCGGCATTTTGCACTTGCGTCAAGGTTGGCAGTGTAATGAAATCCGTAAAGGAACGGTAATACACAATATTAAAGAATAACCATAAGGACATCAATAGGTTTAACCTGATAACCCATTTGAACGACTTTTTACCTCTCACCAATAATGCCAAGCCGAAAATCAAGATAGCTGAGCTAACTGGGTTAATGAAAAGTAAGAATTGTTGTAATCCATTCTCTAGGCCTAAATTGAATTCCATTCGATAACCAATGTAGGTCTTTATCCAAAACAAGACTATAGCTACAACAAAAAAGCCTAGTATGTTATTTACAAATAAATGCTGGCCTTTTTTCAAGAAATTTTTCATGCTTTCACCTCTATTAAACTAGTGGTATATAGTAAACTTTTACTTTCTTACAGAAGACGGAAATTCGCAAACCTTATGATAGCACTCTTTTGCTTCTATAGTCAAGAATGCACAAAACTTTCAAATGTCACGTGTTTTTTCTCGTCTGTCATTATTCCCCATCCAAAAAAGTTTCAATACCTATACCTTTAAATATATAGGAAGCTCCTGTTACATTCCAATAAATATAACCCATGTTTCCTGGCAACGACGAATGATATTCCCATCCCAATTTCAAATCTCCTAAGCCTTTACCATTATAAACGACTCCTTACGAAAAGACCACAACTTTACAAAATATGTAAATGGTATTTCGAGAATTATTGGAAAATTCATCGTTTTATTTTGTCATCCCTTTACTATAATTCCTTTTTTTCTTATCCGATCATTCGACATCTAGAAACCAACTGTAGTTTTCGCCCGATGAAGATCCAAAACCCTTTCTCCTCCCCCCACTTCGTAACGGTTTGAGATGGCTCATACGATTATGAGCGGGCTAATGTTTTCCACAAGATATCGTCTACTATCGACACCATTCTCCTTCTTTCCTGGTTCTCCAATTTCCCTTAAGACATTCCTTAATATATACGGATTGTCCTCAAAAATGATGCATTCTCCATAAAAAAATAATTTTGTAACCTGCATGAGATTTTTTTCATTTCGATTTATTGTAAGATACACACCATCTTACTCGTTTTCATGAGCACTCCGTGAGGAGCATTATAATAGGAAGAAAAATAATTTTACGCACTCTGTTTCGTTAATTTCTTAAAGGTATGTTTCCACCTCTGCGATTGTGTTAGCCAATAAAAAAATGCCTGTTCTCACATAAAGTGGGAACAGGCATTTCGGGATTCATGAATTACTTAAGGCCTTCAGAGATTTCATTAACCATTTCATTAACGGATTCTAATCCGCCACCTGATAAGTACCAGTAGTTAGGGTCAAGATAAACGATGTGGCCATCTTTATAAGCGTTTGTGTTCTTCACAATGTCATTTTCAACAGTTTCTTTCGCAGCAGCACCATCACCCACTACAGCATCTCTATCAATAACGAAAAGGTAGTCCGGGTTTTTTTCAGCAATATATTCGAAAGAAATGCTTTGACCGTGTGTTGATACTTCTAATTTATCGTCTACAGCAGGAACGCCGAATACATCATGAATGATACCGAATCTTGAGTTAAGACCATATGCACTTACTTTTCCACCATTAGCAAGAACGATTAAACCTTTTTTATCAGCAGGAACTTTTTCCTTCAAAGCATCAATATTTTCTTCAACGCTTGCAAGTTCTTTAGCTGCTTGGTCTTCTTTACCAAAGATCTTACCTAAAAGTGTAACGTTTTCTTCAAATGATTCCATATATTTTGTAGTATCCACACCAACGAATACAGTTGGGGCGATTTCACTTAATTCTTCATATGCTTCTGATTGACGACCTGAGATCAGAATAAGGTCAGGAGCCATTTCGTTGATCTTTTCGAAGTCAGGTTCTTTCAAGCCACCTACATTTTCAGTGCTTTCCTTGTAGTCAGAAAGGTATTTAGGAAGGCTATCTTGAGGAACACCCGCTACCTCTACGTCTAATTTATCCAGAGTATCAAGGGCACCCATATCGAATACAACAACTTTTTCAGGGTTCGTTTTAACTTTTGTTTCGCCTAATTGGTGTTTAACGGTGAATTCTTCACTTTTAGCTGTTTCACTTGTATTTTTTTTTGTACTTGATTCTTCTTTTTCATCATTCGATCCACAAGCTGCAGCTACGACTGCCAACATTGCCAATAAAAGCAATAAAGATAATTTTTTCATCATTAGATAGTCACCTCGAAAGTTATTTTATATTTGAAATCACCTTTGAAACCATTAGCCTTCTGTAACCATATCTTCCTATAACCCCTTTCAGCCGGCCATATCATGGGCGCCTGCCAACTGAAACAGTTTGAAAAGTAGTGAGATTAAAGTAGGTTCAAGCTTTGAATCCTAGGTGATTTTAAATCAATATGAACGGATTAACTCAAGTAAAGTACACACAAATCTTATTATCATTGATGTTTTGGATTTCAATGTCCATATCATATATTTCCTTTAAGACATTGGAGTTGATGACCTGTTCGGTCGGTCCATTATGGACAACCTTTCCATCCTTCAATGCAACGATGTAATCGGAGTAACAAGAAGCAAAATTAATATCATGGATGACGATGATGACCGTTTTTCCCAATTCATCGGTCAGTCTTCTTAAAACCTTCATGATTTGAACGGAATGCTTCATGTCCAAGTTGTTCAATGGTTCGTCAAGAAGCACATATTCTGTGTTTTGAGCAATGACCATGGCAATGAATGCCCGTTGTTGCTGTCCACCACTAAGCTGGTCTAGAAACTTGTCCTGCATATCGGCAAGTTCCATATATTCAATCGCTTCATCGACATATACCCAATCCTCTTTCGTCAGTTTCCCTTGTGAATAAGGAAAACGGCCAAAAGCGACGAGTTCACGAATGGTTAAACGAATGTTAATGTGGTTGGCCTGCTTTAGAATGGCAATCTTCTTCGCAAGCTCGTTACTTTTGAAATTGTTCATATCTTTTCCATCAATCAGGACGTCCCCTGAATCTTTGGCAATGAGCCGGCTTATCATGGAGAGGACCGTACTTTTTCCTGCACCATTGGGTCCAATGAAAGAAGTGATCTTTCCTTTTTGGATTTTCAAGGAGACATCCTCGACGACCGTTTTATTATTGTATCGTTTGAATAATTTTTTAACTTCTACCATGATTTATTCTCCTTTAATAGAAGATAGATGAAATATACACCGCCGATAAAGTTGATGATGACACTTAATGTAGTCGAGAAGGTAAAGATTCTCTCAACAATGAACTGGCCCCCGACCAAGGCGATGACACTGATCAGCATCGCACCCGGAAGGATGATTTTATGCTGATAGGAATTGATGAATTGATACGCGACATTGGCAACCAGCAAACCAAGGAATGTAATGGGACCGATCAGGGCCGTTGAAATCGAGATGAGAATCGTGACAACGATCAATACTCGTTTGGTGACGTAATCATAATCCACACCCAAATTGACGGCCTGATCCCGCCCAAGGGACATGACATCTAAATATTTCATGAATCTAAAGAAATAAGCGATAGCCGCGATCATGAGTACAATAGCCAAGATTAAAAGATCTGTATTGACATTATTGAAGCTCGCGAACATTTTGTTCTGTATGATTTGGAACTCATTCGGGTCAATCAACACCTGCATGAAGGATGACATACTACCGAATAATGTTCCAAAGATGATTCCGATGAGCAGTAGGAAGTAAATGTTCCGGTTCTGCTTGAACATGAATTTGAAAAGCAAACTGGCAAAGATGAGCATGATGGCCAACGTTACCAGGAAGTTAAGGTTTTTATTCGTGATCAAAATATGCGTCGAGCCAAGCAAGAAAATGACCGCTGTTTGGATGAGCATATACATGGAATCTAATCCCAAGATGCTTGGTGTCAGTATTTTATTATTAGTGACCGTCTGGAATATCACTGTAGCGAAGGCAATCGCACACCCCACTACGATGATGGCGATAATTTTCCAGACCCGCCTCGGAAGGGAATAATCCCAATTCGGGCCAAGGTCCCAAAAGATGTAAAAGGCTGTTAAAACGGCGGCAAGAACCGCCAATATTATGATCTTATTCTTATTATTCATATGCCTTTCTCCTCATTATCAAATAGATAAATATGGCGCTTCCTATTACTCCCACCACAAGGCCAATCGGAATCTCGAATGGATAAATGATGATCCGGCCCAAAATATCGCAGATTAATAGGAACACAGCCCCTAGCAATGCTGTATGAGAAAGACTCTTCTTCAAGTTATCACCAAGGTAAAGGGAAACAATATTAGGTACGATCAACCCGATGAAAGGAATTGTTCCTACCGTTAATAAAACGAGCGTGGAGGCAAGCGCCACGATAACCAATCCAAGGTTGACCACAAATTTGTAATTGAGGCCCAGATTGATGGCAAACTCTTCCCCCATCCCTGCCACCGTGAATTTATTGGCAAAGATATATGCGACGATGACTAACGGGATACTAGCATATATCAATTCATACCTACCCGACATGATCATCGAGAAATCCCCATTCATCCAAGTGTTGAGGCTTTGGATTAAATCATACTTATAAGCAAAGAAAGTTGAAATGGATCCAACGATATTACCAAACATCAATCCCACTAATGGTATGAAAATAGTATCCTTATATTTTACTTTGTCCAGTATTTTCATGAATAGAAAAGTACCAGCCAAGGCGAAGATGAAGGCAAATGCCATTTTCTCGATAAGGGCTGCCGATGGGAAGATGATCAGAGCAAGAAGAAGACCTAGTCTTGCTGAATCCATCGTACCGGCAGTTGTAGGTGATACAAATTTGTTCCTGCTCAATTGCTGCATGATAAGACCACTGATGCTCATGACGACACCAGCTATAATAATGGTTACCATTCTAGGAAAACGGCTTTGCAACATAATTTGGACTTTATCATCACTTAAGTCCAATAAATCCAAGGGCGTAATATCCTTAACACCTATAAATAGAGAAGTAAAGGATAAAACGATTAACATAAGAACTAAATATCTAATCTTCATCTACGTTTCCTACTCTTCCTATCTCAGTAAATATACAGTGATATATGATTGATTTGACACTATGTATTAATGCTTGAATGAAAATTCGTTTATTTCAAATGAACGATAGAATGATGTTTGTCACTTAAATATGATAATGAGATTCATTATCATTATTACCTTTTCATTCTACCATGTCTCCGCTATGTGTCAACTTAATAAATCTAATTACTTGGGTATAATGGAATTGTCTGGATGACTCTTTACCGAGAATTCCTTTCATTCTTTAGGACCGTTCGTCCAGCTCTACCTATGCACCCCCCTTCCTACATGATAAAATGGAAATAACATCTATTTACTCTTCAATGAAAGTAGCGATATGATGAAAACCTTTCTAACTAAACTTTTCACAAAAAAAGAACATGTCAAAATAGAATTTTGCCAAAATAATCTTGATCGTTTCCTCAATGAACAAACTTCGGAGGTCTATGGAAAATTCTTAAAGAATCCCCGGATTCAGTATAAAGAATATGAATGTTTAAGTGAATGTGCGCTTTGCAAGAAATCTCCTTACGCCATGGTTAATGGAGAATTGGTTATTGGGGCCGACACAGACGACCTTTTAAGCCAGTTACAAAACACATTAAAATAATATATGGGCATAAACACTTAGGTTCTATTAATCATTTTTACCATATTGTTAGCTTTGACTACTTTTCTTGTGCACATTATGTTAATTTATGGTAAATGACTTTTCCAGGAGGACTATCTGTGAAAAAAATCGTACCTACCTTAGTTTCTGTCATCTCTCTTAGCCTTGCCACTGGATTGCCGAGCCATAGCAACGTCGCTCAAGCAGAAGAATTCACTCCTTACTATGGGAGTGGGCCAAGTTATATTCAACCTGATAATCTCTCCTACCTCTTTCCTGTACCTGACACTTCATTCAAGACGCCTGCCTTTCAACAAGATCGACTTGCTTTTACCAGTCAAGAAGAAATGAACACATTCATCGAAGGTCTCACCCATAAAAATAAGCATATTCAAATGAAGACCATTGGTCAATCCACAGAAGGTCGCGATATTCCCATGCTTCTTTTCAGTAAGGACTCAAAAAAACTGCAAAAAAATTCAAAGAAACCATTGATCTGGATTCAGGGACAAATTCATGGCAATGAACCCGCTGCCGGGGAATCCACCTTAGTCATTGCCCAATGGTTAGCAGAAGGGAAGCTTGGCAATGTCCTCGATAAAGTGAATATCGCCATCGTCCCACGCGTGAATCCGGATGGATCCTATTACTTTAAACGCACGACAGCCACTAACTTGGATGCCAATCGGGACTATTTAAAAGTGGAGCATCCTGAAGTCCAGACAATCCACCGGGCAATAAATGCTTACGAACCAGAGGTCATTCTTGACGTACATGAGTACACGGTCAACCCTGCCCCGCTTAAAAAAGTCGGCAAGAATGGCTCAATCGCTTCATATGATTTGCTCATCTCTTCAGCAAAGAATCTAAATATCCCGCAGCAGCTGCGAAAAGCATCCGATGAATTGCTTTTGCCGAAGGTTTTTAAGACATTGGAAAAAGAAAAGCTATCCTATAAGGACTACTATACTCTCGCTACCTCTGAAGATGGGGTGCTGACGGCCACCGAAGGAAGCACGGAGGCACGGATTGGACGTAACGCTTTAGGCTTGAAGAATACGATGTCTTATTTAATAGAAACTCGCGGAATCAATATTGGTCGGACGGATTTCACGCGACGTGTGCATGCACAAGCTACAGCACAGGCTGCCTTCATAAAAGCAACGGCTGATCAGGCAACCAAAGTGAAAAAAGTGGTTCGCCAATCAGAAAGTGAAGTCGTCAAAAAAGGCGCAAAAGCAAATGACAATGATAAGGTTGTCATAAAAAGTGAAAATAAACGAATCAAGAACCAAAAACTAACGGTCATCGATCTGGAAAAAGCCAAAAAGGTGGATACGTCCATCGATTGGTTTGATTCGACCGACGCTTACCCTACACTGGTCAGAAATCGTCCAACGGCTTATATCCTCCCTTCCGAGTACAAAGAGGTAGCAAAAAAACTGGAGCGATTGGGTGTTCAAGTGAATACACTTAAAAAGTCCATCACTATACCGGTTGAAAGCTACAAAGTAACAGATTTGAAAGTTTCCGACGAACTGGAAAATGGACATGCAACGAAAGAAGTGACGACCTCCGTCCATACGAAGAAACAAAGCTTCCCAAAAGGTAGCTATGTATTCAATATGTCCCAGCCTGATGCCAACTTCATTGCCCTAACCCTTGAGCCCGAAGGCATCGACAGTTACGTGACCTTCAATTTCATCCCTGCGGCCAAAGGCGATGAACTTCCGATTTACCGTTACATGAAACAACCACCCTTACCGGTAAAATAGACTGAGAACCCGAAACGAAAACACGCCTGAGCATTAGTGCTCAGGCGTGTTTTCGTTTCTTTTGGAATGGAACAGGGGTGGGTGAATATATTTAAAAGGATGACTAGAAAGGGGGAAAGTCTTTGAGCGAGCATGTATATACGGAAATCAACCGCCTTGTTAACCGGTTAAAGCAAGATCAGTCTTCGGATGGATCGTGGAATTATCCGTTTGACACCGGGATTACGGCGGATGCCTATATGATTATCTTACTGAAAATACTGCAAATAGAGGACGAACCGCTTATAGAGGCATTGGTGAACAGGATTGAAAGCAGACAGACGGAAAATGGTTCGTGGAAACTCTTCCATGATGAAAAAGACGGAAACCTATCCGTTACCATCGAGGCTTACTATGGGCTTCTCTATAGTGGCCTCCGGAAAAAACAAGATCCCCATATCAAAAAGGCGAAGCAATTCATCCTTGCCCATGGCGGAATCAAAAAAGCCAAAATGTTAACGAAAATGATGCTGACCGTCACCGGCCAATACAAATGGCCACTCATCTTCCCGTTGCCTCTAGAAGTTATATTATTGCCGCCCGTCTCTCCCGTTAATATGTATGACCTCTCCGTATTCGGACGGGTCAACATGATTCCGCTACTTCTTCTAGGTCATAAAAAATTCCAGATCAAATCTCCCATCACTCCTAATCTAAAAGATTTATATCACACCCGGGAGGAACGATCAAAGGAACACGTATGGGAAGAATATCGAACTGATGAGTACCGGTCCTTCTTCTCTACCGTACAGAATGCCGTTAAGTCCTTGATTGGATTTCCCGATTACCTTCATTCGCTAGCCCTTGAAACAACAAAGCGCTTTATGATTGACCGCCTTGAGCCCGATGGAACGCTCTATAATTATTTTGGCTCCACCTTCTTCATGATTTTTGCCTTGCTATCAGTCGGCTATTCAAAAGATGACCCCGTCATCCTGAAAGCTGTTGAAGGCTTGAAGGGCATGGCCTGTTCAATCGATGGCCATACCCATATCCAGTTCACTACGCCTCATGTATGGAATACCTCATTGATTAGCTATGCTTTACAGGAAGCTGGCGTGCCTTCAAAAGACCAAACGGTGAAGACTGCTAATCAATATTTGCTTAGCCGTCAGCATCATATCTTTGGCGATTGGCGGATCCATAACCCAAAAGCTGTTCCTGGCGGTTGGGGATTTTCCGATTTGAATACCATGAACCCCGATGTCGATGATACGAGTGCCTCCTTGCGCGCATTGGCATATGAATTAAAGCACAATCCAACGAATCAGGACAGCTGGCAACGCGGAGTCGCGTTCATGATTTCCATGCAAAATGATGATGGGGGATTCCCTTCATTCGAACGGAATAATGATCATCAATGGCTCCACCTTGTTCCTTTCGAAGGATCGAAATACCTGTTAACGGACCCCTCCACCCCCGATCTAACAGGGAGGGCACTCGAATTCTTAGGTAACTATACAAATATGAAGAAACCTGAAAAAGTCAGCAAAAAAGCCGTCAATTGGCTCTTGGATAATCAAGAACCGGATGGATCATGGTATGGACGCTGGGGAATTTGCTATCTTTATGGGACTTGGTCTGCTTTGACAGGATTAAAAGCAGCCGGACATTCTTCAGACCACCCAGCCATAAAGCAATCTGTGGGCTGGTTGAAGAAAATCCAAAATAAAGATGGTGGTTGGGGGGAGTCTTGCTATAGCGATATAAAAGAAAAATATGTTCCACTCGGTACCAGTACTCTGACCCATACGGCCTGGGCAGTGGACGCCCTGATATCCACTTCAGAAGAGCCAACACCTGAAATCAAGAAGGGAATAACCTATCTCATTCGTGAAGGGTCAAAAGAGTGCTGGGCCAATGAGTATCCAGCAGGCCAAGCAATGGCCAACTTTTTGTATATTCATTATCACAGTTATCGTTATATTTATCCCTTATTAACATTAAGTCACTACAAAAATAAGTTCATGAATGATTAAAGACCGGTTATCCACCATTCAATTAAGGGATGGTGTTAGGATGTGGATGAATTGTGGAAAACAATCCTGGATACCGGTTAGTTATCCACAATCCTTGGTTATCCACACCAAATGATGTCGGAATTTTTTCAAAACAGTACACTTATCCACAAATTTCAATATCTGTATCACTTTTCAAGAATTCATAGGCCGAAAATTGTGCACATCCCCTTCTAATATGAGCTCAACCTGTACGTTTTGTGGATAGATTGGGGATGACTCTTTCATTGGATACCTTTCAAAGGTTAAAAATGGGGAAACCCATGCCCTTTTACCTTACCGCGCAACACCCATACGAGTAGTCATTAATATGCTGGTAGCGGAGGTGAAAAAATGGCTATCTCGATTAGTCTTTGCATGATAGTAAAGAATGAAGAAGACGCGCTTGCTGCCTGTCTTACTTCCGTAGGTGAAGTGGCAGATGAAATAATCATCATCGATACAGGGTCTGCAGACCAGACGAAACAAATCGCTGCCACTTTCACAGATCATGTGTATGATTTTGAATGGATTGATGATTTTGCCGCAGCGAGGAATTTTGCTTTTTCGAAAGCGACGAATATTCTATGGCTCGACGCAGATGACATTTTAACAATGGAAAATAAGCAAAAGTTATTAACGCTCAAAGAAACGCTTCCTAGTTATGTTGACTCCGTCATGATGTTCTATCATCTCTCATTTGATGAGCATGGCAATCCTAGCTTCAGCTCGCGTCGGAACCGGCTCGTAAAACGATAAAAGAACTTCCGTTGGATTGGATTCGTTCATGAATACCTCGATGTGAAGGGGAATATTTTTCAATCGGATATTGCGATTGTTCATAAAAAGGAAAAGGTCCATAGCGACCGGAATTTGAAGATCTATGAAAAAGCACTCGAAGCAGGCCATCCTTTCACACCACGTGACAAATATTATTTTGCAAATGAGTGCAAGGACCACGGCCACTACGAAAGAGCCATTGAATGGTATCAAAAGTTCCTCGATGAGGGCAAGGGCTGGAGCGAGGATAATATTCAAGCATGTGGAAAGATTTCCGATTGCCTTCTCCAGACCAAAGATTGGCTTCCAGCCATCCAAAGTTGCTTAAAATCGTTTGAATACGATACCCCAAGAGGAGAAAACTGCTGCCGGCTCGGCTCTATTTATCTGCAGCAAAATGATTATGAACGCGCCATATTCTGGTACAATTTAGCGACACAAGTTGCCATTCCAGAAAATAAAAGCCCCTTCATTGACCGAAGTTGCTATACATGGCTGCCTCATATCCAGCTCTGCTTGTGCTATGACCGTCTTGGAAAGTACGGTGAAGCTAACAAGCATAATGAGTTAGCATCTGAATTCGTGCCTAATAACCCTGCCGTGCTCTATAATCGGAAATACTTCCAAGACATGAACGAGACATGAAAACACCCCCGTTTATCTTAAACGGGGGTGAACCTATATCAGTCATTAAGCTAATAGGTGCTTCTTCTTTTTGAAAGGCAGCCCGGTCTTTTTAATCGTCCAAATCCACTTTTAACACTTTGCCTGTATTCGCGTCAACTTCTAGATCGTATTCCTTCTGGTCTTGCTTGATTTCCAATTCATAAACAAGGATGCCATTTTCCATATCCGCTTCTAGATCCGTTATTTGACCCTCCACCTGCTTCAGGGCGATCTTTTCAGCTTCTTCCATGCTGATTTTTGCCGTTTTCAAAGCTTCCTGGATCAATGCGTCCTCATCCTGATCATCATCCATCTCTTGAGAAAGGACCGTTCCCTCTTTCGCATCGACTTCCACGTCCTGATAACCTTCTTCCGTTTTAACGGTCATGTCATACGTGATCGGATATTCGTCCCACTCTTTTTCGACTTGGACAACCTCGCCACCAAGTTCTCCAGATATCATGTTGATAGCATCCTTTTCAGATAACGTTCCCTGGTTGACCGCATATACTGCCGTTCCGGCAACACCACCGAATAGTAAAACCGCTGCCCCTGATATCGTTATGATCGCTTTTTTCCTTTTGTTGATGTTTTCTTTTATTTTGCCCCATGTCTTTTTCATGAATGAATTCCTCCTTTAAGTTGTACCTTAAGGATAACCATTCTCTATGAGGCCACCATGAATGCTAGATTAGAATTTGATGAGAAAGACTAATCGTGACGGTTGTACCCGTTCCCTTTTCACTTTGAATCTCCAATCTTCCGCCAAGAGACTCAACTAGGGAGCGAGCAATCGATAGACCGAGCCCATTCCCCCCCGTTTTCCTTGCCCGTGAGGAATCTACCCGGTAAAAACGCTCGAACACGTGCGGCAGATGCTCTTCAGAAATGCCTACACCCTGATCCTGTACCTCTATCAACAGTCTTCCGTCCTTCACATGAATGGAAATGTGAATCGCTGAATCACTATATTTCATCGCATTGTCCAATAAGATTATAAGAATCTGTTCGAGCTTACTTGAAACCGTCTCCGTATGGATGGAAGAAAGCTCTGAACTGACAGTCACTTCCCGTTCCGTAGTCCGTCTGAACGTTTGGGCAATTTGCTCACAAAATGAAATCAGTTCGATCTCTTCCTTCATATCGGAAGACGTTTCCGTTTGAGAAGCCGCCTTCAGTAGATGTCCCGTCAGCTGCTTCATCCTGAGCGCTTCATGATGAATCGCCTCAACTCCCTCTTCTAGAATCGCCTCATCCTTCATGCCCCAACGTTTTAATAAGGAAGCGTAGCTTTCTATCACGGTTATCGGCGTTTTCAGTTCATGCGAGGCATCCGAAAGAAATTGCTGTTGCTGATTAAAGTTCCGTTCAAGTCTTCCGATCATCCTGTTAAATGCAACCCCCATTACCTGAAGTTCATCCTTTGATTTCTCCGGCAATGGGATCTCTTTGAATTCTCCGCTTTCCTCAATATCCGACATGGTCCGGCTCATGATGGAAATCGGTTTAAGGATGAGGTTTGCCAGCCACTTCCCGGCGATGATCGATAAGAGAATGACAAATAAGGAAGAACCGACGAGCACAAGCGCCAGTATGGATAACTGTTCAAAGAGGGTATCCTGTATTTGGGTGACCTCTACCGTCCCGGTCGGAACTCCTTCTTCCGGATAGGGAGATCGGTAGGTCAATACGTATTCCCCATCCACCTTTGCAAAGTTATATCCCTTATCATCAAATGATTTCACCGCAAGCTCCTCAAGTCCATCTTCATCAACAAAGCGATTGACCAAGGAACCATTCGAATTGAAAACCCGCACCATCCCATCGTCAGGCGTATAGGGCTCAATCGCCTTTGAATCTCCGGAAAATAGATCTATCCCTTGTACGTTTTCTTCTAGTAGCTTTGCCTGATTTTCGAGCATATCCTGTTCCCGCTCTATAGAAATCCAAAGAAAAGCAACGAGGACGAAGACACTTAACAAGACCAGCATGATGGTCAAAAATAAACTCGAGTACCACTGTATTTTTGTCCGGATTTTCATAGGGGCTCCTTCAAGCTATACCCCACACCGCGATAAGTATGAATGAGAGGCACATCATAAGGATAGTCGATTTTTTTACGCAAATACCGGATATACACATCCACCACATTCGTATCTCCAGAAAAATCATATCCCCATACATGGGAGATGATCTGATCTCGTGACAGAACCTGATTCTTATTTTGTAAAAGATAGACCAGCAAATCGAATTCTCGGGAAGTCAGCTCAATCCGCTTACCGGCACGCAGGATATCTCTTGTGCCCAGTTCCAATTGTAAATCGTGAATCGTTAGACTATCCTCTTTTACATCTTTAATGCCGCCGCCAGTTTGGCTCCTAAAGCACGCACGGATCCTGGCCAGCAATTCCTCTATCTCAAAAGGCTTGGTTACATAATCATTCGCTCCATGATCAAGCCCATTCACCTTATCCGGTACCGCATCCCTTGCCGTCAGAAGGATGACCGGCGTATGAACATTCTTTTTCCTGAATCGCCTTAATACTTCGATCCCATTTAACTCAGGGAGCATCACATCCAGTAAAATCAAATCCCAGTCTTGCGCTTCCGCCCTCTCGAGTCCTGTTTTTCCGGTAAAAGCTGATTCGGTTTGATACCCTTCATGGTTGAGCTCCAACGTCAGCACCCTTGCGATTTTCTCTTCATCTTCTATGATCAAAATTCGTTTATCCATCATTCAACACCACCTAAATCTTAGTGTACTGAAGAAATATGAAAATATCATGAGAAATGGACGATTCCCATTGAAAAGATTAAAAAGAAAACAGCCATCTTTCTAGAAGAGGGCTGCTTTCACATTGAAACAAGAGGTTTGGGAATCGTGATGAATTATTTACCCGTCCAATTCTGACTGATAAATTCGTCACGGCCAGATTTCTCACGGTCCTCTTTATAATGTTTTTCGTTTTTCTTGTGATAATCCTGATGATATTCCTCAGCAGGATAAAAAGTTTGGGCCGGAAGGATTTCCGTAACGATCGGTTTCTTGAATTTTCCGCTTGCACTTAGTCGCTCTTTGGATTCAAGAGCTAATTGGTGCTGTGTCTCATTATGATAGAAAATGGCCGTCCGATATTGGCTTCCTCTGTCATGGAATTGTCCTCCATCATCGGTTGGGTCAATTTGCTGCCAATATAATTCAAGCAATCTCTCATAAGCAAAAACTTGAGGGTCGAACGTAATTTCAACAACTTCATAATGCCCCGTCGTCCCCGTTTTCAACTCCTCATAGGTAGGGTTTTCAACCTGTCCACCTGAATAACCGGAGATGATGCCTTCTATGCCTGGCAGTTCATCGAATGGTGTAACCATGCACCAAAAACAACCACCAGCAAATATTGCCTTTTCCATACCAATCGTCCCCCTTTACTCATCTAATGTAATAAAAACCAATATACCATAACCATTTGTTTTATGTAGTGGTTGCTGATTTCATAAGAAATAGGATAAGCCATATGGCCCATCCTATTTAATCTTTAGACCAGCCTTTTTCCTTGAACCGAACAATCGCTTCCACACGATTACTGACATCGAGTTTATCGAGAATGACCGAAATATAGTTCCGGACCGTCCCATTGGTAAGAAAAAGCTGGTTGGCAATTTCCTTTGTATTTTTTCCGTCCGCTATCAGCCCAAGCACTTGCGTTTCTCGTTCAGTCAATGGGTTCTCTTCTTCAAAGGCCATATCCACAAGCTCTGGGGCGTAGATGCGCCTTCCATCCATGATGACACGGATGGAATTGGCCAGTTCTTCACTTGGACTATCTTTAAGTAAATAGCCGCCCACTTCAGCTTTTCTGGCTCTTTCAAAATAACCGGGACGGGCAAATGTCGTCAAAATGATGACCTTACATTGGATTCCTTTATTCTTAATCTCTTCCGCAACATCCAGTCCGGTTTTCACTGGCATCTCTATATCCGTGACACAGATATCCGGTTGCAAGCGGTTTATGAGATTCATGGCTTCTTCTCCATCGCTGGCCTTTCCGACAACCTCCATATCCTCCTCCAAGTCGAGGATGGACCCAAGCGCTCCGAGTAACATCCGCTGGTCTTCAGCAATCACGATTCGAATCAAATTAATCCCACCTATTCATTTTTAATTGCATTCGGAACCTTTATATAAACGATGGTCCCGTTGTTTGATTCTATGTCCAGGCTTCCATTCACAAACTCCAGCCTTTCTTTCATACCTTGAAGTCCATTTCCTTTATAGAAATCCGAAGTTTGAGTAAGACCCACCCCATTATCTTCGACTTTAATCCTTACGCCTGTCTTCAATTCTTCAATGGAAATTTTACATAGCGTAGCCTGACTATGCTTAACGATATTGGTCACGGCTTCTTTTATGCACATGCTCAAAACCGTTTCGACAAATAAGGGTGTTGCTCGTAAATCCGTAGAACCATCCAACTCAAAATCTATTTGGGCAGCTTTCAAAATCTGCTTGACCCGAATGACTTCGTCGCTAAGCTTCGCCCCACGCATTTCCGACACCATTTCCCTCACTTCTTTTAACGCTGTCCTCGCAGTTTGACGTATATCCTTGATTTCTTTCTTAGCCGACTCAGGATTCAAATCAATCAACTTTCCAGCAAGGTCACTTTTCAATCCGATCAGTGAAAGCTTCTGCCCCAATGTATCATGCAAATCACGCGCGATACGCTGACGTTCCTCCATCTTCCCAAGTTCCGAAATTTGCTTGTGGGCATCTTCGAGCTGTTCTTCTAGCTTATCCCGCTTATTTCGATTATACGTATTGAACGGGAGTAGAATCACGCCCACTATACAAATGAGCATAAAGGGAAACTGTGAAAAGAATATGGGGTCTTTCATGATGAACCCAATATTGACGGACACGATGGTAGCCAATAGTTGAACCGAATATAAGACAAAAAAGCCTACCTTATTTTGAACATTGCCTACGAAGAACGCTAGAAAAAGAGAAAAGTAAATAAAACCGAAAAAGATGGTCATCGATATGGAAATGGCAATTTGTATCCCTGTCCAAACATATACGGCCCATCCCTTGGAGGCGAACGAAAATCCGTAGGAGATGAAAAATAAAATGATCATAATAATACCGAAAACGATTTCGGACATCGAGGATGATCTAAAGATGAAGTAAAAAGGAAGAATACAGAAAATGATCCAGACATACGGACTTAATCCAGTATTCTTCGGAAAAATATGATACCAACTTTGCATAGCGTCCCTCTGTTCCTTTTCCTTCTAGTATATACTACGAAGTTTTGTCAAAAAACCATTCAATCGAAACTGAATGGTTTTTTGTCGGGATATTTATTTTTCTTGTAAACTTGGTCGTTTAGAAGTCATTTCAACTTTAGTTTTCGTTGCATTCAAACGTTCCTTAATTTCTTTAAAGCTTACAAACGTTTTATTTTCTCCATCATATAAGCGGAAACGGAGAGATTTCAAACTTGAGCCGAGCGTGATCGTCGTAGCCTGTTGTAAGGGCAGCGTCGAATCATGGACTTTCTCCAGATTATAGTTCGGCACTCTAGGGCTTAAATGATGCACATGGTGGAAACCGATGTTACCCGTTACCCATTGTAAAACCTTTGGAAGCTTATAATAAGAGCTTCCATCTATAGCTGCCTTCACATAATCCCAATCAGATTCTTCTTCAAAATAAGAATCTTCGAACTGATGTTGAACATAGAACAACCAGATGCCCAATGAACCCGATACAAAAAGGATCGGTAATTGAATCATAAGGAATGCCTGCCAACCGATTGCCAAACATAATAGGCCGTATATCAACACGATAGCCGCGTTTGTAAGATACGTATTCATCCGTTCTTTTTTTCTTGCTCCCTTAACATTCAAACGATTGGTAACGAGGAATAGATAAAAAGGTCCTAATCCAAACATGACAATCGGATTCCGGTATAAACGGTAAGCAAGACGTCCCCAGAATGAAGCCGCAACATACTCATCAACCGTCATGACCCAAATGTCGCCTGTGCCACGTTTGTTCAGATTACTACTTGTTGCATGGTGAATCGAGTGACTGTGCTTCCATTGTTCATAAGGAAATAAAGTGACAATCCCACTAATCGTACCTAGGATATTATTCGCTTTCTTGCTTTTGAAAAAAGAGGAATGACAGCAATCATGGAAAATGATGAAAATCCTGATGACGAACCCTGAAGAAAGAATGGCGAATGCCAGTGTCAGCCAATAGGAAATGCTCAAACTCTGGTAAGCCAAGAACCAGAGTAGAAAAAATGGTGGAAATGTATTGATGATCTGCTTCACGCTTGATTTCGTATTCGACTTTTCAAAAGGCGCAACTTCTTTTCTTAACTGCTTTTGATCGTGTTTACTCATAGTTTCCTCCTTAAAATGTAAAAAATATGGAGTGTTTCAATAACGTCTATTCAATGGCATGAATCAACTTCTATATAGTAGTGATGAATGTTTTCTTTTCTATATTTCAATTATAGTTACATTCTTCAACCTACTGTAGTCATAAACGTCAATGACCTCATATGACATCTGTCATATACCCGTCTTACAGTCGCATTTAACCACCCTATTATTTCCTTTTTTTCTTGTTTTACGCATGAAATGGAGGGAATGCCAAGAACCTACCTCACCTCGAACGGCCGAAACGCATAGTGGGAATCATCATTTTACTGACTTTGGATCATGAGCATTTCATCATAAACCAGGTTTTGTCTAAGCTCCGTTGCTGTTCTAGTGGATATTTGATCCTCTTCAACCATTTGCTGAATGATATCACGTTCGATCTGCATCGCATTCAATTGAAAACGACTGACCATCTCTTCGAAACGATTAACTTCTTTTTCACTTAGTGTTCCGAATGGATACAAATAATGATTATATCTTTGAATGACCAGCATGACTTCATGACGGTTTTCTGGAGTAGTTTGTTGTTTGATTACCATCATCGCTTCTTTTTGTGCCTCTTTTTGTGCTTTACGGAACTCCCGGATCAGGTCCGCATTTTTATTAATAGAGTTCTCTAATTTGTTTTCCCACTTTTTATCCCATTTGACATTGATCTTGTTTTTGATAAAGAGGGTCTTCCAATTAATCCACGCTCTTTTCAGAGGTGATTTTTGCATATAGTTTAACGTTCTTGAAACATACACCTTATAAAGCTCAAAAGTTGTTTCGGAGATAGCCCCTTTTTGAACTAACCCAGAAACGACTTCCATTTCCTTGCTGGTCCCTAGCTTCATCAAATCCTGTATGGTCTTATTATCCGGCCTTTTCGTTATTCCACGTTCCAAATCTATCAATTGTTCATTTAAATCTTCCATTACTTGATGAATCGCTTTCTGATTATCCATGGTTGCCTCTTTACTCAGCAGTTGGATTGTCTTATTTAACACAATTTTATAAGCTTCTTCAGTAGTAAGACGTTCATCCTCAGATTCAGTCGGTTTCTTTATTAATATCGGTAAAAGAAATGTAGCCAAAAAGACGCTTAGCAAAATTACACAGGCCGCGATAAATAAGACTGTATTACGCATCGGGAACGTCGTGTCATCCGGCATTAAAGTTGGTATGGATAAAGCGGTAGCTAAAGTTATGGTACCATGTATGCCACAAACTGATGCCAAAAGGGCATATCGCGATTTTGACACATTCTTAACATCCACGACATCGTTATCTTCAGGATGAACCCTGGACATAATAAATTGCTCCAGTGGATTCACTCTGTTTTTCGTGAAAGTATCATGAAGAATGTATACCCAAATAAAACGGATCACCAATAATAAAAGTACAATCAAGACGCTAATTCCAAAAAGAGTTCCCCTATTTAAGTTGGACTCAATTTCCTGATAAACACTCGGTATCATGAATCCTAATAAAGTAAATACAAGACCATTCAAAAGATAACCTAATACAGACCATGTATTCGTAGATATAATTTGCAACTTGGTTGTGGAACTCTGAAGGCGATCCCGCTCAATGCCATGTATGACTCCTGCGGTAACCACTGCTAAGATTCCAGAAACATGGAACTCTTCAGCAACCATATAAATCACAAATGGTGTAATCAGCTCAATAACAATGGACATAGGAATTTCCTCTAGTCCATGAACCCGTAGGAACAATCGCAATTTAACGATTAAATAGCCCAGAAGGAGACCTATAATAATCCCACCTAAAGACACAAATAAAAAATTAAGCGAAGCATCTTTTATAGAAAAGACGCCCGTCAATGCAGCTGCCAAAGCCACTTTAAAAGCAACGATTCCGGCTGCATCATTGAAAAGCGATTCTCCTTCAAGGATGGGCATCATGTTTCCGGGCAATTTCAAGCCTTTTGTAATGGATTGTACCGCTACTGCATCCGTTGGGGTAATGGTCGCTGCTAAGGCAAAAGCCACAGCCAAAGGCATATCTGGAATTAACCAGTGGATAAAAAAGCCACCGGCAAAAACAGTTACGAATACTAACCCAAATGCCAATAACAGAATCGGCTTACGCAACTCAAGCATTTCTTTCCGAGATGTGTTTTTTCCTTCTGTAAATAGGAGGGGAGCAATAATACAAATCATAAATAATTCAGAATGAAAGTCTAATGATAAGTGGAGCGGTAAAAATGAAATGACTGCCCCCATGGCTATCTGATATATCGGGAGCGGAATACGAGGCCATTTAGCATTTAAGATTGTAGCGACTATTGTGGAAACTAATAAGCCGAGCAAAGTGATTAAAAATGACATAGAATCCTCCTATCTTCTAATATTTTGTACGATTTCCTCTAAAAAGGTGAAAAAGCAGAGATATTTTAAAGCGATTATCACCACTTTAATAATAGTCCCTACTTATAATGTGTATTTTTTAAATGAAACTCTCGCATTAATCATGCATATTTTGTTGTATTAACGATAATTGATATACCCCTTAGTTATTCATTACAAACAGGTATGACAACTTTCAAGTTTCATTTTATTATCAACTGATTTTTCATTTGCAGCTAAAAGACGTCAAAATAAAACCCGAGGGATCAGCCATCCACTCGGGTCTAATAACTTCTATTCATTTAGTTGAATCCGATCAGGGCAGGTATAAATATTCATGGAATCATTACGGATAAATCCGACGGTAGTGATTCCCAACCCTTCCGCTAGCTCCAACGCCAATTCAGTTGGTGCGGATTTAGAAAGGATCAACTCGCATCCGATCTTCGCCACCTTCAACAGTATCTCCGATGAGATGCGTCCACTGAATACAATCGCTTTTCCTTCTAAAGATATCCCATTCTTCAAGCAATACCCATAGATCTTATCCAATGCATTATGACGCCCGATATCCATTCGGCTTAATACAAGCCCATTCACATCACACAATGCCGCATTATGGACACCGCCGGTTTGCTGGAACGTCACCGCGGACTGTTGCAGGTCTTTCATTAAGCGGAAGCAATCTTCCGGCGTTAGCCTTACCGTCATATTCTCCATCTTCTTGGCGGTCAGGGCATCGTTTACGAAGACGAAACCTTGTCTACTTCCTCCACAGCATGAAGTAATATAGCGTTTATTTTGAAACTCTTGGTAATAAGGATTTAGCTTATCCGTTTTGACGTGAACATATCCTTCTTTTTCCTGAAACCAAATTTCCTTGATTTCCTCATATTTCCGGATAATCCCTTCCGAGGCTAAATAACCGATGACCATATCTTCGATGTACTCGGGTGTACACACCATCGTCACGAATTCTTGCCCATTGATCTTCACCGTGACGGGAAATTCCGTCACAACCGTGTCTTCCGTTTGCTGGACTTCCCCTTTGCTAATGCGGATGATCTCCCGTTTTTTCTCTATCTCCTTCATGCCTTCACTCCTTATTATCTACGCGAACTTTCTGCCTTTTATATAAAACAGTAGAATGATATCAGTTCGATTTTAGTTTTCCTGCTATGTCCTGGTCAAATACAAACACAGAAATGGCTATATTTTCCTTCACTTTAATATCAGAAAACAAATGAACCAGGTTCGCACCGACCAACTCTTCCATTCCCTCTGGAGGAGCAACTGAATAAAGATCCTGAATCATTTTTGTCCTAGCTGAATGAACCATGTCTTTGCCCTCTTCCGTACTCGAAATGAATATTTCCGTCGGAGTCAAATTCCCATATAGCGTGGAAACAGCCATATTATCTACAAAAACCGTATGAATACGCTCTGGCCCTTTTCCGAATAGTTCTTTTCGGAGCTTTCGAATCATATCATTGAATTCATGGATTACTTTTGACATCTTGATTTCGCTCCTAACATATGATATTTCATCTAGTATTTCCTTATCATAAAGCAATAAGATTAAAAAAAAAAGTTTATTGAAAATAACTACTTTTCTCATACTGATTGTTTCTTTTTATAATTAAAGGTATAATACCTTTGTGAAAGTTGGTCACATAATAAGATTTGTTATGTTTCTATCTTTTATCCATCATTTATATAATGGTTTGGATTGGTATATTGGCAAGATTTGCTTTTAAACTTTTCCACCATGACTTACATCACTGTTCAGAGACAGAGGTGTAATCATGGTGGTTTTTTTCGTGTTTTTTGGTAATAAGAGGGGGAAAAATTATGAGCGATTCAATTACTATTAAAATCAATGGCTTGGATTATAAAGCAAAAACTGGATCGACAATCTTGGAAGTTATCAATGAAAATAAGATAGCCCATCCACAGGTTTGTTATGTTCCTGAAGTGGACCCGATTCAAACATGCGATACGTGTATCGTGGAAGTGAATGGGAAACTTGTTAGATCATGCTCGACAAAAGTCGATAGCAGCATGGATATCTCATTGGATTCAACAAGTGCAAAAGCAGCACAAAATGAAGCGATGGATCGTCTTCTTGAGAATCACCTATTATATTGCACAGTTTGTGACAATAATAACGGCAACTGTAAACTGCACAACACTGTAGAATTAATGGAAATCCCGCACCAAGACTTTACGCCTAAAACTACACCGGATTTGGCTGTGGACATGTCCCATCCATTCTACCGCTATGATGCGAACCAATGTATCGCTTGCGGACAATGCGTAGAGGTTTGTCAAAATCTACAGGTTAATGAAACGCTATCCATCGATTGGGAAGCAGAACGTCCACGTGTTATTTGGGATGAAGGAACTGAAATCAATAATTCATCATGTGTGGGTTGCGGACAATGTGTAACTATCTGTCCATGTAATGCGTTAATGGAGAAATCCATGCTTGGAGAGGCTGGCTTCATGACAGCCATGAAAGAAGATATTATGGAACCAATGATCGACCTAGTTAAAGATGTCGAGCCTGATTTCAGCGTAATTTTCCCTGTTTCTGATATAGAAGCAGCTATGCGTGATACACGTACGAAGAAAACGAAAACGGTTTGTACGTTCTGTGGTGTCGGCTGTTCATTCGAAGTTTGGACAAAAGGGCGCAAAATCCTTAAAGTTCAACCTACGCATGAAGGACCAGTTAATGCGATTTCCACTTGCGTTAAAGGGAAATTTGGTTGGGATTTCGTAAACTCTGAAAAACGTATCACTAAACCATTGATCCGTAAAAATGGTAGATTCGTTGAATCAAGCTGGGATGAAGCCCTTGACTTGGTTGCATCAAGACTTGGTTCAATCAAACAACAATACGGTGGCAATTCCGTAGGATTCATTTCTTCATCTAAAATCACGAATGAAGAAAACTATGTGATTCAGAAATTAGCACGTCAAATGTTCGAAACAAATAACGTCGACAACTGTTCTCGTTATTGTCAATCTCCTGCGACAGACGGATTATTCCGCACAGTCGGTATGGGTGGAGATGCTGGTACGATTAAAGATATCGCTGCAGCAGGACTTGTCATCATCGTCGGTGCAAATCCAGCCGAAGGACATCCTGTTCTAGCCACACGCGTAAAACGTGCACATAAGCTACACGGACAAAAACTGATCGTTGCCGATGTACGTAAAAACGAAATGGCTGAGCGTTCTGACATCCATATCAGTCCAAAACAAGGTACTGACCAAGTTTGGTTGATGGCCGTTACTAAATATATGATCGACCAAGGCTGGCATGATCAAGAATTCATCGATGAAAATGTTCACTTCTTTGACGATTATAAAGAGATACTAGAAAAATATACCCTTGATTATGCAGAGTTAAACACAGGAATTTCAAAAGAAACATTGATCCAAATTGCAGAAGCGATTCGCGATGCAGATGGTACTTGTATTCTTTGGGGAATGGGTGTTACACAAAACACTGGTGCTTCCGATACGTCGGCTGCTATCTCTAACCTTCTATTGGCTACAGGTAACTACCGTCGTCCAGGGGCTGGAGCTTATCCGCTTCGTGGCCATAATAACGTTCAAGGTGCTTGTGATATGGGAACTCTACCGAACTTCCTACCAGGATACCAACGTGTTACGGATGATGTTGCCCGTGCTAAATTCGAAGAAGCATATGGTGTCAAAATTGACAACAAACCAGGTATGCACAATATTGAAATGCTGGAAGCCATTGAAAAAGGCGACATGAAAGCGATGTACCTTGTCGGTGAAGATATGGCACTTGTTGATTCTGATGCAAACCATGTGGATAAAGTATTATCAAGCTTAGACTTCTTTGTTGTTCAAGATATCTTCCTTTCTAGAACAGCCCAATATGCAGACGTAGTATTACCGGGAGCTCCTTCTCTTGAAAAGGATGGAACATTCACGAATACAGAGCGCCGTGTCCAACGTCTATATAAAGCACTTCCTACTTTGGGAGATTCTAGAGCGGACTGGGAAATCACCCAAGAAATCGCTAACCGCTTAGGTGCAAATTGGAATTACACTCATCCTAGTGACATCTATGATGAAATGGCAAGCCTGTCACCTATTTTCAGCCAAGCCAATTACGAAGTACTTGAAGGCTGGAACAGCTTCCTATGGGGAAGTCATGATGGATCAAGCACACCGCTTCTTTATACGGATGGCTTCAACTTCCCTGATAAAAAAGCTCGCTTTGCCATAGCTGACTGGGTAGAACCACATAAATTCCCTGAAGAATTCGATCTTCATATCAATAATGGACGTATGCTTGAACATTTCCATGAAGGAAATATGACGAACAAATCAAACGGAATTCAATCTAAAGTTCCTGACATTTTCGTTGAAGTTTCTCCGGAGTTAGCCAAGGAACGTCAAGTGAGTGATGGCGGATTAGTTCGATTGGTATCACCATATGGTGCCGTCAAATTAAGAGTGCTTATTACAGACCGAGTGAAGAAAAATGAACTATTCCTTCCGATGAATTCAGTCGACAAGGATTCAGCCATCAACTTCCTGACTGGTCCTATATATGATCAACGTACAAGTACACCTGCTTATAAACAAACAAAGGTACGTATGGAAGTGCTTAAAGAAAGCGGAGAAATTCCATTGCCGGGATCTAACCCACGTAATAAAAAACGTCATCCTCAAAATGGTGTTGAGGTTCAACGTAAGTGGGCACGTCCGGGTTATGTACACTTAACTGATAAATAATAAGGAGGGTAAAGATCATGGCAGCTCCTATCACGGAAATCCATAATCCTATAACAGAGGAAGATATCAAGTTACAGAAAATCGAAGAACTAAAAATGCTAGTCACCGATAATGAAGAGGTGTTAAACAGTCTGTTTAACATCCTCGGTGAGCTGAACGACTCTGGCGTGCTTGATGCCGCCACTTCTATGCTTAGAGGAAAAGAACAAATAGCAAAAGTCGCTCTTGGACAAGTAACCAGAGAACCCGTAACCAACTTAATCAATACGCTTATGGGTGCAACTGGAGCCTTGATGAAGGCTGATACCGACCAAGTGACAAAGCTTCTTAGCAGCGCACTTGCCGGCATCGATGAAGGTAGCAAATTCATTGAGACCGATAAAAAAATCGGTGTGATGAGTTTAGTAAAAGTATTGAACGACCCCGACATTAATCGAGCAATTGGTTTCGGCGTCCATTTCTTAAAAGGAATGGGTAAAGAACTAAAATAGTAACAATAATTTAAACAGACTATCCCCAAGTCGAATGTAAACAATAAATAGAATGAAGGCTTAGAAGAGGCATCAGCCTCTTTTGAGTCTTTTTTAAAATAATAACTATAAAGGACGGATGAAATGCTAACAAAAGAAAACGTCATAGATGCCTTAAAACACGTTCAAGATCCGGAATTGAATAGAAGTATCGTTGAACTGAATATGGTTCGAAACATTAAAATCATGGAGGGACATGTTTCACTAGAAGTAGTCCTTACCATTCAAGGATGTCCACTAAAAGCTAAGATTCAAGATGATATCGAGAGCTCTTTAAGAAAAATCGGTGCTTTAAGTGTATCCTTGAAATTTGGTTCAATGACCAAAGAAGAACGGGAAACATTGACGAAAGTATTAAAAGGCAATGCGACGACCGAAACCGGTATGCCAAAGATGCTTGCTCCTGATTCAGGCGTGAAGTTCATTGCCATCACAAGTGGTAAAGGCGGCGTCGGTAAATCTACCGTGACAATCAATCTTGCGGTTGCACTAGCACGTCTAGGCAAGCGCGTCGGTATTCTGGATGCTGACATTTACGGATTCAGCGTTCCTGCAATGATGGGCATCACCCAAAAGCCGACGATGATCGACCAAACTGTCATCCCGGTTGAGAGCCATGGTGTGAAAGTCATGTCGATGGGCTTCTTTGCAGCCGATGATAACCCTGTAATGTGGCGCGGACCAATGCTGAACAAGTGGATCAAAAACTTCCTTGTGAACACGCACTGGGGAGAATTAGATTACATGTTGCTTGACTTACCTCCTGGTACAGGTGACGTAGCGATTGATGTCGCTGCCATGATTCCACAAGGTAAAGAAATCATCGTAACTACACCACATAATGTCGCCTCTTTTGTTGCGTCAAGAGCAGGTGCAATGGCCAAGCATACGAAACATGAAATCGTCGGTATAATCGAAAACATGGCTTACTTTGAAGAACAAGATGGATCGAAGAACTACCTGTTCGGAAAAGGCGGCGGAGAAATGCTTGCGAAACGTCTTGGAACAGAAGTGATCGCGACCATCCCATTCTCGAACCGTAAAGAAAACAACGACGCCAACGTTTTTGATGAAGAATCCTACATTGGTGAAACTTTCGCATCATTAGCGGAAGACTTAGTTAATCAATCCTAATAGGTAGAGGCTGGCTCAATTGGAGTCAGCCTCTTTTTCATATTCGAAAGGCAACCTATACACTTTCCCCTTATTCATCCCCTCACTGACAAGATTCATGGAACGCAAAATTCTCGTCGCGCTAGCAGAAGATGAAATACGTAAAAACTCCCTTAATTGTCGATTCGTTATCGTGGGACCGAGTAGGAAGTAATAATCTTTTAACGCTCGGATATGTCCGTCTTTACTCTCGTGCTCACACCTGGAGCATTTCCATTCCCTACGCTGCTTCAATAATGGAGACATCAAACACTTCTCGCAGATGACTCCTCTTATAAGGTCCTCCATGGAAAGATTGAACCGTTCGAGAACGGAAGCATCCGCTTCAATATGATGCTTATTGATGATCTTGATGATTTTTTTCAATTCTTTATCACTGAGACTTGGTTGGTTGATGGATTTTTCGATTTGGTGGATTTTAAAAGGTAGGGTATCACGATGGATGACTTTGTAATGAAGATTGCGGTTTTCAGGATTCGTGCGGATAATTGTTTGAGGATTACTAATTACGACCAGAGAGTAAATTGGGGGTTCTGTCAGCCCATGTTTCATAAGCCAACTCTTCAATTGTGATTCATGACGCTCAATTTGAATCAGGGGATCTGGAAACCCCATCTCTTTTCCGTCTTTCGTCCGTATGAGCTGATTAAAAGTGGAATCGAAATAGAGGGAACCTGCTATATTCTTCACTTCGATGACGAGGATGAATTTTCTGGATAGTAATAACGTATCAATTTGGAAAAAACGAGTTTGATCCTGTAACCTGATATCATGGAATATGAAATACTCCTTCGTTTCAAGAAAACTCAAAGGAAAATCGATAGCGCACTCTCCCCTATAGCCAGCTTCCTTTTTACTAAGTTCACTCATAATAAAGGGGATTTTCGGATGGGCTGGTGGAAGCCTGCGCAACAAAGCCTGTAATTTCAGGATAGAAAGCGGGATTTTACGTTCCCTTATAATCATTTGATCACTCCAATCTTGTTATTCTCTCCATAAATTCTATGGCAGAACGTGATATTCCTTTAAACTCTCGATTTATATCCTCCGAATGAGTTTTATCTTCGCTTTTCGAATATTTATCTTCACAAACAGGATTTTATCTTCGGAAAATGCTCTTTTATCTTCCCATTTATCTGATATATCGATTTTTCGACAATATCAGATAAATTTCATTAAGGACTTGCTGATATTACAGTCCGTCCTTTGACGTTTTATCTTCAAACTTTGGATTCTAATTGTGAAAGTGTTATATCAACCAAATTAAGGACTTTATCTTCGCAATTGCATATTATATCGATTTTTCGACAAAAAAAGGACCTACGCCCAGGCAAGTCCATCAATCTATGTTATCTGCAATCGCACGTCCAGCCTGTCGCCCCGAGAATAGGCACCCACCCAGAAATGTCCCTTCCATGGAGCGATAACCGTGGACTCCGCCACCTCCGAATCCGGATACTTCGCCTGCTGCATAAAGCCCAGTCACTGGCTTTCCTATTGCGTTAAGGACTCGACCAGATAAATCCGTCTGCAATCCTCCCAGCGTCTTTCTACTGACTATATGTAACCGTACAGCAATCAGCGGGCCCTTTTTGGGGTCCAGGATTTTATGGGGAGAAGCCACTCTCACAAATCGGTCACCGATATAATTTCGCGCCCCCCGCATGGCCGTGATTTGCAGGTCTTTCGTGAATGTGTTGTCCATCTCCCGGTCCCTCGCTAAAATTTGCTTTTCAATCTCTTCAGCACTCAGTAAATTCTCCCCAGTAATCTTGTTCATGCCATCGACCAGTTCCGATACTGTACCTGCAATGACAAAGTCCTCTCCCTTATCCATAAAAGCTTGTACCGGAGCTGGAGCACCGGGCAGTACACGAGATAGAACCTTTCGAATGCTCCTCCCCGTCAAATCAGGATTTTGTTCAGAACCTGACAATGCAAACTCTTTTTCAATGATTTTCTGCGTCAAGATGAACCAGGAATAATCATATCCGGTCTTCTGGATCGCCTCAAGCGTCCCCAACGTATCGAACCCAGGAAAATTCGGGGCTGGAAATCGTCGCCCTTTTGCATCCAGCCAAAGCGACGACGGACCTGGAAGAATACGAATCCCGTGCTTGTCCCAAACCGGGTCCCAGTTTTTGATTCCTTCCGTATAGTGCCACATCCGGTCGCGGTTGACGATCCTCCCACCCGCTTTTTCCGTGATGGCCAGCATCCTTCCATCCACATGCTCCGGTACACCGGAAATCATCGTCTTCGGTGCTTTCCCAAGTCGGGCAGGCCAGTTTCTTCTAATCAAATCATGATTGGCACCAATTCCACCGCTTGTGACAAGGACAGCCTTCGAATGAAATGTAAAATCCCCGACCACTTCCCGGGAACTCGCCTCACCTCGGCTTGCCGAGCTTGGAACGAGTATCGATCCTCCCACCCCGATTACCGCGTCATTTTCCGTCATCAATTCATTGACCCGATGGCGGGGTCGATAGTCGACAAGCCCCTTTTCCATTGCCCTGCGAACTCTCTCTTCAAACGGTTTAACGATGCCAGGTCCTGTCCCCCATACGATATGAAACCGCGGAACCGAATTGCCATGGCCTTCAGCCAGATAGCCACCACGCTCAGCCCAGCCGACTACCGGAAAAAAACGTATACCTTGGGAGGATAACCATTCCCTTTTTTCCCAGGCAGCGAACTCGACATACGCCTCCGCCCATTTCTTGCCCCAATAATCTTCGTCCTCTTCCCTATCAAAACCAGCGGTCCCCAACCAGTCCTGCCAAGCAAGTTCCTTAGAGTCCCTGATTCCAAGCCTACGCTGCTCAGGTGAATCCACAAGGAATAAACCACCAAAAGACCACCATGCCTGCCCACCCATAGACGCTTCAGGCTCTTGATCCAAAAGTAGAACCCGCTTTCCTGCATCAGCTAGCTCCGCCGTGGCCACTAACCCTGCAAGACCAGCTCCGACAACGATCACGTCCATTTCCATTTATATTCCCCCGATTTAAATCAAAGACTATGTATCCGTTTACAATATTATTACTTAAGTCCCTATATTCCCTGCTTAAGTCTCGATTTCCTTCTTACACACAAAAAAGCACCTAACTGTCTATGACAACTAAGCTTCCCATTGTGACTTTACGGCAATTAGATTCCTTCACATTCCTATACTGGAAATACATGATTTAAGAATCTTCCCCTCATAAATGAATATATATCAAAATTGAATGGGTATTTTTTTAATAAGGGGGGCATCCGTATGAATGATGGTTTTGAAAAGACAGCCAGATTTGAACATTCTTTTTGGCTTCAAATCTTAGGTGATCATTCTAGATTTATTTATGAAGCTTTAGCACCTGTTCAAAAGGAGGAAATTGAGAAAGCTTCAAAATTCATTCGAAGATTTGATACACTTCTGGATGATGCCAAATCAAATGATCTCATGCAATTAACGGCAAAAGCTGAAGTAGAGGCCATCAAACTTCGCGAATTTAAATTAGATTTATTAAGGAAACATCTTATCGGGAAAATCAAGATTCACCTTGCCCCCACTTTTATTAATCATATGATAAATGAATTAGAAGAATATCTACGGATTTTAAAATACTTAAAAGAAGGGCAAGTTCCCCCTATTTACCATGAACTACATCATCATCTTGTATGGTTATTAGATGCTGCTGGTCATTCAGATACGATTTCATCCAATTTAGACAGTGTTGAAAAGAGATTAAGAGAGAAAAGTGATTCATTCACGAAGCATTTTGAGGAATTTTACTTAAAAGCCGTTGAAATGGCAGGCTATTTAAGAACGAATGTAACTGAGTTTCCCGCTTTGGTAAGATTCAATTCAGACGCCCAGTTAGAAATTAAATTATTTCAGGGATTTTTACAAGAAATCGAAGAGCTGGAGCTAAGTAATCAAGCATTAGGAACATTTGCCCCGTTAATTGCGGACCATATGTTACGTGAAGAATGTTACTATCTAATGAAGTTAAGTGAATCGGCAAATCTTGATACACCAAACTGTGATCCTACTAAACCTCGGATTAAAGAGTGAAACATTACATTTTAATGATAAGTGCTGAGGAAGATTATATCCCAGCACTTTTTTTAATGGCTTTTTTGCTTTCAGTTGAATATCCATGGTTTGCATGCTTCATTCGACAAAAAAAGGGGCTGTCCCAAAAGTCAGGAAAATGACTTTTAGGGCAACCCTTTTTTTATGAAATTTATGCACAAAAAAATCGCCCTTTTTAGTAAA
>NZ_JBIWCZ010000007.1:0-164148 GCF_044761765.1 Peribacillus sp. NPDC097284
TTTTTGAGGAACGGTAGTTTCCTCTTGAATGGTGAGTGGTAGTATAGTTTGTTCCATGTTATAATTTTCTGTAGTAATCTTTGGATTGCTCATAAGGAACCGTCCTTTCGAAATGTTTGTGTGGTAACTTTCATTTACAAGAAAAGACGGTTTTTTTGTATTCTTATTAATAGAAATAACGACCACCCGTGATAACGGGTGGTTTTCTCTGCGGCTCAAAGCCTTTATTACTGACCAAGCCCTAAAGGGCCCCTGATTGGTTCGCCAAATGTACTACTTTTATTGGCCAGACCTTAAAGGCCTTCCACTCACTTCCTTTTCTTTTTCTGTATCTCTTCACCTGTGAATCGATCAATATATTCCATCATACTTAATTGTTCGCGACTATATCATCTTGTATCTGGTTCCGTATGTATTCAATATAAAACTCTAACTTTTAGGGGTCACATCATGAGATGTTGGGGCTGTCCCAAAAGTCATTGAAATTGACTTTTGGAGGCAGCCCTTTTTGTAGAAAAGAAAACCCTAGGCTATCCTTATTAAATGATCCAGTTTAGTTCACTTCGGAAAATGTACTTGGGCTTTCGGTTAATCTGAATAAAGGAATGACACCATTTGTTATAATCATTATTGCCTCTATAACAGGAATGATGGGGCAAATATGATTCGTGGATATGTTAGGAAAGCTATTGACTCTGATAATGGAATTTATTTTAACAACTGGAAATTTTTAAGTGGATTTGATGTTTAGCGTTATTTTTGGAACTATGGATTTGCCCGTCAATTCTTTCAATGTAAAATCACCCGTAAAATCCTGGCCCGGATATCCTACCTTTAAATGATCAAGGTAAGGCTCAGGCACTTTCTTACCGTTTATGTAAAGCCAATCATCCTTATAACGAATATCGTCTCCTTGAACACCTATTACCCGTTTTACATAATTCTCCCCGACATGCTCATGGAAAACTATAACATCAAATCGATTGATATCGCTGATTTGGTATTTCACTTTATTTACAATGAGTTTATCGCCTTCACCCAGTGTAGGTTGCATGGACTCCCCTTCTACGGCATAGCTTGAAAAAAAAAAGGTACGGATCAAGATGTAAATGATAAAGGCTATCATGCCTGATTTTATCCAGTCGGATACTGAATGCTTTTTTGATTTTCTCAGATTCCCCAACCCCTACTAGTTGTATATTCTAAGTTATTTCCCTTCTTCTTTTTTCATGCTTTTATTTAGCCTTACTTCCAATCTTTTTCCGACAACCCAAAGGATGAAAATGATGATTCCGACAATCACGGTACGTAATGGTTTTTGAATCAATGATACAATATCGTATCCGACGAAACTGATCGTAAAGATCATCACTGCCTTTCCGCCGATTACCGCCAGCGCATATTGTAACGTGCTAACCTTCGAGAGCCCTGCAACGATATTAACGAGCGCAGATGGCGTGAAGGGGAAACAAAGCAAGAGAAACAATGGACTGAAACCATGGCTTTCCACCCAGTTCATCAATCTTTGCACCTGTTTATGTTTCTGAAGAAAACGGAAGAACCTCATCTGTCCGTATCGTCTAAAAACAAAAAAGACCAGAAACGCACCACCTACCGCCCCAATCCAAGAAAATAAAAATCCCCACCATAGGCCAAAAGCTGTAGCATTGGCCACCACAAACACAAATAAAGGTAAAAAAGGCAAAAACGCTTCTAACATCGGCAACAAAATTCCTGGAATCGGGCCGAATGAACGATATTGCTGAATAAGCCCTGATATATGTTCAAGATTAATCCACTCAAATATAGTATCCAAATTCATGACAATCTCCCTTGGCTTGCTTTCTATCAAGCAGCATCACATAATAAAACCGTTCTAATTTAGATATAACACTTTCCTCTTAAATTGCAAGAATAATTACCCATCTATCATCATACTTTCCCTAACTCAGGAAATCATAATCTTATTAACGAAAATTTCACGTGATTGACAAAAGCGCTTGCATATCAAATCCACTTAAGTTAGGATATTAAAAAGAACATACGTTCTATAAATTATCCGACATACATAAAATAAGAGAACGTTAATTAGAAAGGGGCGGTCATGATGACCCGTATTCCAGAGGCTGACCGAAATATGATTGAAAAAGCCATCTACCTTCCCATGGTGATTACAATCTTAAACCGGGATCTCAAGGTCATCGAATCAAGTCCGTTTAAATTAAAAAGGCCCTATTCAAAACTTATTGAGCGTGCTCTAAAGTCAGTCCAGGAGGATCTCGTCGAGGTTCGTCGCTATTTGCGCAAGGGGAATATCAAGGTAAGCAAATTAAACGGCGACGAATCATTCACGATGTATTGCTTTTTATATAAAGGGTATGAAGAGCATCATAACTATTTCAATCCCCGCCTTCGTAATAAAACGGAAGAGCTTCTGTGTTATTACTTTTTTGAAAGGGTGCATAAACCTGAAAAAATTTAACACCCCTGCTTTTTTCGGTGAACAAATAAAAAGCCAACAAAAGCTGTTGACTTCTTCTTATAACTTATCGGTAAATTGATTGAGCTCATCAGACATCTTTTTGATTTCTTCTACAAAAGTTGAAATTTCCTGAATGGAAGCAGCCTGCTCTTGACCCACGGAAGCGATTCGATTAATCGAGGTCCCCATCAGTTTGGTCACTTCTTGGATTTGCACGAGTTTTTCACGAATCAATTCCGTGGATGCGACAGTTTCTTTAGAAAACTTCCTGATTTCCTTAGCCACCACTTCAAACCCTTTGCCTTTTTCACCAGCTCGCGCGGCCTCTATGGCGGCATTTAATCCCAATAAATTGGTTTGGGTCGCCACCCTTTTAATCATTGACAAGATCTCATCCGTATTTTTAACGTCCTCTTCGGCTTTTTCGGAAGATGTAAGAAGTTGGTTGGAAACATCCGCTAAGGTATAGGATCCCTTTGCAATATCCGTAATCCGCTCATTGGCCTGGCTCAGCGATACAGAAATTTGATCCGCAATCGTTCTTAATTCACTTTGCCTGCGTAACTGGATAGCTATGCCACCGATGACTTGATTATTTTTATCATGTAGGGGCACGGCCGTTCCAGTAAACTCGAAACCATAAAAATCAGCTGGTACATCAGCCCTTAATGGTTTATCCTCACTCAATGCCACGGCGAGGGGTTCTTCTGGATTTAACGACTGCCCTTTTTGGATATGCATATTTATACTTTCACCTGGAAAATAAGCAATGAATTTCTCTAAATCACATATGGCAATCGACAAATCAGAAGGCACAGCAGCTTTAATTATAGGTACCATATTTACTAAACTTTCTAGCGATTCGACTTTTCCGTACATTCTGTTAAACATTGCTGTAACACTCCATCCTTATTCTAAGGCTAAATATTACCAAAGATTCCCCCTTTAGTAAATATTTTTTCACCCCCTATTCTTTATCATGAATCGAAGGAGGTACTCCTCCCCTTTGAAAATAACCTAAATAAAGACATTGCCTCCACTAGAGAAACAACGCCTTTTCCAAAACACACTGATTATTTCAGCAATGGATATTTCGATGTCATTTCGGAAGCTTTAAGACCATCCGTTTCGGTAAATAAGTAAAAGGATTTCCTTTTCGTTTCCTCAATCCTTTGAATCAATTTGGATTTCAAAAAGGAGGTCCGGTGCAGCTGATTTTCAAATGAACTGCTTGATACATCTATGTCGAATGTTTTCCTGTTCCTGAATGTGACGGTGGTCTGCTTGGAATTGAGTCGGACAAAGGAGACTACATGTTCATGTGCTAACCAGGTGCATTGGGGGCGCAAGGGAGATGTAGTCGGAAAGAAGAAAATGGAACTGGTTGGATCGATTGCTATTGGTGCCTTATGGGTGATATTTATGAGTTGTTTTGTACCATCTTTCCTTCCACCATAGCTAGAGCCAAAGTACTCACAGCTTTTCTTAATTATATCCAAAGGCTTGAATGGGGAAATGAACTCATCTTCCAATTCAATGATCCGGGAGTAAATTTTACTTCCATAATTAATGGGCATGACCATAAGTGTATACGGGGTGATCTCATATTCCTCGATTAATCCCTGAGTGCTTTCCTTCAAATTACATCCACCTCTACCTCATTTATTTTTATGGAATATCAACTTAGCATGATGACTTCCACATGAAAGATTTATCCGAAAACGCGTTAAATTCTCCACTATAATAGCATAAATAATACAGGTTACATTTAAGTTCACAAAAAATTAAGAATTCTTTGAGTAGCCATGTTACCTCGTCATTTTAACGACACATTTATATTTTTTCTAATTATTTTAAATTTTCTGTTGATTTTACATCCTCAAATCCATATACTAATAAAAAGGGTCAGGGGTGGTTACTTTGAAAAATGATAAATCATATTCAGAGTCAGTGAAGTCTTTATCCATGAGTGAAGTTAAAAATGATGCTGCCGTTCAGGAAATGTTAATCGATATGATTATAATGGAATCCATTCTCACTACTAAAAAAAATATCCTGGCAAAAGAAATCGATCATGCTCTAGATACTAAAGACAAACCTCTATTCCTAAAACTGAGTAATGAAATGAATACTCTATTGAAACAATTTGGAAATTAAGCAGCCATGTGAAATATAAAGTCAAAAAAGCCTCCCTTATATGGGGGGCTTTTATCCGTTTATCATTCTTTATGAAACATTCCCATGACTTCAGTCGTTTCCGTGATATTAACGAAGGCATCCGGATCCACTTCTTTGATCATCGCCTTCACATCGGTTAACTGATAGCGTGTAATGACCGTCATCATCACTTTGCTCTGCTCACCCGAATAGGCACCTTGCCCGTCCATGACCGTAATGCCACGGTATAAATTAGTAAGTAGCCGATCCTTCATCTCATCACCTTTTTTTGTGACGATCATTAACGTCAATTTAATATGATTGGAATGGATCGTATCGATCACTTTGCCTGCCGCGTAAATCGAAATCAATGTGTATAATGCCGCATCCCATCCAAACTTGAATCCAGAAGCAATCACCACAACCGCATTCATCCCTGATAGCAATGTCCCAAGCGGGAAGTCCCTCTTCTTAGCCAGGAGCATGGCAATGATATCAAATCCTCCCGATGACCCTGAAGCACGAAAAATAATGCCGATGCCAACGCCCGAAATGACTCCCCCGAACAAAGAAGATAATATCGGCTCCGTCGAAACGCCATGAATCGGTATAACATACAAACTCACCGATATCACGACAACTGATAATATCGTATAAGTGATAAAACGTCTCCCCAACTTTAAATAGCCCACAATGAGTAGCGGAAGGTTCAATATAAAATTCAATACCCCTGTATTGATTGGGGTGATGATTCCTAACATGATCGCAATTCCACTGAGTCCGCTGCTCAAAATTAAATGGGGAATCAAGAATAAATTATAGGCTAAGGCAACAAGCACTGATCCTAACGTGATTAAAATTATATTATACATAGCTGGTCTCCTTAAAAACGCACTGGGAATTTTCATTTATTATAGTAGAGAACGGTAAATTTATAAAATGATAGTTTTTTCTGAAAATAAACTCAGAATTTTCCTTTTTCCTGAAGTTAGGCAAGAAAAAAAGCCAGCCTGTTAAGCTAGCTTTCAATCACCCGTTGTTTCCTCATTTTCTATCGTAGATATTCTTTCAAGCATCGTGGGATGTGAATAACGAAGCCATTTTACCAGGAGCGGAGGGTTCACCTGGCTAAGCCCTGACCTCGTAAGTTCCTGGAATGAAGTGATGGCAGCCTCATGGTCTTCTGTCATTTCAATCGCATACCGGTCCGCTCTCGTTTCCTGGTAACGGGATACATAGTTCGATAGCGGGCTGGAAACAAACAGCAGTACAGAGATAATCAAGAGAAAAAGAGGCAATGAAGCGATTCGATCAACGGATCGTACCTTAAGTAAATGGCCCCATCGCCTTATGACGTAGTTCATGATTTTTGCTGTCAGCCATAGACCCACCAATGTCATGCCGATATATCCTGCTATCCCGATATAAATATGCTTCTCCACATAATGAGCCATTTCATGTGCCATAATGAACAAGATTTCATCTTCGTCCAGCCTGTTTAATGTGGTATCCCAAAGAACGATCCTGGAGTTCGAACCTATTCCCGTTACATAGGCGTTGAGAGCATTTGTTTTTTCTGCCATATTCACTTCGTATACATGTTCTGCGGGAATATCTGCTCGCTTTGCAAGTGCTAAGATTTCAGTTTCCAACTCTTTATTTTTCAGTGGATAAAAATCATTATACAAAGGGTCGATTAATACTGGTTGGACAAACATGAGAAATAAGGTAAAGGGAATGGATAGTAACCAGGCATAAAGCCACCATTTCTTTGCACTTTTTTTCATCAGCCAATATAGCACGGAAACGATGATGAACATCGTACCGAAATTTACCCAAAAATCGATGATATCGTCTTTCATCCATGAAGAAAAACTCTGAGTGCTTATATGATACCGTCTACTCATCTGATAGCCCATGAAGCTGATTGGAAACAACGCTACATAGGAAATCAATGAGAGCCAAAATAGATATATGGTCGTTTGAATTCCTTTTCGTTTAGAAATCGTGGTAGCCGATTTTTCAAAACCCCTTGAAAGTCCAAATAAAAGTATGAAAAAATACATTAGCCATTCATAGGGAGTCGCAACAAAAAAGATGAAGTTTCGCAGCCCGGAATACTCCTCACTAAGTTGAAGCTCCCTGGCGCTTAGAAATTCTGCAGGATCGGCCGCCGTACCGCGCAATGCCTGAGGGATTGCCGTATCTGCACCATAGAATATATACCAAAACATAACGGCCACAAAAAGGATATATATAAGAATTGCTCTTCCAGCCCATTTCCTTACCATGAAGCCCCTCCTTTAAAACAATCGTGCCTTTTTTATAGTTTAATCCAAAATGGACAGGTTAGAACCGTATTTCCAATCCCTTTGATAAATAATTGTCCATAAATGTTCATGATTACACCCAATTTCATTCCTTCTATAGGAATTTCATCCTGTATAGTGAAGATAGAATATCAGACTTGAGGTGGAAGATACGATGAAAAAGATTTATATTATTTTCACTACATTATTGGTCATTGGAATTGGATCGGGCATCTACTATTTTACAGAGTACCGCCAGGCAAAAATGGCGTTTCCCGAAGAAATTACGATGAATACCCATGACGGGGGTACATACAGCTTCTCCAATTTAAAGCCCAAAGTTCGCCTATTAGAATTCATATACCTTGATTGTCCAGATTTATGCCCAAACACCACCTATCAAATGCAAAAAATTCGGGATGAACTTGTGAAGCAGGATATTTTTGGGAAGGAAGTGGAGTTTTTGACCGTTACGTTTAATCCGGAAATGGATACCATAGATAAAATGAAATCATATGCCCAAGCGTTTGAAATGAACAAAACGGAAGGGTGGGAGTTCTTACGGGGTACACCCGAGGATACGAAAAAACTCACGGATCAATTCGATTTTCTATTTCGGGATTCGGGGACCGGGGAATTCGTTCATAGTACGGCCACTTATTTACTAGATGCTGATAATCGTGTTGTTGAAGTTTTCGGCATGGGGGAATATGATTTTGGTAAAGATGAGGTATATCAAGCCATTATGAAGGAAGTCGAATAAGACCCGAAGATGAAAATGCCCATGACTTCGAACACTTGAATTCATCATAAACTTACATTCTGTAATAGAAAAAGCTATCATCCGTCGATACTTAGGATGATAGCTTTTTCCTTTCCTCTTCATCAATGAGTGTGTCTAATTTAATGATGCTTTCTTTTGCACGCAGGAAATCAATTTTTCGGTAATGGTGTTTTCCGCCTTCTTCTTCATCTTTCTCATCAGCCCATTTGACGACCTGCTGAAGTGGCGTTCGAGTTATATCATTTGAAGGTAAAAATGAATCGGTGTGAAATAGGATCGCGAGGGAAATGGTCTTGGCTTTAATCGGGTTTTCTCCAAGCCGGATTAACAACTTATGGGCTCTCTCAGCCCCTTTGATTGGATGGATGTCGTTCTGTTTATACAGGTCATAGTCCCATTTTCCATTGCTGTACCATGTGAAGTGGCCCATATCATGCAGAAGTCCGGCCTTTGCGGCGATATCAGGATCTACATTGTATTCTTTTGCCATATGAAATGCATGATAGGATACGGCTATCGCATGGGCCATTCCTGAACGGTTCAGGTATTTTTGAGCAATGGGGTGGGTGAAAATATCTAAAAGTTTTACATCTCTCATTCTTCCTCTTCTCCTTTCATCTAGGGAAATTTTTAATAACCATAATATCTCTTTTGAAAAAAATAAGCAAGATAAAGGCTCATTTCATATAATTTATGCTTTTACTAGTCAAATCGGCTGTACAAAAAAAGAAGACAATAGCACATAAGGCCATTGTCTCCTATCTAATTAGGTATCATTCATACTTGGGTTACATGGGTTTTTAAGCTACGACGCAAGATCTTGCCTGTCGTATTTTTCGGGAGCTCGTCTATAAACTCGATTTTGGCCGGAACTTTATACTTGGCTAAATGCTCTAAACAATAAGCAAGTAATTCTTCCTCGGTCAACGCGTCATTTTTCTTCACTACAAAGCATTGGACGACTTCGCCCAGGTTCGGATCAGGAACGCCTATCGCTGCCGCTTCCACGACTTCGGGATGGGCATACAGAACCTCTTCTACTTCACGCGGGTAAACATTATATCCACCGGTTATGATCAGTTCCTTTTTACGGTCCACAATGAAAAAGTAGCCTTCTTCATCCATACGGGCTAAGTCTCCGGTATAAAGCCAGCCATCTTTTAAAACGGCAGCCGATTCTTCAGGCATTTTATAATACCCCTTCATTACGTTCGGCCCTCTGACAATTAACTCGCCAACTTCATTGACCCCTACTTCTTCTCCTAATTCATTCACGACTTTATTTTCGACATTGACTATATTGGTTCCAATCGAGCCTGCTTTCCTTGGGCGATCCAAGGGGTTGAAGCAGGTTACGGGAGAAGCTTCGGATAAACCATACCCTTCTGAGATATTCACATTGAATTTTTTCTCGAAGGATTCAAGAAGGGATACAGGCAAAGCCGAGCCTCCCGAAATGCAAAAACGTAATGATTCAAGTTCTTCAGCCGTACCATCAGGATATTGAAGCAGGAAATTATACATGGTAGGAACACCAGCAAAGACCGTCGCCTCATATTTTTTGATTAGCCTGAAAATTTCCTTTGGACTGAATTGTGGAACGATTAACAGTGTGCCCCCGCTTAATAATGGGGCATTCACGACGACAGTCAGGCTGAATACATGAAACATGGGCAACGTTGTCACCACACGGTCATCTTCCGTAATGTTTAAGTACTCACCCGTATCGTGTGCATTCGAGTAGATGTTCTTATGGGATAGTATGGCTCCTTTTGGTTTTCCAGTAGTCCCCGACGTGTATAGAATAATGGCTGTGTCTTCCGGATCTAAATCGGGTCCTTTGAACTGGACATCCCCTGATGCTATCATCTGTGTAAACGATTTCATTTTAGGGTAAATGCTAAGTTTACTCATCTCGCCATTATCTGGTTGCGTTTCACAAATGACGTAATTCTCAACACTTGAAAGAATCGGATTCAACTTCTCCAGTAATGGTGAAAGCTTGTCTAAAGCCACCACTACCTTGACATCACCGTTATTCAATATATACCCGATTTCATCTGGCGAATAGATTGGATTAACAGGTATGACAGTGGCCCCTGTTCGTAGTGCGCCATACATCGAAATAATGAAATGTGGAGAATTGCCGAGAAGCAAGGCAATATTATCACCTTTTGAGACACCAAGCTTATGTAGTTCGTCTGCAAACTTTGATACGGCCGCATCCAGTTCTCTATATGAAGTGGATTGATCCATAAAGTAATAAGCTGGCTTATCAGCCTTTATTAAAGCTGTTTGATGAAGCTGTTCAGATAAATTCATCGTTCTCCCTCCCCCTGTGTACATAGCATGAATGAGCAGTCATTCATTTTTAACGCAAACTAAATACATTTTTATTATAGTAAAAGAAAGAACCAACATCAACAATTTTATCCATTTTTAAGCAATTATTGTCATAAATAGACACAAAAGCCGTCCCCATTTACGAGGACAGCTTTTGTAATCATTAAAAGATGAGTGCTAAAATTTCTTCTTTTGTTACATTGCCAAAATAATGGTGGACATCAATTTCATCTAAAATACGATTAATCGATTCCTTTTCATACCGGACGCCGATCAGTTTTTGCTCGATATCCGTAACTTCCCCCACTCCGAAAAAGTCACCATAAATTTTGCAGTTCCTAATGATTCCCTTGCTCACTTCTAGACGGATATCCACCGATCCAACGGGGAATCTATGAGAATTCTGCACATTGAATTTAGGGGACTTCCCGTAGTTCCATTCCCAGTTTTGATATCTTTCTTTTGAGATCTCGTGGATTCTTTTCCAGTCGTCCTCTGTTAGAACGTACTCCGGAATGACTTCACTATCTTCAAAAATATTCTTCAAAAGGAAAGAACGGAATTCTTCCACTGACATCGGTTCTTTAAGAAAGTCGGCAATATTTCCAACCCGGCTCCTAATCGATTTAATGCCCTTGGACTCAATTTTATCTTTCTTCACCTTCAAGGCCGAAACGATGTGGTCCATTTCCGAATTAAACAGCAAGGTACCGTGACTGAACATCCTACCTTTCGTTGAAAACATCGCATTACCGGAAATTTTCTTTCCTTCGGCGAGGATATCATTACGTCCGCTTAGTTCAGCATGTATTCCCAATTTTTCGAGCGTCTGAACGACCGGCTCAGTGAATTTTTTGAAATTATGAAAGCTGTCCCCATCATCTTTCGTGATGAAGCTGAAATTAAGATTCCCCAAATCATGATAAACAGCCCCTCCCCCTGAAAGTCGGCGGACAACGGTAATCCCGTTTTCTTCAACATAATCCGAATTGATTTCCTCTATCGTATTTTGGTTCCTCCCGATAATGATGGACGGACGGTTTATGTAGAATAAAAGAAAAGTTTCATCAATATTCAAGTGTTTGAGCGCATATTCTTCAATAGCTAAATTAATCTGTGGATCTGTGATACCTTTATTATCAATAAAAAGCAACGTAGCTCCCCCTTGTCGGCGTTCTTCATCCATTTGTTCGTTCAAATATTTTTATAATTGAAATTCAAGATTGCTTTTGGCTATAGCAATTTCCCGTTTAAAAACCTCGGAAGCCTCTTTTTTGAGTTGGTTGAGGTCTCCATAATGTGGGAGGTGGGTCAACAACAAAAGTTGGGCGTCGGCCTTATCGGCGAGCATTCCCGCTTCCCTTGCCGTCATATGACCAGCCTTTGTGCCGTCCATGTTGCTGTAAAAATTACTTTCACACAATAAAACATTGGCGTCCTTCGCAAATTCAGCCAATTCATCCATATAGGCACTATCCCCCGTATAAACAAGGGCATGATCTTCAGCTTCGATTCTCATGGCAAAGCATGGCACAGGATGTTTCGTCTTCATAAAAGTAAAAGTGCACGGTCCAATCGTTAAAGGTTCATCAGTGGAATAGGCCACTCCATTTGTAATATCCTTATATGTTAACTTTTCGAATTCCGTAGTATCCAAATCATGGCCATATATAGGAATGGTCCTTTTTTCACTGCCCAAGATTTGCTGTATTAGTGCCGCATGCTGCAAGACGCCAATATCCGCTACATGGTCTGGGTGATAATGTGATAGCACGACCGCATCAAGTTCTTCGGGTTTCATGTGATTTTGTAGCTGCGATAAAACACCGCTTCCACAATCGAGCAGAATGCGAAAATCTTCATATTCAAGCAAATAGCCGGAACTTGCCTCATTTTTAGCTGGGTAGCCGCCCCAGCAGCCAATTACGGTGATTTTCATCTTTGGCACTCCTTTATTCTCTCATGACTTCCCCATAAATATAAACTATTCTCCCCCTCATTTCATCTTTTTCACATATGTTATAAAACATTCATTGACATTATCGTACTGTTATAATACAATAAATCTATAGAAATCAGATTAATAAAAAAATTCAGGAGATGATGTTCATGATTCAAAGTAGCGTAGAGTTCTTTAGAAACTTACCTCCAAAGCAGTGTGTGGATTGTGGAAAGAAAATTGAAGAACAGCACGAATGTTACGGAAACCAATGTGACCATTGCCTTACTGGAGAATGAGAGTTTAAGTGTTTTACCATCCAGTAGGATGATCCATATAGGGTTACACCAACTGACCTATCCCCAGATAAAAAGACGATTCCTTTTTTGGAATCGTCTTTTTATCTGTTCTTTTACAACAGATGAACACAGGTATGAAGGTCAAAAGACAAAAAAAAGAATTATCAAGTAACTGATAACCCTTTGAATAAATATACTTTGAATAACTCGGCAATTTCTTCTTTCCCTAATGGTTCATGATACCGTTCCCAATCAAAAATGAGGGCAAGATACATTTTTAACATGAGGAAAGCGGTTATCTCCGGGTCACAGTCCTGAATGTAACCCTTTTTAATCGCCGCTATTAGTTTTTCTTTAATATACGACACTATGGCTTCTTCCATTTCATTCACCATATCCTGAACAGCCGGCGTCCCAATTTCCCTTTCTTCCTGAAGAAGTTTCAAGGATAATTGATGTTCCTGCCTGAATTCCAGAATACGATACACAGCTCTATGCAGATTCTCGAAGAAGGGTAATTCTTGATCGAAGGATTGTTCAGCTTCATACTTCATTTCCTCTATCATCCGTTGGACAATTTCTTTGAACAGCTCTTCTTTATTCTTATAAAAGGTATAGATCGTACCTTTACCTACATTGGCAATTTTAGCTACTTGATCCATCGTCGTTGCCTTGTATCCAAAGAGAGAAAAGGATTTAGTAGCAGCTTCTAAAATCAATTTTTTACGATCAACAGACATTCCTCACCCCAAATCTGACCAAAATAAAGAAACGGTCAATAAGTTCTATTATATCTTACCAAAACATCTCTTGTAATTCAATCGATTTACCAATATATGATTCACTGGCCTTCCCGTTTATCAATAAAACAGTGACTACCCATCAATGGACAGACACTGTTTTTATGGGAGTGGCATCGACTTGTTGAATGAAGTCAAAGACCTCCTTCACCACTTTCTCGGATTGACCGATGCAGTCTGGCAAACTGAAACCATCATAAGAACTGCCGGCAAGAAAGACACCAGGTAGTTCAGTTCTGATGCTTTTCTTTAACTGTTCAACCTTTTCTTTATGACCGACCGTATACTGCGGCATGGTCTTTTTCCATCGACTGATCAATGCAAAGTCAGGTTCCTTGGTTATCGACATCGTTTTGTTCAGATCATCCAATACAATCCTTATGATTTCTTCATCTGATAAGTCTACCACCGTTTCGTCACCGGAGCGTCCGATGTAACAGCGAAGTAGAATTTTTCCGGCCGGTGTCATATGTGGCCACTTCTTATGAGTGTATGAACAGCAAGTAACTGTATAATCACTGTTTCGGGACACCACAAAACCGCTACCCACTAATTCCACATTAAATGCGTCTTCATCGAATGCCAAAGAGATTGTAGCCACACTGATGGCTGACATTTCCCTTAGCATATCAAAGTAGGGGTAATTCGCAAACATGTTATAGCTAGCCTGATGGGGCGTTGCCACAATGACTGAGGCGGCATGAACCGTAGAATTATTATTCAATTGAATGACGTATTCATCGTTCACTTTGTCAATTTCCCTTACCCTTACGCCCTTAAGGAAAGTTTCAGGGGCCAGTTTTCCTTCTATTGCCTGAATGAACGACTCCATCCCTGCCTTAAACGTTTGCTGGTCACTTCTTGTCGTGGAATGTTCCTTGGAAGCGGTATTTTTCTTCAAGCCCATGATGAGACTACGATGTTTTTGCTGGGTTTCGTAGAAATCAGGAAACGTGGAAATTAGACTGATTCCGTCCAGATCCCCCGCAACAATGTTCGATAACACCGGTTCTGTTAGGTTCTCAAATACCTCATCACCCAGTCGCCTTCTGATGAAACCGCCAAACGACTGATCCTTCTTTTCTTTAGAACGAGGCAGGATTAAATCAGCCACAGCTCTCAACTTTCCGAAAAGACTGATGGATTGGGTCCTTAAAAAGGGAGCAAGTTGCATCGGAATTCCTATTAAAGTACCCTTTGGTAAAGGATAGAGCGTTTCCCGTACTAACACGGAAAGACCGCCATCCTTCATGCTTACAAGCTGTTCCTCCATACCTACTTCTCTCGCTAGGCGGACTACATGTGAATTCTGGGCTGGAAATGATTCTGGTCCTCTTTCGATGATAAAGCCATCCTTTACGGTGGTCTTTATTTTCCCGCCCAAGCGAGGGTCAGCTTCTATTAAAAGCACTTCATGAGGAAGACCTTCCTGCTTCAACCTTTTTTGAAGATAATAAGCTGAAGCAAGTCCGGTTATCCCTCCGCCGATTATGGCAATCGTTTTTATAGGCTGATCCACCATTCATCGCCCTCTTTTTAAAAATAATTATTTCTCATCCAGCTTATTTAAAACAATGGTAGCCAAGGCATCGATAAATGCCGGTTTTACATTTGGCATATCCGGACGGTAATATCCAGCCCCGATTTCCTCAGTAACCACTTTACACTCATAATCATTATCGTATAGGACTTCAAGATGCTCCGCTACAAATCCTACAGGAATGTAAATGAAAGCCTTAAATCCTTTTTCATGATAAAGGTCTCTTGTAAGATCTTGAACGTCAGGGCCAAGCCAAGGTTCTGGCGTCTGTCCAGCACTTTGCCAACCTACCGCATAATTGGAGACACCTGCACCCTCGGCAATCAATTTTGCCGTTTCTTCAAGCTGCTTCGGATATGGGTCCCCCAATTGTAGAATCTTTTCCGGAAGACTGTGTGCCGAAACGATCAACGCATAATTATCACGTTCTTCTGAAGTCATTTTCCCGATTACGCCTTTTAATTGATCGACCCAATACTGGATGAATTTCGGCTCATCGTACCAGCTTTCAACGGATTGAATGCTCATGCCATATTTGGCCGCTTCATCCTGTGCCCGTCCATTGTAGGACTTCACACTGAAAGTTGAAAAATGGGGTGCCAATACGATACTGACAGCCTCCGTGATGCCGTCATCATGCATTTGTTTAACCGCATCCTCGACGAATGGTTCGATATGCTTAAGGCCTAAATAAGCCTTGAATTCAATGTCGTCCTGGATGGAGTTCAATTGTTTTTCAAGTGCTTCAGCTTGTCCTGCTGTAATCTTTGCAAGGGGGGACAAACCTCCAATTGCTTTATATCTCCCTTTAAGATCATCCATTAATTCATCACTCGGTCTTCTTCCGTGACGGATATGCGTATAGTATCTTTCAATATCTTCTTCTGTGTACGGAGTTCCATAAGCCATGACTAAAAGGCCCATTTTTTTCGTTGTCATGAAATTACACCTCTTTAGAAAATTTCGATCAATCTATTTTGCATCTTTCAGCCATTACGTTTCAAATGATTCGCTCAGCCTTTTTTCATGCTTGATGAATATTCATGTATAAAAGCGGTCAACTTCTTTAATGTTTCCGGGTTCACATCAGGAAATACTCCATGTCCCAAATTGAAGATATAGCCATCCTGTTGCATGCCTTGATCAAGGATTTCTTTAGCCCGTTCCTCTATGATATCCCATGATGATAATAAAATGGCAGGATCCAGGTTCCCCTGAACCGTTTTCTGAATGCCCATTTCCCTTGCTCGTGAAATAGGTAATCTCCAATCCAGTCCTACTACATCGATAGGAAGGTCATTCCATTCCAATGCCAAGTGGCTTGCCCCGACACCGAACATGATTAGCGGTACATTTTCCTCACGTAACGAAGTGAATATACGATTCATGATAGGTTTGATGAACACCCTATAATCCTCGACATTTAAAGCACCTACCCATGAGTCGAAGATTTGCACGGCTTTAACGCCAGCTTTAATCTGTGCCTTCACATAGACAATGATCATTTCCGCTAACTTGTCCATTAACGCAAACCATGCTTTTGGCTCGGAATACATGAATGCTTTCGTCTTATTATAGTTTTTCGATGGGCCGCCCTCAATCATATATGAAGCGATCGTAAACGGTGCACCAGAAAACCCTATCAATGGGACAGTCAATTGTTCGTTCGTCAATAATTTAATCGTATCCAATACATAAGGAATATCTTCTTCCGGAGTCAATTCCCCTAATTTTTCAACATCTTTCAATGATCGTATCGGATTGGAAATGACTGGACCAATTCCTGACTTGATTTCAACATCCACGCCCAATGCTGGTAGCGGTGTCATAATATCTTTATATAAAATCGCTGCGTCCACATCATATTGTTCAACAGGCAATCTTGTTACAAAAGCGCATAATTCCGGCTGATGTGTAATTTCAAAAAGAGAATACTTTTCCTTCAATTTACGGTATTCCGGCTGTGAACGACCTGCCTGACGCATATACCAAACTGGCACATGATCCGTTTTCTCTCCTCTAGCAGCTTTTAAAAATGTATCATTCTTAATATCCATACTCATTAATATCCACCTTTCACACACTCAACGTTCCTTTTTTTATGTATCACTTACATAGAATATCAGATGGTAGTTGAATTTCAAATTGAATCTCCTTAAACTATAGCTTTTTCTAATATAGAAGTATAGCCAACCTAAGTATTTGTCAGAAATTCGACCTTTTTCGATAAAAACCTGAGCAAACGAAGTGACAAAACCAGTTGAAGGAACATGGTAAAAACATTACCTGTTGGGTAAAATGGGTATAGAGAATACTATTAACTACCGGAGGGGAAAATATGAATATATACATCACATCAGGCACATTCAATTTCATGAAAATAAAAAAAGATAAGCATCCAGCTGAAAAAATATTGCTCATGCAAAATGCGGAAACTACCGTTCTCTTACATGAGACAACAAGTAAAACCATTTTTGCCTCGCCACGTAAATACGAAGTCGTGGGTGGCACGGGCGAACTTCCTGAAAGCGGGTATGTCGTCATGAACAATATCCCTGTCAGCGAAGAGGGCCGTCCTGTATTCGAGCATCGCTTTAAAAATATTTCTGGTTTCATTGAAAAGGAACCTGGCCTTGTCGCCCTTCGTATCCTAAGGCCGATCCATTCCGAAACATACGTCATCTTGACCATTTGGGAAAAACAAACGAATTTTTTAAGTTGGAAGAACTCAAGCTCCTTCAAGCAAGCCTTCCATAATAATGGATCCAATTCCCCGGTAACCAATTCAAGCCAGAAAATGTTCTCAGGCGAAGCCTATCTGACCCAATACACTTTAGTGAAGGATTCCGATGAATAGGCATCAACCATACATGAAAAGGCCACCCATTTTTGGGTATCGGCCTTTTCTTTTTTAAAACTGGCAAAAAACGGACGAATCATCCTTGACCCTGCTTTCAAGGCCCATCATTTCCCCTAACCTCTTTCCTCTTCAACCCATGATATATGGATAGACAACCTACGCTATACGCCACACCGAGGGCAAAGCCAGCCAAGACATCGGTAGGAAAATGGACTCTAAGGGCAATCCTGCTCATTCCGATGAGAAGGATTAGTAAAAGAAATCCAATGCCGGCTACCCATTTCAGTGATTTGGACTTTATTGCTTTAATGGTGAAATAAGCAACCATACAATAAAAGATCATCCCTACCATGGAATGCCCGCTTGGAAAACTGAAACCCGGAGCTTCCACCAAGCTATATTCAGGACGATCTCTTTGGATCCATTTCTTTATCAATCTCTTTAAGAGGTCGCCTCCAGCCACTCCTATCGAGACGACTGCCATCGCCGTGTAATCCTTCTTTCCAAACCATAAATATAGAACGAGAACAAGACTGCCACAACCTATAAAAATGGATGAACCGAGATATGTGATTGTTTTTAAAAAAGGAAACCAATATGTAGTTTCCACCCCTGTAAAGATTCTCGAAATAGTACTGTCAAAGGGTAATATGACTCCTTTTTCTACTTCGTTCATGATCATAATGAAAATGAACAAGCATATTAGTATGGCAGCAAGCTTCGAATATTTAATCATGATAAATGCTCCTTTATGTATGACCGATTCCCCTTTTACTCCCTCCAATTATGATATACTATTTACAAATAATCCAATGATTAGGAGTTTTGTGATGATTGAACAATTAGATGTTCTTCTCGAGGAGTCCTACGGGGAGATGGTATCGATCCGACGATACCTTCACCAATATCCTGAGCTCTCCTTTCATGAAACCAAAACAGCTGCCTTTATCGCCGAGTTTTATCGGAAACTAGGGATAGATGTTCGAACCAACGTCGGGGGAAACGGAGTAGTGGCAAAGATCTATGGTAGTAAACCCGGTAAGACCGTTGCATTGCGAGCCGATTTTGACGGACTTCCCATTCAGGATGAAAAGGAAGTTCCTTATAAGTCCACCGTTCCTGGCGTCATGCATGCCTGTGGACATGATGGCCATACCGCGACTCTTCTGGTTCTTGCAAAGACCCTTTATGCACTGAGGGATGAATTGGAAGGTGAATATGTCTTTATCCATCAGCATGCAGAGGAATATGCTCCAGGCGGGGCTAAACCAATGATCGAAGCAGGCTGTTTAAATGGGGTGGACGTGATTTTTGGCACTCATTTATGGGCAACGGCCCCGACAGGAACCATTCAATACGCATATGGTCCGCTAATGGCGGCAGCCGACCGTTTTGAAATCCTGGTACAAGGTCAAGGAGGACATGGTGCACAACCTCATAATACACGGGATGCCATCGTGACTGCCTCCCAGCTCGTGGTCGCTTTACAGCAAATCGTCAGTCGTCGCATTAACCCATTGGATTCAGCCGTCATCACCATCGGTTCCTTCGTCGCGGATAATGCCTTTAACGTCATTGCAGACAAAGCAAAGATAGTTGGGACAGTCCGAACTTTCAAAGAAGGTGTCCGTTCTTTCATTCGTGAAGAAATAGAAAGGGTCGTTAAAGGGATTTGCCTTTCTGCCGATTGCACCTATGACTACCAATTCCATCAAGGCTATCCAGCGGTCGTCACCCATGAAGAGGAGACCAGGTTCCTTATCGATTGCACCAGCTCAATCAAAGAAGTCCAATTCCTAGAGGAAGTTGAGCCAAATATGACAGGTGAAGACTTTTCTTATTATTTACAGAATGTTAAAGGAACATTCTTCTTTACTGGTGCCCAACCACGAAAAGACCCTACTTATCCACACCATCATCCCCTATTCGACTTTGATGAACGGGCCATGCTTATAGCTGCCAAAACATTAGGTAACGCGGCAATCACTTATCATAAGAAAAAACAACCCCACCAAGAACAAGACACCATTATGAATAAAGGATAGGCATTGACTTACCGGGAACAGCAAAAGGGAACCCCATTAATTCCAGGGGTTCCCTTTTGCACGAAATGAAGCACCTACAAGGGTGTTCTTTAAAAAACTGTAACATGGACGGAACATCCAAAAACTATCCCATATAAACACTTTCACATGTTCCAGGTTTTGGTTCATAAAAACAGTGATTTTTAAATTGGCCGGTGAAAGGCTGGTCATACCATGTTGGAGGGCACGCAGCATATGGATTAAAGTACCAAAGAGCATATTTCGCTGGGTGTTCTCTCCAACTTTCCAAATTCCTTTTTGCTAATCTTCTTTCAGCCTCTCTCGATCTTTGATAAAATACATTTCCTTTTTGAACCGCTTCGAAAGAATAATTCCCTCCTTGAACCTGATAGACGACTTCAGGGATTGTTCTAACATTTTTAAAGTCCAAACAATCTGCTACAGCACGATTCACAATGACATTCCCGACATATAACATCCCCTGGAGCCCTTCACCTTCGGCCTCTGCCCTCATCATCCTTGCCATTAAATCTACATCCGAACTTCGGTAAGTTACTCTTGGCATGTTTTCACCTCAATATATAGTATGAAAAATAACTATATTCATGTCTGTTCATAAAAGTGAAACGAAGTTTTAAATAGAAACCGACGGGTACTCTAATCATTCTTTACTGGATAAAAGACGAATCCGATAACAATTGATCGCCGTCTCCCCAAGCTGTTCAAGTAAATGGTGGTTTGCATAGGCACCGACGGCCGCGCCAAACCCCGGAACAAGCTGGAACATTTTGACCACATCAATATAATCGCGATATTCTTGCTGAAAATCCTGCCAATTGATTTCCGGGTGATTTCCCCTATTCCATTCCTGAATGACCCTTAAAGTCTCCATTTTCTTTTTCTCGCTTGAAAAAGCCATTTGGAAGACATGAAGGATGAACAAGCGTTCTTCATATTCGTTTGGGTCGAATCCATATAGGCGGGAAATCTCGAATAACAGCTTCATTTTTATGCTTAACAGCAGGGGGAAATCGACCATCCCAACCAATAGGCCTGCAGCACCCGTCCCCACCCCTTCAATGACCGCCGTTCTTCGATGGCTCGTGACCTTTTCTTTTACCCACTCTTCCTTTTGTTGCAAAGATAACAGCATGACGTTTTTTTCTTTGGATATATACTTAGATCCTGACAACACAGCCCCCACCATGCTTCTAATGCTCTCGGAAATCACTTTATGAACCCTTGACGGAATATAACTGTTCACTTTGAGTTGAACCTGTTTGGAAACCCTCTCAAACTTGCCTGACTTCTTATTGACTTTCTTTATCCATGAGGCGAGTTCAGATAGCGCCTTTTGCTCGTATGCATCCATATTTCCCACCTCCATATTTCATGTATATACCATCCATATAAGTTTTAGCTTTCATTTCACAAAAAAAATGAAGCTGACTTTTCAAAAGAAAAATCAGCTTCGCGTTTAAAAGTTCTTGATTTTTTTGGTGGCGTACTTTTTGAATCCCAGAATGAAGATGATCCCTAGAACCAATACGGCTAAAGTGGAAACCCATTCTCCTTTTATTAAAAGGATGAGGGAAAACAGTACAGCCTCAAATAAAAGGAAATAGGATATAAGTTTAATGACTGCGGCTTCCCTCATTTTTGCGGGCAATGGATATAAGGATACCCAGACTTTCCATTCATGCACCTTCCAAACTGGTAAAAGCTGAAGGGCTGTCATGAATAGGAATAGGAAAGTGACGATTAAGTGCGCCCAGATGTTTGTAAACACCATCAGAATGACGGCGCCTATTACCGTTAACCGTAAGCATAGACCTACATAATCATTCGATCTAAGCAATGTGCGGGCATACAGGTAATTGTAGGTGGATTTTTCACCGTATGGGATGAGGGCTAAAAGCCAGTCCATCCACTTCCTGCGTGCTACCTTCCCTTTCAAGTGAGGAACGTCCGTGAACATATTCGCGATTCTGTAAAAGGATGTCATCCGTTTGTTTTCAAGTTCCACCAAACGTTCCCACTTCAAAACAAGGCTTTTGGTGGCACTGCGGTAATACAGATATAGGCCAAACAGCAATACGAAGGTGACCAGTACATATAGGATATGGGCTCTGGAACATACAAAGTAAAGTATGACGCCATTAAGTACCAGGCGGAGGATCGAATCCCAGTGGCTCACTGATACATCCTGGTACTTCAGCACATGCCAGCGCATGGACAAATTCAGATACTTCAATACGAGTAACACAACGAGTATGAACCCTAGCTGCTTACCGCTTGCACCCGTAACTTTTGCATACAATGGTACGAATACGATTAACATGATTAATAGCAAAAATCCTTGCATGACCCAACTGACCATCAGAGAATTTTTGAAGTAGCTTTTCATCTTCGTTTCAAGCGGCAGTAAAAACACGGTATCCGGTTCTTTTAAGAATGTATTGATGGGACTTCTAGTTACAAGGATGCCCAACACAAAGGCCATGATCAGTTCAGCCGGAAAATCACCATCCAGTGTTTTCACCCAGTCACTGTAATAATAAGCCAAACCGCCTAAAACCAACACCATCACGAAAACGAGATGGCCGTTAAAAATGTAACGAAGGTATTTTTGCATTTCCTGGATGTAGAGAATATACCGTTCCTTCCAGAGACCTTGACTATTCATGACCGTTCTCTTCCTTCGTTAACTGGATGTATAAATCGTCAAGCGTGGCTCCAGGCATGGAGAATTGTTCGCGAAGCTGCTCCAAATTACCTTTTGCCCGTATTTCTCCGTTGTGCAGGATGATGAAAGAATCGCAATAACGTTCCGCAGTAGCCAGGATATGCGTCGACATCAATATACCTGCCCCACTCTCCTTCATTTTCCTCATCAAATCAAGCAAAGACTGAATGCCTAGTGGATCCAGTCCAACAAATGGCTCATCGATGATATATAATGATGGTTGTATTAAAAAGGCGCACATAATCATGACTTTCTGTTTCATGCCCTTAGAAAAATGGGCCGGAAACCATTTAAGCCTTTTCTCCATGCGGAATTCCTTCAAGAGACCGGTCATTCTCTCTTTATACTCGGATTCTTCCAGACCATGAGCCATGGCCGTTAGTTTCAAATGTTCCTCAAGTGTCAATTCATCATATAAAATAGGCGTTTCCGGAATATATGTAAATTGTTTCCGATATGTATCAGGATCTTGGGCAAGTGTTTTTCCATGAATCGAGACACTTCCACCTTTAGGCTCCATGAGTCCAATAATGTGTTTTATCGTCGTACTTTTCCCAGCACCGTTGAGTCCGATTAACCCAACAAGCTCATTAGGCTGAATATCGAAACTTATTCCTTTCAGTACGGGTAATTTCGTGTATCCCCCAACTAGTTGCTTAATTTCCAATAAGGACATATAAACGATCCTTTCTATATAAACGTTCTTTTTACCATTTTACCAAATTCTCCTGTTTTTATATAGTCGAGTGCACCCAATTTAAAATTTCCTAAAATAACCAATTATATTTTTCTTACTTCTGGGCCATCATAATTAAGGAAGAAGGGGCTAGTCATTGCAAGTGATTCACATCATATTGTAAATGAGGTGTCAGTTAAAGACGTATAACACTGAAATACCCAGAAGTTCCATTACAATTTATTCACATTCAAAATTGTAAATGAGGTGTCAGTCAAAGACGTATAACTGAACAATACCAGAAGCTTCATTATTAAAATCGTTTCGAGCAAGGAGATGGTTCTCTTGCACGTAAAAGCTGAAAAATCATTCATTCATTATCGAATATACTTTGGAAGTTAAAAAACTTTAAAGATATAGGAGATGGTTGCTTTGAATGCAGAATCTCTAATCAGATGACCAAAATTTTACTCTATTGTAGATGAGGTGTTTGTCGCAGAGAATTTAGATGCTAATGCGAATATATAATTGAAGCCCACTTCCCCTTTTTCAAACAGGCAGGGTGCAACGTTTTCGTTGCATCCTGTTTTTATGTTTTTTCTTTTCCTGGGGAATCATGCTATGGTACGATTAACCAAAATAGTGAATGGAGTGTTTTATATGAGCGATTGCATTTTCTGCAAGATCATCAATGGAGAGATTCCAAGTACGAAAGTATATGAAAATGAACATGTACTTGCCTTTCTTGATATCAGCCAAGTAACAAAAGGACATACACTGGTGATTCCGAAAGTACATAAGGAAAACATTTATGAATTAACGCCTGAGATCGCCAAGAATCTGTTTGAAGTCGTACCGGAAATTGCCCGAGCCATGAAACAGGAATTTCAGCCTGTAGGATTGAATATCCTAAACAACAACGGTGAAGCCGCCGGACAATCCGTCTTCCATTTCCATATGCACTTGATTCCACGCCATGGTGAGCATGATGGATTCGGTGCCGTTTGGAAAACCCATACAAGCGAGTATACTCCCGAAGCTTTAAAAGGAATTGCCGATTCCATTTCCCAACACATTAAATAACATTTCCCTTTTTTGTTTATATCGGGAAATACCAAGACCAAATAGGTCCCTGATTCCTTTAGGGGCCTATTTTTTACATGTTTTTACATAACGATTTCCCACACTAAAAATTCTAAATTTTCCTCCTATTTAAATTCGTTTTCTGTTAGGATATATATAGTCTTACATACTTTCACACATTACTGTATAGGAGGAACACACATTGAAACGTGCACGTAATTTTAACGCGGGGCCTGCTGCCCTTCCATTGGAAGTTTTACAAAGAGCTCAAAATGAATGGTTGAATATCGAGGATTCTGGCATGTCTGTCATGGAATTAAGTCATAGAAGCGCAGAATTCGAAAAAATTCACAATCACGCGATCCACACGCTGAAAGAAATCATGGAAATTCCGGACAATTACGAAGTCTTGCTTTTACAGGGTGGAGCCAGCCTCCAATTTTCCATGATTCCCATGAACATATTGAAAGATGGGAAACGTGCAGATTACGTCCTGACTGGTTCTTGGTCGGAAAAGGCTTTAAAGGAAGCGAAGAAAGTTGGGGAAACAGCGGTCGTTGCCTCTTCTAAAGATGATACATATACGTTCATTCCCAAAGTTACTAATATCGAAATCAATGAAGATGCTGCCTATTTGCACATTACAAGCAACAATACCATCTACGGCACGCAGTGGAAGGAATTCCCTGAAACAGGAAGCGTCCCACTCGTGGCAGATATGTCGAGCGATATCCTTAGCAGAAAAATTGATGTTAGTAAGTTCGGCATCATTTATGCGGGAGCACAAAAAAACTTGGGACCATCAGGAATCACGGTCGTAATTATCCGTAAAGACTTAATAACTGATAATGACAAGATTCCTTCCATGCTTAATTATTCTATTCATTCAAAAAATAACTCTTTATACAACACACCACCAACATTGGCCATATACTTATTATCCCTTGTATTGGATTGGGCAAAAGAACAAGGCGGTGTAGAAAAACTCGCACAAATCAATGAAGAAAAGGCTAAAGCCATCTACGATACCATTGATAACAGCAATGGCTTCTATAAAGGACACGCCCTTTCTGATAGCCGTTCACATATGAATGTAACGTTCACACTTCCAACAGAAGAAGCTGAAAAGCAGTTCCTTAAGGAGGTAAAAGAAGCTGGATTCGTAGGCCTTAACGGACATCGCTCCATCGGAGGTTGCAGGGCATCCATTTATAATGCCGTTCCACTTTCCCATTGTCTGGAACTTGCTGCGTTCATGAAAAAGTTCCAAGAATCTTACAGCGCAAAAGAAACTCAAGCCCTTTGATATGTAGGTAATTTTGACTTCTAAAAGGCTAGGTCCTATGATATAATATTTAAAACTTCTTGCAACAAGCAATAGTGCATTGTTGAAGAAATTTAGTTGAGATGAGAATAGGAGAGATGAGTAAATGAAAACGAAAACCCTTGTGTCGATGTCCCTATTAATTGGGATTGGAGCAGCCCTCCATTTTATCATTCCTGGATTCTTCTTAGGAATGAAGCCTGACATGATGTTGCTGATGATGTTTTTGGCGATTGTACTGTTTCCCGAGAAAAAGAATGTATTCATCGTCGCCCTGGCTGCTGGAGCCATTTCTGCCATGACAACGACATTCCCTGGAGGACAAATCCCCAATATCATCGATAAGTTGGTCACAGCCTTTTTGTTTTACCTTTTATTCATCGGGATTAGGAAGTTTTCAACTTCCGTTATCAGCGTGAGTATCCTGACTGCCTTAGGAACCATCATATCTGGTGCTGTCTTCCTTGGTTCGGCTTATTACATCGTTTCCTTGCCAGGACCTTTCGTTGCACTATTCGGAGCTGTCGTACTTCCTGCCGTACTGCTTAACACAGTGGCAATCATCGTTATTTATCCAATTGTGAATGGCATTGTAAAAAAAACAAAGATACCCGTTCATGCTTAATCAGCAGGATTAACATACTTTAAAAAGCACCGGATGCCCGGTGCTTTTTTTTACACTCCTATCTGGATTCGAACCAACACCCACTAGATCTCGCCAACTCATCCTAAAACCACTCGGGCGCTTAATGAACAAGCACCCATAATAACCAGACCAAAAGCAGAAAGGCACCTGGGACCCCCAGCATGACTGCATTGGACTGAAGCACCCTCTTAGGGGGGTAACTCCCTGGATGTTTTGCTCTTGCTAAAAAATACCCCATCCCGCACAGGCATAGTAGACCTAATAAAAATATCATTTTCATTGTAAACCCACCAATGCCATCAATAAAGCCGACAGCATGTTTTTTTATTATCTATATGCTGAACTTCCCTTTATATGTAAACTTCCAGAGTCTTCACGCTTGGTTTCCCTATCATTATTGAAAGAAAGAAGTTTAAAAAAATATTTTTGTGATATAAAGATAAAATGGTAGATCCTCTTCCATAAGGAAGAAAATTATGGTATTTTGTTATCAATAGCATTTATATCCCTATATAACATAATTTCCAATTGATGTTTTTCCTAGCAGGGATTTAGGCCATGTTAAGCGAAATGAATAATTATAAAATGAGGTGATTCTAAATGAAGGCAAAATCATTATTGATCGGCTTTATTACCGGAACAGTTGTAGCGGGTGCAGCCACATTACTTTCTACACCAACTTCAGGGAAAGACCTACGGAGTCGCATTAAAACAAATTCCGATGAAATTAAAACAACGATTGAAGAGTTGAAGGTTAAATTGCTGAATATTAAAGAGGACACGATGGAAGCGACTCAAATTAGCAAAGAAACGGTGAAAACTTTCATTTCGGATGTACAAGTCGTCATAGAGAACTGGAAGCAGGACATCGAACCGAATAAAACGGAGTTATTGAGGAATGTTCAAGAAATAGAGGAATCTTTAAGAGAATTGGAAACAACCATACCCTCTTCTAAAAACTGAAGGCAAAAGGAAGCACATTGTCGAATCTCCATTTTTACCATAAAAATACATCGTATTTTAGGGAAAAATGGAGAATTCATTGGCGATTATTAAATTTTCTAAAAATTTTGCTAATATTCTCTTTATTAATTTTTATTTTATTGTCATAATAATATATACAGAATCTGATAAGTAGGTGAGCCCATAAGATGCAGAATAAAAATTATTCTATGAAAGAAGCAATGATATTCAGTCAGCGAATCGCTCAATTAAGTAAAGCTTTATGGAAATCAATTGAAAAAGACTGGCAACAATGGATTAAGCCTCATGATTTAAACATTAATGAGCACCACATTCTATGGATTGCCTATCATCTTAATGGCTCTTCCATTTCCGATGTGGCCAAGTTTGGGGTCATGCATGTTTCTACTGCCTTTAACTTTTCTAAGAAATTGGAAGAACGTGGATTCTTGACGTTCTCAAAAAAAGAGAATGATAAAAGAAACACGTATATCGAAATCACCGATGAGGGAGAAAAAGTCATACTTGATTTAATGGAGACTTATGAACCAAGTAATAACTCCGCTTTCTCCGGAGCGATGCCCCTTCGTGAACTTTACGGTAAGTTCCCCGAAATGATTGAGATGATGGCTGTCATCCGTAATATCTATGGGGAAGATTTCATGGAAATATTCGAAAAATCCTTTGCTAACATCGATCGGGACTTTACTGACGTGGAAGGCAAAATTACAAAAAAAAAGATAGAGAAAGAAACTGAGGCCGTTTAATCTCACATTTTAGCCATTTCCTTCATGAACGATACATATATACCTTGTGAGAGGCAAGCCTCAATGCATTCTTTTATAGTTGTTTTGGGATTCAAATTTTTCTCCAGTTGACTAAAAAGCGGTCGAAAATTCATGTACCCTTCCGCTTTTTCTATTTCAAAGCGTTTGCTCAATACATCACATAAGGCATGTAATTCTTCGGCTTCCCTCTTCGTGAAATTTTTTTCCACGAAAAGATAATCCAATTTTGCCTGTGGATTATGAATTAACTTTAGTAGCAGTCGCTGGTGAAAACGGAGTATTTCGATTTCCTCATTTACACTTCTCATTCTATAGTCCCCAATCAATCATTATTTAGCATATGCATACAAAATCCATTATTATATTTTCAGTTAATTTTCGTTACTCCACGAAATGCCCCACCAATCCTGAGCCTGGAAACTCCATCCTTTTTTATCTAAAAACAAAATCCATAAAACCTATTGCTTTTTCCATTCATTCATCGTAATGTATGTAAGTAAATTTAAGGGTCTATGGAGGCTGATTTCAACATGAATTCATGGAAAACAATTGACCTTTCAAAACAGTATGGGAGTTGCCGTCTACTCCTATTTACAGTTTTCACTATAATGATGTCATTTGTTTTAATATATACATTATTAAGCGTATTTTCACCCCATGTCATTTTGTATGACGATCAAACGATGGGATTTTTTAGCTTATTGCTCTTATTATATCCTGTTCACAAATTATTACACTACTTACCTATGAGATTAATATGTAAAAAGGTAAAAACATCATGGTCCCTCAGGTGGCATCTCGTACTTACATGCAAAGTATACGTGCATCATCCGATTCGGAAAAATCTCTATCTTATCACCTTGGTTCTACCCTTTTTCATCATGTCCTTTATTTTTATCGGTTGCGCCGTGGCTTTCCCACACTACACCCATTATTTCACCATTTTACTATCTTTGCATACAGGTTTGTGCGTGTCGGATTTCATTTATGTCAAGAACCTGATAGGATCACCCGGGCGATCCTTCATTGAGGAGCACGGAGAAGGATACGATATCCTAGTCCAAAAATGAATATTGCCTCCTTCCGACGCTACCAAGATTTTTAGGTATCTTTTTTCATTAATATTTGGTATCGTATTTATACATGATGTTATGCAAGGAGGGATTTTTTGATCTCGTTCTGGTTTATTATTTTTGCTATTGTGATTCTTTATAATATTAATAGAATGACAAACTCTTTATGTATTCAAAAGGAAATCTCTGAAGAAAAGCAACCTAAAGTATTCAGGACCATTAATGTGTTGATCACTATTTTGTTATTATCCTCCTATATTGAAGTTTTATATGTGTAAAGGGAAGCCCTTGCGTATATACTGATAATAATCATTACATACCTGCATTAATGTGGTATTCCAACGCTTCTATCCACATAAAGAAAAAGGCGAAGCACACGGCTTCGTCTTTTTTGTCTTTTCTTATAACCAGGATGCGCCAATGATTACTAATAGGATGAAAAGAACGACTATTAGGGCAAAGCCCCCACCAACTCCTCCAGACATTGATCTTCCTCCTTCCCATTCCAGATTAAGATTACTTTCATGCACACTCTTATAACCCGTAAAAAAAATACATTTCATCAGGTTTATTCACCATGTGTAAATTTCATGAGCGGCTACCCTATCCTATTCATCTCCATTCCAAAAGGAGTGGGCACTTTTCATATTAATGTTGTGTTCGGCTAACAATATGCGACCGCAGCAATCATTAATAAGACGAATAAAACAACCAATAAAGCAAACCCACTGCCATATCGATTACCCATAAAACTACCTCCATTGTTGTCTTCGATTTATCATATGTAGGGATTCAGGATATGGGTGGGCATACACCCAGTTTTTTTGAAATTCTTAAAGGTACATCAATATATTATTTTTTGTAAAACAGCCAAAATATGTTATAGTTAGTTTTGTGGATAATCGAATAATTACAAAAAAAAAGAAACTTAAAAATTAGGAGTTGTTACTAAATGAAGAAGTGGGCATTATCGGTTGCCGTAGCTGCTGGACTGATCGGACTTACAGCATGCAACAGCGACAAAGAAGCAGTAGTGGAATCAAAAGCTGGAGATATATCAAAAGAAGAGTTTTACAATGTGATGAAAGACAGATACGGTGACCAAGTCCTTCAGGAAATGGTATACGAAAAGGTTCTTTCAGATAAATACACGGTAACGGATAAAGAAGTTAAAGCTAAAGTAAAAGAGCTTAAAGATCAAATGGGTGAAAACTTCGACTCGGCTTTAGCTTCATCTGGATATAATAGTGAAGCAGATCTTAAGCGTGCACTTAGAATCGGCATGCTTCAAGAAAAAGCGGCCATCGCGGACATTAACGTGAAGGAAGCGGAAGTGAAAGAAGCTTACGAAAACTACAAACCAGACCTTAAAGCCAGACATATTCTTGTGAAAGACAAGAAAACGGCTGAAGAAGTCAAAGCTAAATTGGACAAGGGTGGAGACTTCGCCGCACTTGCGAAAGAATATTCCACTGATACAGGAACGGCTGCAAAGGGTGGAGATCTTGGTTGGTTCAGTACAGGTGAAATGGTTCCGGAATTCGAAACAGCTGCAGCTAAGCTGAAAAAAGACGAAATCTCCAAGCCAGTAAAATCTGAATTTGGCTACCATATCATCCAATTGCAGGATAAGAAAGAAAAAGAATCGTATAAAGATATGAAAAAGGATCTTGAATATAAACTAAAAGTGGCTAAAATTGACCAAACTAAAGTTCAAAATATTTTAGATTCTGAAATTAAAAAAGCAGACGTGAAGGTCAAGGATAAAGAATTGAAAGATTCCATCACATCCGAAACTGCTACAGAAAAATAATAGACACCACTAAAAAGCGACAGGGACCACCCCCTGTCGCTTTTTACTATTATCTTAGGCCTCTTTTCGTTTCTCTCTTTCCTCTATCATACGGTCTATATATTTCTGCCCTTCCTTTTCAATCCACGCTTCGTCTATCATGCGTTCTTTCCTCGCTGTCCATATTGACATAACGGCACTGACAATGATTCCAATAAACACGAACCAGATCCATATTGGCATGTCCATTCTCCTTTCAAGATCCCCCATCGTTTTACTAGAGCATATGCAGGAGATAAAAAAATATGCTTCTTTCCCGGTTAGGAAAGAAGCATATTCATTATTTAAAGGTTGGTTTATAGAATGAACGATTATCCAGTGCAAAGACTCTTTCGGTGAATTCCCCTGGTTTCACTTTTTCAAGGGCCCGATCCATCATATTGATTTTGGCATCCATGTTATCTATATAATGAAGGACTTCCGCTTCCCTCACCATAGGCGGTTTCGGACTTCCCCATTCCGCTTTTCCATGATGACTCAAAACTAAATGTTTCAAAATCATTATTTCTTCGGTATCAATCCCAAGTTCTTCTGCAGCTTTGCCCACTTCATTCACCATGATCGTGATATGGCCAAGCAGGTTCCCTTCAACCGTATAAACAGTTGACACAGGACCCGATAACTCATGGACTTTACCTAAATCATGTAAAATGACCCCGGCATATAGAAGGTCCTTATCAAGGGATGGATATAAGCCTGAAATGGCCTTTGCAAGCCCCAGCATGGACACGACATGGTAAGCAAGGCCCGACATGTACTCATGATGGTTCTTAGTGGCAGCAGGGAACGTTAAGAGTTCTTCCTGATACTTCTTGACCAGATGCCTAGTCACTCTTTGGATATTCGGATTTCTCATTTCAAAGATGAATTGGGTGATTGTCTCCATCATTTCTTCTTGACTTAGAGGTGCTGTTTGAATCAAATCGCCTTTTGTGACGCCATCAGCATCCGTAGTCAGTCTAAGATGACGAATCTTCAATTGACTCCGACCGCGATAATTCTGAACCTCTCCTTGTACCTTCACCGTAGCCTCGGCACTGTACGTTTTTTCATCAGCCTCTGATACATCCCAGAGTTTAGCCTCGATTTCACCCGTTTTATCAGACAAAATCAGCGTCAAAAATGGCTTGCCATTACTCGCAACCGCCTTTGTACTCGTTTTGATGTACATATATATATCTACTACTTCACCAATTCCATAATGAATGATCCCATTGTTCATGCGACTGCCTCCGTTCAATTAAATATCAACATTATAACATACCAATTTGGTTAGTGCGTTTAGTTTCTATTAAAGTGCACATAAGAAAACCAGGCTTTACTTACAGCCTGGTTCCTAGACAAATCATTCAACAGTTACTATTGGGACAATAAGGGCATTTCATTTGACCTTCGATTTGATAATATAAACAGCATGTCACACGCTTATAAGAATTCATGGATTCAGGTACCGTCTTTTCCCCGATGAAGCGTTTGAATGGTGACCGCTTTTCCATCCCCAGCCAGATTTCATCATCCAGCAGATTTTCGATATCGGCTTCCACTCTTTCTTTGATATCACATTGCTTCAACAACTCTGAATACATCCAGACCGTATACCCCCATATATTTTCCCAAAGTATAAGTCTTGATACTTTAGTAGATTTAGAAAGTGGGACAATGACATCAGCGCCAAATTTATTTAATACAGTATGTAATGCTTGTTGGCTTTCCTTCTCCGGAACATCGCTCCAACTATTTTCTTTCAGCCAGAATTTTGGAAACCATTGCACATCTGCAGGATCATCCAGAATGGCCAAATCAGAAAGCGAACCATTCCAAACAAGCCGATGCTTACTGATCATGTACAATTGTGCCGTAATAAAAAATGCATAACGCCTGAACCACATGGAAGCGGCAACCCTAGGAGTATCTGCTCCAGAGCGGATTATTGCATAACCAATCAATTCTTCGATATCCTCCACGTTTCTTGGATTGTTTATCTCCTCTTTAAAGGAAATCCGATACGTTTGCAGCTCTTCTTCGATTGAAGGTGACACCTCATGCATGGGCCAATACCTCCGCCGATTTTTTAGCATAACGGCCCTTTCCAAACGGGATACATATCGGGCTTCCAAAAATCGGATCCCTTGCAATTTGACACTTCATCCCGAACACTTGATAAACCATCTCAGGAGTGATGATATCTTCTGGACGTCCTTGGGTAAATATCTTCCCATCTTTAAGGGAGACCAGATTATCTGCATAACGGCAAGCTAAATTCAAATCATGGAGCACCATGACAATTGTCCTTTTTTCAGAATCATTCAATTCGAATAATAAATCCAGAATATCAATCTGATGGGCCATATCAAGATAGGTCGTCGGCTCATCCAATAAAATGATATCGGTATCTTGAGCCAGGGTCATCGCTATCCATGCCCTTTGCTTCTGACCGCCGGATAATTCATCAACAACCTGATCCTTCAAACCTGTAAGATTCGTAGATTCAATCGCCTTTTGGACTTTTTCCTCATCGAGAGAGCTCCACTGCTTCAACCAGCTCTGATAGGGATATCTTCCTTGCTTGACAAGTTGATAAACTGTCAGTCCTTCAGGAGCTTGAGGCGCTTGTGGCAGAATAGCCATCTTTCTTGCTATGTCCTTCGATGCCATTGAAGAAATGGCCTTTCCTTCAAGCAATACGGAACCGGAATGGGGCTTTAATAGACGGGCTACTGAACGAAGTAGCGTTGACTTCCCACATCCATTAGCTCCGATGAACACTGTAATCTTTCCATGAGGAATTTCGATATTCATTTCATTTATAATTAATTTATCACCATAGCCGAGCGCTAAAGACTGGGTGCTAATAGCTGGACGCATTATACTACTCCCCTTATTAGTCTAATAATCCTAGTTTAATGAAAATGATTCTCAATGTCAATTCAAAAAAAGACCTAAGCCTATCTTTTTGGCTCAGGTCTTTTTATCTTATTGAGTGAATGATTACTTCACTAACATCTTTTCAATGTCATCTAATACTTTGTGTGCAGCAAGAACGCCGCCTGCTGTATTCCAGATGGCATCGCTCACTTCATGGGCATTGCCCTCTTTCACAACATTTAATTTTTTCCATAATGGATCATTCGTCCATTCTTCAGCTGTTTTCACAGCCTCCTTATCGCCTTCAGGTGCATAGGTGAAATGGAAGAGTATATCAGCATTCATTGAAGGAATGACTTCTTTACCGACTTCTATCGCTAGCTTATTATCTTCAGTGAATAGCTTTTCTTGCCCTTCAACACGTTTAAACCCTAGTTGGTCAAGGATGACTCCCGAGAAGGAATCTGTATAGTAAAGACGTGAAGTCCCGGCCAAGAAACGCACAACAGAAACTTCTTGATTCACTTTATCTCCTAATTTACCTTTTAATTCTTCAACCTGGGTATCGAATTCACCAAGAACTTCATTTCCTTTTTCCTCAAGGTTTAAAGCCTTTGAATATAATTTGAAGTTTTCTTTCCAATCTCCCGTTAAATTCTCTGCGAATACAGTTGGAGCGATGGCGTTAAGTTTATCATATTGAGCCTCTTGACGGATTTTGTTGCCGATGATTAAGTCAGGTGCCAGTTCCGCAATTTTCTCTAAGTTTACTTCGGATTCTGTACCTACCACTTCTACTCCTTCCATATCAGCTGTAATATGCTCGTACCATGGATTCCCTAACCAAGATTGAACCGCCCCCACAGGCTTGACGCCTAAAGCAAGTAACGCTTCCGTTCCTTCATTAGTTAGAATGACGACTTTTTTTGGTGTACTTTTCATTTCAGCTGTACCCATAGCATGTTTAACAGTATAGCTTGTATCTTCTTTTGTCTTATCGTCTTTTTCATTTCCTGCAGTTTCTTTATCACTGCCACACGCCGCGAGCAACAGAATAGCGAATAATGAAAAAATTCCAAAAAGTAATTTAGAGCGTTTCATCCAAAAGTCCTCCAAAAATAAGCGATACTTAGTGATTGATAACTATTCTCACTAGCAAATCTATCATAATTAGTTTTTATTTTCCTGTCAATACTAATTGATAATGATTTTCAGAATCATTGACAATTTCATGCAATTGAAATTAAAATAGATTTGGATAAATTTTCTTAAATACTATTTTCTGAAAGGTTACTAATATGCTGTTGAAAAATAAAGTCCATAGGTGGACCGGATTATGGGCTGCCATTCTATTATTGCTTCTTTTTTTATGTTTTAGCCTGGTATATGGATATACAAGCACTACATGGAAAATGACCTTAGAGTCCTTCACTCATTTCGATTATTCCAATGAGCATATGATTATTCAAAGCGTGAGATTGCCCCGTGCTTTCATTGCAGCGGCAGTGGGTGCAAGTCTAGCTGTCTCTGGGGTTTTGATGCAGACGCTGACAAAGAATCCGCTTGCCTCACCCGATATACTCGGAGTGAATGCCGGAGCAAGCATGGCAATCGTTCTAGCTGTTACCTTCATAGGAATAAATAATCTTCAAGCCTTTACTTGGATTGCCTTTTTAGGGGCGGCCATAGCTGCCATTGGCGTGTATGCGATTGGATCGGCTGGTGGGGAAGGACTAACCCCCATGAAGCTAACACTGGCAGGTGCAGCCACGGCCGCACTTTTCGCTTCATTGACGCAGGGACTACTAGTTTCCAATGAGACAGCTTTGGAACAAGTATTATTTTGGTTGGCGGGATCCGTTTCAGGAAGAAAACTGGAGAATCTGACGGCTGTTTTGCCTTATTTAGTAGTTGGATGGATACTAGCCCAGCTGTTATCAGGAAAAATGAACGTCTTTTCGATGGGGGAAGATGTTGCAAAGGGACTCGGTTTAAAAACTATCCTTCTAAAACTAGTGATGGGCCTAGTTGTGATTCTGCTTGCAGGCGGTTCAGTTGCCATTGCCGGACCCATTGGTTTCATAGGGATTGTCATTCCCCATCTAACGCGTTATCTAGTTGGAACTGATCATCGGTGGGCGGTTCCTTTTGCTGCTCTCCTCGGTGCTATATTGCTCCTTGCTTCAGATATAGCTTCCAGATACATAATGATGCCAAGGGAAGTTCCAGTCGGAATCATGACGGCTATTATTGGGACCCCATTTTTCATTTACATCGCTAGAAAGGGGTTCAATGGTAAATGAAGAAATATAAAAGCGTCCGTTATTTTAACAATAGAGTGTCCTTTTTATTAAACTATCATTCTATATTCGTATTTATAGCGCTGTTAGTCCTTACCGTAGCAGTTTTCATTATCAGCATCGGCTTGGGTGAACTGAAAATCAACCCTTTACGTGTTCTACAGGTGATTTTTGGTGGGGGAAGTGATAGAGACAGACTCATTATCCAGTCTTTTCGTATGCCCAGAAGTCTAATCGCTTTATTGGTGGGCATGGGACTTGCTGTTGCTGGTGGAATATTACAGGGAATTATACGGAATCCGCTTGCCTCTCCCGATATTATCGGAATTACCGGGGGTGCATCTGTTGCTGTTGTATGTTTTTTAGCAATTTTCAGTGATGCCTCCCATTCTTTGACCGTCAGCATTAAATGGATGCCTATCGCAGCTTTTCTCGGGGCAACCTTGACAGCCTACCTCGTTTATTTTTTATCTTGGAAAAAAGGTGTATCACCCATCAGGCTCGTTCTGATTGGAATCGGGATTGCGACACTGATGAAATCTCTTACGACGTTAATGATTACGTTAGGACCCATCTATCATGCGACCCAGGTGAACATTTGGATTACCGGGAGTGTTTCTGCTAGCACTTGGGAAAATGTATCGATTTTAGCTCCATGGATTTCCTTATTTATACTCATTGTCATTATTTATGCCCGGAATATTAATATCCAGGAACTCGGAGATGACGTTGCGACAGGTCTTGGCGGAAGTGTACAAAAACAACGGTTTACTTTGTTGACGATCAGTACCGCTCTCATTGGAGGCTCAGTTGCTTTCTCCGGAGGGATATCCTTTGTAGGTTTAATGGCCCCTCATATGGCAAGAAGGCTTGTCGGTTCCTCATATGGAGCATTGCTTCCCGTATCGGCCCTCTTAGGCGGTATTCTAGTTATGCTAGCTGATTTGTTTGGTCGCACCTTCTTTTCACCACTTGAAATTCCTGCAGGTGTATTCACTGCAAGCATCGGTGCTCCATACTTTATTTATTTACTAGTAAAATCGCGAAAAAAATAAAAAACCCTCCAATTCCGAAGGGTTTTCAACCAACAAGTACGTCTTTTGTACAATAGCTCAGCGACTCATCCCTAACTCTACTAAATAAGCCTTGATCGATAAACGGAATCAATTCACCTGCAATGTTCCAGGCATTGAGTTCTATTTGATAGAGCGTTTCCCGTTTACTCGGACCAACTAATTCCATGCTCAACATGGAAAGGTCCGGGTCCAATGCATGGCCCATCTCATGGGCAAAGATGATCCATACATATTCCTCAAGCCTTTCGAGGGAACCGAGTAAACGTTTCACTTGGATTTCGATATCTTTTTTATATAACGTGATGGTATGATTCGAAACCGAATACTTTCCGCCAATACACCGTCTGTCAGGAAATTCATCCTCGATGAGTAACTGTAGCGAAGCATCATATCGTTTCAAAAAATCGTGCATGTCCAAATTCGTTCACTCTCTTTATTATAGTTTTTTTCATTTTATGTCGGGGAGGGTAAAATATGATCATTTTGGAGTCAAAACTTGCTTTGACAGATGAATCACGTCATTTCCCTCGAAATGGTGCAAATTATGCTCATGACACGTAAAAAATAAAACTTGACGCCTTTGGGATACCTTATTCAAAAGCTCAAGCATCCGTTTTGTCCTCTTCGCATCAAAATTAACAAAACTGTCATCGATGATAAGGGGAAAAGGATCTTCCGCAAAAGTATGATCGGCAAGTGCTAGCCTTAAGGACACATAAATCTGTTCAGCCGTTCCCCGGCTGACTTCCTCGGCCTCGAAATTCAAGCCATCGCTCCGCTCTACACGTAACCCTTCACCTTTTGGCTCCAGGATGATTCTTTGGTAGCGACCATTCGTTAAAAAAACTAAATGTTGCTCCGCTTCCGCGATGACCTTTGGAAGCCTTTCCCTTTTATATCGGTGTAGGGTTTTATTTAATAAGCCTTTAGCCAATGCCAATTTTGCCCATTCCTTTGCTTCCTCGTTAAAAGCGGTTTTTGCTTCATGGAAACGATGCAGCAACTCCTCATAAACGCCATTTGCCTCCAACTGTTTGATCTTATATCGGGTATCAGCTTGGTTTTCCAGTAAAACTGTTTTTTCCTTTACTAGATCCTTCCGTCTTTGTTCCAAGTTTTCAACCGAATACACGCTGATTCCTTGTTCGGAAAATGTTTGGATTCGTTCCGGTGGCATATCCGCTTGCTCCAATTGAATGTTGAGTAACTCCCATTGCTTTTGCAACATGATTCTTTCATCGGCCAAAATGGCTTTTTCACGATATGCTTCTTCACTATCCACCTCAGCTTTCGTAAATAGCTGGGCCTTCTCCTTTTCAAGATAGTCTTTTTCCAGCATCAGGCTTTCTTTTTCACTCATTAAATCTCTGAGTACCTGCTTCCATTGCACCAACTTGGCTGTTTGTTCCGCCAGGAGCTGGACTTCCTTTTTCAACGTTAGGATGGCTTCCCTCCATGTGGATGGTTCTTTGCCTATCTGTAAGGCGTAATCAAATAATGCATCCGATATACTATGGAAATCGGCTTTTAATAAGCGATGGGTCTCGATATATTCATTCTTTCTTTCAACTGCTTCCTTCCACTTCACCAACTCGTCAAAGGTAGACTCCAGATTGACGTCCGAACCTGGATGCGGGAAGCCCCAAGAAGTCATGATGGCATTCACGGCTTCTTGTACCTGTGCCTTTCTCTCCTCCCATGCGGCATATTTCTGGATGGTGGATTCGAAGGCATCCTCCCGTTCTTTATATTTAAACATTTCATGGTCCAGCTGTTTTTGAAGGTCATCATCTTGGTTGATGAGCCGCTCCATCGCCTCTGCACTCATGTCTCCGTGAGACTTATCGACCCGATCCAACGCTGCTCGTTTCCTTTTCGCTTGCTCAAGTTGCGCAGACTGTCCAACCAGACTATCGTCACCTTTGGAAAGGAACCGAGAAACAGCCAATACAATGGCTGCACTCAGTAAAATAAAGCCGCCTAGGCTCTGGCCTTTGACGAAGCTTCCTATCGCAATCACACATATGAGGACAATCAACCCGCCAGTTAGTAAGTGGAAGCGCTTACGATGATCCTGTCGCTTCTTCCGGGAGTCTAATTGGTCCTCCAGCTCTGAAATTTGCTCATCAAGAAATTGCCTTTTCACTTCGTCAAAGTTGGAATCCTGTCGTTTGTTGACGATGGCTTCCAACTCGTTTCTTTTTTCCGAAGGCATAAGTTTTGCCTTTAATTCCTTCATCCGTGCTTCCGTCGTGTCCAGGCCCACTTTTTGCCGACTGTATTTTTCATCAAGCAGATTTTCATTTTGGTGCAAATGATGCTTTTCCCTTTCCGCTCTCTTTATTTTTTCTTTCATGAACGTACTGGTATCAAGCTTACTGATATCTTGATCAGCAGCATCCCAAAATAAATCCTGCTTAATCCTTTCGATTTTTTTTGCTTCAGCCTGAATTTCATGTTCTACTTTCCTTATATCCAGCTCTAGCTTATCCAGCAGCGCCCCTTGTTCGATGGCAAATTCGACCTTTTCTTTATGCTCCCTAAGGAACGAACCACTTTCATTTTGCATAAGGTCCCTTTCGATTTGCCGCACCTTCTCATTCAAGGCCGCCAGTTGAGCATTTAATGGAACTTCAACGGCTTGCAGCTGCTCTAACCGCCTCAAACCATCCGAAGGAAAATTCATGTCCCCGATGTCATTCAATCTTGCTTCAATTTCCCGGCGTTCCTCGAATAATGGCTTAATTCGTAAAAAAGAACTCGATTCAACAAGTTTTCTCTCCATCTCTTGGATTTGTTCCAGACAGCTGGCCAGTTGACTATTCAGCTCTATTTCATCTTGGCACAAAACAGTATAAGACTGTTGTTCCACTTCGGCAGCTTTGACTTGTTTCTCCAATTCCTTAAGCTCTTTTATTTTCACGTTTAATAGTGGTTTCTGCCCGGAAGGTTTGAACCGGAAATCCATCTCCTTCTGTAGCTTCGTTTCCGCCTCCAGCAACCGATCATTTCCTATCAGGCCTGCCGAAAGTAAATATTTACTCATGTCCCCTTCACTAAGGGAAGACAAGCCTTGTAACCCCTGAAGGTCAAAAGAAAAGATGGACTGATAATAGTTTTTATCCATGCCATGAAGAATTTCATTGAGCTCTTCTTCGCCTCCGGTTCTCCCATCCTGGAATGTGATTTTCACATCTCCCGTTGCCTTCCCCTTCACCCGTTCAATGATGACTTCACCATCTTTTTTTGTAATAAGCGTGAGTCTCCCGCCATACTTGGCATGAAGTTTAGGCTCATATCGCCGAACATTTTGAACCTTTGTCGGAAAACCAAATAAAAGACTGTGTATGAATGACATGATTGTGGATTTACCTGACTCATTCTCCCCAAAGAAGACCTGCAGCTGCCCCATTTCTAAGAACCTCTGGTTTTCCAGTTTCCCATAGCCATAAACATGGAGGTCTTTAATTTTCAAATCGGTTTCCTCCTTCAATTGACCATTATGATTCAAATACCTGCAACAGCCATCTTTCAGCCTCATTCATGAGCTCTTGCTCCTCTTCCTGACTCAAGGCATCGAGAAATCTCCTTGATGCAGCCTGTTTATAAAGTGGCGCTAGGACCTTTTCTATATCGGCAAAATCAGCAGTCAATTTGGATATTTCATTTGTAAAAGGTGTCAGCCTTTTTCCCGCTTTACGTAAGGAAGATGGCTGAAGGGTGATCTTATGTACCCACACGAATGATTGCTCCTGCTCTTCCTCTTCCTGTAAAAGCCGGGTTAAATCTTCTAGTAATTCACGTGAGAAGACAAAAGGATCCTCGACATCCAGCTGGATGTCTATGAGATAACCCTTATCATCCGAACGTTTTTGCCCGATCATCTCCTTGCACTGCTTATAAAGATCATCAAAGCCAGCGGTTGCCGGGACCTTAAAGAGTACACTTTCCCATATCAGCTCGGATGTTTCGATAAAGGAGTGCCTTTTTTCTTCTCCGTCCATTTCGACCAACACACAGCCCTTTACACCCGACTCCTTCCGATTCCTCCCTTGTATATTTCCCGGATAGATGACAAGTGGATATTCTGAAACGACCTGGCGCTTATGTATATGACCTAATGCCCAATAATCAAAGTCCTTTTCAGTAAGCTCATTCAATGAAAAGGGAGCATAGTTTCCATGATCCGAATTTCCTTCTAAATTCCCGTGAAGAAGGCCGATATGATAATCGGCAGCTTCTGATTTTTCATACGATTCTATCATTCGTTCCGTTACATGCCTCCGTGGATAACTGAAGCCATATAAATGGACTGTTGTTCCGTCCATCTTTTCAAACCGCTTGACTTCCATTTCGTCTGAAAAAATATGCACATTTTCAGGAAAGTCCACCTTAATCCAAGAGCCATTAAGGTGATCATGGTTCCCATGAACGATGAAAACCGGAATCCCATGTTGCTGAAGTCTTTCCATTTCACTCCGAAAACGGACCTGTGTCCGAAGATTCCGATTTTCCCCATCAAACAAATCACCTGATATCACCATGAAGTCGACATGACGACAGATCGCATTCTTCACAATTCTTTGAAAAGAATTAAATGGACTTTCCCTGATGTCTTTTAATATGGATGCCGGCAAATCCCTCAATCCTGAAAAAGGGCTGTCCAAATGAAGATCTGCCGCATGAATGAACGTAACGGCACTCACCATAACCACCTCGTCCCCTAACATTTATTTACTTTTATTTTATCATATCCAGAACATACTTTCCCATATTAATGACAGGAATGATTCCAGTTAGTTTAGGTGAAAACAGTATAGACCATTTTATAATTAAAAAGACCGAATCGCAGGCACTTTTTAGATGCACTGCATTCGGTCTTTGTTTTTATTTGAAGATATCCATGCTTAAATATCGCTCGCCATTATCCGGTGCAATACACAGTACGCGTTTTCCTTTTCCAAGGCGGCGTGCTTCCTGAAGGGCACCCCAGACAGCGGCCCCACCTGAAGGCCCAATTAAAATACCTTCCTTCGCAGCCATGTCCTTCATTGTCGATATGGCATTTTCATCCGTTGCTTGAAGGATTTCATCGAAGACATCCGTATTTAAAATGCTTGGAACAAAACCTGGGCTTGTTCCGACAAGCTTATGAGGACCTGGCTTCCCTCCTGAAAGAACAGGTGAGCCTTGAGGCTCGACGACAACAACCTTTAGCTCAGGCAGCGCTTCTTTCAAAGCTTCACCTGTTCCTGTAATTGTTCCACCTGTACCAGCAGTTGCGATAAACACATCGAGATTCCGATCCATTTGGTCCAATATCTCGACTGCAGTCGTAACCCGGTGAATATCTGGATTAGCCTTGTTTTCAAATTGCTGTGGGATAAAGCTATTAGGAATCTCTGCGGCTAGCTCCTCCGCTTTTCGAATCGCACCTGGCATCCGGTCTGCCGCTGGAGTAAGGACCACTTCCGCTCCATAGGCTTTCAGTATATTGATTCTCTCTTTTGACATATTATCCGGCATGACCATGATCGCGCGGTAGCCTTTGGCAGCAGCATTCATGGCAAGACCAATCCCCGTATTCCCTGAAGTCGGCTCGATGATCGTTGCCCCAGGTTGGATTAGCCCGTCCAGCTCAGCCTGACGGATCAAATTAAAGGCTGCCCGGTCTTTTACACTTCGGCTTGGATTGAAATATTCCAGTTTGACATATACATCCGCATCGCCTTCCGCGGTTAAACGATTAAGTTTTACGACTGGTGTATCCCCAATCAATTCAGTAACATTATTTACGATTCTTACAGTCATTTCTTAAAAATCCCCTTTCAACTCATTCACATTCATCATTTACTTACTTCTTCATTATTATATCATTTATAAATTTTTGTTTAGTAAAGGAAATACTTCATATTCTATAGGATTAATTTAGTTACCCAAGATATTCACATAAATTGGTACATTTACTTGCCTTCTCGGGAAAGATTCCACGTCCTTATATAATAATAGTCAAAAATGACATAAAATGATAAAATTTTCATTAACAGGTTATATGCTATACAGAAAAATGATTGAACGGTCATTGATGAGAAAAGGGGAGTTTTAACATGAGTAAAGTATATAAATTAACCGTTTTTGAACCGACAGGGGAAAAGCTTTTAGACGAAGCATTCACCGCTGAAACTGATCAACAGGCAAAAGAAATCGGTCAAAAAATCCTGAATGAAAAAAATTATCAAGATCAAACGCACCGCTGCACATCACCTGCAGGGGCACTATTACTCTTTCATCGTTAAACGGTTGAAGAATGGAAGCGCTTTTTTATATTTTGGATAATCTAAGAATGGGATAAAAATAGAGAGACCGTCATCCTGACGGTCTCTCTGATTTCATTTCCCGATAAAAACGGGTTTCCTTTTCTCGACAAAAGCACGGATTCCCTCTTTATGATCTTCTGTTTGACGCATTTTCATTTGGGCCGCTTTTTCAATTTCAAGCATTTTTATTAACAAGGGACGATTTTTTTCACTGAGGATCTTTTTCGTTTTAATCATCGCCTGTACCGGACTTTTCAGCCAGATCTGCACTTTTTTCTCGACCGCCTGTTCCAAGGACCCTTCCACCACTTCATGAATGAGGCCTTTTTCTTTTGCCTCATGGGCGGTAAGGACTTTTCCTTCCCAAATCAATTCCTTCGCCCCCACTTCACCAAGACGGCGTTCAAGGAAGAAGTGTCCTCCGCCATCTGGGATCAGTCCGATACCAATAAAGTTCATGGCCACCTTGCTTTGTGAGTCCGCAATGAGGTAATCCGTTGCAAGGGCAATGCTTAAGCCAAGACCTGCCACTGCACCGTGGATCTCACTGATGGTCAATTTAGGCATGAAATATAAGGTTGTAACCAATTCACTTATTCCATCCATGAGGCTATCAAAACCATTTTCCTCATCGGATCCAAGCATCATCTTGATATCTCCACCTGAAGAGAATGCCTTTCCATTCCCTTTTAAAATGACGACGTCAATATCTTCATTCTCGTCCACTTCCTTAAGGGCATAAATAAAGTCGTTTAGCATGGCTGGATTTATTGCATTCATGGACTCCGGGCGATTCAAAGTGACCGTCGCCGTTCTCTCCGTGCATGTAACTAAAACAGTACCTGTAGATGAAGTCGATTCAATATTCACTAATTTTCCTCCTCTTTTTCATTCCTTCATTTTTTTCCTATCCATGGTTCTCTTAGCGTTCAACTTTGCAGGTATGTATCCTTAAGCTGTTCACGAAGCGCCCTTTTCAAGAACTTTCCTACACCCGTTTTTGGGATTTCATCCATAAAAATGATTTCATCCGGTAGCCACCATTTCGCAAACTGTGGTTTTAAAAATTCAAGGATGTCTTCCTGCGTCACTTGGTCTTTGTACCCGTCTTTTAAAACGACACAGGCGACTGGCCGTTCCTGCCATTTTTCGTGCGGCATGGCAACGACAGCTGCTTCGAAAACCCCTTCATGGGCCATTAAGGTGTTTTCTATATCAACCGAGGAAATCCATTCGCCTCCACTTTTGATTAAGTCCTTCGTCCGATCGACAATTTTGACAAACCCTTCGTCATCGATTGTGACGACATCACCGGTATAGAGCCAGCCATCTTTAAAGGTTTCCTCTGATCGTTCATCCTTAAAATACTCATCGGCAATCCAAGGTCCTCTTATAAGTAACTCACCCATCTCTTTTCCATCGGGCTTCACTTCACCATCTTGGCCTACGACTTTAATTTCAATCATGGGCGCGACAAGTCCCTGTTTGGCCTTCAGGTCATAAAGTTCTTCCTCAGGCAGGTCATCCTGGTAGCTCTTTGGTTTCGCAACGAATACAAGCGGGCTTGTTTCAGTCATTCCATAGGCATGAAGGAATGGGATATTGTATTTTTGCTCGAATGTCCTGATCATGCTTTTCGGGGCAGCCGACCCACCGCATAAAATGGTGCGCATACTACTTGTGTCATGATTTCCCGTCTCAAGCTCCTTCAACAGCCCAAGCCAGATTGTCGGAACGCCGGCCGCAATTGTGACCTTCTGGGTTTCAATGAGCTCCGCCAAAATTTTCGGTGTGAAGTTCGGTCCCGGCAAGACCATCTTCGTTCCGAACCAAACACTTGCAAATGGCATGCCCCACGCATTTACATGAAACATCGGCACGACCGGAAGCGCTACATCCCGCTCGCTTATTGCCGTCGAATCAGCCAGGCCCAATGCAATCGCGTGCAATAAAATCCCTCTATGTGAATAAAGGACTCCTTTTGGGTTCCCTGTTGTGGCCGATGTGTAACACAAACCTGCTGGAGCGTTTTCATCCAAATCCTTAATGAATGGCTGTGCTGGATTTCCTTCAGCCAATAATGTTTCATAATGATAGACGGGTGATAAAGTAGTCTCAGGAAGCACCTCTTCATCGGTCATGATGATGTATCCCTCAACCGTAGTCAGCTCATCCTTGATCATTTCCAGTAATGGAATCACATCTGGATCTATAAGTAAAAGGCGATCTTCCGCACTATTGACGATATAAGAAATATGCTGAGGAGATAGACGCATATTGATTGTATGGAGGACCGCTCCATGACAAGGGATGGCAAAGTAAGCTTCCAGATGTCGGTGATGATTCCATGCCAGTGTTCCAATTTTGTCACCGGTCTTGATGCCCATTTTTTCGAAGACGCTTGTGAGCCTTCTTGTCCGCTGGGCAGTTTCTGCATACGTAAATGTATGGACTCCGCCGTCCGTACGGGAGACCACTTCTTTTTTCGGAAAATACTTTTCAGCTCTCTCAATGATTTGCGTCATAATCAATGGAGTGTCCATCATAACAATCTCCTCCTTATATAGAAAACGCTTCCATTTATATATTCGACCACATCAAAAATAATCCTTTTTCAATTGATCAGGATTTTACATTTTATTTTATAAATCGACTTCTATTTTGTTTTTTTTATAGAAAATAGAGGTAAAGTATAGATAAATGATATGTAGAGGAGTTAATCCATGGCTAACAATCTTAATGAGGAACTCGATGCTTCCTGTACAAGTGAATACTCTATCCTTTCTCAGGTAATCGTCTGTGAACCAAGGTATATGGAAATACGCGAAGTCATCAATGAAACTCAAAAAGAATTTAAAGAGGAAAACATAGATAGGATACTAGCGATGAAACAGCATGCAAATTTTGTGACGGCACTTAGGAATGAAGGAGTAGACGTCATAAAACTACCACCCCAATCTACATATCCAGAACAGGTCTTCACAAGGGATATCGGCTTTACCATAGGTAATACTGTTTATGTTGCCGAAATGGCAAATGCGATACGTTCAGGAGAAGAACTATTATTGAAACTGTGGCTTGAATTAAATGAAATCCGTTATTTCAATGTAAGTAAAGGGAATATTGAGGGTGGTGATGTTATTCTTGATGGAAAAACGGTATATATAGGAATTAGCGATAGAACCAATGAGAAGGCCATTAAGGAACTACAAGGCCTATTACCCGAATACGAGGTCATACCGGTTCCTTTCGTTGAAAAGTATCTCCACTTGGACTGCATATTCAATATTCTTTCACCGACCGAGGCTCTCGTTTTCCCTGATGCCCTTACCAAGAAGGAACTAGACTTTTTAGGTTCACGTTACGATCTGATCGAAGTGAACGGAGATGAACAATTCACAATGGGCACGAATGTTCTTTCCATCGGAAATAAGAAATTGTTCAGTCTTCCTTGCAATAAAAAGGTCAATAAGCAGCTTCGAGAACGGGGATATGAAGTAATTGAAGTCGATATAAGTGAAATCATCAAATCCGGTGGCTCTTTCCGCTGCTGTACGATGCCACTTTTACGTTCAAAAAACAAGGTCACTGAACTCCGTTAAAAACGGGGTGTTTAAACCGGGTCTTCATCACGGCAGACCCGGTTTATTTTGCGTTACGGACCGACCGGGTTACAAAGAAAGCGACGGAACCTAAAAGCAAGATCAGGAAAATGGACAGAGCTAATGTTCCGAGGCCTTCTTCCTTCCCCATAGCCACATGAACCGATTCCCAACTCGTATACAGGAAAAAGAGGATGATCTCCACCTTCAAAAACAAACTCATCATTCGAGCATTTCTATATTGAAATGCAGCATTTTTTTCGGTTATTTCGATTGGGTAATTAAAAAGGTGCGGGACCCTCTCCAACAACGTCAAGCCAACCCATAAAAAAAGGCTGATGGTAGGAAGGAGCCAAATCAACGCTCTTCCTCCCCATCCATCCACTTCTCCTTTTCCATTAAAGTGAATCGGGACTTCGGCGGGTAATGTGTTCCATACACTGATTAAATAAACCAGGTTGATTACGATGAAGAGAAGTGAAACGATATCCATCATTTTCTCAACGCCCGTCTTGGGAAAATGTAAAACCGGATGATTACTTTTCATGTTTTTCTCCCCCATTTCTTATAAGAATCGGTTATTGTAGTAAGTCCAAGATGACAGCAGAGTCTTCTTCGTTTAATTGCACATACTTGTTTTGATCGTCTTTCGTAACTTCCAGCGCATGTTCACCGGAATTCAACCACACAAAGTAAACAGGGATTTCATCCCCAAAGTTGCGATCATTAAAGTAGAAGATGAAATCTGCTTTCCGGTCATCTTTCTCCATGGGATTTTCCTTCCACGTCACATTTTCCAAAATTTCTTTTGGCTTTACAGTCTTTTTTATGTTTATGTTTTCTTTATAGGCTTCAAATCTATATGTATCTTTTCCTATTCGTTTTTGGATTGAAATACGTTCTTCCCTATCAGAACAACCCGAAGCAAATGTTAATGATACTAGGCATAGTGCAAATAACATTAATCTCCACTTCATTACCACCACCCCCTATAGAGCAAACTACTTTCCCATATATTCATTATACTCGTTCACCCATGGAAAATAATAGGATTGTTCAAGCTGAAAGAGGAAAAACCTCCAAGCTGATTGCCTGAAAGTTTCCGACTCGAATATTTGAGTGAATCAACCAAACCAAATCGTAAATAGCTGTTCATTCACACCAAGGTTATACATATAATAAATTCCGAAAATCGTACTGACCACACCCGTCAACCGAACGAGAGAGCGATTCATTTTTTTTGAGGAAGCGCTAGTCACAAACGGAATGCTCAATATGGCCGTAAACAAGAGCATGCCTAAACAGGTCCCCACCCCAAAAACAATGATATATAAAGCTCCCTGCCAGACAAAGTCTATCGTGCTCATCGTAAGAAGGACCATCGCGGCACTTCCGGCAAGTCCATGGACGACCCCAATGAACATCGATTTCAGGTAGGTATTTCTTTCAAAATGGTCATGTTCATGAGCATTCTTCCAGGAAAAAATCGTGGTCATTCCTAGATACACCAACATGATTCCCACAAGAAACTCGAGTGACATTGCCCAAGCTTCCGGTATCTCATCTTTCAACAGGATCAGGACGACACCGAAAACCAGGAGTGTCAGTGTATGACCAATTCCCCAAAACACCCCGGCGAGCGACGACCTCCAGATTTTCTTGCTTCGGCTGGCAATGGTCGAAACAGCGATCACGTGATCCGGTTCAAGAGCATGCTTGATGCCTAATAAAAATCCGATTCCTAAAACTAGCAATAAACTCATTTCCATACCACTCAATCCCGTCTATTAATAAGTTAGTATTTACGATAAAACACAACATCTTTCTGCAATGCAAGGCTCCGTAAAAGATTCTCGGAAACGGCGAATATTTTCTCGATTAACTGAGTTTGATTCGCTAATACCCTTACCATCAGTCCTCGTATAGGCAATCTCGAAAAACCGATTCTTGCCTTTTGCCCGAAATCAGATAGCGATTCTTCTAATTGCGTTATCATGTCCTCACTTAGCCCATCATGTATGAACAATAATGAACCAAAATGGCTGTATCCTTCCAATAACAAAATGGATTCCATCTGATCGGATGGTTGCAATAATACATGATCCATAATCAGCCTTTTCCGATCATAAAACACATTCATTTTCGAACGAATCCAATCGTATGTAAAATCCTTGCCGCTCTTGGACCATCCCGGGGTGAAGATATCCGTGAGTAGTAGCCCTGACCCTTTATCCATATGTATGTTCGTATCTTGTATATATCGTGCACCTTCATATGCAATCAAGGGGTCCTGAACATAGGTGAGGAAGCTTCCCTTCCTTAATACCATTTCAGTCTCCTGCCTTGCCGGTTCTCCCGTAGTCTTATATACCTTTGTCGCAGACTGGGTCGTCAACGTCAAATGTGCCCCTTCTTCTAAACAGAAATGCTGTTGGTAGCAATCACCCCCGACATAACCACCCCCGACATGAATGAGAAAGTAGGTGGGTGAAGTTTCATCCAGAAAAACAGGACGGGACAGTTTGAAAGCACCCTCATGATAACTGTCCTTCACAATCGTCCGCCCCTTTTTCAGTACTGACGTCAAGCGGATGCTACCGGTCCAATTCATTGCTCTAACCCTATGAAAAAGGCCTCGGATTTAATCCAGTTCACCACATCCTCTAATCCTTTTTCATCTTTTAAATTCGTAAAAAAGAAGGGCTTATTTCCGCGTGTTGCCAATGTATCTCGTTCCATCACTTCAAGACTAGCTCCAACGTAAGGGGCCAAATCCGTTTTATTAATGATGAACAAATCCGATTTGATCATCCCCTGTCCGCCTTTTCGCGGGATTTTCTCCCCTTGGGCCACATCTATGATATAAATCGAAAAATCAACGAGCTCCGGACTAAATGTGGCTGCTAAATTATCACCGCCGCTTTCAACGAAAATTAAATCAAGATCAGGATGAAGGTCCTCCAATTCATCAATCGCCGCGAAGTTCATCGAAGCATCTTCCCGAATCGCCGTATGCGGACAGCCTCCCGTTTCCACCCCGATGATCCGATTTTCAGGCAACACACCGTTTTTCATGAGAAAAAGAGCGTCTTCCTTCGTATAAATATCATTCGTGACGACGGCCATGCTGAAATCATTTGCCATTGCCCTTGTCAACTTTTCGACGAGCATCGTTTTCCCGGCACCAACCGGGCCACCTACACCAATTTTCACAACCTGCTTCATCATAATCGGTTTGTCCCTTCTAGGAGCAAACCTGTCACCTCTTTTCTATTCAACTCATAAATAGCCTTACATGCAATTGCTCATGCCTCATTTGGGAGATTTCCAAACCCGGTAATGTCCTCCCAAGCTCATCCTCTGTCATTTCCTTAATTACCACCACCGCTGATTGTATGATGCCATGTGTCCATAACAACAATGATTGTCCAGCGGTCTGTCCTAACGGGATTCCTCTGACTGCATTTTGAATAAGGGAAGAAACGGCCGCATACAGGCAAGATGTGATGGCCATGTCCACGGAAATGCCAAGCTCCGTACAGACAAGTGCAAAGACGATTGCCGGATGACCGTAACATTTCTTTTCTTTGATTTTGATTAGATAGATTGACAACATATCGGATGGGTACAGTGTCATACAAAGCTTTGCCATCTGCTGCCCAATCCTTCTTGAAGCTTCCCTTGATTCTTTGGCAGAACAGCTCGCAAATAGCTTTTCATCCAAATCCCAAATCCCTTCCTCATCTTGATCCAGAATGAGTGCATATGCGATACGGCACCCCAGGCCATCGGTATAAGATAAGGACTTCAAAATATATACCTTTAAAAATTCTTCAAAAGAGTGCGCATCATGAATCTTCTCTTCCTGTATATAGGTCTCCATCCCAAAGGAGTGGGAAAACGAACCGGACGGAAAATTCGAATCACAAAGCTGGATGAGCGGAAACAACCGTTCATTCATGAGAATGTCCGATATGACGGAATGCCTGCTTTACCTTTCTTTTCTCACGGCGAAAGGGAATGCCTTGCTCTGCAAGCAGCTCTTCAACCAGATAATCATATTGAACCAGCATTTCATCCCCCTCAAATTGTGCCGGCAAATGGCGATTCCCCAATTGATGTGCGATATTGCCCATCTGCCCGACGGATGTAGGCGCGATGGTTAAGATATCATCATCGATCGTCTGAACCACGATCATATTCTTTTCATCCATATACAAAATGTCGCCATCCATTAAATCTTTGTTTTCCTTGAGCCTTATTCCAATCTCATTGCCATGATCCGTTTTCACACGTTGAATTCTTTTTCTTAAAGCATCGCTTTCTAGAAAAACCCGTTCCGTATGTTTCGGTTTATTTTGAATGGACTCAACGTTTCCTATCACCTTTTCGACAATCATGCTATTCACCTCAGAATAAAAAGTATCGCTGTGCCATTGGCAGGTCTTCTGCCGGCTCACACGTAATTAAATCACCGTCGACCGTCACTTCATATGTTTGTGGATCCACTTCGATGACGGGTGTTTCCCCGTTTAACTTCATGTCTTTCTTTGTAAGATTCCGGATATTCGAGACGGTTTTCACAATTTTCTTCAACCCAATTTCCTTATGAATTCCCGCTTCATAAGCAGCTTTGGATAGAAAGGTGATGGATGTACCAGAAACGGCTTGCCCAAAACTCGCAAACATCGGACGATACAAAACCGGTTGTGGGGTCGGAATGGAGGCATTGGGGTCTCCCATGATGCTGTGCGCAATCATGCCCCCTTTTACGATCATATCCGGTTTCACTCCAAAAAAGGCCGGGTCCCACACCACCAAATCTGCAAATTTCCCTTCTTCCAATGATCCGACAACATCGGAGATTCCATGGGTGATGGCTGGATTAATCGTATACTTGGCGACATATCGCTTCACACGGAAATTATCGCCATCTCCTTTCTCCTCCATCATCTTTCCCCGTTGTTTTTTCATTTTATCCGCCGTCTGCCATGTCCGCAGGATGACTTCTCCCACCCGGCCCATTGCCTGAGAATCCGAGCTGATCATGCTGAAGACGCCTAAATCATGGAGAATGTCTTCAGCAGCTATCGTTTCCTTCCTTATCCGGGAATCGGCAAAGGCGATATCCTCCGGTACGGAGGGATCCAAATGATGGCATACCATCAACATGTCTAAATGCTCTTCCAGCGTATTGATGGTATACGGGCGCGTCGGGTTCGTGGAAGAAGGCAAAATATTCGGATAACTCGCGGCCTTAATAATGTCCGGTGCATGTCCGCCACCCGCTCCCTCGGTATGATAGGTATGAATCACACGGCCCTTGATGGCTTCAATCGTATCCTCGACAAAGCCGCCTTCATTAAGGGTATCGGAATGGATGGCTACCTGGACATCATATTCATCCGCTACGGACAAGCTTGTATCGATGGCCGCTGCCGTGGTCCCCCAATCTTCATGCAATTTCAGCCCGATGGCCCCTGCCTTGACCTGCTCGATGAGTGGTTCTTTTGCCGAGGCATTGCCTTTTCCCAAAAAACCGAAATTCATGGGGAAATGTTCAGCCGCCTCAAGCATTTTATGGATATTCCAGGCTCCGGGTGTACACGTCGTGGCATTCGTTCCGGTTGCCGGTCCTGTTCCTCCGCCAATCATCGTCGTGATCCCACTCGATAATGCCGTCTCTATTTGCTGGGGTGCAATGAAATGAATATGTGCGTCAATGCCTCCCGCGGTCACGATCTTTCCTTCGGCAGCGATGATTTCAGTCGCCGCACCAATCGTCATGGTCACCCCATCCATCAATAGGGGATTTCCTGCTTTACCGATTGCCGCAATCTGCCCATCCTTCACCCCGATATCCGCTTTATAGATGCCCGTATAATCGACGATGATTGCATTCGTGAAGACAAGGTCCATGACCCCTTCCCTTTCAGCTGTTGGATGCTGTCCCATCCCATCACGTATGACCTTCCCCCCGCCGAACTTCACTTCATCTCCATATCTAGTGAAATCTTTTTCTATTTCTATGAAAAGCTCTGTATCTGCCAGTCTGACTAAATCCCCGGTCGTCGGACCGAACATGTCGGCATATTGCCTCCGTGACATTTCATGACTCATCCTTCACCCTCCACATCAAGCGGTCCGTTCGTTCGATTGCTTAATCCGTACACTTCCCTTTTGCCGCCAAAAGGAATCAGCTCCACTTCCTTTTCATCGCCTGGTTCAAAGCGGACCGCCGTTCCCGCAGGAATGTTCAACCGTTTCCCATAGGCTTCTTCACGAGTAAATTCCAACCCGTTGTTCACTTCATAAAAATGAAAATGGGAGCCAATCTGAATCGGTCGATCTCCCCGATTGATGACAGAAATGCCTGTCGCAAGCTTCCCTTCATTGCACACAATCGAATCTCTTTTCAAGATATATTCACCTGGTATCATGCCCCAGCCTCCTTACTGAATTGGATTATGGACCGTCACAAGCTTTGTTCCATCCGGAAACGTCGCTTCCACTTGAATATCGTGGATCATCTCCGGGATCCCCCCCATTACATCCTCACTGGATAGAATCATCCGGCCAAATTGCATAAGCTCCGCAACAGAGCGTCCATCCCGTGCCCCTTCCATGATTTCATACGTGATCAAGGCAATGGACTCCGGATAATTCAATTTCACTCCTCTCTCTTTTCTTCTTCTAGCTAAATCCGCTGCAACCACGACCATTAATTTCTCCTGTTCCCTTGCCGTTAAACGCATGACTTCTCTCCTTCTATCATTCTAAAAGAACTGATTTACAAACGAGTCAACCCACATATATAACACAGAAATGTAAGATTTTATAACATATTCTCATTATAAATAATTTTCTGACAATTTCAAGAAGAAAAATGAAAAACGTAAAAACCCTTTCACTCAAACTTGGTGAATATCCATAACCTTGTTATACTTTTATTTAGAAGAAATTTTCTAACAAGATGTGGAGGAATATAAATTGAATTACATAAAAAACCAGTTAAAAGTCACCCGGAGCAGTTTACTAAGTGAAATCAAGGGATTATCGCCAGAGTTTATGGATGTCCAGCCTTCAGGATTCAACAATACGATCCATTGGCACCTTGGTCATGTATTGAGTGCAGCGGAAAAATTCTTATTGGACCCTCCAAATGGCAGTAACCTACCTGACAACTATGGACAACTATTCGGATATGGTTCAAAGCCAGCTGACTGGCCAGAGGATGTCCCATCCACTGATACACTGAAGCTACAGTTAGAGGAGCAACTCGATCGCCTTCTTGCGATTCCAGAAGAAAAATATGCTGATAAAGTGGAAAATCCATTCAAGGGGATGGAAACAGTGGAGGACTTCATTAGCTTTGTCGTCTTACACGAAACGAATCATATCGGACAAATTCATGCGATGAAGCTTCTCGTTCAAGCTTCTAACTGATAACTCAAAAGCCAGGCACACCGATTTTCCAGAAAATCCGGGTGCCTGGCTTTTTTATGTTATGGTCATCAAAGCCAATCGATGGATCGAGTCCCTCCGACCATCCCATTCACAATTATTTTCCCCATGCCCATGTCGATTTTTACGATAAGAAGCCGTTCTATTTTAACCCTTTCTATTATAGAAACCACAAGCACGCGTCATGTAGGAAACTTACTCCTCGTTACGTTTCCTTCATATTCCAGACAAAAGAATCCAAATCTAGACACCAAAACAAAATTTATTCAGCATGTGATGTATAAAAAATGGTGAAACGGTTGAAAAATGTAATTTCTTCCATTATAATGATGAGATTGTTTGTAATAATATTTAATATCAGGATAAAAATGTATGGATTTTCAATTTTCTTCAATCTCCTCTTCCCTCGAATGTAATGTAGATGAACTACTGTCAGTCATGGATCATTCCTAAAAAAAAACGAGAATCAGAGATTAATACTATTAAGTAGGTAGGTGACCCCCAAAATGTGTGGATTTGTTGGTTGTATGCATCAAAAACCCAATCAAATGAATATAGACATGAAAGATCAAATAAATAAAATGAATACGCTTATTACACATAGAGGTCCGGATGATGAAGGTTATTATAATGATGCGTATGTCAATTTTGGTTTCAGACGACTCAGTATCATAGGAATCGAAAGTGGACACCAGCCCCTTTCTTATGAAAATGATCGGTATTGGATCATCTTCAATGGTGAAATCTATAACTATATAGAATTACGCGAAGAACTAATCCAAAAAGGTTATGAATTTACTACCGAATCGGACACAGAAGTCATCATTGCCCTGTTCAGTGACCAAAAGGAACGTATGGTGAGCAAATTAAGAGGCATGTTTGCTTTTGTCATCTGGGATAAAGTGGAGCAATCGATATTCGGTGCCAGAGATCAGTTTGGCATCAAGCCCTTCTTTTACTCAGAACAAGAAGAATTAACTTATTTTGCTTCAGAAAAGAAGAGTATTCTTCTAGCGATGGAAGGAAAGATAGATTCCGACTCCTTACAGCACTATCTTAGCTTTCAATATGTACCTGAACCCGATACGATGACAAGCCAAATTAAAAAACTAGCGCCAGGCCATTGCTTCACGAAAAAGCCAGGTGGCAAGATGAATATCAGCCGATATTGGGCACCGACTTTCAAACCGATGGACCTATCCGAAACACAACTTTCCAAGGAAATTCGTGATGTTTTAATAGATTCGGTGAATGTGCATATGCGAAGTGATGTACCGGTGGGATCGTTCCTATCCGGAGGCATTGATTCTTCGATCATCGTTTCCCTTGCCAAGGAGGTCAACCCCAAACTAAAAACGTTCTCTGTCGGTTTTGAACGGGATGGATTCAGTGAAGTCGACGTGGCGAAAGAAACAGCCCACGCCCTTAATCTAGAGAATATCAGCTATATCATTTCGCCTGAGGAATATCTTGCTGAACTCCCTAAAATCATTTGGCACATGGATGACCCACTGGCAGACCCAGCGGCCGTCCCTTTATATTTCGTGGCTCGTGAAGCCAGAAAACATGTAAAAGTGGTATTATCCGGTGAAGGGGCGGACGAGCTTTTCGGTGGTTATAATATCTATAGGGAACCTCAATCATTGAAAATGTTCAACCATATCCCGAATCCGATCAAACACCTGTTAAAAGTGATGAGTAGGATTTTACCGGATGGAGTGAAGGGGAAAAACTTCATTGAACGTGGTGTCACCCCTTTGCAAGAGAGGTACATCGGTAATGCAAAAATATTTGAAGAACGTGAAAAGAAATCATTGCTTTCGGAATATAAACCAAACTTGGGCTATACGACCGTGACTGATCCCATTTACAATCAATCCAGATCATATGATGCCGTTACGAAAATGCAGCATTTAGATATTCTTACTTGGCTGCAAGGAGACATTCTGTTGAAGGCCGACAAAATGACGATGGCTCACTCTCTTGAACTACGCGTTCCTTTCTTGGATAAAGAAGTGTTTAATGTCGCGACAAAGATTCATTCAGAGCAAAAGATCAAAAACAATACGACTAAATATATACTTCGTAAAGCAGCCGAGGGGATCGTCCCTGACCATGTATTAAATCGGAAGAAATTAGGCTTCCCTGTGCCTATCCGCCATTGGTTAAAGGATGAAATGTATGATTGGGCAAACAATTTGATTCGTACTAGCCCCACAGATTATCTTTTAAATAAAAAAGCGATTTTTGACTTGATGCAGGAACATGTCGCTGGCAAAAAGGATAATAGCAGGAAGTTATGGACCATCATTGTATTTATGATTTGGCATCAAATTTATATAGAATATGCTTATGATTTTAACGATTTAGGTGAGAAACAAGAAAACAAAAAACAAGTTGTACTTACTTAATCGTTCATTCATAGCTATTCAACCTATCCCTATCAAGGCTTCGTCCGAGCCTTGATAGGGATATTTTCATTTATATTGATGCACGATAACAAAACGCGGCGCCCCACCTTTTATCAGAAATAAGAAAAGCACGCTAATGCATCACTTGATTTAATTCATAAATAGATTATCATTAGAAAGACTGAAATCTCATTACAAGCTGACAAGCGTACCATTGTCGTTGGCGGTGGACGTTTTTATTGCGACAACTAGAAGGAGCTACTAACATGAACCCATTACAAAAACGTTTTTCCCTAATTAGAGGTAAGTTCTTCGAGAGGGTCATCGACCGGATTACCCCTGAACTGACAGATATTCAACCCGAAGGATTTAATAATAATATTCACTGGCATCTTGGCCATACATTATTTGTAACGGAAAAGTTCTTGCTTGACCATCCTACAGCAGGTAACTTGCCCGCCAATTACGCTGAATTCTTTGCTCAAGGAACCAGTCCTGCTGATTGGACGGATGAAGTCCCTTCTGTTGAAGTATTAATTGAGCAATTTAAAGAACAGCTTGATCGTCTTCTTGCCATTCCTGAAGAGCGTTTGGCCGAAAAACTCGAAGAACCATTCAAAGGGTTCGAAACATATGGGGAAATGGTGAACCTTGCCCTCTTCCATGAAACTTACCATATGGGCCAAATTCATGCGATGCTACGCGTGATTCACGCTGCAAAATGACATAAACAGAAGCCCCCGCTATCCTAAGCGGGGGCTTCTTACTTTTCTCATGTCAATTGATCATTAATGAAATTACTATAGGCTTGTTCCGCAGCCGCTTCTGATGAAAATAATGCATCATCATCTTCAATCGTATGAAAGGTATCGTTCAGGAATAAAGCGACTGCATTAGGATCTTTCGGATGCTGCACAATTTCTGCAGCCCTTACGTTTGAAACTGAGGGAACGTGCGGATTATTATAAATGACAAACACCTCATCGCCAACTTGTACTTCTTTTGCATTAATAACGTCCATTACATTCTTCCTTTCCTTAGGGATTTACTTAGTTTATGGATAATGAACGAAATTATTTATTGGAAAGATAAACCTGATCAACAAAAAAAAGAACCCTTCAATGGAAGGGAGCAGCATCTTTCACTTGAGCATATTCATCTTCTGTAAGAATCCAATCGGGTGCTGCTTGCGGAAGAACTCTTTCAACATATAGGCAATCCCGTCATCATCGTTCGAGCGGGTGACCCATTTGGCAGCTTTTTTGACTTCAGGGTCCGCATTTCCCATGGCAACACCCAAACCTGATCCCGCGATCATCTCTATATCATCCAGTCCGTCCCCAATCGATACGATTTCGGTCCGCTTCACGCCTAAATGATCCGCTAAATACAAAACGCCACTCCATTTTGAAACACCTCTCGGGACGATTGTCAGCCTGTGCCCAGGATTTGTAGTCACTTCAACTTCCGGAAACATGTCTTTTACCAGTTTGTGCATTTCCACTTGATCTTTCTGCTCAGTAAATATGATATCAACTTTTGTCGGGGACATAGGATGATCCATAAGCTCTTCGCTTATGTCATCCACATAGTTTTGGGCATAAATGTTTTGGTCATTCGTATACATGACCGTTTTACCGAGTAAGTTTTCCGGGAGATTAACTCGATTGCCAAGGGAGTACTTTTCATGATGGAGCATTATTTGGGAATTGGTCTTCTCCAGCATTTGCACGAGTTCCACGGTCAATTCTTCCGACATTCTTTTTACCATGATGGGTTTCTCAATGGATGCACCGACAAAAGCTCCGTGTTGGGCAACAATCATTGGATTTATTTTTAGGGCTTTGGCCACTTTTTTTGCAGAATGGTAGTTTCTTGACGTTACAAGTGCAACATGGACACCCTTATCGTGAACATACTCAATGGCCTCTTTGGTCGATTTATTTAAACGGCCATTGGACTGAAGCAATGTTCCATCAATGTTAACCGCTAATAGACGATATACCATGTAGATCTCCCCCATCTGTAATATCCTCTTTCAAATTTATGACTAAAATTTGTAGAGTAGAACAGGATCAGTTTGTCTTTCTTTTTCAAAAAAACTCCTTCGCCATAAGGCAAAGGAGTTTTTTTTGGTATTATTGCTGTTCAGCTGGGCCGTATAAATCTTCTAGTGGCTTCATGATGATTTTGTTAAGGTCGGCAATGACCATGCTCATCCGTTGTTCCGCTTCCATCAATTGAGAAATCGTTGGGTTCTGTTGAACAAGTTGCACAGTTTTTTGAGCTTGTGCCACTTCTTCGGGATCAATTTCCTGCCCCATCATTTGCTTTTGTTGCAATGTCATCTGCAAGTTACGGAAGTTTTCGAACATCCCTTTCGTAGCTGGGTCTGAATTGACTAAATCATATAACCGTTGCAAGTCTGCATATTCATTGCTTGATCGAATCGCTTTTTCCATTTCATATGCTGCATCATACACGTTACTCATAAAATTTTCCCCTCCCGGTAATCATTGTATTCCTACACCTTTCCCACTATAACAAATCCCTTTACTAATTACACGTCATCCTAATAAAACGGTCACAAATCCTTGGAATAGACCGATGATTCCACCAAGCAGGGCACCTAGATATGTGATCATCGATAATTCCTTCTTAGTGATGGAGACAACCATTTGCTCCAAGCGTGAAACGGAAAAGGAAGATACCTGTTCCTCCACGATATCATCCAAATGCAGTCGTTGGAAGAGTGGCTGGAAATGGACAATTAAATAGTCCGCGGCTTTTTCAACAAAAATCGGAACACCTTTGTTGACGATGGTATCCGCAAAACTAGCCGTCAGTTCACGAACCGGTTTTTCCATGATGGAAGCGACCGGAATCCATTCTCCCGTTTTTTCTGTAATCAGCGTGCGGATCGTGTCTTTTCCAATTAATCCTTCCACTTTCTCCATATCCCATTTTTCAAGGTTTCTCAACTCTTTTTCCATCATGACCGATAATAAGTCGACCGTCCGGGATTGATCAAAGAATTTAATGATCTCAGGCTGAATCTTATCGATCAACTTTTCATTTCCGATAAACATTTGAATCAAGTTAATCATTTTTCCTCGCTCTTTGAAAAAATCATCAAGCATTTCTTCGAGTCGTCCCTTGCCATCGGCACTGTTGAAGTATTCTTTCCCCTTCGTTACGATATATTTCGAAATGTCCGGGATTGATTTCACCGCTTTTTGCTGGATATTCAAAGGAATGATGTCTTGTAGACTCTTTCCTCGGTTTTCCGCTGCCCATGTTTCGTATTTACCAAGGACGAATGTCTGTAAACGCTGTTCCATTGTCAGGGAAGAATTCTTCATCCCCAATTGGTCCAACAGTTGTGCCGTACTTTTTTCCGTGGACAACGCCTTCTTCACTTCTGACTGTACGAAAATCTTCATATTCTTTATAGAGGCATCATTAATAACCTTACTTTGAATGCTCTCGGGTGTGATTAAATGTTCGACGACCAATTTCCCTAACTGCTTGGCTAACTCATCCTGCCGCTTCGGAATTAAACCCGGTGTCAACGGCACCTGCTTTCCAAAAATAAATATGGGCTTATAGGGTCTGAACAGCATGCGGATTGCCAATAAATTGGTGAACCCTCCTATGACTGCACCGACAACGACCATAAACAGTATTTTTACCCACAACTCATCCATGATGTTTTTCTCCTTTTATTGCTTGAAATAGGGGCTATATGACACGTTCTACTTTGAAAAACATAGAATGTGATATCCACTTTTGCCCATCATTTAATTATAAAAGGATATCAAACTTAGTGCAAACGGGGAATTATTATGACCTTGAAATACCAAAAAGTTTTTATTACGGTAAATTCAGCTGCTACAAGAAAGAAGGCACTGTTGTTTGTCGAAGAAAAACTATTTCAGGAATGGGACCTTCAATATGGAGAACCTCTTACGCTCATTGCCGGACGGCGTTCTGTCCCGGTACTTGTCCAAACATTCGCCTCACCGGAATCCACCATAAAGATCTCACATGATACGAACCAATTCTTATCTCTGCCTCCCTTCTCGGGGCCGGTCTCCGTTTCCTTTCATGCAGAGGAGAGAACGTTGCAAATAGCGCCTTTCCTTGCCGTCCTCATTAACCAGGGGCCCTTGCAGAGCGGCACATTCGGTGAAATGGAACCATTTTATCAGGAGATGATAGCCTATTGTAATCAAAAAGGCTTTCCTTTCTTTTTGGCAAAACCACAGCCACTTGCGGACGGGATCCTTACAGGATATTGGCCAGGGGCGAATGGGTGGGAGACCCTTGAGCTCCCCATTCCTGATGTGTTTTACAATCGGATCCACTCCCGGAAGGTGGAAGGAACACCACTATTCGAAAACTTTTCAACGGAATTGAAATCCCTTGCCATTCCCATGTTCAACGGGCGGTTCCTTTCCAAGCATGATGTGCATGAGCTTCTGCTCTCAGATTATACCCTGCTTCCACATTTACCCGAGACGGTGATGTTTAATGAACAGGAACCCTTCATGACATTTTTAGATAAGCATCCAGTAAGCTATCTAAAGCCCTCGACAGGCAGTCAGGGGCGGAATATCTGCAAGCTGACCGAATCATCGGGCAGATGGGTAATCGAGCATGCTGGAACAGAAAACAATATCCATACTATCGAAACGAAGGAGAAATTATTCTCGGCCTTGAAAAAGTTTTGCCGGAATCAAGCTTACATCCTTCAAAAGGGGATTTCCTTATTCGAGATCGATCAGAAATTAGTGGATTTCCGCATCCTGCTTCATAAAAACGGACAGCATCAATGGAAGGTCACCTCCATGGTTGCACGAATCGGGGATTCGGGAAATATCGTTTCCAACCTCGCACAAGGTGGTGTCATGAAGAACGGTTTCGACTTTTTAAAAGAGATCGTGGATCACCAAGAAGCCAAACGTTTATATCAAAGCCTTATCCGTTTAGCTAAGAAGACGGCAGTTGCGCTTGATGACAACCATCTGGAATTATTTGGGGAGCTGGGTATCGATTTAGCCCTTGATAGTAACAAGCATCCTTGGATCATAGAAGTGAATTCGAAGCCCTCAAAAAAATTCCAAGGTACCTATGAAACATTCCGGCCATCTGTAAAGTCGATTATTGAGTTTATGTATGCGATAAATGAGTGAAGACCATCCATAAAAGGAGTTGCTGGCACGTGTTAATAGGGCTAATGTCCACGAAAGATACACAAGAAAATCATTATTTCACCGAGCTAGCCAAGACGGCTAAAACCCTTGGCATGAATGTTTGTAAGTTCGTACCGGAAAATATGGACGTTGATTCGAAGAAAATCAAGGGCGAGCGCTTTGATGGGGAAAAAGAAGTTTGGCTTCCTGCTTCACTTGACCTTCCTGATTTTGTATATGACCGTTGTTTTCATGGCATTTCCCGTGAGCATAATGATATACGTGAGAAAATAAATTGGTTAAAAGAAAACTCGAATTTTCTTGGGCTTGGCCTCCCTGGCAAATGGGATGTTTACCAAACATTGAAAACCAATCCCCTGCTTCAAGCCTTTTTCCCAGAGACGGAGCGGGTCACGACACCTGAGCAAATAATCGAGCACATGGAACGACTGGAAAAAATCATCATTAAGCCCGAGTTTGGATCAGGCGGTCTTGGCATTTACCTTCTGACGAAAACTAAGGAAGGCACAACCGTCTCCATGACCAAAAAAGGAACGAAATATGACCGCCAATTCGAATCAAAATCGCAACTGAATAAATGGCTACAGCACTTATTAACTCGCTATAGTTACCTATGTCAACCTTATTTAGAATTGAGCAACCAGAAGAACGAACCATTCGACTTACGGATTTTGCTTCAGAAAAACGAAAAAAACCAGTGGCTGGAACGGGGGCGGGGCATTCGTCTTGGGAAACAAGATCATATCACTTCCAATCTGACGACTGGCGGAGAAGCCTTATCGCTTGAAGCCTTCATGAAAAAGAATCCTGATTCCATCCCAGTAACCGTCGAACAAACCATCCAGCATATCCTCCGGACTCTCCCTGTGGAGACGGAAGGCGCTTTTCAAAGGCTATTCGAACTTGGAATCGATTTAGGCATCGATAAGGCGGGGAAAATTTGGATTTTGGACATTAACTCCAAGCCCGGAAGAAAGATCATCCAAACACTCCAACCAGAGTCCATGAAAGAAATTTATCAAGCCCCGTTCAAATATTGCCAATATTTATCCGAACATCTTCTGAAAGCAGGTGAATGACCCATGCGAAAGACATACCCTGCAGAGATTGCCAACATCCCCGGCCACGTCCTTTTTTATCCGTCTGACCTTGGGGAATTGGGGGATATCGAATTAATTTATTTTGGGCAGCATTCCTGCCCTGCAGCCGTCAAGCCAAATCCAGCCATCAAGCAATCCATCGTACTCTCGAATAGTCTTGCCGATTCTTTGATGTTCAACGAGATCGATACTCCCCTTCATTTATTTATATACGGGAAGAGCCTTCATATCGGCCCACTCATTGGAATTTTCTCATCAGGCTTCACAGGCATTTCCAATAAACCGCTTGGGGAACGTTCCGGCTTTTTTTCGAAATTACTTTCTCTCAGTCAAACAACCGGTTGTATCCCCTTTGTTTTCGGTGAGAATGTCATCAATTGGGATCAAGAAACGATTAAAGGATATGTATATGAGAAGGAAAACTGGCAGATCAACGAATTCCCTTTTCCCAACGTCGTATATGACCGGCTCCCCAACCGAATGACGGAAAACCGTGAGGGGCCAAAGGAAGTGAAGCAAAAGTTCCAAAAGGAATATAAGATTCCTTGGTACAATCCTGGTTTCTTCAATAAATGGGATGTTTACGAACGGTTGAATGCGGATGATCGGGCTTTGCCATTTTTACCGGAGACCTACCCTTTTCAATCTCTATCCGTCGTCGAGACGCTTCTGTCGCATTATCGCCAAGTCTATATCAAACCCATTCATGGTAGCCTTGGCCTCGGCATTCATCAAATTCTGTATGATAAGCATGAAAATGTCTACTATTGCCGGTATAAAAATGAGGAACAGGAAAACAAATTACAAAAGTTCTCCACACTCGAATCCATCCTCAAACATGTATTTCATAATCGACCGCTTGAGAACCTGATCGTTCAACAAGGCATCCCGTTAATCCGCTCTTCAAAGCGGCCAGTGGATTTCAGGGTCCATACGAACAAGGACAGCAATGGGGTTTGGCAAGTGACGGCCATCGCCGCAAAAGTTTCCGGGGCTGGCAGTGTGACGACCCATATTAAAAGCGGCGGGGTCATCAAGACGGTTGCCGAACTATACGGAGATGACGAAGAAGCTAAACGGATCGAGGAAAAGCTATCAGAAGCCGCTCTTATATTAAGTGAAAGCATCGAGGAGCACCTAGATGGCATCATAGGAGAAATCGGCTTCGATTTCGGATTGGATAAAAAAGGGCAAGTATGGATGTTCGAAGCTAATTCTAAACCAGGCCGTTCTATCTTTTCCCATCCAAAGTTAAAGGAATTTGAACTTTTAACCAGGAAGCTCAGCCTTGATTATGCCATTTATCTTACCGAACAGACGATTTCACAAACGATTGGTACACAGAAATGAACATTTTTTATGATGTTCCCTCTGAGAGATGGAGCCATAACGAGGAAGATATGCAGCTATATGCGGGAGCCGCGAATGAGGAAATCCCTTTTAAGCAGGACACCCAGGATCAGACACTTTTTCCGATTACTTTATTTCCGGGAAACCGGGTGCTAGTCGTTGGTATCTTGACCTCTCTAGATCCAAAGAAGGAATCAGGTATAGGGGGGAATTTGACACTTTTTCAGAATTTATCTCAATATTTATCGAATCATGGGATATTGGCCTATGTATTCACGGTTGAATCCTTGCTTTCCAACTACATGAAAGGCTTCATCTTTTCTTCACAAACGAACACATGGAATGAGGTAAAATTACCACTGCCCGATATCGTTTATAATCGCATTCCCAAAAGGGGATTCGAAGCATCGGAAAGTTTTCAAGAACTCCTTTCCTTTTTTAAAGAACATCGCATCACTTTATTCAACCCTCATTTTTTGGATAAGTACTTGATGTACGAAGCATTGACGGAAGATGGATCTCTAGCCCGCCATCTTCCATCGACCATAGACCTATCCGACCCTACCCAACTAGCGGACTTCTTACATTTCCACAAACATATTTATTTGAAACCATGCAAAGGAAGCCAAGGTAAGGGCATCTACACCCTGCTAGAAAAACCTGATGGCACCCTCCAATTCAATAGCCTGAAACATCAGGAATTGTATTCTGATTTCTCCGCGTTTTGGGAAGCCAATAAGGCGTCGCTCAAAAAGAGGGGGTATCTAGCCCAACGAGCGGTCATTCCAAAGAAACTGAATGGACACCGATACGATTACCGTATTCTTGTTCATTATGAAAATGGGTTTTATAAAGTGACCGGCAAGGGCGTGAGGATGTCGCAAACCCAGGAAATCACAACCCATACACCAAGGGGGGGAAAGCTTTTTCCCTATCAGCAGCTACAAACGAGGCCGTTAAACAGGAAGTTGGCGAACATTGCGCAAAGATGTGGAATCATCCTCTCCAGGAAGTTTGGCTTTCTTGGGGAATTCTCCATTGATATCGGGGAAGATACATCCGGTGCTCTATTCATTTATGAAGTCAATTCAAAACCCATGCAATTTGATGAAGAGGAAATTGAAGCGAGCCGCCTACTACATTTAAAAAACCTGTTCATTGAATTAACTTTTCCGAATCACATAAGAAAATAACCTCCATCCTGCTTTTTCCATTATAATGAAATGAGAAACAGCGATATGGAGGTTATACATATGATTACGCATTTTCAATGGAAGCCGTTGCACAAGAATTTACCTGGCTGGAAGATTTCCTTTTACTTCAATAAATTGGCCGTCCAAGCCCTCTATCATAAAGATGGGTCCATTGAGTGGTTAACCAATCCGCCTGTAGAGTCAGAGGAAGAAAAACTCAAGGGCATGATTCATGATTTAATGGTGTACCACGTGTACGACTAAATAGAATAAAGAATCCCTCTTTGGCTAACACTAATAAAAAGCCAAGGAGGGATTTCATTTGGATAAAGAAAAGATTACATTTCTGAAGGATACCGAGTATGACGGTAAGGATTCTGTATATCTCGATATCGACCGTATCATCAATGAAGGACTTGCTGGCGGAAACGTCTATGAAGCCGCGGACACCTTGAACATTGAGGAAGCCCATGACTTTCATGATGAAACGGAACCGAACATCAATAAAGATTGAAAACAAGGGCTTCCCTTATGGGTGGCTCTTTACTTGATTTCTTGATAGCCGAATATTTCTAGATTCACTTGGCTAAAGGCTCTTTCAAGATTTGCTTCGTATTCTTTCCTATCTTCTACGTTTTTGCCATGAACCTGGATTTCCTCAATCAAGCTTGCTCGGCAATCATCTAAAGATATCATTTCTTCCACACAAAAGTTACGCATGATTTGCGCTTTTAAATAGTCCGTAAAATGCTCAACTGTACCAAACAATGATATGGCCCCCTATGATAGCTGTCCTGTCTAATTAGCAGGATTCTTTTTGAATGTTGTCCAATATGGACTTGTAAAAAACAAAAAACAACTTCCCATTCAGAAGTTGTTAGAGTGCAAACGAAACATAACAAAAATGACCATGATTCCCCATTTTTCTACAAAAATAAGAAAGCATGTTCTTGCTAATTTTTCGCACTTAACACCCCCTATCCTCGTAGGTTTCTGGCGTTGTGCTAAAAACGGGCAGGTCTCCTGGCTCATGATCATCGCTTTTCGAACCTTCCCATCTTTTCTTGCAAAAAAGACAGTGGCATTCCTTCGAATCGCTCTCATTTACAGTTGCGGGACAGCGTCGGATTCTAACCGACTTCCCTTTTAAGCAGATAAGCTACACTTTCTTATCTGCACCCATTTCTAGACGAAATACTATTTTTCAGTTTAACTGTATCAAATTTTCACTAGGATTACAATGAGGCTCCTGCCTTGTTCTTGGGCCCTATCTATCCTCTTTCCTCCTATTCATCATTTCTTCCTGTCCTCTGAATACACCCTACTCTCTTTCAGTATCGATGTAATGATATGCTCCGAATCCCATTCATGACCGGATATCTCGATAAGCGGATACCGATTAGGCAACACGTTTTGCTGAATTTCATGGACTTCCAATCCTTGATCATGCAAACGCAGAATTTCACCGCGCAGATTTTCCAAGTAACTGAGCTTTCTTCCAAACATTTCCTTTCCGTTCGGGACATATCCGGCATGGCAGCAAAAGACCTCTTTAAAATCATACTGAAGCAGTTTCTTGATGGATTCCATGATGACCGGGATAGATTCTTCCCTTAAAACGAGCTTCGTTTTCGGCGTTACAAACAGGTCACCCGAAAACAGCATACCATTACTATGGTTCAGGTAAACCATATGGTCCCTCGAATGCCCTGGCGTAAAGATTGGCTCCCATGTTTGAGTGCGTGAATGGACGATCCCTCCTAATGGTTCTGCCTTGAAGGCATCCCTATCTCCCCAAAAAACTCTACGATAATCGGGATATTCTGCATCCTTTGCACAAATATCGAGGGACATCGGATGAATATAGATGGGAACGTTCCTATGTTCCTGTATCCATGCGGCCCCACCCGTATGGTCCTCATGATAATGCGTCAGCGCAACCATATCGTAATCAGCGGTTTCAAAGAATGGAGTAAGTTCCTTCAACAAGATTTTTGCCCCCGTATCAACTAACATGCCATCGGTTAAGAACACATTCACGCTCATGCCTGATTTGTTTCCTTCCGGTGTCCCTTTTACGCAAACCACATCGTTTATCGTTTTCATTTCCAGCATGACTTTCCACCCCAATCATTTTTTTGGAAAAACTCATCATCCTTTATTTTCTAATTTACTTACAATAAATGTATTATCTCTCCATACTTTTTACAAGTATAATATTTTTTCTAATGATGGGAGTGATCAAAGTCCATATTCTTACGCAGACAGGCCATGTAAGATCCGGGACGTTCCGTGTAACTTAGCAAATGGCCACTATAATCTGGGCAAGTAGATCGTTTGATTCATAATCTTGATAAAATTCAAAAAATAATTGACATTACTGTATTTAACAAATAATATAGATTATATTAAAAAAATAATAAAATACTAAAATAGTAATTAACTTATCAAGAGTGACTGAGGGACCAGGCCCTATGACGTCCGGCAACCGCCCCACATCGGGAATGGTGCCCCTTCCTGCAGAATGAAATACCATTCTGAAAGATAAGACGGGATATAATTTCGCTGCCTCTTTCTGAATGATAGAGGTAGCTTTTTTATGTATAAGGAGGATAGCATCATGATTGAAATTCGTTCAGTTCGAAAGGAATATATCTCGAAGAATACCCGAGTTATCGGAGTGGATAATGTATCTTTAACCATTCAAACGGGAGAGGTTTATGGGATTGTCGGGTATAGCGGCGCGGGAAAGAGTTCATTGATTCGCTGTCTGAATCTTCTTGAGCGTCCGACCAATGGTAGCATCATCATCGATGGCGTCGACTTAACAACCTTATCAAGCCAGGAGCTTCGCAAACAACGCCAGAAAATCGGCATGATATTTCAGCATTTTTCCCTAGTCAGTTCCAAAACGGTTTTTGACAATATCTCCTTCGCCTTGAAAGCCGCCCATCAACCAAAGGAGGTCATTACTAACCGCGTTCTGGAACTTTTGGATATCGTTGGCCTTCGGGATAAAAAAGATGTTTATCCGGCTCAACTCAGTGGCGGACAAAAACAGCGGGTAGGCATTGCACGGGCCTTAGCGAATGACCCTACCGTCCTATTATGTGATGAAGCGACATCAGCCCTTGATCCAACCACTACGAAGTCGATCTTACAGTTGTTGAAAAAGATCAATAAAGAACTGGGCATCACCATCGTGTTGATCACCCATGAAATGGAAGTGGTCAAGGAACTGTGCCATCGTGTCTCCGTCATGCAAGATGGACGAATTATTGAAGATGGCCCTGTTTATGAAATATTTTCACAACCCAAACAAGAACTGACTAAGCAGTTCATCAGTAGCGTGTTGGATTTTGAACTTCCTCCCCACCTTATTAGGGAAAACAAAGGAACGATTATCAAAATACAATTTGAAGGGCAAACCGCTGGTGAATCGATTCTCTCGGATACTCTACAAAACTATTCTGTCAGAGGGAATATCCTGCACGGGAAAATTGAATATATCCAGGATCTTCCTCTAGGAATCTTGATCATCGAATTGATTGGTGAGCTTGAAGAAGTGCAAGTAGCCCTTGAATACATAAGAAGCCGGACCCAATCTGTGGAGGTGTTAAAGCATGTCACTGCTTGATTCCATCATCAATATTTTGCCTGACCTTAATAAAGCCTTTCTGGAAACGATTTATATGGTCGGAATTTCCCTTGCGGTTGCCCTCCTGATTGGACTGCCTCTAGGAGTGTTGCTGTTTACGACGACCAGGAATTTGTTCTTTGAAAATATCACGTTGAATCGATCCCTCGGTTTCGTGGTTAATCTAGTCCGCTCGATTCCGTTTATCATTCTTTTAGTCGCTTTGCTTCCTTTAACCGAATTCCTTACCGGGTCAACAATTGGACCGCTAGCGGCTTCCGTTTCCCTATCAGTCTCCGCCATTCCTTTTTTCGCTAGGATCGTAGAATCTGCATTGAGGGAAATAGATAAGGGAGTGATCGAAGCCGCCATTGCAGTGGGCGCTTCCCCATGGATGATCATCAAGGATGTGCTTCTTCCTGAAGCAAGGCCTGGAATCATCCAAGGCGTGACATTAACGACGATATCACTCATCGGCTTCTCGGCTATGGCAGGAACAATCGGCGGAGGAGGAATCGGTGACCTCGCGATTCGTTTCGGCTATTACCGTTATGACAACACGATCATGATCACAACGGTGGTCGTTCTGATCTGTCTTGTCCAAATCATCCAAATGATAGGCGATAAGGCCTCTCACTATGTAAACAAACGATAAGATTCATAATGTTAACGATGACACTACATTAAACAAGGAGGAATTTTTCATGAAAAAAATCACTTCATTATTATCTATATGTGCATTAGCCCTTGGGTTGTCAGCTTGCGGAAATGACGATGCGACAACTAAAACGGAGGACAAAAAAGAATTAAAAATTGGGGCAACGACTGGCCCTTATGCCGACATGGTCATAGAGGCCATACAACCCGGACTTGAAGACCTTGGCTACAAAGTGGACATCGTCGAATTCAGTGATTATATCCAGCCGAATAAATCACTTGGTAATGGTTCGATCGATGCCAACCTCTTTCAGCATAAAGTGTATATGGATAATTTTTCAAAGGAACATGACTTAGAGCTCTCTGACCTTATTATTGTTCCAACGGCACCGATGGGCATTTACTCCACGGAATACAAATCATTGGCCGATATTAAAAATGGTGCGACCATCGCCGTTCCCAATGACCCAGTCAACCTCTCCCGTGCACTTAAAGTTTTATTGGATGAGGGCCTGATTGAAGTGGATCCGGATGTTGACCCATTAAGAATATCTGAGAAAGATGTAACAAAGAATCCGAAGAACATTCAATTCGAACCACTGGAATCGGCACAATTACCTCGTGCAACGGACAGTGTTGACCTATCGGCCGTTCCTGGTAATTTTGCGATTGCCGCCAAAATGGACCTTCAAGATGCTCTTGCATTAGAAAACATGCCAGATACGTATCGCAATGTCGTGGCTGTAAACACTAAGGATAAAGACGCCCAATTTGCAAAAGATATCAAATCAGTTGTAGAAAGTGCCGAATTCGAAAAGGTGATTGATGACAAGTTCCAAGGCTTCGGTAAACCCGATTGGATGAAATAAGGAAACAGCAAGTATGGGTCTGCTCCTGTCTGGGGCAGGCCTTTACTGATTAACAATACCTATGAACGCAGTCATTGTTTTCTTTTCCGCTTTGCCCTTTTTGGATATAATGGAATGGAAAGAAGGTGAACATGATGCTTAATAAGCTTAAACATACATTCCCAAACTCCCTTTCAGATAAAAAGGATGCACAGGACATCTCGGCATATTTCTGGTTGGAAGATCCATTCGGCCATACAATTGGCATTCCCCGCTCAGACATATCGGCGGAGGAAATCCGTTTGCTTACGCTACTCTTTGACACTCCATCACTCCAAAGTCCAAACACCTCCACTACCCAAACTACTTGGAATGATTTTTTATTTGGGCCGCGTGCCTCCCAGCCCCTAACGAACTGGGAGAATGTCCGGTTCACCTACTTTAACCTTGCCCATGGGGATTTTTCACACGATCATTTCGAGGAAGCGATTCTCTCATTCGTACCATCCGATTCCATCCTGGTCTGGGAGAATGAAACGGCGGGAACCTTAATTGAATCAGACATGGATGAACCCTTATCGACGCATGATTTTCTCGCCATCTCATCCACACTCGAGAGTGACTTTTACGTAAAGATCAGGGTCTATGCCGGTCGATTTCACCCTGTCGATGCGGACCTTCATCACCATCTGATACAAGAGAGAAAATGTTTCACACTTTCTTTGCTCCATCTATCCGATGTTAAGGTGACGGAATTACCCAATATTATCCCCTACGCACTCATGAATGCCTGTACTGACATGGATAAAAGATGGTACATCAATGAATTGCTTGGCAAGACGCGGCAGGATCATGAATTGATCAAAACGGTTAAAACGTATATCGAATGTAATTCCAACGCCTCATCGGCAGCTAAACAACTTTATATCCATCGGAACAGCCTGCAATACAGGATAGATAAATTCGCTGAAAAAACAGGACTGGATGTACGGAATTTCCCGCATGCTTTGGCTGCCTACCTCCTCATTCTCTTAAATGAGAAAAAAGGATAATTATCCCTTTTGTGCAGTGTGCCCATATTTATTTCAGCATTGATAGAGTAGACTATAAATATCATTACGAATTTAGGAGTTTAAGAGGAGGAATAGTTCATGGCAGAGTTAGTATTGGATCATATCTTCAAGATTTATGATAATAAGGTGACAGCCGTTAAAGACTTCAACCTTAGCGTGGACGATAAGGAATTCATTGTTTTCGTCGGACCCTCGGGGTGTGGAAAGTCGACCACTTTAAGGATGATTGCCGGCCTTGAGGACATCTCCCAAGGGGATCTTTTTATAGATGGCAAGCGGGTCAATGACGTGCCTCCAAAAGATCGGGACATTGCGATGGTTTTCCAGAACTACGCTTTATATCCTCATATGACCGTCTATGACAATATGGCTTTTGGACTGAAGCTAAGGAAAACGCCGAAGAAGGAAATCAAGCAACGCGTCCATGATGCTGCCAAGATCCTTGGACTTGAAGACTTCTTACAACGGAAGCCTAAAGCCCTTTCTGGCGGGCAGCGCCAGCGTGTGGCACTTGGAAGGGCCATTGTCCGGGATGCCAAAGTCTTCTTGATGGATGAGCCCCTTTCCAACCTTGATGCAAAACTTCGGGTACAAATGCGCGCAGAAATCGCGAAACTGCACAAACGGATCAACACAACAACCATTTATGTCACCCATGACCAAACAGAAGCCATGACCATGGCCACACGGCTTGTAGTCATGAAGGATGGTATCATCCAGCAAGTGGGCGCACCGAAGGATGTCTATGAAAAGCCTGTAAATGTTTTCGTAGGCGGATTCATCGGCTCACCTGCCATGAACTTCTTTACGGGTACCTTGCAGGATGGATTCATTCAAATTGGGGAGCAAACACTTGAGGTGCCTCCTTTCAAAATGGATACGCTTCGTAATCAAGGCTATATCGGAAAAGACATCATTCTTGGCATCCGGCCTGAGGACTTTCATAACGAAGAAACGTTCATTTCCGCATCGCCCACTTCAACATTCACGGCTCAAGTCGATGTGGCCGAGCTAATGGGTGCCGAAATCATGCTCTATTCGACATTCGCCGGACAGGACTTTGTTGCCCGGGTGGATGCCAAACATATCATCCAGGCTGGTGATGCCATTGACCTGGCCCTTGATATGAATAAAATCCATTTCTTCGATAAAGAGTCCGAGCAACGCATTTTTGACGAAGAATCAGAAATGGAAGGCAACCAGCAAACGAAGATGGCTTAAGTAATACTTTTTGATTTTGATTTGCATACAAATGGGGGAAGCCTTATCGACCAAGGCTTCCCTCAACTTATTTCTCAAATCGAACCAATGTCTTTTCAGGCATTTCAATCGAATCAACATTCAATGTATCCATTTTTAACGTTAACTCACCTACTCGTTTTTCTTTCTCCTCCCCTACCCAGCAACTATACAATTCGAAATACTGATCTTTTTCAAGATAGTCATTCATCATTTCGCATAATGCTGTAAGCTTCTTTTTTGATTCAAAACACTGGCTTGGACTCATATCTTTTGAAATTTCAATTCCCCAGTCGGATGACACTTCATAAACAAACTGTGCCGTGAATTGATACTTTTTCACATGTTGTTTGTCGTACTTACTTGAAAAACAATCTCCAATCTGAATTAAGGCGTTATGCTCTTCATCTTCACTAAGACGGAGTTCCACGTTACACCCAATATAGCTCGCTAAACTCACATTACATGCTCCTTTATACTCCTCTTTTCCTCGATATATGGACGATCCGCCGAACTATTCTATTCCAAAAACTTACCTCATCCACTTCTATCGACCCGCTCCACGTTTCTTTTTTCAGCTTCATTATCCTGCGTCTAATCGCCTGCCTACCACGAAGCAATAAGACTTTAAAATATGGCATTCACGTTCATCACTTCATAACGATTCATGAGGTAGTCCTCCCATCCAAGGTAGGGATCTTAATTAGCCCAACGCTTCTTCAACATTCCATTCAATTTTTCAGATCCGAACAGCATGGCCATCACATAAACCAGAGCAAAGTACGGAAATACATCAAGCGTAGTGTACGAAGCAATTAACCCTAGAAAGGGCGGCAAAAGGGTGGTCCCCGTGTATGCCACAGCCATTTGATACCCTATGATGGACGGTGAATGGGTTTTACCGAACCTGGCGGGGGTCTCATGAATCATGCAAGGATAAATGGGGGCCAGGCCCAATCCGACTATAACAAAACCGACAAGCGACATCGTAACCGGCAAGGGCAGGATAAGGAGTACCGTCCCAATAAGTGCTGCAATCTGTCCTAATCGGATCATGAGCTGATGGTTGGTGACCTTCAAAAGAATAAATCCTGTTATAATCCGTCCTAGCATAATACCTGTATAGAAAAAAGAGACCCCTTGAGCGGCCAAAGCAGCTGACATGCCCTTGCTATTCACAAGATAGCTGCTTCCCCACAGTCCTAGTGTTGATTCAACGCCGCAATAGAAAAAGAACGTGAACAACGCATACTTGACTCCTTTGATTTTTAGCGGCTTTTCCTTGGATACCCGTTCTTCCGAGTAATCCGGATTCACTGTGCTACCTTCATCGATTGGCACCCTCTGAGAGACTAGATTCCATAATGGGAGGGTTAACACGAGTAAAAGGGCTAGGGTGAACTGGATATAGGAAATGGTTACATAACCAGCTCTCCATGTGCCTTGATTAGCCATATTATAAGACATCATGATTGGGCCTATGCTTGCCCCCACTCCCCAAAAGCAATGAAGCCAGTTCATATGATGGGCTTTATAATGCAACGCCACGTAGTTATTCAGCGCAGCGTCGATAGCTCCTGCACCCAGTCCCAAAGGGATCGCACAGATAATAAGCCAAGCCAGAGAGGGAGAATAGGCAATGCCAAATAAGGCCACCGCTGTCAGGGCCACACTTATACACGTGACCTTTCCCGTCCCCAGTCGTTTATTTAGCCAGCCGCTAGCCAGGCTTGAGAAAATGGTCCCTGCTGCAACAATCATATAAAGTAAGCCTGCAGTCTCCAGTGGCTGGTCATAATCAGACTGCATGACCGGCCAGGCAGCACCCAGTAAGGAATCTGGAAGACCCAGGCTTATGAAAGCCAAGTAAATCATAACCAATAAGAGCATTGCCAAGGATACCACCCTACTTTCCATTCTCCACGAATAACTCACTACCATAACATTATACGGCGAGACAAGCCCACTATCCCTCTATTTTTCCACTATGAATTTCCAAATCCAAGTTTAGGTAACCTCCTTTTCATGAAAAAATGATCCACATAAAAAAGAGACTTCTCATTTTTTTATGAAAAAGTCTCGATCATTAATTATTCTTAGATCTCACCCTATTATTCAAGAACTCTATTCCTGTACCAAAATCACTTCATCGTGTCCGCAGTTGGGGCACTTCATAATATGCGGGCATTGTCCCTTTTGAAGGGATTCGGGAAAACCGTCATTTTTTTTCAATGTATCAATATCCATATAAGCACTGTAATCATCGGCATAATCCATCAATTTCCCTTGATCTTCAAGGTCACTACTGCATTTAGGGCATTCTAAATGCATTTTTCTAAGACCATTGCATAGTGGACATAAAGACATGACCATTCCTCCTGTTCGATTTATCTAGTTTAAGTATTCGTTTATTCCATCATTTTAACACATTAAAACATCCTCCCTACATGCGAGGAAGGATGCTTACCTGTTGATTATTTATTGACCATGTTAGCAGGGTCAACCCATGCTTTGAATTCATCTTCCGTTAGGAATTCAAGTTTCAACGCCGCTTCTTTCAAAGTGGAGTTGTCTTTGAATGCAGTTTTCGCAATTTTAGCCGCTTTTTCATACCCGATATGTGGGTTCAATGCCGTTACGAGCATAAGAGAACGATCAACATTTTCTTTTATCTTATCTTCATTCGCTGTAATTCCTACCGCACAGTTATCATTGAAGGAATGAATGCCATCTGTCAATAATTTAACGGTTTGCAGGAAGTTGTAAATGATGACCGGTTTGAAAACGTTCAATTCAAAGTTCCCTTGGCTTGCTGCAAAACCGATTGTAGCATCATTTCCGACAACTTGTGTCGCAATCATTGTCATTGCTTCACATTGGGTCGGATTCACTTTACCTGGCATGATGGAGCTGCCTGGCTCATTTTCAGGAATGGCGATTTCACCGATTCCGCTTCTTGGGCCACTTGCCAGCCATCTAACATCATTGGCAATCTTCATTAAATCAGCAGCCAACGCTTTAAGAGCACCGTGTGCATAAACAATTTCGTTATGGCTTGTTAAAGCATGGAACTTATTATCCGATGTGACAAATGAATGTCCTGTATCCGCTGCGATTTGTTTAGCAGAAAGTGCCGGGAATTCTTTTTTCGTATTGATTCCAGTCCCAACAGCCGTACCGCCCAATGCAAGGTTCAATAATTTTTGGCTACTTTCTTCGATCATCGCCAAATCTTTATCAAGCATTGCTTTCCAACCGGAGATTTCTTGGCCAAGAGTTAGTGGTGTCGCATCTTGAAGATGGGTCCGTCCAATTTTCACGACATCCCAGAATTCTTTTTCTTTGGCTTCGAATGTGTCACGAAGCACTTTAATGGCCGGTACCAATTTTTCGGCAACTTCCATATAAGCTGCGATATGCATGGCTGTCGGGAATGTATCGTTAGAGCTTTGCGCTTTGTTAACATCATCATTCGGGTGAAGCATCTCAGTTTCGCCTTTTTCCTCTAACCATTTATTCCCTTTGTTTGCGACCACTTCATTCACGTTCATATTACTTTGTGTGCCGCTACCAGTTTGCCAGACGACAAGTGGGAAATGTTCGTCAAGCGTACCTTCAAGGATTTCACCACAAATTTTAACGATGGCATCCTTCTTCACTTCTGAAAGATCGCCAAGTTCAAAGTTCACTTTTGCTGCCGCTTGTTTTACGTAAGCAAATGCATGGACTAATTCAATCGGCATTTTTTCATAACCGATTTTGAAGTTATTACGGCTTCTTTCCGTTTGTGCACCCCAGTACTTATCAGCAGGAACTTTTACTTCCCCCATTGTATCTCGTTCGATTCTAAATTCCATGTGTTCTCCTCCTATATTCGCACTATCCACTGAGAAACAATATGTATATGTAATGAATAATGACGTTTTATATGATCCCCTATATATTGTACAAACATTATTATTGTAAAGCAAAAAAAACGGAACACAAATGACCTTTTCCTTCAGAAAAGTCCGTTTAATCTGAATCCGGTTCTATTACTCTGTTGAATTCGTAATTTTATAATGATAAATCTGATACATGTTCCATAATAGCTAGTCCCAAATAACCGTCTATTAGGAATGTCCTTGACAGAATCCTATATTTATAGTAAATTCAAAAGAAATTGAATAATCAAAACTCTTATCGAGAGAGGTAGAGGGAATGGCCCTATGACACCTCAGCAACCTTCATTTGTTTCAAACCAATGAAAAGGTGCTAATTCCACAAGTTTGTGTAACTTGGAAGATAAGAAGAATGACTCTATCCTACTTATTCAAGTCTTCTTCTTAAAGAAGACTTTTTTTATTTTATTTAACTAAAAGGAGCAGTGAAAAATTATGTACAAAACAGAAACCTATCTTGCTCAGCTTGGAAACCGCAGTGAAACGGCGACAGGAACGGTCAATCCGCCCGTTTACTTCTCGACGGCTTTCCGTCACGAAGGAATTGGTCAATCAACAGGATTCGACTATACACGAACAGGAAACCCTACACGCCAGCTATTGGAGCAATCGATCGCCAAACTAGAACATGGCGATCAAGGATATGCATGTAGCTCGGGAATGGCTGCCATTGCCACCATCCTTTCCTTATTCAAATCAGGGGATGCATGGATCAGTAGCGAAGATTTATATGGCGGTACATATCGTTTATTAGAGCATGGCTTTAAAAAATGGGGGCTACAATGCGAATATGTCAATACATGTTGCCTGGAGGATATTGAAAAAGCAATCACCCCTCAAACAAAGGCCATCTTTATTGAAACTCCCACAAACCCTCTTATGCAGCAAACGGACATTCCAGCCGTCGCCGCTCTTGCCAAACAATACAATTTACTATTGATTGTTGACAATACTTTTTACACGCCGATCATCCAACAGCCCCTCTTACTTGGTGCTGACATCGTGATTCACAGTGCAACGAAATATCTAGGTGGCCATAATGACGTGTTGGCCGGCTTGATTGTGGCAAAAGGCGCCGAGTTATGTGAGTCCCTTGCTTTCCACCATAATGGTATGGGTGCGGTATTGAGCCCATTTGATTCGTGGCTGTTGATGCGCGGGATGAAAACCTTGGCACTGAGAATGGAGCGTCATGAAAAGAACGCCAAGGTTATCGTTGATTATTTGACGGAACATGAAAGTGTAACGGATGTTCTCTATCCTGGTCGTGGCGGCATGATTTCATTCCGGGTCAATGATGAAACGGTGGTCAACCCATTTCTACAGTCCCTTTCATTGATTTCATTTGCCGAAAGCCTTGGTGGCGTCGAAAGCTTCATCACGTATCCGGCGACACAGACACATGCCGATATGCCTCTTGAAGTTAGAACGGCAAATGGAGTTTGCAATCGACTCCTTCGATTCTCTGTCGGCATCGAGGACAGCGGAGATTTAATCGAAGACCTGCAGCAGGCATTTGCTCAAGTAAAAAAGGAGGCAATACGATGACAAACCAAGAATTCAGTTTTGAAACCAAATTACTACACAATCAACATAAATTCGATCCAACAACAGGTGGGGTGAGTGTTCCGATCCAGCATGCTTCCACCTTCCATCAAACCGACATTGATCAATTTGGCAAATACGATTACAGCCGGAGCGGGAATCCGACGCGAGAAGCACTGGAAGATATCATTGCGGAACTGGAAGAAGGCACGCGCGGATTCGCTTTTTCATCCGGGATGGCTGCCATTTCAACGGCTTTCCTCCTGCTTTCTGCCGGTGACCATATCGTCATCTCTGAAGATGTATACGGAGGCACATTCCGAATGGTAACAACCGTGCTGTCCCGTTTTAACATCGAACATACCTTCGTGGATATGACGGATCTTGAGAGTGTAAAAGCGGCCATCCAGCCAAATACGCGAGCAATCTATATTGAAACGCCTTCCAATCCCTTGCTTAAAGTAACCGATATTAAAGCGGTATGTGATATCGCCAAAAGCATTGGCGCATTAAGCTTTGTAGACAATACATTCCTGACGCCTGCCCTCCAAAAGCCGTTAAACCTCGGGGCCGATATTGTCCTGCACAGTGCAACGAAATTTTTGTCTGGACATAGTGATGTCGTAGCAGGCCTTGCCGTCGTAAAAGACCCGGACCTTGCCGATAGAGTTGGTTCCCTCCAAAACTCTTTTGGAGCGGTGCTCGGTGTTCAGGATGCCTGGCTTGTGATGAGAGGTCTGAAAACCCTATCCGTCCGGATGGAGCACTCTCAAAAAGGTGCTGAAAGAATTGCGGAATATTTAAAACAGCAACCGTTAGTGAAAAACGTGTATTACCCTGGTCTTTCCGACCACCCACAACACGGCATCCAGGGAAATCAAGCCAGGGGAGCGGGAGCTGTTCTATCATTCGAATTGGAAAGCGAAGAAATTTTCCGCTCGTTCGTAAACCATGTCGAGTTACCCGTGTTTGCTGTAAGCCTCGGGGCCGTCGAATCGATTCTATCTTACCCGGCTAAAATGTCCCATGCGGCCATGCCTGCAGAAGAAAGGGAAAAACGCGGCATCACGAACAGCTTGCTTCGCTTGTCCGTCGGTTTGGAAAATCCTGATGATTTGATCAGGGACTTTGATTTAGCCCTTAAGAAAAGTGCAGAAAGACAGGCCGTTTCTACTAAATAATCGGATTGAGCACTGAGCTATTGGTTAAATAACGAGGATAAGAAGAATGAGTTTGTAAAATACCGAGAATTTGTTTACAAGGAAATGTAATCTATATGAGCAAATGAGAAAGAAGAGGAGCAAATGCCCCTCTTCTTTCTCATCCTACATATTATGAATCTATCCAGCCATCCCCTTATTAGGTCCAGCCTGCAGTTCATACATTTGATAGTATTTCCCCTTTTGTTCCATCAACCCTTCGTGTGTCCCCTGTTCCACTATCCGCCCTTTATCCAATACGAGAATCTGGTCGGCATTCTTGATCGTAGATAATCGATGCGCGATGATGAAAGTCGTTCTTCCTTTTTTCAACACTTCCATGCCTTCTTGGATGATGGCCTCTGTTTCCGTATCGATGCTCGCCGTTGCTTCGTCCAAGATCAAAATCGCCGGATCGAATGCCAGGGCGCGAGCAAAGGAAATCAGCTGTCGTTGTCCCGAGGACAATGTCCCACCTTTTTCAATCACCGGTTCATCAAGCCCTAATGGCAAATGCCGCAACACTTTATCTCCACCAACATCCTTTAACGCTTTTTCTATGGTGGCCCTTGTGATCCTTTCCTGGCCTAGACTGATATTGGAAGCAATCGTTCCCGTGAATAAGTAAGGATCCTGAAGGACGATTCCCATATGTTCCCTTAAGGTTTGATGGGGAATATCCAAAATATCCTTTCCATCAATCTTAATGGATCCCTCATTGCTGTCATAAAAACGGAACAGTAAATTCATGATGGAACTTTTCCCTGAACCAGTATGGCCCACCAATGCGACCGTTTCTCCCTGACTAGCTGAAAAGGATATATCCTTTAAGACATATTCATTTTCCTTATAGCCAAACGATACATGTTCGAATGCCACATTGCCTTTATATCTGGGATTGTTTCGATCGCTGACTTGAATGCCCGGCTCATCCAACAGACTGAAAGCCCTCTCCCCCGCAACCAATGCCTGTTCTAGGTTCGCGAACTGATTGACGATTCCATGTAACGGATGAAGCAGTCGGCTGATCAAGTCGACGATGGCATACATCATCCCGAGTGAAACGGCTGAGGTCGCTGTAAGAGACATCCCGCCAAAATACCATACAAATGCGATGAGTGCGATAACCTTGATGACTCCAATCAAGTTTCCCCCCGTCAAGGAATTCAAATGAAGCATCTTGTTTTGATAAAAGTAATGATCTCGGTTCAAGGTTTCAAATGACTGTTTCGTTTCCTTTTCACGTCCGAATGCTTGAATGATATTCATTCCTGAAATCGATTCATTGATCATCCCATTGATATCACTGACTCGTTCCCGAATGATATGATTATATTTCGAGGCGAATTTACGATATACCTTCGTCCAGATAATAATGATGGGAACAAGTAGGAGACCCATGAGACCCGCACGTGCATCCAAAATGTATAAGGCAATGAGTACACCGATGATGTTGATCGTACTCGAAAAGAAATTGGCCAGGACGGTTACATATAATTCGCGGATGGCCTCTGTATCATTTGTGACCCTGGCAACGACCTTACCAGCAGGCATATTGTCAAAATAGCGGATTGGCAAACGGGAAATGTGGGTGAAAATATCATTTCTCATCCGCTGGATAATCCGGTTGGCGGCTTTCTGTAAATAAAAGCTCTGTCCGTATTGAAAGACGGAGGAAATGAGGACTAGACCGAAATAAAAAGCGACGAGTCCCAATATCCTTGGAATTTCCGGTTGATAAAACCCCATCAATTCCTGGGTTGATAAGGGTTCAAATGCCGTCCTCGTTTCTTTTCCGCCTTTTTCAATGACTAATGTATTTCCATCTAAACTGCGGCGCCCATCCACCGGGACCGCTTTATCGACGAAGACGAATTGGCTACCAACCTGTAGCACCCGGACCTCTTTCCCTTTCTCTTCCCCTTTTGAAAAATAGGCATCCCTTTTGTACCAGTGATTTTCGTATTCCACGGCATCTTGCCCTTTTTCCGTTTCATGCCAAGATGATTCGATTCCCATTATATGAGAATCGATGATTTTTTTAGCGACGAATGGACCGCTTAAATCGGCGGCAACGGAAAGGGCCAGCATGATCAGTGCTCCGATGATTATCTTTTTGTAAAGGGAAGCATATTGAACGAGTTTTTTTACAACCTTCATGCCCCGACCTCCGTTCCTTCATTAACTTGTTGCCGCTCATATTGCTCCTTATACCAGCCTTCTTGCTTGAGTAAACTTGCATGTGTTCCCTCTTCGATAATCGTCCCATTGTCGAGGACGATGATATGGTCCGCATGTTGAACGGCCGATAAGCGGTGGGTCGTGATGATTGTCGTTTTCCCCGACCGTTCATTTTGGATATTTTTGATGATCGTCGTTTCCGTTTTAGCATCCACGGCTGAAAGGGAATCATCCAGAATCAGGACTTCCGGATTTTTAATCAAGGCTCTTGCTATCGATATCCGCTGTTTCTGTCCTCCTGATAGAGCGACCCCCTTTTCACCGACGAGCGTTTCAAGCCGGTTAGGTAGCATCGTTACATCCTTCTCGAAATCTGCAAGTCGGATTGCTTCTGCAAGCTCTTCTTCCGAGGCATCCAGTTTTCCGAAGAGGATATTATCTTTCACGGACCTTGAAAATAAAAAGTGATCCTGTGGGACATACCCGATTTTGCCGCGGACATCCCCGAGTTCAAGCTGTTCAATCGGCATTCCCGCAAATACGACTTCCCCGCTTCCCAGTGGGTATTCCCTCAGCAATTGCTTCACGAACGTCGTTTTCCCGCTTCCTGTTTTACCGACAATCCCTAAAGTGCGGCCTTGTTCCAGTTGAACCGATATATCAGACAGATTCACCACTTTTGAAGAAGGGTAGGTAAAACTCACTTGGTGAAACGCGATATCATCCCCGTTCAAAGATTGCCCGGGCTTCAATGGATTTTTCACATCGGCTTCATAGGAAAGGGTATCTTGAACACGGTCTAAAGATGCATTCCCCCTTTGCATGACATTGATTAATTCGCCTACGGCAATCATTGGCCAAATCAACATGCCTAGGTATACGTTGAATGATACAAGGCCTCCAAGCGTGATGGCTTGTTGAAAAACAAGGTACGCTCCGTATCCAAGGCCGATTAAGTAACTAATGCCGATGATGATGGTGATCGTCGGATCGAAAAGGGCATCGATCTTTGCCACTGCCAGGTTTTTGCGATAAACATTCTCCGTCATCTCATCAAATCTCTTTTCATCTTCCCTTTCCTGGACGTATGCACGTATGACACGCACGCCGGAAATGGACTCCAACACTTTGTCATTCAGCTCACCAAATGCTGATTGTGCATCCGTAAATCGCTTATAAATTTTCTTCACATAAATCTGCATCATGAGGGCCATGATGGGTAGGGGCAGTATAGCCGCGATCGTCAGCTGCCAACTGACGGTCACGCCCATCATGATGACGACCATGAATGTGAAGACGACCGAGTCGACCAGTGTCAATATTCCGAAACCAGCCGTTTGCGAGATGGCTTTTAAATCATTGGTCGCCCTTGCCATCAGATCACCAGTACGGTTTTTCTCGTAAAAGGTCGGTGTCATCTTCAATAAATGCCCCATGAATCCAGACCTGATCTTCCTTTCGACCAAATTCCCGCCACCAAATAAAAGGTAACTCCATAAGTATCCAAATAAATAGCTGACACACATAAGAACAAGCAAATAAGTAACATACCGCACCAAGGCATCTTGGGTCATATTGCCATTGTTCATATCATCGATGGCATTCCCAATGAGCCGTGGGGGGATGACTTCCATTACATTTACCAAACATAAAAAGATAATAGCCAAGGTATACCGCCGCCACTGCTCTTTAAAGAACCAGCTCAGCTTCTTGAATATCGCAAACATGAATTCCTCCTCCTTATGTAGTCACCACCAAGGTTGATTGGCCACTATTTGGCTCTCCCGCTCGAAGCAGATATCCCAAAGCTTTGCCCCCCTTGACCTTCCTCCTCTTACACGTGTATACGGAAAGGATACTGGCCTGCCCACAATGCTCTCTAAACAGGAAAAGCTCCCGCATCATTTAGCAGAAGCTTTCAATATGCGTAAGAAAACGCATCAAAAAGCAGGCCGCGAATATCCACAACCTGCGCACATGCTATCCAAAGAAACATATAAGTCTATTACTTATATAGACAATGTTTCGGGCCAGGCTGACGTATGAAAATATACGATCATTGCTTCTTTTTGCTTATCGAATTTCGTCATGACGTCCTCCTCCTTTCAAAGATACATTGGAAATAATTAACTTGTTTTTAAAGATTACTACGGGTGTATATTTTTGTCAATTGTGACTTTTCTAGATTATTGTTGAATAATCATTTATCCTATAGGGATAACGTAACCCTAAAGGAGGTTCATTCTATGAATTGGAGAAGCTATATACTACTGGCTGTTCCATTTTTATTACTATCCATTTTCATTGCATTTGTCGTTCCCGAAAAATACAGTCCGTTAGCTTTCATTCCAGTTGGGCTTTTCTGGGTCGTCTACTATATCATCATGTATTTGAATAAGAAGAAAAAGAACCGTTGATCTAGTACGATGGCTCTGCAGGAGCAACGCCCCTTTCTTGACTGCTCTGCATATACTAACCGAAAAACATTCGTGGTGATTGTATGTTCTCGCAATATGTGCAGAAGCTGTTTTGTGGAGCTCCACAAAAGATTCAACCCGTCTTGGATGCCGGGAATTTCGATGCATTGAAATCCAGATTGGAACTCGAGCTTAAGCAGCCTGCGGAAGAATCCATCATTTTCTTTCCTGAAGAATCCTCCCTTATAAAAAACATCCGGGCCGAGACTGCGGCCCAGAACCGGAATAACGTGACCAGGACTCAAGCTTACCTTTCCTATTACAAGCGAAACCCCGAGGTGCATTGGTCTTTTTTAGCTCATATGGTTTCTAGGAACGGTGGCTATCATATGACGGACTTGGCCAGTTCTTCCATGACCCATCTTCTCAACAGCGAGGATCGGCAAAAATTCTTCCTTTTCCTAGAACGGGCAAATTCGGCCATTTTTGCCGATGCCTTTCCACAGCTCCTTTTATATGAAAAGGCCAAGCAAAAAAATATTCCCTTAAGGAAATATTTGCGGATCTTCCATATCTCCAACTTCATGGCCCCCATATGGGAATCCTTTATCCATGAGCCCCATTCTCCACTTTTAACAAACGCCCTCATTATCAATGAACAAAGGATGATGGAAGAACGCGTATTGAAACGCTCCCGTCATGGTGAAATCCTCCGGAGGCTCGATTTCCGGCTACAGGAACTTTTAGGCTTTACGACGGTGCTCTTTCCTTATGCATACCAGAAAAAGCGCTATTCATTAACCGGCCTGACCGTTTCGCGATTTGCTGATCCCCTTCAACGAATCAAGACCGGCAAGACCCTATACCAGCTTCTCTTTCAGCACCCCATGATCCTCCAAGGTGTCGAGCAATTCGCAACCAATCATCCCCACACCGCTTCCCGGGCAGACTATTGGGATGATGTGTATACCTCTACATCCATTTCCGGAGTGGAATCGAAGGTATACAGCCCAACCCTCCCCACCGCCTGGAGTGATCGTCCGGTTTTCCCTTTGCCCCGGACTGATTGGTTTACGAAAGAAGCCTTCATTTATGATTTACAAGACTTGCCGTTTGTTCAAAAGGTGGACCTGACAAGCAAGGTGTTAGAAAATGTCCAACACTTAAAGACCATCAATGAACTGAAATCTTTCATTTGAATCCATGCCTCTCATTACGAATACAACCCCCATCATTTGGAAACAATGAGTACCAAAAAGAAGGGGAGAAACCAAATGAGAGGCATTGTACTGATGAATCCGAATCACGCCATAGGAGACTTACATCCGAGTGAGAGTTTTGCAATCCAAAAAATCATGACGGACAAGTATATAGAAGAAAAGAATATTTCCCCGGTCATACTGAACCCATATCAGCTCTATCCGTATTACACCATCCCTCATGTACTTCTCTTTAACCTGCAGAATAAACAAGTAAAGCGAATTGATTGCCTTGTCCTGCATTCAATCGAAACAATGGAACGTTTTATCACGATTTATCCTGAAAAGTGGCTTGAACTTTGCGGATATTTCAATGAAGTAATCAGCGTATCCGACCGTATGAGTTATTCGCTAACACCAAAGGGAAAAGAAGCCAATTAGGCATTGCTGGCATTCCGTATATTCCTTATAATTCCTTAAGAAGGGAAATTCGCAGTTAATTTGGCGGCGTTCCAGCCCCCATCTAAAAGGGTACATACTCCCCCTCATCCTCTGCTTCTTTCTTCTCGTCCTCCCGAATTCTCCTGGTTATTCTCTTATTCTTCTGACCTATTTTTTCTAATTAAATAATTTTATGGAATAACCATAGATATATAGGCTGTTTTTATATATCATTAGATTTAGGAATTTTTTACTTTTGATTAAGAAGGGAATGACCTAAATGAAGAAAGAAAAGAAAAAAAAGAATCCAATTCCTTTCCGACTGAACTTTATGTTCTTTTTCATATTCATATTATTTTCCGCCCTGGTTATAAGGCTAGGTATCGTTCAAATTGTTTATGGAGATAATTATTTACGCGAGGTGGATCGAACCGAAAATGATGTGGTCAACAGCCCCGTTCCCCGTGGTAAAATGTACGATCGGTACTTGAACCCAGTCGTCGATAATGATCCTCTTAATGCGATCACCTATACGAAATATCCAAATACAAAGACAGCAGAAATGCTAGAAACAGCCGAAATCCTCGCTACCTTGATAAAAAAGGATACGAAAAAAATTACGGAGCGGGATAGGAAGGATTTCTGGATCTTAAAAAATCCTAAAAAAGCGGAGGCTTTGATTACAAAAGCGGAACGGAAGAAAGTCGAAGAAAATAAGTGGAAAGAAAAAAAGTTATATGAACTTCAATTAGAGCGAATAACCGAAGAAAACATCAAAGAATTCACCAAGGATGAATTGGAAGTTCTCGCAATTTTTCGAGAGTTTAATAGTGGATACGCACTTACCCCATCCATCGTTAAGAATAAAGGCGTGACCAAAAAAGAATTCGCCAGGGTCAGTGAGCATTTATCCGACCTTCCTGGTGTCGATGTTACGACGGATTGGGATAGGACCTATAAATATGATGAAACGTTGCGGTCGGTACTCGGAAAAGTGTCCTCTTCCGAAGAAGGGCTTCCTAGCGAAAATCTAGACTATTATCTAGCCCGTGACTATACCCGGAATGATCGAGTCGGAAAAAGTTATATTGAGAAACAATATGAAGATGTCCTCCGTGGGAAAAAGGCGAAAGTGGAAAACATCTTAAGTAAAGGCGAAGTGGTTGACACGATTCCCGTGACTGACGGAGAAAGTGGAAAGGACCTGGTCCTGACCATCGATATGGAGCTGCAGCAAATAGTAGACGAAATCATTGAAACGGAGTTAAGAAGAACGAAAGCAAAGGGTAATACATATTTGTTAGATCGTGCCTTCGTCGTTTTAATGGATCCTAATACTGGCGAAGTCCTGGCAATGTCCGGGAAACAATACGGGCACAACGCTAAAACCGGTGCGACCGAGATTAACGATTTTGCCCTTGGAACAATTACCACATCTTATACGATGGGTTCCTCTGTAAAAGGGGCGACGGTTTACACAGGTTTTCAAACAGGGGTCATCTCTCCCGGGACAACCTTGTATGACCAGCCACTTTATCTGGCTGGGGCTAAACCCAAAAAGTCATATAGCAACTTGGGGTATCTATCAGATGTAACTGCATTAAAAAAATCATCGAACGTTTATATGTTCCTAACGGCAATCAAGATTGGCGGGGGTCATTATAGTCCACATCAAAAGTTAGGTCTTAAGAGTGGGTCCTTTACCACACTAAGAAACCATTATGCCCAATTTGGTTTAGGCGTTCGTACGGGCATCGACCTTCCCAATGAATCGGCGGGATTTAAAGGGGTCGATACTTCGACAGATGGATTGCTACTCGATTTATCCATTGGACAGTATGATACCTATACACCGATGCAATTGGCACAGTACGTATCGACGATTGCTAATGGTGGACAAAGACTTGAGCCTCATGTTGTTAAGGAAATCAGGAACCCTTCCGATAAGCATGGGGAATTGGGATCTGTATTTCAATCGGTGAGTCCGAAAGTTTTAAACGATCTGGGCGGGGAAGAAATTTGGATTCAACGTGTCCAAGAAGGCTTTAGACAGGTTGCACAGGAACCTGGTGGAACGGCATATAGTGCTTTTGCCGGCAAGTCATACCGCCCGGCTGCGAAAACAGGGACGGCCCAGGCCTTTTATGACGGGCCTCGAAGAAATGAATATAGCGAACCCGAACCAACTATCAATCTAACGCTTGTAGGCTACGCCCCACACAATAAACCAGAAGTGGCGTTTTCCGTCGTAGCACCATGGGTTTACCAAGGTTCCGCCGCAGATGATATCAACAAGCGGATTGGTGAAAGGGCGATGGATGCTTATTTCAAATTAAAGGAAAAAAGATTAAAAGGAGATACAGAGAAAGACAAGGCGGTTGATTCAAATCCCGAGTGACCCAAATCGGGTGAATCGACAAAAATGGCCTGCTCATCCGAGCAGGCCATTTCATTTTCATACTTAATACTATAGCTTTTGGACGAACTCTTTATAAAGGGCCCGTAGCGCATCTCCCCTGCTAATTATCCCGACAACCTTATTATGTTCATCCACCACCGGGATTTTCTTGAAGTGATGTTTAGATATGACCTTTATCAAATCAGACAATGGATCTTCCGGGGATAACTTCGTGATTTTCTTATTCTTAATAATTTGCGAGACTTTATCATTCATTTTAGAGGCGACCTTTTCATCCAGGTTTTCGCCAGGCAAAATCGTGATGTACGTGTAATATCCCTTGACGGATTCTTCCGCGGGTGCCAGGTAGCGTAAAATATCTCCATCCGATACCATCCCTAGAAGCTTATCCTGATCATCGACCACAGGAACCCCACCAACCTTATTTTCTATAAAGAGCCCCATGATTTCCTTTAATGTAAAATTCGGGCGAGCCACATATACCTCTTTGATCATATAATCCTTGACTAACATCCAACCACCCCTTTTATTAAGTTGATGTTCCATTTCCAATATCTATATTTTCACTTACTTTCCATTTAATCATACCATTAAAAAACATTGGTACTTGTGCATTCTTTGTCAATTTTTCTACTTTCATCTGCCCCACCCTCTTATTGGATAATCAGCCCCCTCTTTTTCCGTAAAACAAATCATTGAATAATATTGGAAGATTGGATGAATTTCTTTTACAATGAAAATAAGATAAGAATGGAGGATAAACAATGAATAATCATGAAATAGATTACAAATTACACGGGGATGACATGCAGTTTGTCGAGGTCGAATTGGATCCCAAAGAAACGGTGATTGCCGAAGCAGGCAGTTTAATGATGATGGAAGATCAAATCAAAATGGAAACGATCTTTGGCGATGGGTCATCTAGCAGTGATGGGATGATGGGAAAACTTTTTGGTGCCGGTAAAAGGCTGCTTACGGGCGAAAGCTTATTCATGACCACCTTTACCAATGAAAGTCATGAAAAAAGGCATGTTTCTTTCGCCTCCCCTTATCCAGGTAAGATCATCCCTATGGACTTGAGTGAGCTCGGCGGAAAAATCATTTGTCAAAAAGATGCTTTTTTAGCCGCAGCGAAAGGTGTATCGGTTGGAATCGAATTTCAGAGGAAAATTGGGACAGGCTTTTTCGGTGGTGAAGGGTTCATCATGCAAAAACTCGAAGGAGACGGAATGACTTTTGTCCATGCAGGGGGTACGATCCACCAAAAGGAATTGGCTCCAGGTGAGGTACTCCGTGTGGATACCGGCTGTCTAGTCGCCATGACCAGCGGGGTGGATTATAACATCGAATTCGTCAAAGGTGTAAAAACTGCGCTATTCGGCGGAGAAGGTCTTTTCTTTGCGACATTGAAGGGTCCTGGAACCGTCTGGATTCAATCCCTTCCGTTCAGCCGTCTGGCCAGCCGTGTGTTTGCTGCGATGCCACAAAATGGCGGGTCATCCGATGAAGGAAGCATAGCAAAAGGCTTGTTCGGCTTATTCAACGATAAATAATTGATGCAGTCTGTGGCCGGCAGGCTTTTCGGCCACAGATATCATCTAGCAGAAAAGGGTGGAATCGACATGCAGCTTGTTAAATGGTCCTACATGAGACGATACAATATCAAAGCGATTTTTGACCAATACCCCAACTCCCCCGTCATCTTCAGAAAAATAAGAGAGTACTATTTTGTTTACACCATTCAGTGGACACCTGCCGATGAGCCTGTTGGCAGAAACGAACTCGAACAAATGGAACGACTGCTTAACCGGGAGCTCGGAACCGAATGGCAATACCTCTACCGTAAAAAATGACATTCATTCTACTTATCTTGTCAGTGGCTTTCATATTGCATGGTTCTCCGTATCAAGTCGGTTTCTAACAAATCTTTAGTGCATGTTCACCTTTCACCTTGTAGCCACATTCTTCCCATCATTTCGAATACTCTGACCCATAATATTTTAGTAGTGTTCATGATTCATGTATGATAGAAGAAAAGCATGGTTTACTCTTGGAGTTTAAGGTGTAAAAAACTTTATATTGGAGGAATGTAAACATGGACTTAATAAAAAACATATTTTCCTTAGGCATAGGTGCTGCTGCAGCAACGAAAGAGCAGATTGAGAAAACGGTGGATACCCTGGTAAAAAAAGGCGATATCAGTAAAGAAGAATCAAAGGACCTTATTAAACAGTGGGTAGAAAAAGGAGAACAGGCCCAAAAGCAAATCGATGATTCAGTCAAAGTGAAAGTCAACCAGGCTTTGAATGGCCTCAATTTGGCCACAAGAGAAGAAGTTCAGGCATTAGAGCGCCGGATAGCTGCTTTAGAACAAAAAAACCAATCCATACAACCTTGATCTGGAGGAAAATGAATGTTTGGCAAGCGATTGAAACATGCACATCGGTATCAGGAAATCACGAATGCCTTTTTAAAAAACGGCATGGGTTATTTCATCTATCGATTGGGATTATCTGATGGAAAATCCACATCGAAAGTCGCACCCGAAGAAAACCTGAACCTGCGGTCGATCGGGGAACGGCTACATAAGATATTACAAAGTTTAGGCCCGACTTTCATCAAGCTTGGTCAGATTGCCAGTACCAGACGTGACATTGTACCGGAAGAAATTGTCCGCGAGCTAGAGAAGCTCCAGGATCAGGTCACACCTTTCCCTTTTGAAAAAGCACGCCAGATTATTGAAGCTGAATTGGGGGATTCGTTGGAAAGCCTTTTTCTTGAATTTCAAGAAACCCCTCTTGCGACCGCTTCAATCGGTCAGGTCCACGTTGCTCGGCTTCACTCACAGGAAGTGGTCGCCATCAAGGTCCAACGACCCGACATTTTGCCAAACGTGGAAACGGATTTGGAGATCCTCGATGATTTGACCAGGCTTATGGAAGCCCGGATACCTTGGGCAAGGCGATATCAAATCAGAAAAATGATTGATGAGTTCGCTAAGTCCCTGCGAGCTGAACTCGATTATAATTCAGAAGGGCGGAACGGAGAAAGGATAGCCAAGCAATTCATCGACAATCAAGGTATCAAGATACCGAAGATCCACTGGGATTATTCAACCAAAAAGGTCCTGACGATGGACTTCATCAAAGGCATCAAGATCAATCATTACAAACAGCTTGATGAAGAAGGATATGATCGCAGGATAATCGCGGATAGATTAGCCAATTCCATTCTTCAGCAGATTTTGATTGATGGTTTTTATCACGGTGACCCTCATCCAGGGAATATCGTCATCTTACCTGGGAATGTAGTGTCTCTGATGGATTTCGGTATGGTCGGCCGTCTTGAGGAAGAGATGAAGTATCAGTTTGCTTCCCTTGTCATAAATCTAAAGCGAGGAAGCACCACTGGATTGATCAATACCCTTTCCAATATGGGACTTCTCACGGACGAAACGGATATGTCTTCGTTACGATATGATATTGATGAATTGCGGAATAAATATTATGACATCCCCTTGAGCCAGATAAGCTTGGGTGGTGCAGTCAATGATCTGTTTTCCGTGGCCAATGAACACAAGGTCATGATTCCACCCGAATTCACGATGCTTGGTAAGGCTTTGCTCACCATGGAAGCCATCGTCGAAGAATTGGACCCGAACTTCAGTATCATGAAAGCCGCAGAACCTTTTGGTGAAAGGCTATTGAAAGAGCGTTTCCATCCTAAGAACCTGGCAAAGAAAACATGGAATCAATTTATTGAATCCGCAGAAGCAATTTCCGAGCTTCCTAAGGATATAAGGGACGTTTCAGATATCATCAAAAAAGGAAAGTTACGGTTGGACATCAACATCCCCGAACTCCAGGTTTTCTTACATAAACTTGATCAAATCTCGAATCGGCTGTCCTTCAGTATAATCCTGTTGGCCTTTAGCATCATCATGGTCGGTCTAATCGTCGGCTCTGCCATTGCCGGCCAAGCAAACATCCTTTGGAATATACCGGCCATCGAAATCGGGTTTGTCGTCGCAACCCTCATGTTCTTATTGATGATCTATACCATCTTTAGATCGGGGAGAATGTAGTTTCATCATGAAAAAAGAGAAAATCCCTTCTTGGCATTTTCTCTTTTTTTCATGGACATTCACAAATTCGCCTGCCCAATCACTGGTTATGTGTGCGTCGGTCATAAGAAACGGCATAGGCGCTATGACGGAAATTCAAGATGGGATCTTCCGAACACTCAATCCCATCCGTCACATTCGTTGGATCGAACCGGATTGCCTCATTCTGCGAGTCCAATTTACCTGTGATGGATAACTTCCCAACCGTAATGATTTGACTATCTTCCGGCCACACGACGGTAGGATCATCAGTCGGGGCATTTTCCTTACCGATTTGTATGTTTAAATTAAAGCTGGCTGGTCCTCGTTTCAGCCTTTCCTCCATGTCTCCAGTCAAGAAATCTGGTGGAAGCTTGGCCAATTCATCCTTTTCCAGCATACTTAACCCGGCATCCGGCTCCCACTGATATTTGATGGCCTGGCGCTTCCCATTTTCATTCACGAAATAATAGGCGTGTATGGAAAAGTATCGTGCCATTGTATAACTGGCAGGGGAACGCATTTCTTTAATCATCTGTAGACCCGCTTTGCTTTCAGGGTATTTCATCGCAATCGTTGCGAGTTCTTTCAAATTCGGGAAACCATCTTTGGCCGATTTGACAAACTCAAGAATCTCAACAAACGCTTCTGGTTTTTTCGCGAAGAACAAAGGAATCGTCACGGCAATAAGATCTGTTTCCTCCCCATCAGGCAAATGGAACTTGACAGCCATCCCTTTTACGGGAGAATGGGCATCCGTATGATTGGGGTTCGGGGAACTATTGGAGAATCGGATGGTGGCCTTAACTGCCTGATTCTGAAGATGTGGTGCGTCAGTTAACAATGCGGCTTGACCATTTGGGGTAAACACGCCCTCATAGTAATTCCCCCTCGCATGAGCTCGACGATTACCCGGAAACGTACCCACGACTTTTTCAATGGCATCCACCGCCTGATTAGCTAATTCGGGTTTTGCCTTTTCATTTTCCACGTTCATCACCCTTCTTTCCGCTAAAGTTATCTTTTACCAGTACCCTCAATCTCGATTGTCTATTCCATATAAAACGCAGGATAACACATCGTCCTTCTCTTTATTTCCATATGCAGATATTTTTAACGTGAAAACGACAAAAACGCCTGAAAGAATCCAAGCGCTGCCGTTTTTCCATTAGGGTTTTATAAAAGGGCTTCAATATCCTGTTCCATATCAAATGGGGCTTCTACCGATTCAAAACGCTTCACGACATTTCCTTCGCGGTCGATAAGGAACTTCGTGAAGTTCCACTTAATTGAATCATCTATCAAAAACTCTGGATGCTCCGCTTGCAATTTTGCATGCAGCATTCTTCCGCCTGGCTTGTCGACAAGACCGGTAAATGGCGCATTCATTGTTAAATAGTGAAATAATGGATGTGCCTGACTTCCCCTGACATCCACTTTACTGAATAGTGGGAAATTCACGCCGTAATTCAACTGACAAAATGTTTCCACTTCTTGGTTTTGGCCTGGTTCCTGTTCTCCAAACTGGTTACAAGGAAAACCAAGAATGTTCAATCCTTTATCTTTATATCGGTCATAAAGCTTTTGTAAATCCTCGTATTGCGGGGTAAACCCACATTTACTTGCCGTATTGACGACGATAAGGACCTCACCTTTATACTTCTCTAAAGAAACTTCCTGTCCATTGATTCGCTCTGCAGAAAATTCATAAATCCCCACTCTTCATTCCCCCTTATATTTCTATCTAGAATTATACGATAGGAATAGAAGGAACAAAAGAAATAAGCTTAAATACCTATGACTAATTGCTTGCAAAAACCTTCATTCAACATATACGGCAGTTCCATAGGCAATGATTTCACAAGCGTTCTGCATGATAGCGGATGTTTCAAGGCGCATCGCAACGATGGCATTCGCTCCTTTTTCCTTCGCCTCATCCACCATTCTGCCAATGGCCTTTTGCCTAGCTTCCTTCATCATTTCCGTATACTCAGAAATTTCCCCACCGACAATGGTCCGCAAACCCGCCATAATATCTTTCCCGATATGCTTTGATTGGACCGAGTTCCCTTTAACGAGTCCCTTCAGTTCCTTTATTTCTTTACCCGGCACTTCATTAGTAGTCACGATAATCATTGAGCTCATCCTCTTCCCGTTTTCTTATTTTTTTTACGATTAAATAAAAAATTAGCGGAACCGGTGCTTGAATCAAACCAAGAATGCCCCATAACCAATGATTGAAACCATTCTTCTTTGCATCGGTGAATAAATATATGCTTTGGGCCAACAAGATAAGCCCACACATAATCAATACATACATCTGCATTCTATCCATGACTGCTTTCCACCTTCCTTTTTACATAAAACGTATATATGCCGATGAAAATCACGCTCAACACTTGTAATGTGAGAAATACTTCAGGTTGATGAAATAAAGATAGAAACAAGAAGCAGAGAATGAGAGCAGCCGTCACTAGAAACATAAGCACTTCTTTCCGCCATTCCCTTCTGGCTTTTTGACGCTTTCGTTTAATGGTTTGCTCAAAAAAAGATACTTGTGGGACATCGATGGAAATCGTATCGTCAAATTCCTCCAAGCTTTTCTTGATTTGACTAACCGTCTCTTGATCACTCTTGTCTGAGTGGTTTTGATAAACCGGATGGTTCTTTTTCATCGTTACTGACCAACTCCTTTCTAATCTTCTTTAATCCAATATGGACACGTGACTTCACGGTACCTTCTGGTATCTTGATGATTTTCGCAATCTCTTCGTAAGAAAATCCGTAATAATGCTTCAAGATGATTGGAATTCGCAGATCATCCTCTACATTCCCCAATGCTTCCATTACATCATCCCATGCTTGATTGTTGGCCTGCGTCTCCCATTTGAGCTTTCTGACCGATTGCTCTTGCCTTAACCAGGACTCTTCCCGCTTCTCCTTCCGCTTCTGATCCAAGTAAACCCGAGTCGCAATGGAAATCAGCCATGTGGAAAACTTGGAAGTCCCTTTGTACCTTGAAAGATTCTCGATGGCCTTAGAAAAGGTTTCCTGAGCTACATCTTCTGAAGTTTGTAAATCATAAGTCAATTTAAGCAAGTATTTTAGCAGAAAAGGATACGTGTTTTGAAATAGTGAGGCTAACGCCTGATCATCCCCCTTTTTCGCCGCTTTAATCAGCTCCAGTTCTTCCATCTATCATCACCTGCTCCCTGATCCTTAGCTTGTTACTTATATGACGGTTAAGGAAATGAATTCGTTCACTGACTTGTAAAAAAATTTTTCATTCAGAAAGTCTCTCTACTTCAGAAAGAATTACATGCGTCACCGTCGATGCAAAAGGAATGGCGAGATTAATGAATTCTTCCACTCTTTGAAGGCTTTCACAGCGAATTTTGATCATGAAACAAGCCTTTCCCGCGATCCGATAGCAAAATTCCACATTTTCTTGACCCAAGATAAACTTTCTGAATCGGTCATATTCCCCATTTTTCACCGTCGCTTCAATCATGCATTCTATCGGAAAGCCCATTTTTTTATAATCAATCTCGGCTCCATAACCCTTGATGATACCAAAAGACTCCATTTGCCGGACACGTTCTGTAACGGCGGGTGCTGACATCTCCACTTTCTTTGCCAATTCTCTCATGGAAACCCTGCTATCATTCTTCAGTACGGCTAAAATGCTGCGGTCTTTATCGTCTAATTTCATATGAATACTATTCTCCTTATTTTCCATTCATCTAGTATTTTTTTGTTCCTATTACTTTTCATATGCGATTAATTTTTCATTTCTTCTAGATTATGATTATCTCAAAGGGGAGATATCGATGCCAAGAATTAAAAGTTCACAATTTGGAACAAGTCCATTTCAGCAATTGTTTCATAACGAAGGAATTGCGCATAATTGGAATGACCTCTCAGAAACCATTTCTGCTGATGGAGTGCTTACAAAGCAATTGAAGGAAAATGTCAGAAGAATTCTAGCCTATGGAAATGGCTGTGCGTACTGTCAGGCCAAAGGCATTCCAATGGAACCGGCCGATATAAAAGAAAGCTACGCAATCGCCTTTGCAGAGGTATTTTTAGTGCAACGCGAGAAAACAGAAGAACGTTTTTTTGTAGTATTAAAGGAAGTATTCAGCGACGAAGAAATATCAGAATTAATAGCCTTCATTTGTTTTTCCACTGCACAACAATACTTCGGGGCCATGATGGGACTAAAATAACGTTTGCATTCAGTTACAATTTCTAGGACTTGCAGTGGATTCGTACATGTGATGAATATAGTGTAAGAAGGTAAACACCGCTTCTCTATACAAATATTAAAGCAGAGTGGATTCACTCTGCTTTTATACTCATTCTCGTTATATCAATCAATCTTCTAAATGATCAAAAACCTGATTCAATACATCATCCTGTGACGTTTCGTTAGTCCATATCATTTCATTTTTGATACCTAGATAATCATTCAGCTTCCACCAAGCACGTAAAGACTCTTCTCCAAACTCCATCTTTTTTGAACGAGAGTTGTGACGTTTGACGGTTTCTTCAAAGGATAAATCAAAATAACAAATTAAAACCTTTTCGTTATAGAACCGTATTAAGTGATGTAGCATATCACCATAAAGATCTTTATGTAAGATTCCTTCCAAAATGACATATTCACATTTTCCTTTTCCGTATTCCGTAATTTGTCGGATCAAATCAATTGAAAGGTTGCCTTCTCTATCATGAGCATTCAACATGTCCCGGCGAACTGTATCCTGAGAAACCAATAGGGTACCTATTCCTAACTGATTTTGAAGGCTCTTTGCTATCGTTGTTTTTCCACTGCCAGAGTTCCCTCGTATGATGCTTAGCTTCGATTTCATGGTCTCCCCCCCATAACCTTGCGCTCTATATATAAACCCTGATTGTTAGCAAGACATTTTCTCGGATTGAGGCTGAACCTGTACCGTTTAGAAAAGGTAAATGGAACAAGAAGTTCCTTGTTCCATTCCTTACTTGCTTAATTACTTCGCTTGATCCTTCATCATCACAGTAGCTTCGGGCGCCTTTTCATGGATGAACTTCGGTATGATGGCCATATATAGAAAGCCTACGAAGATCAGACACCCTCCCACTACCCAATATAACGTTTCTACTGCTATGTAGGTGGGGAAGCCAACGGCTATCAAGAATAACGTGATTGATTGCGATAACATCACCAAGGGGTTGATCCATCCTTGGACCCTCCCCATCATTTCGGGAGCAACGAGGCTTGGCAGCCACCCGCCAAGGGACACATTAAGTATGGGAAGCGATAGAGCCACGATGGCTAACCCAATCATATATTGCAGGGTTGTTTCGACAAGGCCACTGGCCACCGTGCCCACTCCCGATATCAGCAAGCCTACGACCATCATATGATGAAGCTTCATTTTTTTGGCCAGTACCGAAGCTAAGATGCTTCCCAGCAATACTCCTGTCCCAAAAATGACACCAAAGATGACGGCATACTTTTCATAATCAACAGGTTCAAGTTTGTACTTCAAGATAAAAACCTGCATCACGGAAAATCCACCATTCACAATCCCAAATACTAGAAAACCGCTGATTAACGTGAACAATAGCTTATACTGCCATATATATTGCCAGCCAATTTTAAAATCTGCCCAAACGCCTGTTACACTCAGTTCCTTCAAATTGTAAACTCCATTCGGCTGTCTGACTTCTTTTGAAATCCGACAGGAACGGATCAAGAAACCACTGATTATAAATCCGATCACATCGAAGATAATGGCTCCCTCGATGCCGACTGACCAATAGATAAAAATGCCGATTCCGTTTCCGAAAAGCATGAACAGACTCGATACCATCTGATTTAAACCAGCCGCCATCGTATAATCCTCTTTAGGCAAAATGCCTTGAATCAACGCTGACTCCGCTGGCACAAAGAAATTCCTGACGGCACTTCTCAGAAAAATGACAGCAAACGATACCATGAGAAGATGTAGCTCTAACGAAAGCAAGAATAAAACAGACAACCCTGCGCAAATCCAATCACAATACAAAGCAATCTTTTGCCTGTCCAATCTATCAGCAAAAACCCCCACCAGTAAGAAAACAGCAAGGGTAGGCAAAGAATACATTAATTCCGTAACCGTCGCATAAATCGGCTGATTGGTGAAGCGGTCCAGTAAATAAAACATAAATGCAGTCATGCCGATGGTCCCGCCCATTTGTGATGTTACGTTCGCTAAAAATAATTTCGTATAATTTCGATTATTAAAAAGTTTTATGATCTCTTTCTATCCCCCTTCATCCGACTTTCTGGTTAATTTTACCCAAAAATTCCAATTCAAGAAAGAGAAATCAATGAATTATTTTTCAAATGTGCCCTTCACCATCGCTTTGCCCTCACTGACCATAATCTGACCCATTGCGATGACGGTATCTATTTCAAAGGTCTCTTTTTTCAAAATCAGTATATCTGCGTCCCTTTCCGTTTCCACCCGTCCTTTATTAGTTAGCTTCAAAATATTCGCGGGATTTTCCGTGACCACACGGATGGAATCCTCTATCGAAACTCCATCATCGATAATCGCATCGACAACCGATTCATACAGCGACATGCAGGTCCCCATACTCAGTCCGGATATATTTCCGTTGCCATCAAATTCCGGAAGGCTAGCCTGTCCATCTGATGTAAGCGTGATGTTGCGGATATCAACACCTTCGTCGAGGGCTCTCCTTATTGCCGTGCTTGCTTTTACTTCCCCTTCATCCAGGAATTTTTGAATGGTACTTGTCGTGAAATCGATGTACCCGCCTTTTTTGGCAAATTGTATCCCGGCCTCAAACAAATGCGGGTTCCGGTTCATATGTGTAGGGTAGAACTGTGTAATCGGAATTTCCGTCGTCCTGACGACTTCCTCGATTACCTGTACATGATCCAAGCTATCCCCGACATGTATATTAACGATACCGGCTTTCCCGGACAAAAGTCCTCCATTCCTGGCCTGCGACGCAAGTTTTGCAAGCTCTGCCACGGTTGGCTGTGAAGAACGGTGATCGGCAATGGCAATTTCACCAACTCCAATGATTTTATCCACTAAGATTAAATCATCTTCAATCTTGTCCATTAGGGTCTTCACCGGGACTTGGTACGAACCTGTTTGAACGAAGCAACTAATCCCTTCTTCTTCTAGGGCCCTCGCTTTAGCAAGCAAGTCCGGCATCGTCCTTGTCGTTCCATCCGTGCCAATGACCCCGACTAATGTCGTGATACCGGCTAGCGTCGCATCGGTCAACTGAATTTCGGGCGTTCTTGTTTTGAATCCCCCTTCACCGCCGCCACCGATGATATGAACATGTGCATCGATAAAACCTGGTACAATGATTCGACCGTTCGCGTCAATCACTTGCATTTCAACGAAATTGGCAGGGACGTCGATTTTATCCTCAATGAAGCCAATTTGTTTTCCGACCAACAAAACGTCTTTCTTACCTATGTATTCCGGCGTATAAACCTCACCATTCTTTATCAGTGTCAGCATAGGGCCAAACTCCCTCCAAGTTTAAATATTCTAATAGGTTTCAAAACGATATACGCGGGTAAATATACACCATAACCCAATTACATGAATTCAAAAGAACTTAACTTAGTTTTTCTATCTTATAAGTATTACGGCACAAGCATTTAATTATATAAAAATTAAAGGAGTAAACAACCATGAACAAAGTAATTTCTGCTGATATTAAAACAAATACACGATTATCCATGCGTCAAATCATGAACTTATACCAAGTGACAAAAGAATTCAAAGGAAACATCTACTTTATCTGCAATCATAAAATGGTCGATGCCACAAAACTTTCAACATTTGTATCATTCGTTCTCATTCTACAAGAGTGTGTGGATATGAAAGTGATCCTAGAAGGACAAAATGTACATGCAATGCTGGAAAAGGTTCAGGCCATTTGTAAAGAAAATGATGAAAAAATAGGATTTCACTCCAACCAAACCGTTGGGATTTAATATACGAAAAAAAATTACATATAAATGAGGTGTATAGATATGAGAACCATTTTAATGATTATCGGGGCTATCGTCGTAATCGGTTTAGTTGTAAATTTCATCTTTTAATGAGGGAAAAAAAGCTGTCAATAATGACAGCTTTTTTTCATTTACTGGGAATATGGATATATCCCCAATCATCACCAAGGAAAATCCCATGTTTTCCACTTACCAAGCCCCTCCTTGATTTCATTCCCCTTATCAATCCAATATTGCTTCCTTTCCTCTTCTTCTTCCTTTTCCTGCTGTTCCGCTATCAATGGTCCGATGTCTTCTGCATGAAATGATTCAGCCGTTTCGTTCTGTAAGGCCTGAGCCATGATCTTTTGAAAGATGAGTGTACTTCCCTGGCTGCTGTTAGTGGTTAAATAATGTTCTTTATCCGTTTTATCGTAGCCAGCCCATACAGCTCCTACTAAAGAAGGGGTGTATCCCACGAACCATTGATCCTTCACACCTGATATTCCTTCGATCGGGACCTGTGTGGATCCTGTCTTTCCTGCGATTTCATAGCCAGAGACCGCGGCATTTTTAGCCGTTCCATAGTTAACTGTCCCAAGAAGCATCGCATTCATCTTATCGACGACATCCTTCGAAGCCACCTTTGTCTTCTTTTCCTTCCAGGCTGCTATTTCTTTCCCATCCGTGTCTTCTATTTTTATAATGGCATGCGCTTCGTTTCGCTTTCCTTCATTTGCAAACGCCGCATAAGCTCCTGCCATTTGGAGTGGGGACACCCCTTTATCCATCCCGCCTAAGGCTATCGATAGATTTCGGTCATTTTTTTTGTCATAAGGAATCCCAAACCGTTTGAGCGCATCCAGCCCCTTGTCGATTCCAATTTCATTCAGGAGCCAAACGGTTGGCACATTCAAGGAATTCATCACGGCTTCATACATTGGGACCTCCCCTTTATAAGTGCCGCTCAAATTCGATGGTTCATAATTCCCGAACTCCATCTTCTCGTCTTTTAAAGAGTCGGTCATTTCATATCCTTCTTCAATTGCCGGTGTATAAACAGCGAGCGGTTTAATCGACGAACCAGGAGATCTTTTCAGTTGCGTCGCCCGATTATATCCCATGAATTGATGCTCGCCCCTCCCCCCAACAAGTGCCTTAATGCCGCCTGTTTTAGGATGAAGAAGGACCGTCCCACTTTGCACCAATATGTCATTGCTTGTCCCAGAAGGGAAATTGGCATCCTGGCTATAGACTGATTCGGCAGCCTGCTGCATCGGTTGATCTAATGTGGTATATATTCTATAGCCCCTAGTGAGTAATTGCTGGAGCTCCAATCCATACATGGTGGAGGCTTCAGATAGGACATGGTCTATATAATAAGGATACTTCCCTTTTAAAGGATCTGTATCTTCACCTAACTGTAGTGATACTTCATCCTTTTTGGCAGAAGCCGCTTCCTCTTCGGTCAAATATCCGTGTTCGGTCATTCTAGACAGTACCAAATCCCGTCGTTTAACCGCCCCTTCTGGATTTTTGTACGGATCAAGCTTGGAAGGCAAGTTAATGACCCCAGCAAGCAAAGCCCCTTCGGCGACGGTTAACTCAGAAACATCTTTTGAAAAATATATGTTCGCTGCCTTTTTGAGTCCCCATGCTCCATGTCCAAAATAAACTTGATTCACATACATTTCTAAAATTTCATCCTTTGTATACGTACGTTCCAATTCTTGAGCGATGAAAAACTCTTCTATCTTTCTTTTCAAGGTCCGATCTGATTCAAGCATGGTGATTTTTACAAGTTGTTGGGTAAGTGTGCTCCCGCCTTCAACAACGCTTTTCGCCTTGACATTTTTCACCATCGCACGCATGATCGCTTGATAATCTATGCCATGATGTTCATAAAAACGGTGATCCTCAATGGATACGACCGCTTGAATGAGATGTTCCGGGATCTCCTCTATCGCGACGCCTTCCGATTTATTAGCCGTGACGGTACTGGCTAAGTTCCCATCCTCGTCATAAATCTTGGTCGGTTGCTGAAGTTGATCCTGGAGATTGCTTATATCCACAGTTTGTTTAAAATATATGAACAAACCGGCTCCCACTACGACAATGATTGATATAATTATAAGACCTATTTTCAATAACGCTCTCATTTGTACCCCCATTTTCCCAGATGCGACATGCTCCATTAAAAATATTTTGCCCTTTTTATGAAAGAAAACTCTTGCAATGGCTAAAAGGGAAAACAAATTCCACAACATTTTTCCCATTATCCTTTTCCATACAAAGTGCCTACAATATTTCTCCCTTTCATGCCTAGTCTTTTCTTTTTCCATACCCTTTACCCACATTTATAAATCAATATACACCTGAAAAAGGCATGAAACCAATAAAAACGGGTATATAACCTATAATGACAAATTATGGGGAGAGATGATCTTAGATGAAACAATTAAAACGTATCGTCGCCGCTTATGATGGAAATGAAGAGAGCAACCGCGCCGTGGAATATGGAGCTTCATTAAAAAAGGCCTTTCCGGAAGCTGAATTGACCATTGTTCAAGTTCTGAATCCAAAAGGTGAAAGCCGTATCCTCGAGAGTGCATCCGCTCCTGGGTTCGTACCGGCAGCAGGATTTTATGTCGACCCTTCACAAACGCATCCCGTAACAGAAGTAGAACAACAAAGTCAAATGCACATGAACGATACTCCCACCGTTCATGAAAACAATGTGAGGATGGCTGAAAGCAATATGATGAGGTTGCTCAGTGAATGCCAGGTTAATGGAAATATCGAGATTTTAGAGGGAAATGCCACGGATAGCATATGTGACTATGCAAAGCGGACGAACGCCGATTTAATCATCGTCGGCAACAGTGCAAAAAGCGGCCTGGAAAAGTTCTTCCTCGGAAGCACCAGCAGTTCCATAGCCAAGCAGGCACCATGCTCGGTATTTATTGCAAAATAATGGAGAAAAGGACCGGCTCATAATCGAGCCGGCCCTTTTAAAAGGTCTGTCTTTAGATGGCTTTCTTCAACAAGACATTCGAAGCAGCCGAATAGAGCACCATTACCACGATTGCTGATAAAATAAAACTAAACAGCATATATGTCCCATTGTAAATCAAGGAATAGAGGACGACTGGTTGCCCGTCTGGCGCATATTCCCCAAAGAAAACGATACCTGCTGTAAAATGGCAAAGAAACCTCAGGAAGCTCCCCACAAACATGCCACAAACCGCATATATATCCCCTCTTAACCGTTTTCCCCCTTTACGGTTATTCACAAATTTATTCATGAACAACCCGGATAATCCCACGGCGGTAAAAGCAAGGAAATATTCGATAAATCCTTGAAGCGGCGTTGCCAGAAATGCCAAACCAGTGGCAATCTGCAAAAGCCCCAATAGTAAACCGGTGGCCATTCCGCCCTTGATTCCCCAACGATAGGCCATTAAGAATATCGGTACCATGGCAATGGAAATCGATCCCCCCTGTGGCCATATCCTTGCAAAGACAAAACCGGAGACTATATCCAGCAGTAATGCCAATGCAGAAAAAATCGCGACCTCTGTCATGAATAATGTTTTATGTTTCATCATCTCTCACCCTTCTCCACGTGCAAAAGTGCCCATGAGTCCCGTGTCGCTTTTTCGGCATGCAAAAAAGCAACACCAGGGCGGTAATGGATGCCCAGTATTGCTATCCAAAACCACATCCCTACGCTAGTACTAACTAACAGGTTCATAGGGTCTGAACTCAACCGTTCACTCTCAGCCATCTTGGCTCCCCTTGTGGAAGTATTTAATTTTTGTTCCTCGGTTAGAATATACTACTAGTTTCTCTAATTGACAAGTAAATAACACGATTATATCCACGAGCGTTTTTCCCTATTACTGGTTATATTTTTTCATCCAGCCAACTTCTTTACATGGCCTCAATACACATGCCATATGCCAAGTTAGATGGATAAAGACGACAATTTTTCTATAGACTCACTAGGGTTCAATTTGATATCTTTATAAAGGTTATTTTGCACGAGGGGGAAAAGACATGGATAAACATTCAATTTCTGCTGAAAAGGGCGCCTATATCAGTATAGCCGCATACATATTCTTGTCGGCCCTCAAATTAACGTTTGGTTACTTTGGAGACTCGAAAGGACTTTGGGCAGATGGTTTAAACAACACGACCGATATCATTGCCTCTGTCGCTGTATTAATAGGCTTAAAAATATCAAGGCGACCACCTGATAATAATCATTCATACGGTCATCTGAGAGCTGAAACCGTAGCGTCTCTGGTTGCCGCCTTCATTATGATCACCGTCGGATTACAGGTCATATACAGCGCCATCGAATCATTCTTTTCGCAGGATGCGACAGTTGTACCGAATATGTTCACAGCTTATGTCGCTTTATTCTCCGCCATCTTCATGTACGGGGTTTATCGTTACAACTTGGCTTTAAGCAAAAAAATAAACAGCGCCTCCATCCATGCTGTCGCACAGGACAACCGTTCTGATGCTCTTGTCAGTATCGGTGCTTTCGTAGGTATTATCGGTACCACAATCGGCATAGACTGGTTGGATGCGGTTGCGGCTTTAGTGGTAGGTCTGATGATCTGCAAAACGGCTTGGGATATTTTCCACGACGCTTCACTTTCCTTGACCGACGGTTTCGATGAACAGCATCTCCAACAAATAGGTCAAACCATCCTGTTGACGGATGGGGTGAAAGACATGAGTGAAATTAAAGCTCGGATGCATGGGAATGAAATTCTGGTTGAAACAACCGTGCATGTCAATCCGCTCTTGACCGTCATCCAAAGTCATGACATTACAGTGAAGGTTGAAGAAAACTTATTAAAGGAACATGACATCAAACATGTCATTGTCCATATCGAACCCTATACATTTCAAAAAAAAGGTACCCGTCAATAATGAACGGTGCCTTTTTTATATGTGTAAACCCCCTATTAATACAATGTTTACCTAATATAAACAAAGCCTTTCCCCTTTTACCGATCATTTACCGCATGAATGAGTATTTAAAGAACGCTTTCAATCTGTTATTATTAAAACCATATATTACATTTTGGAATTATATTCTAATTCATTCATAATTAAGTAAGATAAATTCATTTTCCTACACATGGAGGGCAAAATGGTATTGAATCGAGAAATGACTCTTCACTTCCTATCTTCTCATAAAACTACTATCCTTACCGAATGGAAAGAGCGATTAAAGCATTTGTCAGATGGCTATATAGAATATTTTGAAGAAGAAATAGAAAAAATTCTAAATTCACTGATGAAACAACTGAAAAATACAGATACTAACATAGATGATATGCTGAAGGATTTAGGGGAAAAGATTTCAGCCGGCCGGGTTAAACAGCATTTGAATATGGATATGTTCTTTTCCATAACCTCTACCGGAAGATCGATCATCATTGATCAATTTCTCTCTTACGAAGCCATCAAAGGAGAACTATCTGCGGTTATCCACCAAATAAATGCGTACTTCGATAAACTCATTTATTTCGCTTTATCCAGTTATACCGATTTAAAGACGAAGCAGGTTGCGGAGCAATATCAGCTGATCAATCCAAATCATAAAGACCGTTTGACCCTTTTAGGCCAGATGACATCAAGTTTTGTCCATGAGTTCCGGAATCCCCTTACTTCCATCATGGGTTTCATTCAATTATTACAAGCCGAACAGCCAGAGATTAAGTATCTGGACATCATTTCAAAGGAATTGGATCAGCTTAATTATCGGATTACACAATTTCTTAACCTTTCAAAGAGGGAAACGGATACTACACAAATTGAAATATTTCCAATCGCCCCCCTGGTAGATGAAGTGATTGAATTCCTATACCCTAGCATCTTGGAAGTAAATGCTTCCGTCTCCTGTAATATTGAGGGCGAAGCCCAGTTGGCCGGCTCCAAGGAGGAATTCAGGCAAGTGTTACTCAATATCATATTGAATGCCCTGGATGTAGTTACGGAAACGCCAAATCCATCCATAGACATTTCCGGTTCGGTAGCATCAGGTTTCCTAACCTTGAATATTTCTAATAACGGTCCAAAGATACCTTCCGAGGTGCTTCCTAGCATCTTTGAACCCTTCATCACAACGAAAAAAAGGGGCACAGGGTTGGGACTATTCGTTTGCAAGGAAATCATCCTCAAGCATCAAGGGACCTTGACTTGTCATTCAACGGACTTCTTAACTACATTCTCCATACGCGTAAAAACAAAATCATAAGTAAAAGTCACCAAATCACGGGGAAGTAGTGTGTAATTTTTGACTGATTCCCTGATAGTTCCTTATACTATAATTAGGTGACTTGTATAATCGTGATGAATAAATCTACAGATTCGTAAAGAAAAGCTCGAAGACATTCATTTCAAGATCATTCCATCTACTTTTTTTACAGTCATTATACATTTTATTCATTTTTGTTTTTGGGAGGTGACTGGGATAATTCACCCGTTTGGTGCAAGTAAACGGTTTAATTACATCCCTCACTATTGGACATATTTAGTTTAGCCTTAGTCATTATCTTAATCGCTTTAACCGCCTTTTTTGTTGCTTCCGAGTTTTCAATCATTAGGGTACGAAGCTCGCGAATCGACCAATTGATAGAAGAAGGAAACAGGAAAGCCTTAGCTGCAAAAAAGGTGACATCAGATCTCGATGAGTACCTATCGGCAACGCAGCTCGGCATTACCGTGACCGCCCTTGGACTTGGGTGGCTTGGGCAACCGACAATCTATAAATTGATAGAACCTTTATTCGAACTATTACATATTCCGAACAACGTGGCAGGTATTCTGTCCTTTATCATTGCATTTTCCCTAATGACCTTCTTGAATGTCGTCGTAGGTGAACTCGCACCTAAAACGGTTGCCATCCAAAAAGCGGAAGAGGTGGCCTTGGCCATCGCCAAACCTCTGATCCTTTTCCATAAGATCGCGTTCCCGTTCATCTGGTTATTGAATCATTCCTCTCGGTTTGTCGTTGGATTATTCGGCTTCAAATCCGCTTCGGAAAGCGAGCTTGCTCACACGGAGGAAGAATTGCGTTTCATCCTTTCGGACAGCTATAAAAGCGGGGAAATCAATCAATCTGAATTCAAATATGTAAGCAATATATTTGATTTTGATGACCGGGTAGCCAAGGAAATCATGGTTCCAAGAACAGAAATCCTTACCATTTCCAAAGATGAAACCGTACAAGGTTTCGTCGATGTTGCCAAAACGGAAAAATACACGCGTTACCCCGTTGTCGAAGGTGATAAGGATCATGTGATTGGCTTGGTCAATCTGAAAGAAGTTTTTTCTGACCTAATTAAGGACCGGGATATCCAGTCCAAAACCATTGAACAATATACCCGCCCGATCATTCGGGTCATGGAGAATATACCCATTCACACATTACTGCTAAAGATGCAAAAAGAGCGGATTCACATGGCCATCTTGATGGATGAATATGGTGGTACTTCCGGTCTCGTCACCGTTGAAGATATCCTTGAGGAAATCGTCGGGGAAATTCGTGATGAATTCGATATCGATGAAGTTCCTTCCATTCGTAAGATCAAGGATGGACACTATATCTTGGATTCCAAACTTCTAGTAAAAGACGTGAATGACTTACTTGGCATTCACCTGGATGAAGAGGATGTAGATACAATCGGTGGCTGGATCTTAACGGAAAATTATGATGTACTAGTTGGCGACATCATGGAAAAAGATGGTTTCTGTTTCAAAGTCATTGAGATGGATGAACACGCCATCCGTTTTATTGAAGTGACAAAAAAAGTAGAACAGCTGACACTTGAGGAGAACCTTCCACAAGATTAAGAATAAGAAAAATGGCCCTCGTATTCTTACCGGGGCCATTTTTTTATATTCTTTTATCAGACCCAACCTTTTTGACCGTCACGATTGGCGGCGGGCTCTTTTTCTTCCAAATGATATACAACATGATCAAGACGAATGAAAAACCTGCTACAGGAATCAAATAAGGTGCAGTGATTTCTCTAATTTGTTGCCAATTCTCCCCCAAAATCCGACCCAATGACAAGAACAATATCGTCCAAGGAATGACGGCTGCCACTGTATAAAAAGTGAATGTCCAGGCGGACATCCGGGCAATCCCAGCTGGTATGGAAATGGCATGTCGTACGACAGGAATGAAGCGAGCTGTGAACACCACCCCCACCCCATACCGTTGGAACCATTCTTCGGCCATTATCATATGAGCTTCTTTAATGAATATATATTTTCCATACTTTAAAAGGAATGTCCGTCCTCCATAATAACCAGCCCAATAAAGGAATAATTGGGCAATCGTACCTCCCATCACCCCTGCGATAACGGCACCCAAAAAGTTCATCTTACCCATTCCGATCAAATAGCCACCGTATCCAAGTACGAGCTCACTGGGGATGATTTCCACCATCAACCCCAATAAAATACCGATATATCCCATCTCCGCAAACCAATTCAGTATCTTCATTATCAGCTCTGACATCATGTAATGACTCCCTTTTCCGCTAATTTTGACTTGGTTGTCCTTCTATCCTATTGCGGAAAAATCCGTTCTATTCATTTTCCTGAAAAAAGGAACAGTCAGATTGGGATATGATTTTAGATAACAAAAAAAAGACCAGCTTGTCTTTCCCGGTCTCCTTGTGATTAATATTCTTTTATTTCCTGTTTTTGTACATCGTTTGAAAAAGCAGTTGCGAACTCTAAGGTGAGTAAGGATGAATCAGTGTGAGAAATATTCGTGAAAATCTCCTGACGTGATTTCGTTTTTTGAATATGGACCCCGAGATTTTTGTACTTGTTGATTATTTCATTTTTCATGCTTACCCTCCCTTCCTGCTGTATTCGTTATCCTTTACGTTCCCATTAAAAGTAAGGCTAAAACCTATCTGGATAAATACTCGCCAAAAAGGGTAGATATTCTCATCAATTAACCTGTATCGTTTGTAACTGATGTTCATGCACTTCTTCTTTTTCCACATGCACCTGAATCTTATAAGTTCCCGCCTCGTCAAAGGACACTTTATTTAGATAAGTCCCTTTTCCCTCTTCTTTCGCCTTGGTGAAATAACTTTCTTCACTGCCTTCTTTCCACACCTCAAAATTTACATCTGCATCAGTCAAAGGCTTCCCATCCAAATGCACATTGGCTTCAAAGGTGGAACTGTTCCCCGCCGTCACAGGATTGTTATGAAACTCGATCAAGACATTCGACCTTGGGTGTACCGAGGTGTTTTCACTTTCATTATCAGTAATAACCACTTCTTTTTCCGGCATCACATGTTGATCTTTAGCTGTTACATGGGCAATTACATGATACTTCCCTTGTTCCTTGAAGGTGTGCATCACTTGATATGTCCCGCTTCCCGTATTCTTTGCATCTAACATTTCCCGTTTATCCTGCCCGGATTTCCTCACTTCAAAAAGAACCTCACCAGCTTCATTTACAAGTTGGCTTCCTTCCTTCACTGTGGTTTCAAGGATGACCTCTTTTCCGGATACTAATGTCCCTTTAACGGATATAGTGGCCTCCATGGTTTCAGGTATGGCATTGCTCACTTCTTTATCTTCTGGCTTTTCGGTTTCCTGACATCCTGCTAACGCAAACAATAATATGGCTGACAAATAAAATTTCTTCATCGAAAACTTCCTTCTTTTTCATAATTAACCGATAAGACGGTCGTTTTATACACCATCCTTCCCAGATAACTGAAATATATACATTCTATTAAGTTGCGGTCCGCATCACGGTTACCGAAGTCAGCATCGCCACCGCGATGATGGTCAAAAATGAATAGAAAAACACAGTCAGGTCCACCACGCTCAGGCCCACAATGAGGACACATCCATCTATGAAGAAAATTAACATGCCGGCATTAAGCCCGCTTTTCCTGGAAATGATCTGTGCAAGCATGTCGGTCCCGCCTGTTGATGTACCATACCGGAGCATGAGCCCGATTCCCAGCCCGATTAATCCCCCTCCGATTATGGCACTTATATAGATGGGAAGATTCCAATCGATGACAGCCTCGGAAAAAATATCGATACATAACGAAGAGAAAAGTAGGCCATGCAAACTGTTGAGGAATAGTTTTTTTTCGTAATACCAAGCATATATATATAGGGGAATACTGCTCAGAATAACGCCTAACCCAGTTGGAAGCCCTAGAAAATAATGAATGATTAAACCAATCCCAATCATGCCACCATCCAACAAGTGATAAGGGATGAGAAAAAAATTAATTCCTACGCCCACAAGCAAACTTCCGGCCATTATGGCTGCCATCTTTTCGATGATCATCATGACTTCCACATCCTTTATAATGGATAATCTTGTCCCAATCCTATATCCTATGTACAGAGAAGCTAAAAATTAATAAAAGGCCTTTTTTATTTTTTATAGGCATAGACCTTTAATTTTCTGAATATTCCATTATATAATGGTTATAGGAAAGGAATTGGTCAAAAACCGTCAAATAGTGAAACAAATGAACCTTTTACAAGCCATTTCCACCATTTTGCGAGTATTAGGCAATTTGACTGGATGACTAACTCTTTCTATAATGAAAGTATTTAAATCAATTAAACTGAGGTGATTGGATGGGACATTAAAGAACGTTCGTTGTGACGGACGGACGCTGCTTTGCCTGGCGAAAAAGTGCACGGTATTAAATAATCTTGCTTGCATTTTCCTTGCAAAATTCTTCTATTTCCCGTCTACGTATCGCTAATACACATATACTAGTACTCTATTCATTTAAAAACGGAGTGTAAACTTGCAGCCTTCATGCACGACTCCAGTACGTTTTAGCTATTTAGCACGACAAAAAAAATATACTTGTATATTTTAAAAATGTAGGAGGTGGACTCCTTATTCGTCTCATAGGCGATGTAAGGGAGACTTTTTGGACATAATAAACTTGGTACTTATTGCCATTTTAATTGCTTTAACAGCATTTTTTGTAGCTTCGGAGTTTGCGATTGTTAAAGTGAGGAGCACGAAGATCGATCAATTAATTGAAGAAGGTAAGCCGAATGCCCTAGCAGCAAAGAAGGTCACATCCAATCTCGACGAATACCTGTCAACATGCCAACTGGGAATTACAGTTACGGCATTAGGACTTGGGTGGCTGGGAGAACCGACAGTTGAAAGTATTTTGGGCCCGCTTCTCACTCAATTAAATATCCCTGAATCTGCTTCACATATCCTTTCAATCGCGATTGCCTTTTCTTTGATCACCTTCATTCATGTGGTGGTGGGAGAACTGGCACCAAAGACGATGGCCATTCAAAAAGCAGAGCAAGTAACATTATTCATTGCCAAACCGCTAATTGGATTTAACAAAGTCATGTATCCTTTCATCTGGGTACTTAATGGCTCTGCAAGAGTGCTAACAAAAATGTTTGGATTAAAAGCAGTTTCTGAGCATGACTTGGCTCATACGGAAGAAGAGCTTCGCATCATTGTTTCAGAAAGCTATAAAAGCGGCGAAATTAACCAATCTGAGTTTAAATATGTGAATAAAATTTTTGAATTCGATGATCGCATAGCAAAGGAAATCATGGTTCCTCGTACCGAAATCGCCACGATTTCCAAAGATGATACCATACAGCAGTTTTTTTCCATCATGGCTGAAGAAAACTTCACTCGATACCCAGTTATCGATGGTGATAAAGACCATATCATCGGACTGGTCAATATCAAGGAACTTTTCACGGAAATGATAGACAAGAAAAATCAGGCAACATCTACGATCAATCGTTATGTTCGTCCGATCATTCGTGTCATCGATAGCATCCCCATCCACGATTTACTTTTAAAGATGCAAAAAGAACGTGTACACATGGCAATCCTCATGGATGAATATGGCGGCACATCGGGATTAGTGACCGTTGAAGATATCCTGGAAGAGATTGTCGGTGATATTCGGGATGAGTTCGACTTAGATGAAGTCCCTGACGTTCGTAAAGTGAAAGAAAATCATTATATTATCGATGCAAAGGTATTGGTCAGTGAAATAAATGATTTACTTGGCATCGATATCAACGATGAAGATATCGATACGATGGGTGGCTGGATTCTTACCGAGAACTACGAAGCCAAACAAGGCGATATTCTGAATTATGGACCTTACCATTTTAAAATAAAAGAAATGGAAGACCACCATATCAGCTATATCGAGATTTATAAACCTGCAAAAGCAGTTAGCGAAGTAAAGGAATTTCCTTTAATGTCGCAGACTGAAATCGTTTCTTAATGGAAAACCCCGCCCTAGTTTATTAGGACGGGGTTTTTTCTACCCTACATCATGGCATCTTCCATGATTTCACTTTCATTATGGTACATGAGACAAAAAACTTTCATATTATAGTAAGAAATCCCCCTCTATTTATAGTGATTGAGGTATAGTTCTACCTTTCTTGTTTCATACTGTTAAAGAAACATCATCATAATTAAGGAGTGAAGACTGATGAAAGTTATAACCATTTGCCAGCAATGCAAAGGGAAAGGCAAAACTCGCTATCTACAGTTCTTTTCACGGAACTGCAATCATTGTAAAGGAAAAGGTAAAACGGTTAAAGATATGTCCAATTCAGTAAACTCCATTAAGAATTTCTAACAATGGCTCATATTTTAAAATGATGAAGCTTGATGACACCAGCCCTCTTCAATGTATTATAAACGATGAGAATAGCCGGCCCTAGGAAAAGTCCGATTACCCCCAGCACTTTAAATCCTAAATAAAGACTGACAAGCGACGCTAGCGGGGTTAAACCCATATTTGCTGAATAGATTTTTGGCTCAATGGTCCTCCTGACAACGGTTATGACCAGGAACAAGATGATTAGACCAATGCCAAGGTGATGATTTCCTTGCGTCCATACAATGACAGCCCAAGGAACGAGCACTGACCCTGTTCCCAATATCGGGAGAATATCGACGATGACGATTAAAAGAGCCAAGATCAAGGTGTATTTCACATCTAGGATCCATAGTCCCGCATAGGCCATCAAGAACGTGAATAAACTCAATACAATCTGCGCCCTAAAGAACCCGACAGCCGCCATACTAAGATCTTGATAAACCATGGTGATTTTTTGGTAGGTTGACTCCCTTAAAAAAGAAACTAGCTTTCTCTTCAACATCGGAAGCTCAAGACTGATTAAGAATAAAGCAATTAAATAGATTAAGAAATCTATAAAAAAGGCGGGTACGAGCGTAACAAGCTGAACCATGTCCTGGACAAAGTCCTTCGTAAACCCCTCAAGAGCCATGACCCCTTTTTCCATCGTAAGTTCGATTGACTGAATGAGATTAGGCGGCAACGTTTGGGAATATTGCTCCCATTGCCTGATGACCGGCAAAATTGCCGTGAGATAAATTTCTCGAATTAAAATCGGTAGCTTTTCAGAATGGACGATAATCCGTTTGATTAGAACGGAAAGCGAGAAATAAATCAAGCCGATAAAGCCACCTACATAGATAATGAAGGAAACCAACACGCCCCAGAGGCGATGTACGTTTAACATTTTGCTTATAAAGTTCACTAATCCATCCAATATGATGGCGGTTACTAGAGCAAAAATCAGCGCCCACGAGTAAGGAATCAAGAATATAATCCCTAAAAGGATAGCCGCCTTCCAAAACCAGCGAAAAAACATAGCGAAATTCAATTACTACACCCCCTTGCCCTTTCCTATTTCTCCTATATTTATGAAAGAATCTCCCATATATTTCGGTTATACGTTTTATTTTCTCATTTCAAGGGAAAAGATAAGGAAAGAGATGGAGGGATCGATTATGGATAACTTAAAAAAAGATAAAACTCTGCAGGAACGTAATGATAAATCCAAGGCTTTCAAAGAAAATCAAGAGAAACAACTAGAACGTGATCAGCTTGTCATGCCCATCGACGATTTGCCACTAGAAGACATTAAATACGAAAAAGAAGAAGAACGAAATAAAGAAGAAACCAAACACCGCTCCGCAAGCGAAAGAATTTAACGACAAAAAACCAGCTTCCATGCTGGTTTTTTTAGTTGATATTTTTGTAAGGGGCAAATTGGAAAAAGATAGTTCCCCATGATTTTCAAGACGCTACTTAAAATTTCTGTATGTTTGTCGTATAATACAAAGGGTCATTCTCTTTTTGGCACTTGTTTATGTTCAACTACTCACAAAGTACGACAAATGATACCCCTTACATGTCTTGAAGATAAAATCGGTTATGAGTAAAATGAATCATATGAATCTTTCTTTATCTTAGACTTTTTCAATTTATAAATTATAATGAAGTGGCCGCTCATTATGAAGGAGAATTATATGAAAAACAAACAAAATCAGCTATTCCATCAACATTTACAATTATCCAGAACTATCGTAAAAAATATGAACGAACAGATCACAAGCCTGAATATTTATCATAACCAATGGACAATCTTGAATTATTTAAAGAACTGTGGTTATTCTACCATCAATGACATATCCAATTATCTAGACGTTGATAGCGTGATCATTACCCGTTCCGTGAATAGCATGGAAGAGAACCATATGATCAAACAAGTCCCTGGGAAGGATGAAGAGGAAAAGCGAATTGAACTCACGCCCAGAGGAAAAGAAGTACATATGAAATGCATGAAGATTGCGGATAAGATCGAAGGAAAAGCCTTAGATGGCATTTCCGAAGAGGAGCAGGACTTATTTTTCCAAACACTGCTTAAAATTCTAAATAATATTAGAGATTAATTGCCATCATTCTTTTAAATCCCTTTTATATAAGCGATTCAAAAGCTAGAGCCACGCCTTTTTTAACAGGCGAATCCCTTCTTTGATATCTGATTCAGATAAACCGCCATATCCCATCAAAATGGTTGGATGGTTGTCTTTCTTTGAATGATAAACTGAAGTGGGGTACACCTTCACTCCCTTTCTTTCAGCGGTTTGAATAAGCTCGGCTTCGGATTTATCACTATGGACTTGCACTAGAATATGTAGTCCGGACTTCTCTCCTATTACCGTTATTTGATCATGGAAGGTTTCTTCTAGTTCAGCAAGCAACACTTGATTCTTTTTTCGATACAAGATTCTCATTCTATTCAGATGCCGTTCCCAATGGCCATCTTTTATAAAAAGACAGACCGTTTCTTGGATCATTTTGGAAATGGTCTGTTTGTATCCTTTTAATTTTCTTTGGTAAAGATCGGCTAACTCAGGAGGTAGTACCATATATCCCGCTCTAATCGTGGGAATCAATGATTTAGAAAACGTGCCTAAATAGATTACCCTTCCACCTGTATCCAGACCTTGCAGAGACGGTATAGGTTTGCCTGTATGTCGGAATTCTCCATCATAGTCATCTTCAATAATATAGCCATTCTTTCTACCTGCCCATTTCAATAATTCCACCCTTCGTGATATGGGCATGATCATTCCTAACGGGAATTGGTGAGAAGGGGTAACATAGGCGATATCAGCTTGGCTTTCCTTTAATGATTCCACACACAACCCGCTTTCATCACAAGGAATGAACCTCATCTCAGCTCCCTCCACTTTCAATACTTCTCTCACCCGATGAAACCCGGGGTCTTCCAACCCAAATACTCTCTCCTTGCCAAGAAGAAGCCGCAAAAGATGAATGAAATACTGTGTACCCGCTCCGATGATGATTTGATTAGGGACACACCGCACCCCTCTTGACTGAAAAAGGTAGTCCGCAATTTCGTTCCTAAGACCATGCTCCCCTTGAGGGTCCCCGCTGATGAACATGTCCCTTTCCTGAAGGTACAGCGTATTATTCATGCACTTTTTCCACACGGTATGTGGGAAGGAGTCGATATCCACATGGCCATAATGAAAATCTATCATGTTGGTTACAATTGGCAAAATGGTCTCTGGATTACTAGTCGTGGTTACTTGCTCCATAATGGAAGAAATCCGATCGATTTCCGCTGCGAAATATCCTTTTCTCACCCGGCTCTCCACATACCCTTCCGCGATTAGCTGCTGATAAGCTGAATCCACCGTATTCAAGCCAATACCTAAATGAACGGCTAGCTTTCGTTTTGAGGGTAACTTCATTCCAGCCTTTATTTGCCCATTCTGAATTTCCCTTTTCAAATAGTGATACAGTTGAACATATAATGGTCGATCCTTTGTTTTTTCGAGTTGAAAAGTGATTTCGTACATGGCGCCCACCCCTTTACTGGTTCCATAAATTATAACAGTTCTGGTTCTTATTATAGTACCAGATTTTTTTTATAATCAGGATATTACTTGATTGGAGGAATGAACATGAAGCCGTTTGAATTAACCGGGAAATACGTTTCACTGGTACCCCTGATGGAAAATCATATCGAACCGATTTACACAGCCTCCCTCCCCAAAGAAATCTGGGTGTGGAGTGCGACGAAGATTTTGTCTCATCAAGACGCTGTGGAATTTGTACAGCAAGGCATCTTATCAAGGGAAAAGAATCAGCACCATCCCTTTGCGGTAATCGATTCTTCGACTCAATCGGTTATCGGCAGCACAAGCCTAAGGGATATACGATTCGATAATCAAACAGTGGAAATCGGCTCGACCTGGTATCACCCTTCAAAGTGGAGGACAGCCGTCAACACCGAATGCAAATATTTACTTTTACAGCATGCCTTTGAAACGTGGCACATGAATCGTGTAGAATTCAGGACAGATGAGCTGAACAGAGCTTCACGTGCGGCCATTGCTAGGCTTGGAGCTGTTGAAGAGGGGATGTTACGAAAAGAAAAAGTACTGAAAGATGGGAGAGTCAGAAACACCATGGTGTTCAGCATCCTCAAAGAAGAGTGGCCGAATGTGAAGCAGAAGTTGGAAGGGTTTTTGGGGAAATGAATCAAGAGAGTGCCCATTCATTTGGACACTCTCTTGACCATGGATTAATTTTCGGATGATTGTTTATGAGCTGTACTTTCCTTCTCCTTTTGCTGTAAAGATTCATTCTGCTTTTTAATAGAACGAATGAATATGAATACGACAATAGCGAAAAAAAGTGGCATGAGCAACGCAAACAATAGATAAATGGAATCGCCGAAAAGCATGATTTTTCCTCCTATGCTCTATCCAGTAAGATGGGATGCCTACATTGGATTGATTTCCCTAACGGCATTAGGTGCTCCCGATGGTTTGAGATAAACGAATCATGTCCCTGCACTGTATCCCATTTTCATAAATGGGCTCTGGATAATTCCTCGTGAAAAAATCGCGATCGATTTCGGTTATTCTAAATCCACATTTTTGATAAAGGGCCAGCTGCCCCATCCCTGAATTACCCGTGCCGATTTCGATGGAGTGATACCCCAGTGACTTCGCATGATGAACCGCATGATTGACCAGTCTTTTCCCCTGGCCTTCACCTTGGTATTGTTCCGCTACAGCAACGTTGACGATTTCTATCGTGTCATCGGACAATTCCTTCAAGACATACACGCCGGTTATCAGCCCATCCGATTCAGCGACAAAACACGTGCCCCTCTCCAAATAGGTCTCAACCAATTCTTTTGAAGGATCAGCAAGCAACAGTAACTCCATCGGTGGTGCCTCGCCTGGATTCAAGGGTCTAATTTTCATGACATACTCTCCTAGATTCTATATTCATTTCTTCAACCAACTCTCCCATCAATACCGAGGCGGGAAGCGTTCGACTCCGTTTGTATCCTTCTCCTGCCCATAGAGCCATCAATTCAGGTTCGCCTTTTTGTCCCGCCACCTTTCGCATCTGTTTCGTCATGTGATGAACATAAGGATAGGCTGCCGGGGCGACCCTGTCATATTCCATTAAGAAGCGATTCACCAACCCCCGAGCACGGCGGCCGCTAAATGCCCGGGTGATCGCCGTTTCGGTAAACCGTGGATTATGGAGCGCTGCCTTATGAGCTGGGCTTGCGCCACTTTCCGGGCAACATAGAAAAGCGGTTCCCAACTGTGCCGCTACTGCCCCTGCTGCAAGAACACCGGCAATGTCTTTTCCATCCATCAATCCGCCTGCGGCAATTATCGGCACGTTCGTTTCTTTTTTTACGATCTTGATCAATTCCAAAAGCGCTTGGTCACTTTCTGACTCGTTATCAAAACTGGCACGATGGCCGCCTGCCTCAATCCCTTGTACACAAAGGATATCCGCTCCCGCCGTAACTGCAATTTGTGCCTCTGTAGGGTTCGTCACCGATACCGTAACAAGCGTACCGGCATGTTGGAGTTCCTTGATGATACCGGATTCTGGACACCCAAATGTGAAACTCACAACGGCGACCCGGAGTTCTTTTAACACGGCTATTTTATTGACCCAGTCATCATCGTCGCTCATGGGTTCCCCTATTGAAGCCCCTACACTTTCCGCCTCTTTTTGTATTTTTTCCCGGTAGGCGGTGAGTCTGGATTCATCCACAACCTCTTTACTTGGCACGAACACATTCACGCCAAAAGGCCGCCCAGTCAATCGGCGCACCTCTTCCATTTCGTTTCTCATTTCCTCTGCAGTTTTATATCCAGCTGCGAGAAACCCCAATCCTCCTGCAGCAGAAACCGTTGCGGCCAGTTTCGGTGTGGATGCGCCTCCAGCCATTGGGGCTTGAATGATGGGATATTTCATTAAATCTTGAAGCATTTATAACAGGCCCCTTTCCATTTTTCATGATTCACTTATCAAAGTTATGTTTTCTTGGTATAATGATTGTCTGTAAGAGAAAAGTGTCTTAACTGATCACCCTTTATATCTTGCAAATATAAATCATAGGTGGTAATTAAAAAATGGAAACAAAACCATATAGAGTTTTATTGTATTACTTGTATACACCAATCGAGAATCACGTAGAGTTCGCTGCCGAACATCTTGCGGCATGTAAAGAACTTGAATTGAAAGGCCGGATTTTAGTTGCCCAGGAAGGGATCAACGGTACGGTATCCGGTACAATCGAACAAACCGAAAAATACATGGACATGATGAAAAGCGATCCCCGCTTTGCTGATATGGTCTATAAAATCGATGAAGCCGATGGCCATGCCTTCAAAAAAATGCATGTCCGTCCAAAAAATGAACTGGTTACGCTTCGATTGGAAGATGACGTCGATCCAAACCAGACGACAGGGAATTACTTAAGCCCAAAAGAATTTTACGAGCAAATGCAAGATGAAAATACAGTCGTACTTGATGCGAGAAATGACTATGAATTTGATTTGGGTCACTTCCGCGGCGCAATCAAGCCAGATATCACGAATTTCCGTGAACTTCCGGAATGGGTACGTGAGAATAAAGAGATGTTTGAAGGTAAAAAAATCCTTACGTATTGCACAGGCGGAATCCGTTGCGAGAAATTCTCCGGATGGCTTGTCAAAGAAGGCTTTGAAGATGTCAGCCAGCTTCACGGAGGCATCGCAACGTACGGAAAAGACCCTGAAGTGCAAGGCGATCTTTGGGATGGTCAAATGTATGTATTCGATCAAAGAATTGCCGTTCCGATCAATCAAAAGGAACATGTCATCGTCGGCAGGGATATCTTCTCCGGAGAACCATGTGAGCGTTATGTGAACTGCGCGAACCCGGAATGCAACAAGAAAATCCTTTGCAGTGAAGAAAACGAGCACAAACACTTACGCAGCTGTTCCCACGAATGTCGGGTGCACCCACGTAATCGCTATGTAGTAGAGCATAACTTGTCTGAAGAAGAAGTCGCAGAACGACTACAACTTATTAAAGAAACGGCTACAGCAGAATAAGCCATGAAACCCGAATCAATCGACTCCTTGTCCTGATTCGGTTTTTTTTCATGCTTTTCTCTTACTTCTATATCACGATAGAAAAATCCTTTTTTTTCAGCTTTTTTGTCTATGGTTGAATTAATATGTTGCGTGGTTGAAATATTGCTTGGTATGGTTGAAATAATTCGGATTGCGGTCGAATTATCGCCGTTCGTGGTTGATTTAGGCCAAGCTAAGCTACAAATAGTATGTAAAAAGCGATTCCTCCATAGAAGAATCGCTCATGCCCTTACTTATCTGTGCTTACTACAATCCCGCATGCTTGCCTGTCACCGGCATCACCTGTTTTTAACGTGTCCTCATTCGGGCCCTTTTCTCCATCCGCTTCATAATGGTCAGGAATATTGGCAAAGTTGTCCGGATTTGCATGAACGATGACCGAAAGCTCTTCTTGCTTCAGTTGTTCCACTGTCATGTTATCCAACGTGGCTGTATATTTGGCCGTTCCATCTTCTTTAGCAAAAAGAGGAAGCATATCCCCAGCATGATTGGAGTGCTTTTCATCTGTTGGATTGAAGTGCCCCCCGGCTGTAGTAAAAGGCCCTTCCTTTGCATCCGCTTCACATGCTGCATTTTCATGAATATGAAACCCATGATAACCGGGTTCTAACCCTTCCAGTGCCGCTTCGATCAAGACGGAATTCTCTTCCGCGGAAAAATTGACAGTACCTAAAGTTTTACCCGCAGTATCCTTAACTTCCGCCTGTGCTTGTGGGTCCACTTCCGTTTGGGTTCCCTGTACCGGTTTTGAATCTTCCACGGTTTTGTCTGCATTCGTTGAGTTATCCTCTGAATTGCATCCATACAACAAAAAGGTGGCACATGCTGGCAACAGCAGCTTTTGCTTATAGTTCATCATCAGTACCCTCTCTCTCTCTTTCATTTATGTATAGTCTTCTTAATCATTTCCACTATTTTGAAAGGATAAACAGAGAGAGGGATAAATGGGAAAATAGATTCTATGAGCATGATAAAAAATCTAACTAATCTCACAGTAAAAGATTTTCCATACTAGTTTATTAGACTCACCTCTTATAATGGAATCACCCCAAGAATGATAGCCACGATCGTCATAACAATCGTTGTCCCACAAGCCCATTTAAATAGAAACTTTTGATGATCACCAAAGTCCACACCAACCAGCCCAATCAGAATGAATGTGGCAGGAACCAAGGGTGATAAGGGAAAACCTGTTGTGGAGTGACCTAATAAAGCGGCCCTCCCGATTTCAACTGGGGCAATTCCAAAGTTCGCCGCAGCCTCGCTAATGATGGGAATAATTCCAAAGTAATATGCGTCAGGTGAAAAAATGAAGCCCATCGGAATGCTAGTAAGTGCCACAACAACAGGTAGATGTGCACCAAGCCAATCTGGAATAACGGTCACGATGGAAGAGGCCATCGAATCCATCATCTTCGTTTCCGTGAAGACGCCCGTGAAAATACCCGCTGCAAAGATAAGTGTACAGATCATAACAAAACTATTGGCATGGCTTAATATCCTTTCCTGCTGTTCTTTTGGATTTGGAAAGTTAACGAATAATGCTATGGCAAAAGCAGAAGCGAATAAGATTTGCAGAGGCAACACTTCCATTACCAAAAATACCATTAACGCGATCGTCAATAACCAATTAAACCAAAACTTCATGGTTGTACCATTAGTAGCTTCAACCGCAGCGGCCTGTTCACCTAACCCTGAAGGCATTGGTGTCTGCAATGTAGTGATGCCCAATCTGGCTCTTTCCTTCTTCCCAAGGATATAGGCGGAAAACAGCGTCCATATCAGCCCTGCAATCATGACCGGAACGAGCGGAATGAATAAGTCTGATACTTCCACTTGTAGACTGGCTGCTGCTCTTACCAACGGGCCGCCCCAAGGGATGATATTCATGACGCCTGCAGCTAAAGCAACCACACACGCCAATATAAGCCTATTCATCCCTAACCTTATATAGAGCGGCAACATGGCTGTTACGGTGATCATAAAGGTGGAAGACCCGTCACCATCTAACCCTACTAGCATCGTGATGATGGCAGTGGCCATCACAACCTTTAGTGGGTCCCCCTTCACAAGGCTTAGTATCTTGGCAATCATAGGTTCAAATAAACCAACGTCTAGCATCAAACCAAAATATAAAATAGCAAATACAATCATAACGGCCGTTGGCGTTACCTTTATAATCCCTGCCATCATCATTTCTCCCATTTCCGACGCAAACCCACCGATCAATGCAAAAAGGATGGCAGTGAAAATGAAGGCAACCACTACAGAAAGTCGCTTTGAAATGACCAAAATAAGAAATGTAAAAATCATGCAAAATCCAAGAATCGATAACATGTAGACTCTCCCCTTACTATTTGAAATATTAACTTTCATCAAATATTTTATATTTTCTGAAAAATTAGTATTTAGTTAGTATAACACTGGGTATTTCATTAAAAAACAACTTTTTCAAACTAGATTTTTTTCTTGCCCTGAAGCATGTCTGAATCAAATACATTTAATAGAAATTGGTAAATCTGTATACTGAATAGTAAATATCAGGTAGAAAGAAGTGTTACATGTATATGGATGTTCATAAATTGGCCAAAAGGAATCTTTTCATCATGTGGTTTGCCAACTTCTTCATCGGTGGTAGCATGACGATGGTTCTTCCCTTCATCTCGTTATACATCGGTACATTTGGCAATTATTCGGCACAATATGTCCAGCATTGGTCGGGGTGGACATTCGGAATTACCTTTGTGACCGCCTTTTTATTTTCCCCCATTTGGGGACGAATCGGGGACCGTTATGGTAGAAAGAAAATCCTGATTGCCTGCGCCTTCGGTATGGGCCTATCGATTTTCTTGATGGGATTTGTAGAAAATGTCCTGCAGTTGTTCTTATTAAGAATGTTCATGGGCATATTCACTGGATTCATCTCCATGTCACAAGCTTTCATTTCCACACAGACACCTAAAGAGATTGCCGGAAGGGTCTTGGGTACTCTTCAAACGGGGAATATAACCGGCTCCCTTTTCGGACCATTGATTGGCGGCGTACTTGCGGATACTCTCGGCTACTCAACAGCGTTTAAGTTCACTTCCATCACAATTTTCGTCTCTGGACTTCTTGTATTCGCAACCAAGGAATATCAAGTTCAGCGACAAAAAGGAACAAAAGCCAGTTATTCGAGCCGGGAGGTCCTCTCGCACATTTTACGGAACCCCATTCTAGTGAATGTCATGCTCATATCAACGATTGTCCAGGTGGCTCATTTCAGCATCCAACCCATTCTATCTTTATATGTCGGGGAACTGCACGGAACTACTAATCTGGCCTTTTACTCAGGCATCGCCTTTTCCGCAGCTGGTCTCGGAAACTTATTGATGGCCAGGTACTGGGGCAGGATAGGCGACCACCATGGGCATATAAAGATTCTGGTGCTCCTTCTTTTCCTCACAGCACTCGTATATTTGCCTGGAGCTTTCATCAATCACTTTTGGCAACTTGTATTTGTACGGTTTGCATTAGGTATAGTCATAGGAGGAATTATCCCTGTAAGGATTGCCTATATCCGCCAAGAGGCTCCCGTTGCCATGCAGGGGGAAGTGCTTGGATATAATACTAGTCTCCGTTTTTTAGGCAATATCATCGGCCCGGCAATGGGAGGGATGGTTGCAGGATTTTATGGATTTTCAGCCGTTTTTATAACGACCAGCTTCCTGCTGCTGATAGCAGGACTGGTCCTGTATTTGGCGTTGCATCGCAACCCGGAGTTGGCCCGGCATTCACATTGATTAGAAGACCTTTAGCAAAAAGAAGACACCCGTTAGATGATCCTTCTAACGGGTGTCTTCTTTTTCATTCAAACTTACCCAACAAGATGGTTGAACCCTCTCTGTAACAGAACTCTTCTTCGCCTGATTTCTAAAGATTTATTTTTTTACATATTCACGATAAAATAGTATTATATACCTAGTAATATATACCTATTAAGGGGTGTCAACATGTATCCGACCTTCACATATTATGCAAAAGTTCACATCATCAAGGATCAGCGTTATTGTGAATGTGGAATTATTCATAACTACCGGGGAATATTCGAGAAAAAAGACCTGAAGAAGGTTAAGTTTAAATCGGTTTCCGATATCACCTGCAGATCTTGTCGGGAAAAGTTCTTAAACGAAAAACCTAAGTCCTAGGGATATCTATTCATTTCCTCGTCTTCCTCCTTCTGTTTTTTTAAACATTATCGTGTTTTTCTGTATATTTATAGATTTGATTCTTTTTTATGTTAAGATTATTTAAGGTGAAAATCCACAAACCAGACATATCAAGCTTTTGTCGTGGTGGGTAGATTTCCAAGATTTACTTTTTTCTTGGTTTTTTTCGCCTAAAATTAGTTTAAAAGAGGGTTAAAATGCTTTTTCCTACTATCAAAACGGATGAAAGACACATCGTAAAAGACAAACATACCTGTGTATGTGGTACGAGATACAACGTATTCGCTATGTTAACCAGAAGAGACCTTAGAAAGATCATCTTCAAGCATTACAAAGAAGTAACCTGTACAGCATGTAAATCTAGCATTATACATAAAGAAGAATAAGCAGGACATATCCCCCTCCTCTCTCTAATGCTTCTACATACTCATGCAATCAAGTCCACCCCTTTCATAGTATTATTTCATTCATCCCACAGTGTAAGGAACCGGAATTTACTTATGACTCGTAAGTTCAACAAAAAAAGACCATCTCGGGTCTTTTTTTGTTGAAGGTGGCCCACTTGGATCTTTCTATTTGGCCTAATTGATATAAATAAGGAAATTTCCATTCAATTATGAATCCATAGATAGAATAATGAAGTCATGCTATAATCTAGTACGTTACAATAGCCAATCCATACTTATATAGAGAAAAAGGAAGTGTCGTTTTGAATATATCTACATTAAAACAGGAGTGGTTTTGCAACGTTCGCGGAGACGTACTTTCCGGAATCGTCGTTGCCCTGGCCTTAATTCCTGAGGCAATAGCTTTCTCCATCATTGCCGGGGTCGACCCGATGGTGGGATTGTATGCTTCCTTCTGCATCGCCATCGTCATCTCCTTTGTTGGTGGAAGACCAGGCATGATTTCAGCGGCGACCGGGGCGATGGCACTCGTGATGGTTGACCTTGTAAAGGATCATGGCTTGAACTATTTACTTGCCGCAACTATATTAACTGGGATCCTTCAAATTCTACTGGGCGTCTTTAAAATTGGGAAGCTCATGAAGTTTATACCGAAGCCGGTTATGACTGGCTTTGTGAATTCTTTGGCCATTATGATTTTCATGGCTCAGCTCACTCATTTCAAAGGGGAAACGTGGGTCATGTATGTCATGACAGCTGGTTCACTCGCCATCATCTACCTATTCCCACGGATAACCAAGGTCGTTCCTTCCCCGCTGGTCGCAATCATCTTCATGACCATCGTGGCCGTTGCAACAGGGGCTACTGTACGGACCGTAGGCGACATGGGGCAATTGAGCGAGGCTCTTCCCATGTTCTTGATTCCGGATATCCCTTTGTCATTCGAGACATTGGCCATCATTTTTCCTTATTCCATTGCCCTAGCGTTTGTCGGATTGCTTGAATCCTTACTAACGGCTCAAATCGTTGACGAAATGACCGATACGGATAGCAATAAAAACCGGGAGGCCAAAGGTCAGGGAATAGCGAACATCGTGGCCGGTTTCTTCGGCGGGATGGCCGGATGTGCAATGATTGGACAATCCGGTATCAATATCAAATCCGGGGGACGAGGTCGGCTGTCCACTTTCGTCGCCGGGGCCTTTTTGTTAATCTTGATCGTGTTATTGAATGATGTCCTCATTAAAATTCCGATGGCCGCCCTTGTTGCGGTCATGATCATGGTTTCCATCGGGACGTTTGATTGGTCCTCCTTGAAGAGGCTTCGGATCACTCCTAAAACCGAGGCGATAGTCATGATCGTAACGGTTATCGTTGTTCTTTATACGCATGATTTATCCAAAGGCGTATTCGCCGGGGTACTCTTGAGTATGATTTTCTTCTCGGCTAAAATTTCAAAAGTGTCTGTCGAGAAAACAGCGGACAACCAGGATCGGCAAATCACTTATCGAATAAAAGGCCAGATGTTTTTTGCATCGGTCCAGGACTTCATTTCGAAGTTTGATACGAAGGAAAAAGCAGATTCCATCATCATTGATTTTTCCAATTCGAAAATATGGGATGCCTCGGCTGTAGGAGCCGTCGAGAAAGTCATCTTAAAATACAGAGTACAGGGGAAAACGGTTCAAGTGCTTGGCCTTGATCAGGAAAGTTCTCAGCTGCTAAAGAGCCTCGCCTCATATGAAAAGTAAAAGGATGCATGGCTCCCCTGCATAAATTCTTGCTGAACCGCCAAACTAGAGTGAATGATACTCTGGATTGGAGGGAAAATCATGTCATCCGAACAGGATTATACTGCAGCAGATTTATCACCTGACCTTCTCAATGAGTTAAAACTCTTTGAAGGAAAAATACGTGAGGAATCAAACAAAGAGCTTATCGTGATTGCGTATGAAAAAGAGAAAGAAGCGTTGAATTGAAAAAAGGACTCGAAGCCACTTTCAAAGTGGCATCGAGTCCTTTTTTTATTACTTAGCGAAGATATCTGTTAAAACTGGTACAATTTGTTTTTTACGTGATACGACGCCTTCCAATACAGCAATGTTCTTATTCAATGTTACGTTATACGCTTTCTCCACTGCATCCGCTGATGCTCCTAGAGCCAAGGCAACGGAATCATTCGTTAAGATATCCGTTACGACGAATAAGAATAAATCCAATTCTTTCGCGGCAATAACTGCATGAATCGCTGCTTCAATTTCTGATTGCTTTGCAAGCACTTCATTCGGGTCAACAGCATTCACTTGAGCAATCTCAACTTTTGCCGTTCCCATTGAAAATTCTTTTGCATCAAGTGTGATGAGCTGATCGATGGTTTTGTCACTCAGGTCAGCACCCGCTTTTAGCATCTCCAAGCCATATGTTTCAGCATTCACGCCAGCAATTTCCGCTAATTCCATAGCAGCTGCGACGTCTTGCTCCGTGCAAGTAGGCGATTTGAATAATAAAGAGTCGGAAATGATGGCTGAAAGCATAAGTCCTGCAATGGCTTTAGGCACTTCAATTCCGTTTTCTTTATAAATCTTATTTAAAATAGTAGCCGTGCAGCCAACTGGTTCTGCGCGGTAATATAAAGGATCACTTGTTTCGAAATTAGCGATACGATGATGGTCGATGACTTCCAATACGCGTACCTGGTCAATGTCTTCGGCACTTTGCTGACGTTCGTTGTGATCGACTAAAATCACGCCATCCGCTTCCCCAGCCACTTTTTCAACAAGGCGGGGTGCTTCGAATTTAAATTGGTCCAACGCATATTGTGTTTCACCATTCACTTCACCAAGACGAACAGGTTCAGCTTGGATGCCCAGCTGCTTTTTTAGGTCAGCATAAGCGATTGCTGAACAGATAGTGTCGGTATCCGGATTCTTATGTCCAAAAACTAATATTTTTTCCACGATTTTTTCTCCTTTTTCCTAAATGATTTGGCAGGGATTTTTCTTTTCATAACCAGAATCCCTAGTTTTGCTATGCAATTTATTTTAACACAAAAACCCTGACATTCCGCGATGGAATTTTGTATTCCTCCCTATATTCTTTCATCATCCTCTTCCTTTATCCGACCTTGTCAATAGATATGAATCAGTTTTTCACAAATATATATGTTGAATTATCAGCATGGATGGCTTACGATAATATAAGCATACATACTAGATATTGACTTTTCTAACAACATAAATAACTATATATAGAATTATTAACCAAGGTGCCAGAGATGGCTGAAAAGGGAATCCGGTGTGAACCCGGAACTGTCCCCGCAACTGTAAATGTGACGAAATGAGAAAACCACTGTATAGCTCTCTATACGGGAAGGACTCAAAGTAGGATGATCATGAGTCAGGAGACCTGCCTGGTTTTTTCAAGTTTCTTATTCTTCGGGGATTGAGATGATGAAACGATAGTGTAACGGCTATTTTTTCATGGCTCTTTTATCCTATCGTTTGATCCGCTCAATTTATTGGGCGGTTTTTTTTTATTCGCGTACATTTAAGAGGAGGAACATTTATGACTCAAACATATAACCCTACCATAAAAAATGACACAGAAACAAATTCAATCCAGCTGGACATGTTATCCAAGGATTTCGAAGGCCGTCTTGATATGGAAAAGTTCAAAAAGCGTTTTACTAAATGGCTCGATCGAAAAGGTGATGCTTCAGAAGAACAAACATCGAAAAAGTTGATCCAGCTTGCACTTGAAAGTGTCGATATCGATGCCCCAGACTGGACATTCGTCGCCGCAAGGGAACTATTGAATGCCATGTATCGTGATGCCCAAAAGAACCGGGGCTATGAAGGCCGGAACTATGGACCTTTCTATGAATTGATTCAAGAACTCTCTCAGCAGCATGAAGGCCAACGTTACCCTGTTTATAAAGCAGAGCTTCTCAACTCCTACACAAAAACGGAAATCGAAGAATTGGGTTCGGTCATCGATCCGGAAAAAGATAAACTATTTTCATATATCGGAATCTATCTTTTGAATGATCGCTACTTGGCCCGTCCAAAAAAAGACAAGGTCTATGAACTTCCCCAGGAGCGCTTCATGATCATTGCCATGGAAATCATGAGACTGGAAAAAACGGAACACCGACTGCAGCTTGTTAAAGAAGCCTACTGGGCAATGTCGAACCTATATATGACGGTAGCGACCCCTACCCTCTCAAATGCCGGAAAGACACACGGGCAATTGAGCTCATGCTTCATCGATGCAATCGAGGATTCAATCGACGGAATTTATCAATCAAACTATGATGCCGCAAAAGTTTCCAAGTTCGGGGGCGGCGTTGGTCTATATGTCGGGAAAATCCGTTCGCTTGGTTCTGATATCCGCGGTTTTTCCGGTAACAGTTCAGGCACGACTCCCTGGATTCGCCTCTTTAACCAAACGGCCGTCAGCGTCGATCAATTGGGGCAACGTAAAGGCGCAATCGCCATCTATCTGGATGCGTGGCATAAGGACATCATGAGCTTCCTTGACTTGAAGACGCAAAACGGCGACGACCGCTTAAAGGCGCATGACATCTTCACGGGCGTCTGCATCCCCGATTTATTCATGGAAGCCGTGCGTGACCGGAAAGATTGGTATCTCTTCGACCCGCATACCGTGAAGCAAACCCTTGGGTTCTCCCTCGAGGATTTTTATGACGAGAAAAAAGGGGATGGCAGTTTCAGGGACCATTACGCCCTTGCTGTAGAGGCGGCGGAGAATGGCATACTTCCAGGCTATAGTTTCGAGAAAATCAAAGCGATGGACATTATGAAAGGCATCATGATTTCACAATTAGAAGAAGGCGTACCCTATATGTTCTACCGGGACGAAGTGAACAGAAAGAACCCGAACAAGCATAAAGGGATGATCTATTGTTCTAACCTTTGTACGGAAATCGCCCAGAACTTAAGCCCTTCAACGATCACCGACGAATATGAAACGGAAGATGGCGATGTCGTCGTAGTTCGCAAAAGCGGGGATTTCGTTGTCTGCAACCTTTCTTCCATCAACCTGCCTCGCGCGGTGAACAGCGATGTATTGGAGAGACTGATCCCGATTCAGATCCGCATGCTCGATAACGTCATTGACGTGAATACCTTACCGGTCAAGCAAGCTTCCATTTCGAATAAGCGCTACCGCTCAATCGGCTTAGGAACTTTCGGGTGGCATCATTTACTGGCGACGCAAAATATCTACTGGGAGTCCGATGAAGCCGTTCAGTACGCCGATACCTTATATGAGAAAATCGCTTATTTAACCATTAAAACATCCAATGAATTGGCCAAGGAAAAAGGAACCTACCCATACTTCGAAGGGTCCGATTGGCAAACGGGGGAGTATTTCGACCTTCGTGACTATAGAGATCCAAAATGGTTGGAATTAAAAGAAGAAGTGCAGCAGTATGGTACACGAAACGGCTATTTAATGGCAATCGCCCCCAATTCATCGACTGCCAAAATCGGTCATTCCACGGATGGCATCGACCCGTTATATGAAATCGAGTTTTATGAAGAAAAGAAAAACTTCAAATTTAAAGTGACAGCGCCTGGATTGACGCCCACTACGTATGAATACTATAAAAAAACGCGCTTCCATTTGGACCAAAAGGAAAGCATCAAGCAAAATGCAGCACGTCAACGTCATATCGACCAAGCCATCAGCTTCAACCTGTATGTACAAAACACGATCAAGGCTAAAGTGTTATTGGACATACACCTAACAGCATGGGAAAGCGGATTGAAATCGACTTATTATCTTCGTTCCACTTCATCCGAATACGACAATGCCTGTGAGAGCTGCTCCAGTTAACGAGTGGGAATGGAATTTACTTTATTGAAGGAGATTTTACAGATGACAAACCATATCAAGAAAATCAGGATGCTCGAACCAACCCATCCTACCAAGGCAACCGGCGTTTTCAAAGGAGAAGCATCAGGCTTTCTCCTTTGGAACGACATTCAGTATGAAAAATTCTATGATACCTATACACAGCTCATCAACAATTTTTGGAAGCCATCGAGCGTGAACATGATCCAGGATAAAAAGCAGTGGGGTGAATTGGATGAGGATATCCAGGACGCTTTCCTCGACATCCTCACGATGATTGCCGGGATGGACAGCCTGCAAACACCAACATTAGTGGAGATCCTTCGATACATCAAGGATCCGGCAGCAAAGGCGATCCTCGCCAACATGGCCCAGCAGGAATCCATTCATAATGAATCGTATTCTTACATCCTTGCTTCCTTGATTCCTGTCGGCAAGCAAAAACAGCTTTTTGACCGGATCAAAGAACACCCGGAAGTAATCAAGCGGAACCATCCGATCGTGGATGCCTACCAAACATTTGTGGACGACCCTAGCCCTCAGCACTTATTCGAGGCGCTCATCCATTCCACGAACCTTGAAGGGATCTATTTTTACCTGGCTTTCGCCTTCTACTACAATCTGGGCCGGCAAAATCTGATGACCGGTTCGGCAACGATGATTTCCTATATTCATCGCGATGAAATGGTCCACTTCGATTTCATTGGCATGCTTGTACAAATTTTAATGTATGAATATCCGGAACTGAATAATGAAGACAATACGAAGTTCATCTATACGACGATTGAAAAGGCCGTCGAGCTTGAAAAAGAATGGTCCGAATATATGCTTGAGGATATCCAAACAAAAGCAGATCTCGATTTGGACGAGTTCAACGAGTATATTGAATATATCGCCAACAAACGATTACGCATGCTTGGACTTGAAAACTTGTATCAAGAGTATAGCGAGAACCCGATGCCCTGGATCAAAACGTTCGACGATGAATCCATCGGGCTGACGAAGACCGACTTCTTCGAGCAAAAATCAAGGACCTATAGCCAAGTAAATGCAAGCAACGGGTTCGATGAGCTTTAAAGCCGCCATCGTCTATCATTCGGCAGGCGGCAATACAAAGGCGCTTGCTGAAGTCCTTGCATCCCTTTTGCCCGAAGCAGAGCTATTTCGGGTTCTTGAATTTGATATACGTACAGTGCATGAGTATGATTCGTTGATTGTCGGTACTTATACTTGGGGAAATGGCGAGCTTCCTGCCAGAATGTCCGCCTTCTATTCGGAGCTAGAGCAAATGCCGATTTCCCACCTGAAAACAGGAGTCTTCGGAACGGGTGAAACCAATTACAATCATTTTTGCGGAGCCGTCGACCAATTTCGGGACATGCTATTTGCCAAGAGCCAATTGGTCGCTACATTGAAAATCGAACAAATGTATCAAGAAGTGGACCTACCCAGGATAAAAAAGTTCGCCTCTCTATTTACAAACTAACAAACTCCCAAGCTTGTAAATACAAAATAAAAAGACCCCAAATTGGGGTCTTTATTAACATTCAATTATTTTTGAACGTTAGCAGCTTGTGGTCCACGAGCGCCTTGCTCGATTTCGAAAGAAACTTCTTGGCCTTCTTCAAGTGTTTTGAAACCTTCACCTTGAATAGCTGAGAAATGTACGAATACGTCGTCTTGTCCTTCAACTTCGATGAAACCGAAACCTTTTTCTGCGTTGAACCATTTTACTTTACCTTGTACCATGTTAGTTCCTCCTGTGTTTGGAAAAAATCCATTTTTATACTATTTTTGGTTCTGGATAATGTCTCAAGAGGAACCCTAAAACGGTAAATCCTTCTATCAAACAACTTATTCCGAACAAAAATAATTACCCATATTATATCATGGGTAATTAACTGAAAACAATATTAATGGGAGTAATTTTGCCGACAAATTATCCTAAAATTCTACATTTTTCTTTTTTTGCTTTGACGGAATCCTTCATCCAATAAGTAGCGCTCCGCTTCGATTGGACTTTCGAAACACTCCTCTAAGTTCGGTCCTGAGTATACGTTCCAAAGCTGATCTTCTCTAACAAGCGAAAGCTCCTGCTTTTCACGGCCAATCCAAGTTCCCTCCAACCTAGCGAACTCATCGTCCGCCTCCTCTTCTTGCATAACAGGAGGTTCGGATAAATAGGATAGGGCAGTTTTGATCAATGCTTTTAATTCCTCTTCGGAATAGTCACGTATATTGATGAATCCTTTGCGGTCTGTTTCCTTCTTTTTCAAATGCCCTGCGTATACGAAGCCATTGCCATTCGGATGCAGGTGCTGTACGACAATTTTCTTCTCCTGAACACTGCCGGGAAAATGGAAATTGACGCGTCCTAGTGAAACATCTTTCCGTTCTAATTCCGGGAAAGTTTCAATGATACTTAATTTTTCTTCAAATGTTAACAAATTTCTTCCTCATTTCATTAGTTCATCTTGTTTGTCGATTATAACACAAGAAACCATCATTCTGTTTACCTACTTCTATTATAATGGATTTTAAGGAGATGATTTACGCATGATGATGAATATTCCAGAATTACGCTCCATCCATGGACAACAACTGTTTTCCCTTCAAAAAAAAGCCTATGCAGTGGAAGCGGAATTAGTTAGATTTGACGAAATACCCCCATTGGTAGAAACGTTTAATCAATTCTTACGCTGCAAAGAAACATTTATCGGTTTTTTTGTTGACGATACGGTTGCCGGGGCCATTTCCTATAAAAGTGAAAATGGACTGATAGAGATTTGCCGATTGGTCGTACACCCAGATCATTTCCGAAAAGGCATTGCACAGGCCCTTCTTACCCACCTACAACTGACGATTCCATGGAAGAAGCTATCCGTTTCGACCGGTACCTTGAACATGCCTGCACGTAAACTGTATGAAAAAAATGGCTTTATTCATAAGAAAGACGTGGAAGTCGCACCTCAATTTTTCATTAGTTTATACGAAAAATAATCATTTTATGTACGTCACGATGAAAAGCATGATGAAAGAGATGGCGATGATCACACCGACCCATAGCCAGGCTAGAGTCATATTCCCTGAATCCATGGCTATATATATCGCGGTCGGTATCGTCTGGGTCTGTCCCGGGATGTTTCCAGCAAACATGAGTGTCGCCCCAAATTCCCCCAAGGCTCTTGCTGAACTCAATATCGCTCCGGTCAGGATGGATTTGCCGGCTAATGGAAGGGATACATACCAGAATAACTTCCATTCACCCGCTCCATCCACTCTCGCGGCATTTTCTATTTCTTCATCTATGCCCTCAAAGCCCGTTTTGGCCGATTGGTACATAAGCGGGAAGGCTACAACGGTAGAAGCAATAACCGCCGCCCACCAGGTGAACATGATTGGTTGGCTAAACACCTTCTCGATGACTTGACCTAGCGTTCCGTTTTTACCGAAAAACACGATCAGTAAAAAACCAACGACGGAAGGCGGCAATACGAGGGGCAGCAAAAACACGGTTTCCAGGATGACCCTTCCTCTGAAGCGCTTTTTGGCCATGATGCGGGCAAGCATGATTCCTATAATAAAGACGAGGATTCCCGAGATTCCGGCTATCTGAACGGACAGTCTAACAGGTGACCAAAAGTCCGCGGTCATGATCCTTGCCCCACAGTCGACATCATCAATGAAGGAAAACGCAACAGTTGCTCTTCTAAGAAATAGTTTTCCTTAGCTAAAAACGGCTCAGCCACCCTCATCCTATTCCCCGGATTTCCTTCAGATGCAGGCACTCCCGATATTTTAAACATCCACATTCGAATTCTCCCTTTTCCAAAAAAACTTTTAAGTTTATTTTTCTTGACATATTGCTGACACATACAAACGTTAAAGTAAGAGTATAACAAATACAAAATAATTTTAACCCATAAACCGAAAAAGCAAAAACCCAAAAAAAACCTATAAAAAATATGAAACCTTAAGGGAGTCGATTTTAATGGTTACAATTTATACTACACCAAGCAGTTTAGCATGTCGTAAGGCAAAAGCTTGGCTTCAAAAAAATGAAATTTCCTACAATGAACGGAACTTATATTCTCAACCTTTATCTATAGAAGAAATCAAAGCGATTTTACGTAAAACGGAAGGCGGTACAGATGAAATCATCTCAACCCGTTCCAAAAAATTCAAAAGCTTGAATATCGATATAAACAATACACCACTTAACGACCTTTGTACGCTCATTCAAGCAAATCCAGATTTATTACGTCGCCCGATCATTTTTGATCATAAGAATTTGCATGCTGGCTATAATGAAGAAGAAATGGGCCGCTTCCTTCCAAGAAAAGTCCGTCACATTCAATTGTGGCGTGCCATCAGCCAACTCGCCTAATCAACTATACCTGACAAAAGGGTTGTCCACTAGAAATGGACAACCCTTTTTTTGTTATACCCGCGCTGATTTCTCTACTGTAATGGTAAAAATCGTCCCTTGTTCATTGCTTTCTTTCAACACGAGGTCTCCCTTTTGTGCTTTAGCAAGCATCTTGCTGAAGGGAAGGCCCAATCCTAATCCACGCACTTTCAGTTTTTTGTTTTCGCCCCGATAAAAGGGTTCGAACACATACTGTTGTTCATGTTGCGGAATGCCGCGTCCACTATCCTTCACGTCGATTCCTATTCGGGAATCTTCCAGATCATAGAGACCTATCTCGATTTGACCATTGCCATCCAGGGAATGCTTCGCATTGTTCAACAGATTTATGATAATTTGCTGCATCCGCAGTGAATCAATCTGCCCATGAATCGGTTCATCCGGAACCTGCACATTCAGGGTGAAGTTCTGATCCTCCTGGGTAATCTGCCAACGATAAGCGATCTCCTGAATGAATGTATTTAGATTTTCTCTTTCCAATCGAATTTTAAAGGCACCGGCCGACATTGCATTATAATCCAGCAAATCCTCGATCATCACCTGTAGGCGTTGAGTTTCCTTCAAGGATATATCAAGAAATTCCTTACTTTGCTCGCCAGTAACCACGTCATCCCTTACCGCTTGAATCAACCCGCTAATGGATGTGACCGGTGTTTTCAGGTCATGGGTGACACCAGCAAGCAATTCGGCCCGTAATTTCTCCATGAGTTTCAACCGGTTTGTCATTTCCTTGAAGGATTCCACGAGTTCGTATATCTCTTCTTCGCGTATCTCCTCTTCTTCTTTAAAATGGATATCATAGTTGCCTTCCCGCACTTGGACAGCAGCGTTAGCCACATCTTGGATGGGTCTCGATATCTTTCTTGAAAGAAAATAAATGACGCCCGTCCCAAGGCATAGCAAACCTCCTATCAGGAATGCAAGCAAACCGTGATCCTGGTTGACTTCCTTCAAAGCCCCTTCTTCCTGGGCAATGACGACCCACCCCTTTGTCTCGCCTTCAAATGTGATCGGCGACTTGACGACAAATACCTTGTTTTCGGAAATCTTGACCTTCTGGATCAATTCCTGACTATCCATAATGGCGTGAGGAAGCTTACTATTATCTTCATTAAGATATAATTGAGGCATCGTATAGATGATACTGCCATCAGGATCAACGATATAAATGATCGGTTGCTTATTGAGCTGAAGGATTTTTTCCCTTTCTTCCACGATTTCGGAAAGGATGGGACCGACGACAATTTGGCCATTCTCCTTCATTGCCCGGTCGGACGTTTCATCCGCTAAATACTTAAGCAGGCTCAGCCTATATTCCAGGGCCGTTTTTTCCATCCACCATAAGGAAAAGACAGATAATAGCAATAAGCCCGAAATCAACGTCAATACATATCTTTTTGTCCAATAGAGCTGCAAGGTAGTCCGTTTCCTAGTTTTCATAGACACTCAATTGATACCCCAATCCACGCAACGTTTTAATTTCCCCTTCGGATGATGGCCAGGCATCGAGGGCTTTCCTGATTCGTTTGATAGCCAAATCCACGGCACGGTCACTTCCGTCATAGTCTATGCCCCACACCTGATCGAGGAGTTGCTCTCTCGTGAAAATATGATTGGGGTGCTTCGCGAAAAAAATGAGCAATGACAAATCACGGGGCGTCAAGCTAATTTCCTCCCCTTTTAAGTGCACCGCATAGGCCTTGTTATCAATGGACAAGCTACCAAATTGATGTACATGTTTTTCTTCGACTACAGGTGTCGAGCTCCTCCTTAAAACGGCATGCACCCGGGCCATCACTTCTTCCGCCACAAAGGGCTTGGAAATATAATCATCCGCTCCCGACTTAAAGCCGGATAGGCGGTAATCCACATCATTCAATGCCGTCAGCATGATCACAGGACACATATCCTTCTCCCTGATTTCTTTCAAGATGTCCCAGCCCTCTTTACCAGGCAGCATCACATCAAGTAGAACCAGATCAGGGTTCGTTTCTTCGAAGGTCGGAATAGCCTTGAGTCCATCGAAAACTTGTACGACTTCCATCCCTTCACGCTGTAAATATGCTTTCAACACCATCGAAATGGCAATTTCATCTTCAACGACTAGAATTTTTTTCATAAAGGAATTCCTCCTTCTTAAAATTATAGTTGAATCATATTGCATTATCCAACCTAACTGTGCATCAGTCTTTTATCCCCCATCATATCCCCTTAATGTGTCAGGAATATGTTCATCTAATCATTTCTCGACATTTTTGGACACTTCTCGGTTTCATCCGAAATACGACACATCAAAAAAGCCGGCTTCATCGATGAGCCGGCCTTGTTTCAATTACATGTCTCATGCGGGTTCGGGCACCCCACATCCTGTTTTTCCACTTGGATCGTGCTATGTTCAATCCCATGTCGGTCATGAAGCAGTTTTTGGGCAACAGCAAGGGTTGAATCGTGGTCTCCACCAGCATCAATGACGACATGACAGCTTAACGAGAGAAATCCGGAGGTAATCGTCCAGATATGGAGGTCATGGACATCCGATACATGCGGCAATTCCTTCAAATTTTCTTTCACTTCTTCCATGTCGATTCGTTCTGGTGTGCCTTCCATTAGAATATGGAAAGAATCGCGCACCACTCTATACCCACTTATAACTATTAGAATGGCGACAATCATACTCGCGATGGGGTCCGCCATTCCCCAATCGAAAAAGTAAATCAATAGTGCTGCCACAATGGCGCCCACTGAACCGAGCATATCGCCGATTACATGTAAGAAAGCACTCCGTACATTCAGGTTCTCTTCTTTATCGCCACTCATTAGAATCCATGCGGCAATGATATTCACAAACAAGCCAATGATTGAAATCATTAGCATTCCCAAACTTTGAACCTCAGGCGGATCTACAAACCTCCGAATCGCCTCTACGAAAATGAATACCGAGATTACGATTAACGTCAAACCATTTAAACAGGCGGCAATGATTTCGAAACGCTTGTATCCAAAGGAATTGGATTGGGTCGCCTTTCGCTCGCCTAGCCTTATCGCTGCATAACTGAGCCCCAAAGCCGCTGCATCGCTCAGCATATGCCCTGCATCCGATAGCAAGGCCAGACTATTCGTCATGAACCCTCCAATCACTTCGATTACCATGAATGTCGAGATTAGCACAAACGACGCCAGCAGAGCTTTTTTATTATCTGAATGATGATGGTGGTGTCCGTGGTCATGGGAGTGACCCTCATGATGTCCCATGATTTCCCCTCCTCTCGTATCTATAACCTTATATATAGTATGGGATAATTTCAGAATGGTTTCAAATGATTGACTTACCCATTTAAAGCGTAAAAGGTACGGGAGGGCAAAAATAAACACTGCAGGCGATGTCCTACAGTGTCCTAACAAGCTATCCTTCATTTTGCATGGTATCATCGACGATCGCACGCAAGTCCTTATTGAATAATTCATCATTACAGACGAGGCTATGTTGCTGCTCTGCATTTTCGGGATCTTGAAGATGACGGTTCTGTTCCGAATCCTTCATGGGACTCTCCTCCTCGAATATGTAACAGTTTGACTTTTATCATATCCTTAGGAAGATATTTTATGCTTGGATCTATATCATCTGATTTCCATGAAAGGCACGTATAATGAATTCATGCTCCGGGACCTGTAACTTTTTGTAGGACGAAAGAAAGGCAGCATTATCATACGACGCATTTCCCAGATGAACCTGAATGCCGTTGTCCTCGATGGTAACCACGGCATACCGTGCAATTGGTTCACTATTGCACCCAAGCGATCCGGGATTCAGGAAAATCGTTTTGTCGTTTTGAAAGTGATGAAGAGGATGATGATGCCCAAATCCTATCAAATCCTCTGACCGATTTCTAAAAAGGGCCTCCAAGTTAGCTAAATTGGGTGCAACGATCTTGCTGAAGGGATTTTCACTGATGTGTGCATTCCCCTTTTCCTTTTCCATATGATAATGGGTGAAGAAAAGAGTGCGGTCATGAACCGGAACCTCCAGGGTGCGAGGCAGTTTTTCCAGGAGCGGCACGAATAGGGGGTCCATCCTTTTCGCAATCCATTCATGGTGCTCTTTAACATGGACATGTCCCGTTGGATGTTCCTCCCCTTTAACAATGGCCAATACGGCTTCATCATGATTTCCACTGATCATCGTTAGGTCATCTCTCGAAAATAACAAATCCAAGACGTCATTGGTATCGGGTCCTATTGCGATCATATCCCCCAAACAATAGATTCGCTCCACTTCATTTCTTTCATCAATTTCCTTAAGAACGGCTTTCAATGCCGAAGCATTGCCATGTATATCTGTCATAATCGCAACTTTCACGGAGAAGACCAGCCCCCTTCTATATATGTGGTATATTATAACATCTTTAAAATCCAGGAAAAATTATTCGGGCTCATCTCCCCCTGTCTACCCACGCCCATTTTTAATGAATAAGCAAACACTTCGGCCTAGAATACATAGTATGGAGTATTCCCAGTAAAGATGTTTTGCTAGGTATGTAAATCATAAATGTTATGAGGAGGAAATTTAATGGGTGGTCATAATCATAATGGATGTAACGAAAGTTGTAACGATGGATGCGGTGGCGGTTTCGATAACGGCTTTGCCTTATTAATCGTACTGTTTATCCTACTAGTCATCATTGGTTGTAGCTGGGGCTTCGGCGGCGGCTATGGTGGCGGCTACGGTGGCGGCTACGGCGGATGCTGCTAACAGGTTAAATAAAAACAAGGCGCCTGAAACGGCGCCTTCTTTGTTATTGATTCGTTTTTTTCTTTGCTTTGAAGAACAGCCAAATGACGATCAGGACGATTGGGATGAGCAAGAAGTTCGCGTATTGCGCGAAAATCGCTCCAGCCTGCTCCCATTGCGGCCCTAACTTATATCCTAGATATACATAAATCGTGGTCACGGGAAGCATCGCCAAGTATGTATAAAGCATGAATTTCCAGATATTCATTTTCAAAATACCACAAGGTAATGAAATGGCCGTACGGATTCCGGGAACAAATCTTCCGAAAAAGGCAATTCCCGCTCCATACTTATCTAAGAAGTACTCAGCCTTGTTCAGCTGTTCCTCTTTCACCAAGAAGTACTTCCCAAACTTCATTACTAGCGGCCTTCCCCCATACTTTCCTAGGGCGTAAAGTGTCAATGGACCCGTTACCCCACCAATTGAACCAGCCAGTATTGTCAAGACTAAATTCCATTCACCTTGATATACCCAATAGCCGGCAAGCGGCAGAACGACTTCAGCTGGGATGAATTCAAATGTTAACGCAAGCAACACCCCGAAATAAGATAAAGATTTAAACGCTTCGATCATATCCATGATCAAAGATTCCATAGAGGTTTCCCCCTTTCTGACAATTACATATAAAAAAGGATGCCCCCGCTGTTCACGGGCACCCTTTGTTTGCTAAAAGGACAGTTACCGGTATCTATCGTGTGGATTTTATACCTATTACACATTTTTTCATACCGTAATCCTATAACAACGGTTCATAAAGAGTCAACGTTTTATTACCGGGATATTTTTCTAATACCGTTGGAGGATAGTCTCTTCCCTGCATTCATCGCTACTTATACCTATACTAGTCTACACTATATAGATTTTTCATTTCACCCTTTCCGCAAAAACAACGAAAGAAGGCGATCCAAATATAGGAGAATCACCTTCTTTCCACTTCATATAATATTGTAATATTAGATGTGCAATTCGATTTCCCTACTATTTTAGCCACGTTCCCCGCGCCTGTTTCCTGATTTCGCCCTTATCATAGACTAGCTTTCCCTTGTTGAAGGTGGCGGTTATTTGACAGGGGAAGGTGTGGCCCATATAGACACTTTGCTTATGCTTCGCATAAAAATTGTCCCTACTGACTGTATAGTTTTGACTCAGGGAAATAACAGCAAGATCTGCATCCATTCCTTCCTTGATTTGTCCCTTTCTTGAAGAAAGTCCAAATCGCTCAGCAGGTGCTGCCGCTATCCAATCAGCCACTTTCGATAAAGGAATATCGTATGTAATGGCCAGTTCGATCATCGATAGTAAGGAAAACTGCCCGCCACTTATTCCACCCCATGCCTCGAACAGGTTATGCACCGCAGGATCCTTCATTTCATAAGGACTTGGGGAGTGATCTGATGAAATCATGTCAAACCTTCCTTCTATTAATAAAGCAATTAACTTTTCCTGTTCGTCCCTCTCACGGAGTGGAGGTGCGCATTTTGCGACCGACCCTTTCTCGATGAGTGTAGCTTGATTGAATAGTAGATAGTGAGGACAGGTTTCGACGGTTACATCCAGGCCACGTCGCTTGGCCCGTTCTATCTTTTCTATCGCCAATGCACTGCTGATGTGGACAAAATGCAGTCGGCATCCTGTCAATTCTGCATATGTAATGGCTCGTTCGACTGCCTCTGCTTCTGCTAATACGGGACGAGTCGCCGCATAGTCGTCAGCGCTGTATAATCCTTGCTCCTCTTTCCCTTGCTTCAACCAGCGAGTAATTGAATCACTTTCGGCATGCAGTGCCAAAATCTTATCCAACTTGGCGATTTCCCGCATACCATGAAGCAGAGTTAAATCATCCGCCCGTTCAAACTCATCATTGCCCGTCGCAGAAAGAAAGGCCTTAAAACCAATGACCCCTGATTTAGCTAGCCCTTCCAATTCATCTATATTTCCGGGTACCAAACCACCCCATAAACCAAAATCGACAACCGACTTCGCTTCACCGATTTTCGCCTTCTCAAGAAGCGCCAGTTGATCAATCGTGGAAGGGATCCCATTCAATGGCATGTCAAAATAGGTCGTGCATCCGCCTGCTGCCATCATCTGCGAACCGGTTTCAAACCCTTCCCAATGGGCACGTCCCGGCTCACTGAAATGGACATGAACATCAATCATTCCAGGAAAAACATAGTGTTCCGATGCTTCATATTCTTCGAGCCCTTTATCATCGATCAGATTGCCAATCTCGGCAATCATGCCATCCCGGATGGCAACATCGGCTTTTTTCACTTCTTCAGGCAATACCACGTAGCCATTACGGATAATGAGTTCGTATGTGGACATCTTGTTCACTCCTTCAAATCGTTTGGCAAAAGATACAGGAAGTCACCTTCCCGTTATGATTTCACTCCGATCCGTTTTCCCGATTCCCCTACGTATATGTCGAGTGCAGCCTGCAAAGCTCCCCCCCGATTCACCTCGAACCCTTGGCGTAAAAGTACCGCTTCCAAAGAAGCCAGCACAAAGAGAATATTCTCTTTCCGACAACTGAATCCCATTGTTCCAATTCTCCAAATCTTCCCGTGAAGGGGACCGAACGAGGATGCGATTTCGATACTAAATTCATTCAATAGCATCGACCGGACTTGCTCTCCATCCACCCCTTCTGGAATTTCAACACAAGTTACGCATGGTAATTTATTTTTCCCATCCCCAAATAACGTAAGCCCCATCGCCTTGATGCCAGCAACAAGTGCGGACTCATGATGCCTATGGCGGGCAAATCGCTGTTCCAATCCTTCTTCGAGCACAAGGCGTAGTCCTTCACGTAATGCATAAATCATCGAAGTTGCTTCTGTATGATGGTTCAAACGACGTGGTCCCCAATAATCCTGCAGCATGCCCAAATCGAAATAATTGGAGGGAATGGGACGATGGCTAGAAATACGTTGACGATCTTCTTCTGTTTCAATCCCCCGTTCCACCTTTTTACGGGACTGAATGATCTTTTCAATTCTTTCATTATATGTGATTGGCGCCATACCCGAAGGAACGGACAGGCATTTTTGCGTACCGCCTATCAACCCATCAATATACCATTCATCCACCTTTACCTCCGTTCCTCCAATCGATGCAACCGCATCGACCACAAGCAAAACATCTTGCTCCCGACAGGCCTTACCGATTTCCGCTAACGGCTGCATGCATCCTGTGGACGTTTCCCCGTGAACAATTGCCGTTATTTTCGGGGATATTTTCTTGATTTCCGCAATGACTTCCGCTGGATCAAAAACCTCCCCCCATGGACATTCGATCGTATGCACTTCCGCACCATATCGCTCACAAATTTCAACCAGCAAATGACCGAACCGCCCAAAAATCGGAACCAGGACCTTATCGCCAGGCTCAATAATGCTGCATAGTATCGCTTCATTTCCGGATCGGGATGTCCCGTCGATTGGAAAAGCCCAGTGATTGTTCGTCTGGAATACGAGACGAAGCATTTCCATTACTTCATTCATAATATTCGTAAAGGCAGGATCAAACTGCCCTAAAATCGGAGTGCTCATCGCCCGTAAAACCCGGGGGTCCACCTCCACGGGCCCTGGAGTCATGATGGTCCTGACCGGTGTCCATAATTCTTTATATGCCATTTCATCTTCCCCCTTTAATAGGCTAATTTATATAATAGGTCGCTTAACACATCGATTCCTTTTTCTAAGTCCTGAATGTTCGTAAATTCTCTCGGTGAATGGCTGATTCCATCCCGACTTGGAACGAAGAGCAAGCATGTCGGACAAATCGAACCAAACACCTGTGCATCATGCCCCGCACCGCTAATGATATCTTGATAAGGAATCTTATGATTTTCGGTAATTTCCCGAACCAAGGAATTCATCTCTGTACTTAATTCAACCGGCACGATATCCATCCACTGTGCAACTTCCAACTGTATCTCGTTACCATCCGCATGAGATTGGAAGGTAGAGAAAATCTCCCGACAAAACGAATTAAGGACATCTTCTTGGTGATGCCTGATATCTAAACTAAATGCCACTTCACCAGCCACGACGTTCGGAACGTTTGGAAACACATCCACTTTACCGACCGTCGCCACTAAATGAGGGTCCATTTCTTTGGCCTTACTCGTTAAAAAAGAAATGTATTCCGAAGCTGCACTGACTGCATCCCTTCGATCATGCATCGGGGTGGTGCCTGCATGATTACTTTCACCAAGAACCCTAATCGTATAGCGACGCTGCCCAACAATATGACTGACGACCCCGATCGTCTTTTGATTTTTTTCCAAGATACTTCCCTGTTCAATATGAATCTCGACGAATCCCTCAATATCATCACGGACTGGCGTTATATATGTATCAGGGTCAAAACCTGCTTCCTTCATGGCTTTCAAAAATGGATACCCCTCTGAATCCATCAGCCCTTTCACTTGGTCCAGACCATACACCCCTTGGATATTCCTCGATCCCCAGAATGTCAAGGGGAAACGGCTCCCTTCTTCTTCACAAAAGGAAACGACTTCGATCGTTTTCCGGGGAGGCCCATAGGTTTGATGCAACCTTTGTACCGCTAGAAAACTAGCGATGACCCCAAATGCACCATCATACTTCCCTCCTTCGACAACCGTATCAATATGAGACCCCGTCAGGATTGTTTTACTTCCGGGATTCGTCCCTTCCAATCTTCCAAACAAGTTACCTACGCTATCAAAATGCGTCCGTAAACCCACTTTTTCCATTTCCATTTTCAATGCTCGCTGGGCCTGCACCCATGCCTTGGAATATAATAACCGAGTTACTCCCTGCTTCTCCGTTAACCCGTAAGAAGCCAACCATTCAATCATAGAAGCAACATCATCTTTTTCATAAAGAGATTCCTTGATTTGCATGGCCATCACGTTTACCTCCTCTTATTCAGCCCTATTGTATGTTATGAATCTTCACAAATTATGTTATATGGATTATTTTACTTGCTTACATGATGAACTTCATTGACAATTCTGTTAGAAATCAAAGATATTTTTGTACACCATCACTAAACGACAAACTTATTTGGTAGAAAAAAAGCGAGAGCGTCCACAAGGACACCCTCACACATCAACTTGTATAATTTGAGCCTAACCCCAATTCCCTCAATAGTTGACGGTAGGCAATCGAAGTCTTATCCGCCGCGATATGGGCTTCCGCTTGAAGATCGAGCGGCAACTCCTCCGGCTTTTGATTTTCGACCATTTCCTTATCTTCATTAAATATCTGTAAATTGAATTCGTATGTGTCTTCAAGAGGTGCATCTAAATCAAAATTTCGCGCCATCGGGGAAAACATTCTTGTTTTCCTAGCCGAGACCGGACTAGCGCAATTCAGGATAAATAATTTCCCACCTTCCGGAAAATGGACCGTCAACCTCGCCGCTAATGGAGGATAAATGTCAAACACGCGTAGCCACTCAAAATTCGGCGGTTCCAAATGTTTCAGGTCTTTTCCGTAATTGCTGACCGAACTTCTATACTCGACATGTAAGCCGTATTCCGTTTTATCCACTTTATAACTTGGCACAACGGGGTTATCACGATCAGCGAAGCTTTCTGAGTGAACCCAGGCAAAATGAGATACATCCAAAAACCCTTCCATCTGTCTTCCTGCAGAACCAGCAATGTCGATGAACGGAGGCAGAATATTCAGGTATGCCTGATCGTCCCATGCCGGCAATGGCGGGATATCCTCAACATCGCTTGCTATCGAAGTCCAGACCAATCCATAACGTTCTACCGTCGGATAGATGGTAATGCAAAGACGAGGAGATATTTTCGCATTAGGGTGTGCGGGAATTCCCGTGCAGTTCCCCTCTGGCCCGTATCTAAATCCATGATAAGGACAAACGATATTGTCTTCTTCCACCCACCCCATGCTTAGCGGAACCCCCCGGTGCAGACAAAGATCCCTAGCCACAATGATTTTTCCGCTCGCACGGTAAAGTACAAGATGGACATCCAGCAATTTAATGCCGAGGGGCTTTTCCGTCACTTCCTCGACCGCCGCCACCGGAAACCAATACTGCGTCAATACATCCCAATCCTCTTTACTGAACGTGCATTCTTTTGGATAGGGTGTCACTCTTTTTTTCTTCTTCGTAGCAACATTGGTTTCCTTCATTCCTTCATCTCCCCTTTTTCATTCATAGCTTTTTATAAATAGTACCAATATTCAGACATTATGTCACCACCAATGTTATAAAACCTTACATTAAAATATAATTTTGGCTATCTCAACAAAATAAAATGGAAAATTTGTAAGGATTGTCAAAGGAATTGTATGATATGATAGAAAAAAACTCACATCATGAAGGCGATAAGGAAATAGTCCACAGCACGTTCTATAGGAAAAGACTATTACACTCGCACACCCCTAGATAATCAAAATCTTAATGAATGAGGTGTGTTTAGATGAAGGTAGCCGAACTTTTACATTTGCCGTTTTTACCCGGCATGCACGTTATCGCTGGAGAATTAGGATTGGATGGGGAAGTACAAACGGTCAACATGATGGATGCCCCGGATATCATCCATTTTCTAAAACCTAATGAATTTCTCGTAACGACCGCGTACCACCTGAAGGACCAACCACTCTTATTCAAGACTCTCATCGAAGGCATGGCCAAACAAGGTTGTGCCGCACTCGGCATCAAGACTCGACGGTACTTGAAGGAAGTACCTGAGGAGATACTTCAACTTGCCAACGAACTCTCTCTTCCTATCATCGATCTTCCCGCAGACTTGTCTCTCGGTGAAATCACCAATCTCATACTCCGGCAAATTCTCGATCAACGAGCCAATGAATTAACGCACGCGATGGAAACACATAAACAATTCACCAATCTCATTATGCGTGGAAAAGGAATTCAGAAATTACTCGATCATTTATCCAATATGATTGAATATCCCATCACATTGGTTGATCAATACCTTAAACCGATGATTCATCCATATCGCACCTCTTCAGTTTTTTCAATAATCAAAAAAATTATCAGTGAAGGATACAATTTCCAACTAACCAAGTCTCCTTTTTTCTCATTTTCAGTCCTATCCAATCAGCAAACCTATACTGTTTTCCCCATCTATCTGGATGGAAAAACATTTGGATATTTGACCATTTCAGGAGAAATCAAGTCCAGCGACAATTTGATTACCTTAACAATCGAACAGGCCACAAACGTCATCTCCTTCGCATTAATGAAAGAGCACGCACTCAAACAGCATGATCGAAATATACGAAATGAATTCTTCCTCCATGTCCTTGATGGCAGCTTCTCCTCACATGAGGAAATCATAAACCGGGCAAAAGAGTTCTCCTTACATAACGAACAAACATATATATGCGTCGTTGGGAAAATGGACGAAACCCATGAAAGTAAAAACTATACACAGCAACAGGAAAAAGCCGATTCGGTTTATGCATTTTTAGAAGAGGAACTTCTCGACTCAACCCTCCCTATCCACCTCTTTACAAAAGGAAAGAAGTGCATTCTTTTATATGAGGTAAACGAAGATTCAAACCGTTCCCTTCAATATGTAGAATCCTCCTTACATGCCTTGCAAAGAACAGTGAATAAACAATTTGACTGTACCATGTCGTTCGGAGTCAGCCATATGGCCCCGAAATTTCTTCAGATCAAACACGCCTTCAAGGAAGCGAATGACTCCCTCAAGGAAGGCGGTCTATCAAAAAGGGCTGGATATATCCAGACATTCCGGACAAAAGACATCATGGAATTGCTACGAATCATCCCTGAAGAAGACCTAAAGAACTTTAACCACTTCGCCCTACAAGGATTTTCGAAAATAAAGAACGAAGAGCAAGAACCATTATTGCAGACACTATCCGTCTACCTGGAGACCCATTGCCAAATTTCCGAAACAGCCAAGAGATTATTTGTTCATCGGAACACCGTTGTATACAGACTCGAGAAATGCGAGGAACTACTTGGGAAGAGCTTGAAAGACCCTGAAACCACACTGCAAATACGACTTGCCTTAAGGATCAACACCCTGCTAACTACTTAGATTTCATCTTTCCAATTACATCCTTCCATTACAAACACGTTAGGATCGTTAACCATAAGCAAGACTTATCAACTTAAATAACAACTTTATAATTTCCTTATTATTACAATAGGTGTAAGATTTGAATCAAGAACATACTATCCATTTGGATCCAGAGGGGATTGATTTACATGCCATTTACTTTTAAGTCCATTGACCATATTCAGCTCGCCGCCCCTAAAGGCAGCGAGGACAAGGCAAGAACATTTTTCAAGGACCTGCTAGGCTTTGATGAAGTCGAGAAACCTGAAGCCCTAAAGAAACGCGGTGGCGTTTGGTTTGAATTCGCCAATCACCAAATACATATCGGAATCGAAGAACCATTTTATCCGGCAAAAAAAGCTCATCCCGCTTTTGAAGTAGAGAATATAGAAGCTTTAAAACAGCATTTAGTAACAAATGGAATCGATGTCATGGAGGACGATAGAATCCCAGGTGTTAAAAGATTCTTCATTTCCGACCCTTTCGGTAACCGCATGGAATTGCTTGAACGGGTAAAAAGCTAAATACCTTCCAAGATTCGACCGAACTTACAAAGAATAAGAATGATTGGGAGTATTCAGGAGCCTGTTAAAGGCTCTCTTTTTTATGGAAGCAAAGAATATACCGTTGTATATACCATCCACATATGCGTTATCCCAGTAGGATTGTGGAATGGGGATAAACTTTAATTTCTTAAAAATGTGAATTTATAATTATCTTGACTTATAAAACATTATTTTGATATATTTAAAAACAGACCGGTTGGTTTAGAGGAGGTTTACTGCGATTGGATACAAAATCACTGATCATTGACATCGCTACAAACCTTTTTCAGAAAAAAGGATATTTAGGCGTAGGATTAAATGAAATCTTAAAGAAATGTAACATTTCAAAAGGCTCACTTTATCACCATTTCCCCAACGGAAAAGAAGAATTACTCATCGCTTGTCTTCAATCTTTGAATACTATTATCACTTCGGATATGAAAGAAATTTTCCAACAACATCCAACTACACAAATGGCTACTCAATCGATGATTGAAAAACTGGCCGTTCAGTATGATCGTGATGGGATGATTAGTGGTTATACATTCAGTAGTATGGTAAGCGAAATGGGATCGCTAAGCGAACCAGTGAGAACCACTTGTGCTCTCACTTTCACAAAGATTCAAGATATTTATTCAATCAAATTAATAGAAGATGGCTTTTCCAAAGAAGCAGCTCAGGCACTGGCATTAATGCTGACCGCTACCATCGAAGGTGGGATCATGCTTTGTTTAACAAAAAACTCGAGCGAACCATTAAGAACGATTTCGAAGGGATTGCCCAATTTATTAAAGGCGTATTAATGTAATATAATTACGTCCATACAAAGCCCCTCGACTTGCTTGTTGAGGGATTTTCATTACGCCTTAGAATCAGTAGTGTAAATACTTTTTACGTGTATTGATCACGTAGCCACAACGTCTAAATATGTATTTTCGGAAGGAAGAAAACATTGAAAAACGAAACTAGATTACCAAGAAACGGCAAAGAGGGCGCATTATACGGAGGTATCATCTGTTTTCTTACCTCTTTATTCATGTCGTCATTCAGTATCATTACAGTAACTGGTGAATTTAACGGGGAAGTTGCAATGGATATTATCAAAATTTGGCCAATCATGTTTATTATCGCCATGGTCATTGAGCCAGTCCTTGTAGGACGCATTGCAGAAAACATGGTAAAAAAGTTCACTCAACCAACAGATAGCTTTAACGCAAAGATTTTATTCCGTATCGTATTCACTGTATTCGGCATGTCCATGTGCATGACTTTCATTGGCGGAATCATCGGTAACGGTTTTAATTCGGATACCTTTAGCAACTTTATTTCATATTGGCCAAGAAACTTCTTCATCGTTCTTATTGCTGAGAGTTTAGTCATTCAACCCCTTGCAAGAATGGCCATGGTAAAAATACATGCTAATCAAGATAAAAAAGATCCTGCCGTTGCCATTATAAAATAATGCCCAGGATGACGAACTGAATATCAAAATAAAAGGGGTTCGAAATGAAGATTTCGAACCCCTTTAGACTATCATAACGCCTAAAGTTAATCTAGATATCTTCTTGCCCCAGCATATTCTTCACCGTAACCCGATGTATCGATTTCATCTATCCTTACATGTGTAGAGGTGTTTGGTGAATGAATCATCTTCCCTTTTCCTATATACATCCCTACATGGTGGACCTTCCCTTTTCCTTTATCATAGGCAAAAAAGAGTAAATCGCCTGGTTCAAGGTTTTCCCGTTTCACCATTTCCCCCTGTTGCGCCTGAACGGAAGAGTCCCTTGGAATCGTTATTCCATTAGCGTGGTACATCGTATAGGTAAACCCGGAACAGTCAAATCCAAAACCAGACATTCCGGCCCATAGATAAGGAAGACCTAAAAATCCTTTGCCCGATTGCACGATGTCCGTACCCGTCGGTTTTGGAATTTGATTTTCATTTTGATAGATCTCTACGTCTTTCTTATCTATCCATTTGGCTCCATCACTTGGTGTCATAACTTTTACCTTATCTTTTTTCACCTGTAAAAGTGGAAGGCGTGTATCAAAGCTGACTTCCATGAATTTCGACCGCTGTTTCGAATCCGAATAAAGCCAAGTCTTGGGAGCATCCACAAGGACTAACCCTTTAGAGAGTTGTTTTTCAAAGGCCTTTGCTGTCTTCAATTGCCCTTTTGGCATCCATCCTGGATAACCCGCTTCATTTCGGGATGTCAACTGATTGGCTACTGCTACTTTCACCCAATTTCCTCGTTCTTCGAGTATGGTCACTTTTGACCCATATAACGCCTGTGTTTCCAGGTTACCCACAAGCCACAGCTTGTCCTCATACTTCATGGACTTGATCCAGGCATTCAAATCAACGGGGTTCGACGCAGAAGGAGCATCCAATTGTCTTAATAGGTCCGGCTCCGTCCACAGAGTGGCAACCGCTACATCTACATAGGCACTTCTCACTTTTTCTTTTGCGCTTGCTTCACTTGAACTGAATAGTAAAATACTAAGTGCAAAGAAAGATAGAACTAAAACCAATACCTTTTTTCTTTCCATCTACATAATCACCCTTCCAAAAAGTTTTATTGAGTAAAAGAGGATTTCCTCTTGACCCCTAGTCCAGGTTTATCGGTAATGAAGAGTTGGTCTTTCTTAAATTGAAGTCCTTCAAATGATTCATCCTTAATCCATAATGGTGCATCCAGATCAATCTTCGTGATGTTTGGATGTGCGGTTGCCAGATGTGCTGCGGCCGCTACACTTATGGTTGATTCCATCATACTTCCGATCATGCATTCAACCCCGGCTACTTCTGCCATATCCGCGATCTGAAGTGCACGCCGAATTCCTCCGGTTTTCATTAATTTAATATTCAGTAAATCAACAGCCCGTTCACTTAAAAGTCTCAAGGCATCACGAGGGGAAAACAGACTTTCGTCGGCCATGATCGGCACGTTCACCGACCTCTTTATTTCTTTCAAACCATCGATGTCATGTGCTTGCACAGGCTGTTCCACCAAATCAACGTTCAGCTTCCTCTCCTCGATTTCATGAATGATGGAGATTGCTTGTTTTGTTGTCCATCCTTGATTCGCGTCGACCCGGATGATGATTTGATCCCCCACAGCTTCTCGAATGCGGGAGACCCGTTCCACATCACTCTTCCAATCCTTCCCCAGCTTGATTTTCATCGTTGAAAATCCACCTTCTATTAGGGACAAGGCCGCCTTTGCCATTTCATCAGGTGTATCAATACTGATTGTCATATCGTTTTTCAGCTCATTCGATTTCCCACCCAGATATTGATATAAAGGGAGCTGCCACCTTTTGCTGGCTGCATCATACAAAGCGATTTCAACAGCAGCTTTTGCACTTGTATTGCCTACACAGGATTGTTGGATTACCTGAGACAATACTTGAATATTCTCGATGTCACGGCCAATGAGATGTGGCGTGATCACTTCTTCAATGACCGTCATGATTCCATTAGTGGAATCTCCTGTGATGGCAACCGTCGGGGCTGCTGCACCCAATCCTTCCGTACCATCCTCCAACTTCACGGAAACCATGATGTTCTCAATTTCCATTGCAGTGCGCAAGGCAGTCTTGAATGGTTTGATGAGTGGTAGAGTTTCCACTGATACTTGTAAACTTTCAATCTTCATCGTAACATTCCTTCCTTAAAAGCTTGATAGTATATATGACGTAAATATTCCAAAATAGGTACCCAGAAGACTACCCAAAACAGCCATCAGAATTCCGACGGGTATTAGAGCCCGGTTAAATGCGCCCGCCAATATCGGAGCTGAAGCAACCCCTCCTATATTAGCCAATGAGGCAACTCCCATTGTAAATAGATCCAACTTGAAGACTTTTGCCAAAATGACCATGATCAATCCATGGAAGAACAGAATCATGAAACCGGATAGAATATACACAGGCGCTTGAAACAGCTGTGAAAAATCGGCATGGGAGGCAATTAAGCCAATGACTATATACAGCATGACTTTGGAAATTTCCATGGAGCCCGCGATACGCCCAACCTTCGTGACGGCCAGAAGCAACCCTACAGTCGAAGCGATGATGATGGTCCACGTCGTCCCATTCACTGCAGCACCCAACACCGGCAGATTTTCCCCGATTTTTGTCGCCCCTGCTGATACGATTAAAGCGAGAGCCAAGAAACCGATCAATTCCACGAAGCCAAATTCCGTCTTTGTCTTTTCCCCCGCTTCAAGCTCCGAGGTCATTTGTTCAATGAAAGAGGTATCCGCTTTGGTCCAAAAATTGAATTTCCCAGCTAGAGGTACCAACCAGAACAAAAACATGACCCAAATGGAGTAATTGACTGTATCCATGATTAACGCATAACCAAAGATATTTTCAGGTACATCCAATATCCCTTGCAGGATCACCATGTTGGCGGATCCCCCTGTCCAACTTGCACTTAAAGCAGAAAATGCCTTCCAAGTTCCTTCCGCATAAAAACCATTCATTAGGACGTAAGTTAGAGTGAATCCTCCTACGATACTGATTGACGCCGCAAAAAAAGTTAAAAGCATCTTCGGTCCTAGTCTCAATATTTTACGTATATCACACTGTAACAACATAAGCATCAGCATGGCTGGAAGCAGGAGACCCCTGACAGTACCATATGCATTTTCGACTGATTCACTGTCTGAAAAGAGCCCAAATGTCTTCATCAAGGCCGCTCCAATATAAATGAGGACAATGCCAGGTACATACTTGAAGAACTTTCCTCCTACTTTCTTCTCCACTACGGCAATCGCAGCAGTAAATGCCAATAAAAAACAGACAAACATCACGCCATCTTGAATCATTTCCCATACCTCCTTATATTCAAGGGATTCCGTTCTACTAAACTATGATTTAGTCAACATGTCCCTAATAAAAAAATCCAGCTGCCAAAGAGCGCACGAATACACTCTTTAACAGCTGGATTTCAATTGCGTCTAACAAAAGAAGCAGCTATATCTTATTAAGTTGAAGATATTTAATACTTGCATTCCTTATGGCAACGGTCAGAGCTTTCTGAGAAGAACCAAAATACCGTTTCTCAATTTCCTTCTCCAACACATCAGGTTGAAGAATGGAATGTCCATTCAACATGGAGCGAATGAACTTGGATGTAAGCGATATTGTAGTCGAACATTCCACATCCACGATCTCATGTGTATCGCTATCAATGACCAATCCAATAAAAAAGCAGTTAAACTGCTGAGTAATCGGATTATTGGACGCCGCCTTTGACTCGCCCACTATGTACACTGTATTTTCCTGAAACATCCTTAGTGGCCTCCTGTCATTACAGACATCCAACAGGTATATATGGAGATATCTAAATTCCAACCAAATGATTACATATATACTAATATGTTCATTATGAATCTGTCAATATATTTCGCATATTACGACAAATTCCCACTTTTCAAGTAAGCCAGCAGGAAAATACTCTATCATCCTTTGGACTACCTTGTTCTCTCTTTATATAGTCTGTCCATAATCCCCTCTGAAAATTAGTTACAATACCCAATGACAATTATCAGAATATTTATTATGATGATATTAATCATAACAAGCATGCGTTATATTATATGACATTTTTTTCAAGAAGGGAGTTTTACTTATATGAATGAAAAAGTTGGCAAGTCCAAGGTTTTCTCCTTAGGCCTACAGCATGTCCTCGCCATGTATGCAGGGGCAATCCTGGTGCCCATCATCGTCGGAGGCGCCTTAGGCTTCACTCCTCAACAGCTTGCTTACCTCATTGCTATTGACTTATTAACCTGTGGAATCGCGACGTTACTCCAAGCATGGAAAAACAAATTCTTCGGCATTGGGCTTCCGATTGTTTTAGGGACTTCCTTCGTAGCGGTCACTCCCATGATTTCCATAGGAAGTAACTATGGCATTTCCGCCATATATGGATCGATCATCGCAGCAGGTCTATTCATCATTTTCTTCTCCAATATATTCGGCAAGCTACTAAAGTTATTTCCTCCTGTCGTGACTGGGACAGTCGTCATCATCATTGGGTTATCCTTAGTTCCCACCGGCATTAAAAACATGGCTGGCGGTGCTGGAAGCAAAGACTTTGGTTCAGCAGAAAACCTGATGCTTTCATTCGGTGTCCTTTTCATCATTTTACTGATGAATCGGTATTTCACTGGATTCATCCGCGCCATTTCCGTATTGGTCGGCATCATCGCAGGAACGATTGTTTCCGCATTTACAGGAAAAATGGATTTTTCCGCCGTCATGGAAGCCTCGTGGTTTCATGTCCCGGCTCCATTCTACTTCGGCGTACCCACCTTTGAAATCGCGCCTATCCTGACGATGATGCTAGTCGGAACGGTCATCCTAATCGAATCGACCGGTGCCTTCCTTGCCCTTGGAAAAATAACCGGGCGTGACTTAAAGGAACGGGATATCGTCCGGGGCTATCGTGCAGAAGGGCTAGCCTTCACTTTAGGAGGAATCTTCAACGCCTTTCCCTATAGCACATTCGCACAAAATGTCGGACTGGTTCAATTGTCCGGCGTGAAAAAACGATCCATCACCATCGCGGCCGGTTTCATTTTAATCGGGCTTGGACTGGTTCCAAAAATTGCAGCACTCGCTACATTGATTCCTACAGCCGTTCTTGGTGGAGCCACCGTCGTCATGTTCGGGATGGTTGTATCCTCAGGAATCAAGATGTTAGGCGATGTAGACTTTTCCGATAACTCGAATTTATTGGTCATCGCATGTTCGGTATCCTTGGGTCTCGGCGCAACGGTCGTTCCCGAATTGTTCTCGAGCCTGCCGGAAGCGATCCGTATCGTTGTCGGCGATGGAATCATTACCGGTAGCCTGACAGCCATCATCCTGAACTTAATTTTAACTCCCCGCAATAAAAAATCAGATCCAAGAGTGGTGCCTGAAACGGACCACCTCTTAGCCAAAAGCGTATAAAAGGAGTCTAGAACATGATCACATTGGAGATGTTACAGAAAAAAAGCCATAAGGAATTCACGGAGATTCTCGGGGATACTTTCGAGCACTCACCTTGGATTCCAGAGCAAGCCTCAGCGTCCAGGCCGTTTTCTTCCTTATTAAGCCTTCATCAATGCATGGTCGATATCGTGAACCACGCACCTAAGGAAATGCAAATGGATTTAATAAGGAAGCACCCAAACCTAGGTGACAAAGTCGAAATGACAGCTGACTCGACCAAGGAACAACGAGGAGCGGGATTAAAGGACCTTACCGTTTTAGAATACGAAAATTTCCTTTCATTAAATAGACGTTATCAAAAAAAGTTTAACTTCCCCTTCATCCTCGCAGTACGCGGCAAGGATAAGCATGACATATATGAAGCAATGGAATTGAGGATTCACCATACAGAAGAAACCGAGTTTGAAACGGCCTTAGCAGAGATTTATCAAATAGCGTTCTTTCGTTTACAGGAAAAAATCAAAAGCTAAATAGTCTCGGCCTTGGCCGAAGAATGCAAGGGATAAGGAGACATATATGTCTGGTTTAACAACGCATATCTTGGACTTAACACACGGGAAACCCGCTGCAAACGTCACGATTGAATTATATTACTCCGAATCATCATCCTCTACCTGGCAGCTACTCCAAACAGCTGTCACGAACGCGGATGGGCGGCTCGATGCCCCTCTCCTCACCGGGGAAGAGGCAAAAACCGGACAGTACGAAATCGTCTTTCATATCGGCGATTACTTCCGCGGTCAATCAATTGAGCTACCTGACCCTCCCTTTTTGGACCAAGTTCCTATCCGCTTCGGTCTAGCGTCCCCCGCTTCCCACTATCATGTGCCTTTACTCGTCTCCCCATGGGGCTATCAGGTATACCGGGGAAGTTAATGAATTTAGGAATACTACAAACAAACCCCCGGCAAAGAGGCATATGCATTGTCCCTTTGCCGGGGGTTTCCTGCTTATTGATTAGACTTTTTAAGCCCATACACCATCACACTATTTTTTTCTTGGGTGTTAGTTTTTCAGTTGATTCCATTTCTCTTAATCCTTGATAGATGCAAAAACCTGAGTAAGCTAAGAGCAATAAACCCGGACCAATCAGTAAGAGAGCAGCACCTTCTTTTGATTGGGTGAAATCGATGAAATATCCTACATAAGGAATAGTGAATCCAGAGTATAGAGCTACAATATTATCGGATAGAACCGGATCGGCATCTATCGTTTTATTATTATCACCTTTCGTATCGTAAAGAACGTGCTCTCCGCTACTGTTCACCTTGGCAATCCTATGCGTTATGAGTATTTCCTCACTTGTTTGGAATGTGATGATGTCCCCTTTTTTAAGGGCTAGTTTCTCGTCTGAACTTAGCGGCTTGACAGCAATAACTGACCCGGTTTGAAAGGTAGGTTCCATCGATCCGGACAAAACAGTTTTAAGCTGATACCCCAAAACCTGGGGTTCCCCCCCAGACGCTTTTGAAGATATGATAAGAAATACCATTACCATTAAGTTTAAAAATAGTACCACTGTAATCAAATTACTTATTACTTTCAGCGTTCTTTTCAAACTCTTCGCCTCCTGACTTATTATCTACCTTACCATCTGTGTTCTCATCCTCTGTAATAGGGTCCTTTTTAATCGGTAACTCACTTTCTTCTTTTTCTTTATCGATAGCCTCGTTTTCTTTAGGCTTATTTTCAATTTCGTCTTTAGTGGAATCCTCTACTTTTTCATCAGAGTCCTTTGCTTCTTCATTCTCCTCAGTTTCGGGCTCAGCACTCTCATTCTCCTGATTTTCATTTGGATCTGGCTCATCGTCGATCGGTTCCTTCACTTCTTCACATTCTTCATGATTTTCATTCTCTTTTGCGTTAGAGCAATCCATGTCCTCGGCTATCTCCCAAGTCCCAATTTGAATCTCTTGGTTTACTAGTTCCATGTCGGTGTAATAGGCATTCGTTTGCCCCGTAACAGCCACCACTGTTCCTAAAAATAAATACCATATAGCCACCAGCTTGGTTAATGTCCATAATAGTTTTTTTCTCTTCCAAATTCCCTTTTTATTTAGTATTGGAAACCCCTTCTTCCTAGGCTTCATTCTTTATAGTGCTTGCTGCCTTTCAGATTTACGATTCCTAGACTAATGCTCTGGAACTCCTATGTATAGAATGTACTTCAAGTATTCGATATAAAAGAAGTGCCCAAAAGAACACTTTTGGGACACCTCCACTTTTTAAATCCTTAGTTCACACCAACAGCGATATATGCGGCTTTTACAGCTCTAACTTCTTTTGAGCTAGCTCCATATAAATCCGTTGCAGCCTGAATGGCGGCTTCTTTCATCATTGTAAAGTTTGAACTGGCTGTCAGGTATTTTGAAAGGGCGCGGTAATAAATTTGTTCTGTCGCTTCACGTCCAACCCCACTCACGGTAACCCCATAATGGGTTCCACCCTCTGAGATCAGGTAAGCGGCCTTGTTATTGATACTACTGTTGATATGAACGCCACCACTATCTAAAGTACCTGTATACCTTTTACTCCAATGATCTGGAGAAAATCCGCTATCCGTTCTGACGTCAACGATTTCTGCAGGATTACTCATGGAACGCAGTCCCTTTCTTCCATCCTTAACGATCATTTCTCCAATTAGCCATTCTTCATCACTTCTGTCTACCATGGCAGCAAATATATCTGACATGGATTCGTTCAATGCCCCGGATTCATTTCGATAGACTAGATTTGCTGTATGTTGAGTCACACCATGCGCCATCTCATGCGCAGCAACATCCAACCCTCCAGCGAAATTATGATAGGCGATGCCATCACCATCACCATATGACATCGTTCTTCCATTCCAGGATGCATTATTCCAATTATTATTCACATGGACCGAAGAAATTAACTGTTGGCCATTATCATCCACCGAATTACGCCCAAATGTGCCTTTGAAATAATCATAGGTTTTTTGTGCATTTGCGTGTGCATCTACAGCAGCACCGTCTTTAAACATTTTAATAAGACTTGTGACTAGTCGATTGCCATTCTTTGCATCATTGGTGACTACGCCTTTTCCTCTTGTCACATCAGTGAGTCCATACACTCCGTTAGCAAATTGCGCTTCAAACATCTGCTTGTTATTAAATACGCCATTACCGAATGCCGTAACTTCATGGGCAGCATTATAGTTATCTACAATTTTTCCATTGGTAGAATCAATGAAATAATGCCAGTATCCAACCTCTGGTTCAATAGTTGAAGCTTTAACTAGAAACGTATTATGAAATGCTCCATCGAATTCATAAATATACTGTTCAACGGCAATGTCACCATCGTACTGATCCACCTTGCCAATTTTCTTTTCAATATCCTGTTTTGCTGCTTCAATCGCCTCTGTTTCAGAAATGGCAACCTCTGTCTTGATATTTTCATTCTCTAGATCAGGTACTACTTCACCGAAGAAAGACGTAACATTATTATTCTCGTCAATCGCTATCGTCGAATCCGATCCGTATATAGGAATTCCTTTATACTGTTCAACCAGTCTAAAGTGATGGGTTCCAACTTCTTTATCAGCTTGTTCATCTATTACTTTAAAGTTTTTTTTCATATCACCTTTTAATTTAAACTTCTTACTATTCTCATTAAGGAAAGAATAGGCGATTTCCTTCTTGCTTAAGCCACTTTTCCCTTTTGGGGACCAAGTTTCCCCGATAAAAGAAGGAGTTTTATATTCATCATTATATTTAATATTATCCTGAGCACCTACAAGCGATCCACCTGTACCGAACGTCCCTAAAAAAACGGATAGAGCTAAAGTAGTAGAAACCATTTTCTTATTTACTTTCAATTATCTCATCTCCCTGATAAATAGTTTTTAAATTACTTCTCATAGGTATATGAGAAATTTTACTTAGCTTCACCAGCCGTTTGATTGGCGATAAATGTCCAGTCAAGTTTAAGTTGATCGCCTTGTAATACATTTTGATCTTCACCGTTATCGATAAATTCAAACTGTACCCAAAGATCATTTACAGCACCCGGTTCAAGCCCACCATTTTTTGCAAAGAAAGGGTCAAGAACATTCTTTTTAACAACATCTGGATCCATATTTTTCAATTCTAGTAGAGTTGTTTCAAAAATAGGTTCATTCTCTTTGTCCCAGTTCCATAAGAAATTCACCCGGATATGCTTCCCGAAATCTTCAGAACCATTGTCACCCTTCGCATCGACTATCGAATATGCCGTTTTTAGATTGACGTTTTTAATTTTCAACGAACCATTATTCGCTAATTTAAATTCAGTTGTTTTTGAGTCACCCGGTTTCATATTCTCAAGATTGACGATGGTTTGTGGATTAATGGACAAATCCAATGTACCTGCTGCAAACGTATTATTCGTTACTTCTTGATCGCTGAAATAAGCATATGTACCCCCACCAATCAGTGATAGTCCTAATGCTGCTGATGCAATACCTAAACCTAACTTTTTCTTCATACCCACTTCAATTCCCCCCGCATCTCTATTTTACTTTCTCAAAATCTTTAGTAACCGTCTTCATGTTACAAGTCGTATAATACAGAATATAAAATAAATATATCTCCTCCCTTTTATTTTTTACTCGTATGAATACTCTTGAAGCAGCTTTTCCATACTAATCTAGGAGTACATTCACTCTATGATATTCTTTATTAAGATTATTTAGTTCTCAATAAAGAATGTATTTACACAATATTACCTAATTTTACATATTATTGTATATAGTCCTATATGTTTATAATCTTTTAGGATTTCAAAAAATATTTTCTGTTAAATCACTCATTTACCCTTATTCTTCGACATTTTCCCTAAATTAATCCTTGTATAAAAGTAGGAAAATAGCGAGAAAGAGCTTCTGATAGTCGTCTTATAATGGCGTCAGAATTGCCAGGTACGTATATTAAAAGGTAGCTACCGAAGATTAACATGGTATTTTTTACCTATATTCGACATATCACTAGACTAAAGTAGTATTATCTGTAGGATCTGACTAACATTTTATTCATTTAAAATACATTTAGTGAGAGTGAATACTATTTACCTCAAAGTTAGTAACTCTATCAAAAGTAATAGTAAAAAACGTAGGGCCCCGGCTTAAAAGCCTGGGCCCTACGTTTTTTATGAAATGAAATCAGGTTATATCGAGGTTACGTTCGTACTCTTTTCAAGATCCGACAGCTGCACCGTCTCCCCGTGGGTCGACTCCACCTTTAAGGAATCCATGCTCATCGATTCGGATGGCCTGCGCATGTCCCATCGCCCCATCAAACTCCTCCACGACTTCGACAAGATGCCCTTTTTCTTGAAGTTTCTCAATAGTATCTTTCTCTACACGACTTTCGATGCGTAACGCCTCACTAGATTCTCCCCAGGTCCTGCCCCAGACAAAACGAGGCTCATTGATGGCCGTTTGGGGATCCATCCCATAATCGATCATTCGGGTAATGATTGCGGTTTGCGTCTGCGGTTGACCCTCCCCACCTTGTGTTCCGTAAATAATGCTAGGTTTTCCATTCTTACAGGCCATTGCCGGCATCAAGGTATGGAAGGAACGCTTGTTAGGTTCCAAAGTATTGACATGGTTGGAATCAAGCGAGAAAAAAGACCCCCGGTTTTGAAGAATCACTCCTGTATCACCGGCAACGACGCCAGATCCGAATTCGAAGTACAGGCTCTGAATGAATGATACGGAATTTCCATCCTTATCTACAACGGCGGCATAAGCGGTGTCACTGCCCATCGGCGGGCTTGCCACCTTTTCTGCCTTCGTTTGTTGAATGGCTGCCCCAATCTTGGCAGCGTATCGCTTATCAAGCAGCTTATCCAGTGGAATATCAAAGAATTCGGGATCCGTTAATACCTCGTTTCTGTCACGGAACCCTGCTTTTAACGCCTCAGCCAATAGGTGATAATAATCGGCAGAACCATGCTTCATGTTTTCCAAGTCAAAGTTCTCTAGAATATTTAATGCCATCAAACCGACGAATCCTTGAGAGTTGGGTGGGACTTGATAAATGGTATAGTCCCGGTAGGTAGTGGATATGGGCTCGACCCAGTTACCTTCATGGTTAGCAAAGTCAGCAGCCGTTAACAGTCCACCTTGTTCCTGCAAATAAGTAACGATGGATTGGCCAAGTTCGCCATGATAAAAAACATCCCTCCCCCGTTCAGCAATCCAGGTTAAACTACGAGCCAAGTCTTTTTGGAAAAAACGTTCCCCCACTTCCGGAATTCTTCCTCCTGGTGCATAAATATCGGCCGTGATCGGCATCTTTGAAAGCCAGTCCCAGTTCTGCTTTGTATAGTCCACTTGGTTCTTCGTAATGGGAAAACCATTTTCCGCATAGTCGATTGCCGGTACAAGAACCTCAGCCAATGATAAGGTACCTAATTCTTTTAATATAGCATCCCAGCTATCTACCATTCCCGGAACGGTGATGGCACTCCTTATGCCACGAAAGGGAATGGCCGCTTCCCCTGCATAAGTTTCACGGCTGACATTTGCCCCAGATCGTCCGCTACCATTATAAACACTTATTTTCCCGTCACCATTTTCATAATTCAGCCAGAACATATCACCGCCAAGTCCCGTCATATGCGGATAAACAACACCCAGGCAGGCGCTGACAGCCACCGCTGCATCAAACGCATTGCCACCTTTTTCGAGAATATGATTTCCCGCCATCGATGCTAAATAGTGAGGGCTCACTACCATGCTCTTCGTTCCGATAATCGATTGTGTCATACAGTTGCTCCTTTCATCTATTTATTTTATTTTTCTGAAAATTAACTATATTTGTATTATAAACCATTCACTCACAATACGTAATACACTTATTTGTTTTTATTAACAAATAGAAATCATTTTCATCTTTAAATCATCTATTGAACTAATAAGTTATATAATTACAGTACAATTCGATACTTTCATTAAAATTTTATGAGCATTTCGAAATCTATTTTGTTATGATTAATAGATAATCATGGAAAATATTATTCGTACAGAGGAGGAATCAATGTGAACAATCCATACGGCGAATTAACCGTAGGAATGATGCGGACGGGGATTTTAGGGTTCGGTGGTGGTCCATCGGTCATTCCACTCATCCGGCATGAAGCAGTTTCCCGTTATCATTGGCTAGATGATGACGAATTCGGTGATACATTGGCCATTGCCAATACACTCCCTGGTCCGATTGCCACAAAGATGGCCGCCTATCTGGGGTACAAACTGAAAGGATGGCCTGGTGCCATCGTAAGTGTGGCGGCGCATATCTTACCATCTGCCTTTGCCATGGTATTCTTGATCGCCTTCATAAACGTCCTCAGTAATTCGGCGATGATTACCAATATGATTGCTGCCGTGATGCCAGTCGTTGCTGTCATGCTTGGACAAATGGCGTATGAGTTTGGTGAAAAGGCCGTTAAAGGGTTAGGGAAAGTGCTTGGCATCTTATTTTTTTCCATCTCCTTCTTACTTCTTCAGGTCGTTTCCCTGCATCCTGGTATCGTCATCATGATTTTCCTTTTATATGGTGCCTTTCATTTTAAATTGAAGAACAGATTGAAAAATAAGAAACAGGATAAGAAGGAGGAATCAGCATAATGGGTGCCATTTTCATCCCGATTGGTGTAGCTGTGTTCTTGGCATTTTTCATAGCGAATATCCTTGGCTATGGAGGAGGTCCAGCTTCGATTCCGCTTATGTACGACCAAATTGTCACCCGCTATGGTTGGCTTTCTAATACGGAATTCTCACAAATGCTTGCGCTTGGAAACTCCCTCCCAGGACCGATTGCCACAAAAATCGCCGCCTATGTCGGTTACGATGTTTACGGATGGCCCGGGTTCTTCGTCGCTTTGGCGGGGACGATCATTCCTTCTGCCGTGGCCTTGATTTATTTATTGAAAATCTTGCGAAAATACAAGCAGTCGCCCATCGTAAAAGGCATGTCCTTACTCGTTCAGCCCGTGATTGCCATCATGATGCTATTGCTTACATGGCATATGGCTGCTGACGCTGTCGGCTCCATTGGATATATTCATTCCTTAATCATTGCCGGAATTGCCTTCCTAGCATTGGGGAAATTCAAGATTCACCCTGCCTTCGTCATCATTTTTGCCTTTGCCTATGGAGGGTTCATCCTCCCGATCACATAAAAAAAACCACCTTAAAGGTGGTTTCAGTTTGTAGACAAAAGGGGTTCGGAATGGTTTCATTCCGAATCCCTTTTGATATTTTCTTGGAATTTTGCTCAAGATTAAGAGCTTGGGTCTCTACTAGCCCACTATATTAGGCCATTTTTGAATCTCGCCATGTCCAATTGGCCATCTTCTTTAAATTCATGGCAGCGAAAGTAAGCATCGCCTGCATCGA